>NZ_CAXVWL010000001.1:0-19422 GCF_964263785.1 Sphingomonas sp.
TTCGCGACCAAGCCCGCGCTGGCGGTGCGGATGATCGAGCGGGCGATCGCGGCCGAAGTCCCGTTCACCTGGTTCGCTGACGACAGCGTTTACGGTGTTGGCGACGTTGAGCAGGCGATGCGCAGAGCGGGCAAAGGCTACGTCCTCGGCGTCGGCTCCAACCATCACTTCGGCTCTTGGGTAGGAAAGCCAGCCGTCTTCGGCACTGCAGGCGAGATCGCACAGGAGCTCGATGCCGCTGCCTGGCATCGCCTCTCGGCGGGTGAGGGTACGAAAGGCGCGAGGTTGCACGCTTACGCCTATCTCGAACTCGCCGATATCGACGCTGACGATGACGGTGAGGGACGCACCAGGGTGTGGACCCGGGGCTTGCTGATCCGGCGCCATGTAGCCGACGGCGAACTGGCGTTCTTCACGACCTGGTGTCCGGCTGGAACCAGGATCGCCGCCCTCGTGCAGGTCGAGGGCCATCGCTGGGCAATCGAGGACAGCTTCGAGACCGCCAAGAACGAGTTCGGTCTCGACCACAACGAAACTCGCTCGTGGCATGGCTGGCATCGCCACGTCTCGTTGGTCATGCTCGCGTTCGCCATGATGGCGGTGATCCGGCACCGGGCAAACGAGGCGACACCCCCAAAAAGAATGCGGACAGCACCCATGCGTTGATCCGCTGGTCGGTACAGGAGATCCGTCGCATCGCCGTTCGACTGGCCCAGCGCCGCATTGCGCCCGCTCACATCATCGCGTGGTCGCTATGGCGACGAGCGCACCAAGCCGCCGCCCGCCAAGCGCATCTTAAATACCGAACGCAACTCGCCCAATCGTCGGTGGGTTGGCGGCAGGCTGCGTCGCGTTCCTCTACGCGGCTGCGCAAGCGGCCCGAAGCTATGACGTTTCTGGTGCGACGCTGGCGGGCATCAGCTTCTGGGTCGAACTGCTGCTGCTCGTCGGCACTATTATTGCAGGCCTGCGCCGCGGCGGCTTCGGCTTCGATTTCACGTTCGGCTCGGCACGATTTGCTACCTTTGCGCATGCACATACGCAGGGCCTGTTCGGCACCACCGGCATCCGGCTCGGCTACTTCCGCCATCCCGCCGGTGGCACCGCACGGAGCCCGGACGGGCAACCTCTGCCGCTGCATTACACCGGCGAGCGCCACCTGCTGACCGTCGCGCCGACCCGTGCAGGCAAAGGCGTCTCGACCATCATCCCCAATCTGCTGGCGCACCAAGGATCGGCCATCATCATCGATCCAAAGGGTGAGAACGCGCGCACTACAGCCCGGCGGCGCTCGCAGCTGGGGATCGGCGCATGGGTACTCGACCCGTGGGGCATCAGCGGCTTCAAGCCCGCGCGCTTCAACCCGCTCGACATGCTGAAGCCGGACAGCCCGACGCTGATCGAAGACGCGACCGTGATCGCGGAGGCGCTCGTGATCCCGGAGACGGGGGGCAACGGCAAACACTTCAGCGAGCAGGCCAGCGATCTCATCAAGGGTTTCCTGATATACCTCGCGATCATGCCTGGCGAGGTCCGCACGCTCGGGCGACTGCGGGCGATCCTGACCATGCCGCCGAAGGAACTGGCGCAGGTCGGCATCGCGATGGCGAAGTCCCCGCACGCGATCGTGCGATCGGCCGCCGCGCAGTTCATTACCAAGAGCGAGACCGAGCGCTTGGGGGTCCTTTCGACCGCGCAGCGCAACACGCACTTCCTCGACAGTCCCGCCTTGCAGGCCAGCCTTGCCGCCAGCGACTTCAAGTTTGCCGACCTGAAAGGCAAGGAGCAGCTGTCGATCTACCTTGTCCTGCCTGTCGACCGGCTGACTTCGCACAGCCGCTGGTTGAGACTCCTGATCGCACAGGCGATCGCCGAACTAGCCAGGACTCCAGCCAAGCCGCCGCGGCCTGTGCTGTTCATGCTCGACGAGTTCGCGCAACTCGGGCGCATGCCGATCATCGAGGATGCCTACGGGTTGATGGCGGGCATGGGTCTCCAGCTGCACGTCATTTTCCAAGACCTCGCCCGGGCCAAGCGGCTGTATGGCGAAGGATGGCAAACCTTCGCCGCCAACGCGGGCGTCATGCAGTTCTTCGGCACCCGCGACCTGTTCACGGCGCAATACGTTTCCAGTCTGATCGGCATGACGACACGCACCGTGCGCAGCTCATCCACTACCAGCGGTAGCAGCAGCGGGACGAGCGGCACCCAGCATCAATCGGGGTCCAACAGCAGCAGCAGCGTCAGCTTCGCGCCGACGCAGCGCCCCTTGCTGTTCCCCGACGAATTGATGCGCATGGACCGGAATGCGCAGGTGCTGTTCGTCGAGAACGCCGATCCGGTCCTCGCCGATAAAATCACCTGGCATGAAGAAGCCGATTACCGGCAGTTGGCTGGTGCGCAGACGCTAGCTGCCTTGAAGGCGGTACATGCACCCACCAAGGCATGAACGGCAGTACGGCTGGCCTGTTCTCCCGGCAGCTATGTTAAGATGGGCACTATGATCGACGACCGCCTCACGCCCGAACAGATAGCCGCCGCTCGCGAGCGGCGGCTGATCGCCCAGCACCTTCAGCTGATCGAGGGCAATCCGCTCACGCCCGATCAGATTGAGATGTTCGAGATGTTCGAGCGTGAGGGCTGGTCGCATGAGCGTTGCCTTGAATACATTCTGCATCGCGCGCGCACTGGTGTCGGCCGTTGAACCGCTGGTCGGGCTACTTCTGGCCCGGCTGCGAAACCCTGCGCAACAAGCTCGGGATCAATGATGCGGAACGGTTAGATTATCATGAGCGCGAGATTGTCGCGCAACGTGCTCGCCAAGGTTGCCCGACCGGCGACTTCGACCTCAATCACCTGCAGGCAATTCACCACCACTTGTTTCAGGACATCTACGAGTGGGCAGGCCAGCTACGAACAGTCGATATCACTAAGAGCCGAACCGAAAATTGAGTTGAGCGATTTCAGCAGCTTGTGATTCACCGAGGGTTGCGAAGACCACGGAGATCACATGAGCTGGACCGAAACCGCTCGTCGCGAGCATGACCGAAGACGGCTGCGCTACGCAAGCGACTGCACCGACGGGGAATGGGCGATCATTGCCCCGCTGCTGGCACGAACGACGAAGGTAGGCCGCCCGCGCCTGCATAGGGCACGGGACCTGTGGAATGCGATCCAGTACCTTGCGGCAACGGGATGCCAGTGGGCCCAACTGCCCCGGGACTTCCCGCCGTTTACGACCGTGCAGTACCATTTTTACCGGATGCGCGACAGCGGCCTGCTCGATGCGGTCAACGCGGTGCTGGTGGTCGGAATGCGGGTCGCAGAAGGGCGCGTGGCCGAACCAACCGCGGGCATCATCGACAGCCAGTCGGTGAAAACCACCGAGGCCGGTGGGCCGCGCGGCTATGATGCGGGCAAGAGGATCAAGGGCCGCAAGCGTCACATCGCAACTGACACGGCTGGCAATCTGCTCGACGTCCTGGTTCATTCCGCCGATATCCAAGACCGTGACGGCGCGCCGGACCTCATCAAGCGCTGCCGGGATGCATATCCCTCGCTGGGCCGCTTCTTCGCCGATGGCGGCTATGCAGGACCCAAGCTGGAGGCTGCCATCGCGCATCTCGACCGCCTCGCCATCGAGATCGTCAGGCGCTCCGATGTCCGCCGCTTCGTCATCCTGCCGCGCCGGTGGGTCGTCGAGCGCACCATCGCATGGCTCAACCGATGCCGGCGCCTCGCCAAGGACTGGGAGGCTTCCATCGCTTCTTCCGAAGCTTGGCTTCTCATCGCTTCCATCAGGCGAATGACGCGCCGTATCGCAAAAATAGAATTATGAGTCAGGCTCTAAGGACGGTACTCGCTTCTCATCACGCAACGAGATCGTCGCCGACATGGCTGAGGTGCATGCGCGTGTACGGGGTGCTGATTACCTGACCGGCTTGCCGCGGGATCGATTCACGCTCGAAACCGCGATTGTGATCGGCGGCGTCAATAACGTGCACCCCTTCCGCGAAGGGAACGGCCGCACGCAGATGGAGTATTTACGTCAACTCGGTGAGCGAGCCGGATACGCGCTTGATCTGAAGGTGATCGAACCGGAACGCTGGGTTGCGGCATCACGCGAGACGAGCAACGGTCTGTACAGGACGATGCAGCATCAGATCGAACGCGCCGTGAGCGCCGAGCTTGACCGTGATGTGATCGAAGCCTTCGAACGTATGGCCGCCGGTCACACGCGAGAGCATGATCGCGACGGACATGAGCGCTAATGCAGCGGATGAACTGAGCTTTCATTCAAAGCGAAGCGAATCATTTTGCTTTTTTTCGGGGAGGCTGTCGCGGTGTCGCAGGCTTGGCCCAACTCGGTTCACCGTAGATTTTGGTACTGTCGTCGGACATGCGGCGGCGTGGCGTTGTTATAACGCCGAACGTCGATGACTCGGACGAGTAGGTATTCTGCGGGGCGACCGGCTGCTGCTGTAAACTTCGGTCACCTACCGCCAGCCCGGCATATTCGAGTTGCCCGGCGTCAACGAATGCGTAATCGACTCCGCGCGTATAAAGCGGTTGTCCTCCCCACCCGGCACAAGCGTATTGCTCGGCTTCAACAGCGACCCGACGACCGCCTGCGATTGTGATGTACCAGGCACGCTGCAGCACCCCTTGATAGCGACAGCCAAGCGGCATCGGTATTTTGGTTGCGAAATGCCGCTGCTTGTCCGCGGTGAATGCCTCACCATTGCGCGCCACATTGTAGACGGCCCAGCCTTGACCGCTGTTGTAAGGAACCAGTGAGCCGATCATGTACGACTGGTCTATTGCGATCACATCAACATCGCGCTTGTGCGGGCGACGGCGCAGCCAGGCTTTAGCGCCGTCGAAGCAGTAGGCCTTGCCGAGCCGATCGTCGGGACCGCAGTTACCGGCACGCTCAGCTAAGATGCGCGCGCGTCCGAGCGACCAGACGGCCACCGCGGTCGGTGCTGCGTAGGTAGATGACGCGGCAGTCGTCTGCTGCCTCGAACTATCAGCAGTTGTACCAGGCCGAAAGAATGGCGGGTCTTCCGTTAACGCGGCATCACGGTAACTAAACTCACCGTTGTTTGCGATATCGCATTTCACGAATCGAGCCACGCTAATATTTGTTGGCAAACCGGTAACCTGCCGAACGTGCAGTGAAGACAGTCCATAATCCGGGCACCGTTGCAGTCCGGAACTAGCAGTCGGCCCCTTCAACCGCCACTCACCCTTCTTGTTCTTCTCAATATACGCCACCCTGTAAAATCGATCCAAGGGCAGCACACCGGCGTTGCGCATTTGCGGCATGCCTCGCTCGAAATATGCAATGTAGAAGCTGTTTAAGCCTTTGGCGTCTGCAAGCCTGATTGCGGAATCAGCGCAGGTGTAAATCGGCAGTTTCGAGTACTGACAGTTTGGGTCTGCATACATTGCAAACTGCGGCCCGATGATCAGGTCACAATTATTGTTCGAGTTGTTCGAACAAATCGATAGGTCCGAGTCAAACAGAGACACTAAGGGATTGGGATCCGGCTTAGTGACGACACTAACCTTTTCCTTAGCCTCTACTGTACAGCTTCGTGGCGTCTGACCTGAAACGACATATTTGTTGCCATTCCAACTGTACTTCGGATCGCTACCCTCACAGCCGGGGCCACCAACCTGAATGTCGGGCCAACCTTGCCGACGATTGGACAGGATTTTGTAGACGCCTTGTGAAGAAAGGACCTGCCGCCACATACCGACGGACGTTCTGACCGCAATGGCAAACCAACCCGCATTACCCCCTTCGCAGATGCCGTCGCCGAAAATCAGCTCGGGCTGTCCATCCTTGTTCAGGTCCTTGCGTTCTGGTGCTTCGACCGGCTCGTCGCATCCATTCAGGACGCGGCTACCTTGTATCTTCAAACCCGCTGCAATCGCGGCACCGCGGATGTCGGCAGGCGTGATGACCGCAGCACGAACAGCAGGTTTCACCGGCGCGCGCCGCGTTTGGGCGTTGGCGGCAAAGGGCATAAGACATAACGAGAGTACGGTAGAGGTAATCGTGCGCATATGCGTCCCCCCAAGCTGAAGCGCACCACCCGGCCTGGAGCCGGGAGGTTGGTCACGCGCAGCACAGGGAAACGCGTCTTCCGTATTCGCTACGAGAGCTGTTCTATTCGGGGAGCCACCCGACAAGCGGGGTTCCCTATGCTGAGCGCGATGCGCTGCGCCGTTCGGTGACCAAACTTCCGGGCGCGGCAGCGGTATGGATGATCGTGGAGTCCGTGTCTAGTCGACTTCCTCGGACCGGCCAGAAGCCCAGTGAGCGATTTAGCTTGACATAGTGGCACCTTTTATGGTGCCATATCGCTGAAGATGAATATGCCGATTCTGCCTCCAACCCGTATTCCGCTAGTCTTTTACCAATCGGAAGCCGGTAACGAGCCGGTCCGCGACTGGCTGCTTAGCCTGACTGACGCGAACCGGGCCGAGATCGGGCTGGACCTGATGCGCGTGCAATGGCGCTGGCCGGTCGGCATGCCCTTGGTGCGGCCGATGGGCGGCGGGTTGCATGAGGTGCGAACGTCATTGCCGGACGGCACGATCGCCCGCGTGCTGATCTGCTTTCACGGCGGCGAACTGTACGCGCTGCATGGTTTTATCAAAAAGACGCCGACCACGCCCAAAGCCGATTTGGATTTGGCATTAAACCGGAAGAAGGAGGTTCAGAATGGCTGATAATAAGCACCGGGGTTCGACCCTCGACAGCTTCCTTGCGGAGCAAGGCACGCTGGAGACCTTCCAGGCGAAGGCGATCAAGGAGGTGATCGCCTGGCAACTTACGGAGGCCATGCGTGAGCGCAAGATCAGCAAGCGCGGGCTTGCAACGATGATGCATACCAGTCGGACGCAGGTCGATCGTGTGCTTGATCCGAACGACAGCAATGTGACGATCGAGACTTTGCAGCGCGCGGCAGAGGTCGTCGGTCGAAAGGTGCAGCTTCAGCTCGTTTGAAAGCGCGACTACAAGCGGCAGCTGCTAGGTTGGTCGAGACATATAGACGAGCAAAGCGAACCGTGCTCCGATCCGGCTTGAGCCGCATCCGACTATCTCTTACACATGCCTTTCACACCCTGCCGATTTTACACAAAGTCTTACACATTCCCGGGCTTCGGCAGAAAAGGTGGAATGAAATCAATGTGTTGGTCAGATGTAATCAGACTTAAAATCGGTTTCCTTCGGAGTGCGGGTTCAAGTCCCGCCGTCCGCACCATCTTTCTCGCCGCCTTGCTGGCATCGGGCGGATGCCAGCGACGGCCCGATACCGGCGCGGTCGTGGTCAGCGCGATTGGCGAGGCTCCGGCGCTGGGCGGCACCGGCACGCCCTCGCGGTTGCTGGCCGATGCGACTGCACAGGGTCTGGTCCGCTTCGACGCAAGCGGCCAGATCGAGCCGGGACTGGCGCAACGCTGGACCGTCATCGACGACGGCATGAGCTACATCTTTCGGCTTCGCGAAGCGACATGGGGCGACGGTACGCCGGTCACCGCGCCCCAAGTCGTCGGGGTCCTCAAGCGCCAGTTGCGTCCCGCCGCACACAACCCGCTCGCGCCGTTCCTCAGCGCGGTCGACGAGATCGTCGCAATGACGCCGCAGGTGATCGAGGTTCGGCTGTCGCGTCCACGTCCCGATCTCCTCAAGCTGTTCGCGCAGCCCGAAATGGCGATGATCCGCCTGGCGCGTGCCAGCGGATCGGGGCCGATGCGCGTTGTCGGGAAAGATTGCGACACGCTGCTCCGCCCCGCGCTTGATCCCGACCGCGCCGACCCGGACGATGCCGGCCCGCCGCCCGAGGACGACGTACGACTGATCGCCGAACGCCCAGCGCGCGCGGTGGCGCGCTTCGCCGCCCACCAATCGGACCTGGTCGCCGGGGGCACCTTTGCCGACTGGCCGCTGGTGGCCGCCGGCGGTGTCGCACCCGCCAACATCCGCATCGATCCCGCGGCGGGGCTGTTCGGGCTGGCGGTTGTCGATCGGTCCGGGTTCCTGGGCGACCTGAATAACCGGATCGTCGTGGCGCAGGCGTTCGATCGCCTGGCGCTGACCGGTGCGCTGGGCGCGGCGTGGGAACCCGCGGACCACATCCTTCCCGAAGCGCTCGACTCGGCGGCGCCGCCCGCCGCTCCGGCATGGACGCTGCTGACCCAGGCGCAACGCATCGCAGGCGCGCGCGCGCAGGTGGCGCGCTGGACCGCCAACCCGGTCCGCCTGCGCGTCGCCATGCCCGGCGGATCCGGCGCGACGATCGTCTACGGCCACATCGCCGCCGCGCTGATCACCATAGGTATCGTGCCCGAGCGCGTCGGCATCGATGCGGCGGCCGACCTCCGGCTGGTCGACGCGGTCGCGCCGTATGACAGCGCGCGCTGGTATCTGGCGACCGCCTGCGTCGCGTGCGGCAAGGCGGCGCAAGACGCGTTGGAGGCGGCGCGGATGGCGTCGACGCTCGCAGCGCGCAGTACCGCCATTGCCACGGCCGACCGCGCGCTGGATGCCGATGCCGCCTTCATCACCCTCGCACGGCCACTGCGCTGGTCGCTGGTCGCACAACGGCTGGCGCAGTGGCAGCCGAACACGCGCGCGTGGCATCCGTTGAACCGGCTGCGCCGCGATACCAGATAGACGGGCATGAACAGCGCAGACTTCGCCGGCATCGCCGACCGCCTTCCCCTCGGCCGCGACGCCCCCTCGGTCCGCCGCCGGATCGAGGCCATGGAGCAGTTGCTCGAGGGCCTGTTCACCATTCCCGGCACCAACCGCCGGATCGGGCTCGACGTGGTGCTCGATCTGATCCCCGTCGTCGGGTCTACCGTGGGCGCAGCCATGGGATCGTGGCTGCTGTGGGAGGCGCGCAATCTGGGCATGTCGAAGTGGCAGATGACGCGGATGGCGGGCAACGTCGGCACCGATTGGGTGCTCGGTCTGATCCCCTGGGTCGGCGCCATACCCGATCTGTTCTTCAAGTCGAACACCCGCAACCTCCGCCTCGTCCGCCGCCACCTCGACCGTCACCATCCGGCGACGGTAACGCTGGAGGCCTGACGCGCGTACATTCCCCGTTCGCCCTGAGCGAAGTCGAAGGGTAGCCCTCCCCAGGTGCTTCGACTGCGCTCAGCACGAACGGGATGTTAACGCCCCCCGCGCCAGATCTTGAGCGCTGCGCCCTTTGCGAGCCCGCCCTGATGCGCCGGGCAGCGGCGGTAGCGGAAGCGGGTGTCGAGGCAGAGCCACACCTCGTCGAGCCAGCCCTGCCGGTCGGCGGTGACGCGCATCATGTCCGCCGACAGCCCCGGATTGGCCGCCGCCATCGCTTGCGCGAAGCGGCCGACGGTCAGCGAGGAGCGGGACAGCGCGTCCATGTCCGGGTAGCGCAGCCGGGCATAGGCGCGGGTCGAGCGGGCGAAGTACGTGGCGGGTCGCTCGCCGGGCATACAGGTGCCGTGCTTGGCCCATTCGTGCTGGATCAGCTGCGGCGACGGCGTCGAGCACAGGGTCGCGCGAACCACCGGTTTTGGTACCAGCCCGGTCGCGGTGCAATATTGCGGCCAGTCCTTGCCCACACCGTCGGGCCACAGCCCGTGAAGGGTGAAGCCGAAGCGGTTGCCCGCGCCGCATTGCAGCCGCGCCGCTGGGCGATCGCCCCCGGCCTTGCAGAATTGCGGCGCCCAGGTGATCGCCAGCGTATAGCCCCCGATCGGCACCACACGCTTCGGCTGGTCGGCGCTCGGCAGATCGGCGTGCGCGACCGGGACATTGGCGGGCATGGCGCAGCGATATGCCTGCGCCTGTGCCATGCCGGGAAAGGCCAACGCCGCTACGGCGAACGCGCGCGCGATCATGCGAAGTCGCCTCGGCCGACGCTCTCGCCGAACCATTCGCGTGCGTCGGGCCGGAACAGCAGCCAGACCGCGACCGCGTTGAGGATCACCGCCACGACGCTGAGCACCCCGCCTAGCCCCGGCGCCATCGTGCCCATCGCCAAGCCGATCAGCAGCCCGACGATGCCGAGCGCGAACAGCACAACGACGATCCACTTGGCGACCACGCTCGCGCGCCGCGCCACGAAATACCAGAGGATCAGCGGGATGAAATAGCCGATCGCGGTCAGCGTCGGCAGGTACCAGGCGCCGAACATCACCTGCGCATCGCGCACCGCGGGCATCGCGGTGTAGCGCTGCCAGTTGAGCGCGGCGTTGACGGCGCCGACGACGAGCGCGCCGAGATAACAATAATCGAAGCGGACGATGGACAATGGTCTGATCATGGTTGGCTCCCCTGTTCTTGCACCGTTATTGCAGTCCCGCGCGCGGACTCAAGCGCTCGCGAAGTCCAGGCCGATGTCCGCCGCGGGCGCCGATTGGGTAAGGCGCCCTACCGAGACATAGGTCACTCCGGTTTCGGCGATCCCGCGGATCGTCTCCAGGGTGACCCCGCCCGAAGCCTCGGTCGGCACGCGCCCGCCGACCAATGTCACCGCACCGCGCAAGGTCGCCGCGTCCATATTGTCGAGCAGCAGGTGGGTCGCGCCCGCCGCCAGGGCGGGTTCGATCTGGTCGATGCGGTCGACCTCGACGATGATCCCCGCAATTCCTGCCGCTTTCGCGCGGGCGACCGCCTCGCCGACATTCCCTGCGACCGCGACGTGATTGTCCTTGATCATCGCGGCATCCCACAGCCCCATGCGGTGGTTCTGCGCGCCGCCCATCCGGGTTGCGTATTTCTCCAGCACGCGCAGGCCGGGAATGGTTTTTCGCGTGTCGAGCAGGACCGCGCCGGTGCCGAGCAGGCGATCGACGTAGCTGCGGGTCATCGTCGCGATGCCCGACAGGTGCTGGACGGTGTTGAGCGCCGAGCGTTCCGCGGTGAGCAGCGCGCGGGCGTTGCCGGCAATGCGCATCAGGTCGGTGCCTGCCGCCACCTGCGCGCCGTCCTCGACCAGCCGCTCGATCGTTGCGTCGGGATCGAGGGCGCGGAAGAACGCCTCCGCCAGTGGCAACCCCGCGACGGTGATCGCGTCGCGCGAGTCCATGATGCCGGTGAAACGCGCGTCCGCGGGGATCACCGCGGCGGAGGTGATGTCGCCCTGTACGCCGAGGTCCTCGGCAAGCGTGGCGGCGACGAAGGCGGCGATGTCGAAACCGGGCAAGTTCATGGGGTTACTCCGCGAAACTTCTCAGACGTCGCGCATACAAGGTTACACTGCGGCAATGGAAGGTGAGGCTAAGGTGAGGCCAACCCGCTTCTTTGGCTCCCCTCCCTTGCAGGGAGGGGAGCGCTTACAGGCCGGGCTTCGTGTAGGACAGCCTCAATCCCCCGTGACCGGCACGGGGCCCAAGTCGCCCTGCCCGACCGTGCCGCTCGCCATCGCCAGCATCGCGTCGAGGCTCTTCTTGGCCCTCAGTCGCAATCCCTGCTCGATCTCGATCCTGGGCTCCAGATCGCGCAGCGCGACGTACAGTTTCTCCATCGTGTTCAGCGCCATGTACGGGCAGATGTTGCAATTGCAGTTCCCGTCCGCGCCCGGCGCGCCGATGAAGCGCTTGCCCGGTATCGCCTTGGTCATCTGGTGGATGATGTGCGGCTCGGTCGCGACGATCAGCGTTTCGTGCCCAAGCGCGTTGGCATATTCCAGGATGCCACGGGTCGATCCGACGTAATCGGCGTGGTCGAGGATCACCGCGGGACATTCGGGGTGTGCCGCCACCGGTGCGCCCGGATGCTGCGCTTTCAGCTTGAGCAGTTCGGTCTCGCTGAACGCCTCGTGGACGATACATACGCCGGGCCACAGCAGCATGTCGCGCCCGGTCTTGCGGACCAGATAGCCGCCGAGATTGCGGTCGGGGCCGAAGATGATCGGCTGATCGGGCGGGATCAGCGAGAGGATCTTTTCCGCCGACGAGGAGGTGACGATGATGTCGCTGAGCGCCTTCACCTCGGTCGAGCAATTGATGTAGGTCAGCGCGATGTGATCGGGATGCGCGGCGCGGAAGGCGGCGAATTGTTCGGGCGGGCAAGAGTCTTCCAGGCTGCACCCGGCGTCCATGTCGGGCAGCACGACGATCTTTTCGGGGCTGAGGATCTTGGCGGTCTGCGCCATGAAGCGCACCCCGCAGAAGGCGATGACGTCGGCGTCGGTCTCCTGCGCCTTGCGGGACAGATCGAGGCTGTCGCCGACGAAGTCCGCGATGTCCTGCAATTCCGGGCGCTGATAGTAATGCGCGAGGATGACGGCGTTGCGCTCGCGGCGCAGCCGATCGATTTCGACGCGCAGGTCGACGCCCTGCAAATGGCCCGGATTGATCGTCATCGCTGCACTCCCTTGCGTACGGACACATAGGGGGTGCTACGCCGCTTGTCAGCGTCCCGGCCGGATGGCAGCTTGCGCGCGATCGGGGAGGACATGGCGGGTACGACGATTGCGAAGACCGGCCGCCTGTCCGGGCATCCGCCCGGCCTGTGGGTGCTGGCCGGGACAGAGCTGTGGGAGCGCATCTCGTTCCACGGCATGCAGGCGCTGCTGGTGCTCCACATGGTCGGCCAATTGCTGCTCCCCGGCCATGTCGAGCATATCGCGGGCTTCGCGCGCTACCGCGCCATCGTCGAAGGCGTGACCGGGCCGCTGTCGGTGCAGGCGCTCGCGGCGCAGACCTTCGGACTGTACGTCGGGCTGATCTATTTCACCCCCCGTCATCGGCGGGGCGATCGGCGATCGGCGACCGGCTGACCGGGCGGCGGGTGGCGGTGACGACGGGCGCGGTGCTGATGACCGCGGGGCATTTCTCGCTGGCGTTCGACGCCTCGTTCCTGCTTGCGCTGCTGCTGCTGATCCTGGGCGCCGGGCTGGTGCGCGGCAATTTGTCGGCGCAGGTCAAGTCGCTCTACGCCGACGGCGACCGACGCGAGGCCGATGCATTCCAGCTCTATTACGTTGGCATCAATCTCGGCGCGTTCGTCGCGCCGATCGTCACCGGCACGCTGGCGACGGTATACGGCTGGCACACCGGCTTCGCTTTTGCCGGGCTGGGGATGCTGATCGGGCTCCTCGTCTACCTCGCCGGGCAGCGGCATCTGCCGCCCGATGCGGCGCGGGTCGCCGCCGTCAAGCGCCCCGCGCTGAGCGTGCCGGAGAAGCGGCGGCTGTTCGGGCTGGCGCTACTCTGGCCGGTCAGCGTCGGCTTCTGGATCGCGCAATCGCAGGTGTGGAACGTCTACAACCTGTGGGTGCGCGACCATCTCGACCTGAACGTCGCCGGGTTCGCGATGCCGGTGCCGTGGCTGCAGGCGCTCGATGGGTTGGCGCCGGTGCTGGTAATACCGTTCTTCCTCGCGCTCTGGCAGCGGCAGGCGGCGCGCGGGCGCGAGCCCGACGATCTGCGCAAGATGGCGATCGGGTGCCTGGTGTTCGCGGGCGGGGTCGCGTGGCTGGCGCTGGCGCCGCTGGTGTCGGGCGCGGATGCGCGCGCGCCGCTGCTCTGGGCGGTCGCATTCCACCTGCTGTCCAACATCGGCTGGCTCTATTTCACACCCGTCGCGCTCGCGCTCTATGCGGCCAAGGCACCCGCCGGGCTGCGCGGCACGCTGATCGGCGTGAACAGCCTTGCGACCTTTGCGGGCAGCGTCGCCAGCGGGCGCTTGGGTGGATCGTACGAGACGATGCCGGTGTCGCACTTCTGGCTGATCCATGCGGGGATCGTCTGGGCGGCGGGAGTCGTGCTGCTGCTGGCTGGCGGGCCGTTGCGGCGGTTGCCGGCCGAGGGTTAGCGCGCGTTGCCGAGCACCTCTTCGAGGCTGCGTGTCGTATCCCAGCGTTCGCTGCTCGGGCGCGCCTCGTCGGCGAAACGGACGCGGACGGTTGCGGCGACGCCGACCGCGCGGAGCGGCATCGCGAAGCTGCGCTCGACCGCGCGCCGGGTTGCGTCGCGGGCCAGGCGCATCGGCACCGCATCGCGCGCCTGCGCGACGAGCTGCGCCTGGCCCGCACGGCGATTGGCTTCGTCGAGGCGCTTCTCGGCATCGGTGAAGGTCGTCAGCACCCCCTTCGATCCATATTCGCGGATCGCCGACAGGTCGACCTGCGGGCCGTCGATCTCGACCGGGGGAAGCGTCACCGACAGCGTACTTGTCGCCGGGTCCCAAGTAACGTCGCGCTGGGTGAGCTTGCCCAGGTCGACTTCGTAGCGGACCATGCCCGGCATGATCAGCGTCTTCTCGGCGGAAAAACCCAGCGCGGTCTGGCGCGACGTGACGACGGCAACGAAGCGCGCGGCGAAGGCGGACAGGCGGTTCTGTTCGCGCAGCCCTTCCAGGCTGGCGCTCGCGATCGTCGTCGGATCGGGGGCGAGCCGGTCGGCGACGTAGCGCTGGACGCCCCACAACGCGAGCAGCACCGCGAGTACGAAGATCGCGACGACTCCCGCCGCCTTGGCGAGGAACGAGGAGACGCCACCGCGCGGCGTCTCGATCACCGGGTCCGCCATGTCGCGCCCTCCTCGCTCACCAGGTCGCGCCGCGCCAGGTCGATCAGATGCGCGAGCACCGATCGCTCGGCGGCGGGCGCGAGCCGCGGGTCGAGCCCGGCGTACATCCGCGCGACCATCGCGGGGACATCGCGTGGCCCCTCGCGCAGCAGCCGCAGGATCTGCCCCTCGCGCTGCTTCCTGTGCCCGAGCATGCCGCGGACCAGCCGCTGCGGGTTCTCCACCGCCTCGCCGTGGCCGGGATAATAGACGCGGTCGTCTCGCTCCATCAGCCTTTGAAGGCTGCGCATATAGTCGCCCATGTCGCCGTCGGGCGGCGACACCACCGAGGTCGACCAGGCCATGACGTGGTCGCCCGAGAATAGCGCTCCGGCTCCCGCCTGCGCCTCCGCCAGCGCGAACGACAGGTGGTTGGAGGTATGCCCCGGCGTCGCGAGCGCACTCAGCGTCCAGCCATCGCCGGCAACGCGCTCGCCGTCGGCCAGCACGCGGTCGGGCGCGTAATCGGCGTCGAAGGCGGCATCGACGGGCGCACCCTCGTCCGAGCGATGGAAGGGCGCGGCGCCGACGATCGGCGCGCCGGTCGCCATCGCCAGCGCGCGCGTCGCAGGGCTGTGATCGCGGTGGTGGTGGGTGACGAGAATCGCGCGCACCGGCCGTCCGGCGATCGTGGCCGCCAAGGCGGCGAGGTGGCGCGGATCGTCGGGGCCCGGGTCTATTACCGCCAGATCGGTCGTGCCGACGAGATGCGTTTGGGTGCCGGTGAAGGTGTACGGCGACGGATTGGGGGCCAGAACCCGCACGACGAGCGGTTCGAGCGCGATCGGGATGCCGGTGGGCGCATCGGCCATCTCCAGGGAGATGACGGCGCGGGCGGCAGAAGGCAAGCCCCCTTCCGCCGCTTATGCGTCGGCGTCAGCGCGTCTGGGCAAGGTCTGCCTCGATCTCGGCGATCGAAGCATCGACCGCCGCCAGCGCGTTGCTACGCTCGGCTTCGGGAAAGGCAGGTGTCGCCGCCTGCGTCGCGATCGAACGGCGCACGGTGTGCAGGCTTGCCAAGGCCTGCCGGTACGCACCCTGCTCGACACCCGATGCCGCTTCTGAGCGGGTGCACAGGATTGTGTACGTCTTGTCGCCACCCTCGCCCTTGAAGACCATCGCGGGCGGCGGCGCCTTGCCCGCCGCGCCGCAGCCATCGGGAAGCGCGAAGTCGCGCGGCAGGACGACGCCCGGCGGCAACGGCGCGCCCGGCGCCACGCTCATTCGCCGGACCATCAGCGTCGGCGCGCCCCGCTCGCCCGGGCGCACCACGATCGTGCGGGCCTGCGCATCCGCTTCGGGAGGTGCGGGGGCAATCGGCGGTTCGGGCGGAGCGGGCTGCGGATTGGCGGCGAGCCAAGCCTCGGCCGCCGCACCCTCGTAGCGGCGGGTGCGGCCGTCCTCGGTCACCGTCACGTGGACGGCCCCGCCATCGCGCACGGTGGCGACGTGCCGCCCGCCCGATCCCGGCACGGTCGGTCCCGGCGGGGCCGGGCGCGCGTTCGGGCCTTCCTGGAACATCGCGGTCGAGGCAAGGGCGTCGAGCGGCACGCCGGTCGCCTGCTCGACATGCGCGCGGACGGTCGCCGCCGCGTCGCCGCCGCTCGCGGTGAGGCCGAGTAGCGCCAGGGTGGCGCTTCCGATGGCGGCGGCGCCGGCAATGCGCCGGGCGCGGCTCGTGGGATTGGCAAGCATCCTCAATCGTCCTTTCAGGTCGTTGGCGGTGGTGAGGCCGCACGCGGCGGCCGGGATGGGAACGAACGCCGGTCCGACGCCCGCCGCCTTGGCCAGCGTGCAGCCATAGGCGTAACGCTCGCCCGGTCCGCGCCGGGCAAGGACGTGGGCGTCGTTCGCCATCTCCTGATCCGCGCGGAAAACGCGCAAGGCGCCCCAGGCAAGCGGGTTGAACCAATGGAGCGCCAGCACCAGCAGCGCCGCCCAATTGGCGGCCACATCGCCGCGGCGATGGTGCGCGACTTCGTGCGCCAGCGCCAACGCGCGCTCGCCGGCGTCGTAGCGCAAGCGGAAGTCGAGCGGCAGCGCCACGACTGGCCGGACGAGGCCGTAGGCGAGCGGGTCGGCGACCGCGTCCGACACGACCAGCGCGATGCGGCCGACCCGCCCGATGGCGACGCCCGACTCAGCGACGCGGCGGGTGAAGCGGCGATAGGCGACCGCATGCCAGCCCAGGAACAGCAGCACGCCTGCGCCCCACAGCCCGGCCAGCGCGATGCCGGCCAGCGGCGATGCCGCCGCGGGCATGGGCGCGAATGCGGGCAGGACGAGCATCACCACCCGCTCGCCCGCAGCGGCGAGCGGCGCGGGCGCGGCGCGCAACCAGTCGGCGGGCAGCGGCGGCAACGCCAGCCGCAGCACGGGCAGCGCCCATAACGCATAGGCGACGGTCGGGCCGAACGCGCGGCGCACCGGCAGCCGCACGCAGAGCACCAGCGCGATGAGCGCCGCCGACGCGATGAGCGCGTCGATGGCCCAGCCGATCACGACTTGAGCGCCTTGAGCAACGCCTCGATCTCGGCGATGTCGGCGGCGGTCAATTCATCGCGTTCGGCAAGATGCGCGACCAGCGGCGTCAGCTTGCCGCCGAAGAGCCGGTCGATCAGCCGCCGCGATTCGCCCGCGACATAATCGCCGCGCTCGACCGCTGGGCGGTAGAGATAGCGGCGCCCATCGGCCTCATGCACGATCGCCGCCTTGGCGAGCAGGCGGCCGAGCAGGGTCTTGACGGTGGCGGTGCTCCAGCCGCGCTGCGGATCGACGCGCTCGACAACATCCTGGGCGGTAAGCGGCGCTTCGTCCCAGAGCACCTCCATCACCGCATGTTCGGCTTCGCTGATCCGTTCGGCCACGACTCGCCCCCATCGACTACACATGTAATCGTACCGATTACGTATGTAGTCAAGAGGCGGGTCGAAAGCGTCGGACTATTTTACAGGCACACCATGAGCCCTGCGCGCGTTAACCTTCGTACGCCGCGGAAAGGTGCTGGTCGATGAGAATGGCACGCGGCCTGCAGGGCCCGGGACATACCGATGCGTCGCAGGACGCTTCAGCGGGGCGGCACGGGCAACCGGCCGCCCCAACCCGGTTTTCAGGCAGGCTTCAAAGCGTCTGCCAGTTCGCCGCTCTCGTACATTTCCATCATGATGTCGGAGCCGCCGACGAACTCGCCGTGCGCGTAGAGTTGCGGAATGGTCGGCCAGTCCGAATAAGCCTTGATCCCCTGACGAATGCCCTGGTCCTGGAGCACGTCCACGCTCTCGAACTCGACCTCCAGATGGTTGAGGATCGCGACCGCGCGGCTGGAGAACCCGCATTGCGGGAACAAGGGCGTGCCCTTCATGAAGAGCAGGACGGGCTTGTCCTTGACCAAGGCGTCGATGCGGTCGTAGCTGTCGCTGGTAGTTTCGGGGGTCATGTCAAAGTCCTTGCGGAATGGCGGTGGTGAGTTGGAGCGCGTGGAGCTCGCCACCCATGCGGTGTCCCAGCGCCGCGTACACCGCGCGCTGCTGCTTGACGCGGTTCATGCCGGCGAAGCTCGCAGCGGTGACACGCGCGGCATAATGGTCGCCATCGCCCGCCAGGTCGGTGATCTCGACCTCGGCGTCGGGAATGCCCGCGCGGATCAGCGCGGCGATGTCGTCGGCGGCCATCGGCACGTCAGTGCGCCTCCAGCAGCTGGCGGCGCGCCTCGACCGCCTGTTCCTCCAGCGCGCGGCGTACCACGCCCTCGTCGATCTCGACCCCCGCCGCATTCATGTCGCCGAGCAGCTTGCGGATGACGTCCTCGTCGCCGGCCTCCTCGAACTCGGCTTGGACCACCGCCTTGGCATAGGCGTCCGCCTCCTCCGGCGTCAGTTTCATGTGCTGCGCCGCCCAGTGACCGAGCAGCCGGTTGCGCCGCGCCACGACGCGGAACGCCATCTCCTGCTCGCGCACGAACTGCCCCTCGAAAGCGCGTTCCCGGTCGTTGAAAGTGGTCATGCGCGGCTCCCGTTGCGTATGGGAAAGAGATAGGACGGGAAGCCGTTCGGCGCAACGCGCTCAGCCGTCATCCGAGAAGAGCTCGGCAGTGACATCGCGGCCGCGGGCGAGCACCCGCAGGACCGTGACGGTCTCGCCAGCCGAGACATAGGCGATCGTCACCTAACGCCGGAACACGCGCGTGCGCAGCGCAGGTCTGAGATCGGGGCGCGGCGTGCCGCGATCGGGAAAGTCGCGAAGGCTCTCGATCCAGGCGAGCAGCGCATCGATCCAGCGGTCGGCGACCATTTGCCCTGCCTCCCGCCGCAACCAGGCGCGATACGCGCGCAGATCGCGCCGAGCTCCGACCGACAATTCAACGTTCATCGTGTCGCTCACCGCCCCGGATCGACAGCGAACTCCTTGCGCACATCGGCCAGCGGCACGGTCTCCAACGTTCCGGCCTCCCACGCGTCATATGCTTCCACGACGGGCCCTTTCAGCCACGCCTCGGTGGCCCGTTCCCGCTCGTTGAGCGCGCGCAGGCCTTCGCGGATGACTTCGCTTTCATCGGCGTAGGTTCCCGAGGCCACGCGTGCGCGAACAGCTTCGGCCAAAGAGTCGGGCAAGGTAATGCTCATCTGGTTCGAGCCCATCGTCTACTCCCTACGGCCGAAAGAATAGGATCAGTAAGGGGCTGGGGCAACGCCTACGGCTCGACGACCAGTTTTCCGATCGCAGCGCGTGCCGCCATCTTGGCGATCGCGTCGCCGCCGCGCGCCAGCGGGAAGGTTTCGGTGACCCGCGGGGCGATCTTGCCGGCGGCCCAAAGCGCGAACAGCCGGTCGATGTTCG
>NZ_CAXVWL010000002.1:0-47566 GCF_964263785.1 Sphingomonas sp.
CGATCGGCGAGCGCTGGGCGGTACCGGGAGCCGTGAGCAGCATGCAGGCGGCGAGCGCCGCGACGCCCCGGGCGCGCATCATCCCTCCCGGTGATACGGATGGTTGGCGAGGATGCTGACCGCGCGGAAGAGCTGTTCGGCGAGCATCGCGCGTGCCAGCAGGTGCGGCCAGGTGGCGCGGCCGAAGGACAGCAGCAGGTCCGCGCCTGCGCGCTCCGCGGCGGCGAAACCGTCCGCCGCACCGATCTCGAACCGCGCCTCGCGCACCCCGTCGTCGCGCCAGCGCGCGAGCGTTTGCGCGAACGCCATCGACGACAGCATCTCGCCCGTCTCGTCGAGCAGCACGCGGCGCGATTGCGCGGGGAGGTCTGGTATCTTGCCGCCCGCGTCGGGGAGTTCGCTGACCCGCGTCGGCCAGGTGATCCGCTTCAGATAGCGGTCGAGCAGTTCCGCTTCCGGAGACCGGCCGATCCGCCCGCGCGCGACGATGTGGAGCAACACGCGGGTGGGCGCTCAGGCGTCGCCCGGCATCGCAGGAGGAGCGGGCGCATCGCCGAACGACCACATGCGTTCGAGGTTGTAGAAGCTGCGGACCTCGGGGCGGAACAGGTGAACGATCACGTCGCCCGCGTCGATCAGCACCCAGTCGGCGGTCGGCAGCCCCTCGATCCGGGTCGGACGGCCGGTCTCGGCCTTGATCCGCTCGGCAAGCTTGGCCGCCATCGATGCGACCTGCCGGGTCGAACGGCCGCTGGCGATCACCATATGATCGGCGATCGACGATTTGCCCGCCAGGGGAATCGAGATCGCGTCGACCGCTTGGTCGTCGTCGAGGCTGGCCATCACGAGCGCACGCAGCGCCTCCACTTCCTGCGGGTCCGATGGGCGGGGGGCGATCTTCGGGATGGCCAATTCAGCTCCTTGGTTGGTGTGCCGACAGGCGCACGTGCCAGTCGGGATCGGCCGCGCGGACGGCGGTGGCGGATGTCGGATCGGGCCGGAACGTCAAGCGCACGAGCGCCGGCAAACTCCACGTCGTCCAGGCCTTCGCCCCGGTCATCCCAGCGCCCGCCCGCCGTTCGTAGCGCCGCAGCCACGCCATCGCGCGACCCGTGACGGCGGCGCCATCATATCCCGGACGCGCGATCACCGCAATCGGCATCGCGCGGGCGATCTCGCGCCAATCCTTCCACCGGTGGAATTGCCCCAGATTGTCGGCGCCCATCAGCCAGATGAAACGGATCTTCGGATGGCGCCGCCGGAGCTTGGCGATCGTATCGACGGTGTAGCGCGTGCCGAGCCGCGTCTCGATCGCGGTGGCGCGGATCGGCGCCCGCCTCGCCATCGCGCGCGCCGATGCCAGCCGCGCGGCGAGCGGCGCCATGTCGCGCGCCGCGGCTTTCAGCGGATTGCCGGGCGAGACCAGCCACCAGACCTCGTCCAGCGCCAGCGCGCGGATCGCGTTCAGGGTGACGCGGCGGTGGCCGCGGTGCGCGGGGTTGAAGCTGCCGCCGAAGAGGCCGATGCGGATCAATCCGGGACAAGCCGCCAGTTGCTTCGATCATGTCGAAGGCGGCCAATCTCGATGCCGGTCTCGATCGGTCGGTAGATCACCAAATAGCGGGTGCGCTTGATGCGCCACTTGCGCCAACCTGCGGCACCTAGTCGTTCGCCTGCCCCCGGCACTTCAAGCAAAAAACGCCCCGATGCGATCGCGCGCACGACGAGATCGCGTCCGATGCTGGGGTGATATTTTGACAATTCGGCCGCGGCGTTGGTCAGATCACGATCGGCCGCCCTCGACCAACGAACCTGCTTCATGCCGCGTGTCGATCATCCCGGCTCACGCCAAACCGCTCCTCGATCTGCTCCTGCGTATAGAAGCGCCCCGCAGCCAGATCCGCTTCTCCTTCGGCAATCGAATCGAGCAAGTCGACCTCTTCAGCTAGATATCTCTCGAGCGCGCGAACTATGACCCATGCCTTGGGCCGATCGTAATCTGTCGCGACCCTATCCAGCTGGCTGCCAAGCTCCGCGGGAATGCGAGCGGTTACGACGACGGTCTCGACCATGTCACAACTGTATACAAGGCTCTCGCAACCATCAACCCCGCACCTGCCCAGCGCCCTTCCCCACCCATTTGTACGTCGTCAGCCCCTCCAGCGCGACCGGGCCGCGGGCGTGGAGGCGGCCGGTGGCGATGCCGATCTCGGCGCCCAGGCCGAATTCGCCGCCATCGGCGAATTGGGTCGAGGCGTTCCACAGGACGATGGCGGAATCAACTTCGGCCAGGAAGCGTTCGGCGACGCCCGCATCCTCGGCGACGATCGCGTCGGTGTGGTGCGAGCCGTGGCGCGCGATATGCGCGATCGCGCCGGCGACCCCGCCCACGAGCGCGACCGAGGCGATGGCGTCGAGATATTCGGTGTCCCAGTCGGCTTCGGTTGCGGGAAGGATGGCGGGGTCGAGCGCGAGGACGGCAGCGTCGCCGCGGACTTCGCAACCGGTCGCGCGCAACGCCGCTACCAATGCGCGCGCGGCCGGGTAGGCGCGGTCGATCAGCAACGTCTCCATCGCGCCGCACACCCCGGTGCGGCGCATCTTGGCGTCGCGCACGATGGCGGCGGCCATCGCCGGCTCCGCCGAGGCATCGACGTAGACGTGGTTGATCCCGTCGAGGTGCGCCAGCACCGGGATGCGTGCCTCCGCCTGCACCCGCGCGACCAGCCCCTTGCCGCCGCGCGGGATCACCAGGTCGATCACCCCTTCCGCGCTCAGCATCGCGCCGACCGCAGCGCGGTCGGTGGTGGCGACGAGCTGCACCGAGTCGTGCGGCAATCCTCCGGCGGCGAGCCCGGCGGCGAGGCCAGCGTGGATCGCGGCGTTGCTGCGGCGGGCTTCGGAGCCGCCGCGCAGGATGGCGGCGTTGCCGCTGCCGATGCACAGCGCCGCGGCGTCGGCGGTGACGTTGGGGCGGCTTTCGTAGACGATGCCGATCACCCCGATCGGCACGCGCACCCGCGCGAGCGCCAGGCCGTTGGGACGAACGGTCTCGTCGATGATCGCGCCGACCGGATCGGCGAGCCCTGCGACCGCCGCCACCCCGTCCGCCATTGCCGCGATTCGCGAAGGATCGAGCCGAAGGCGATCGAGCATCGCCGGGGACAGGCCCGCGGCGGTCGCCTGCGCCATATCCGCGGCATTCGCTTCGAGAATCGCGGGTTGCGCCACCCGCAACGCTTCGGCGGCCTCGGCTATCGCATGCTGCTTGACGGCCGTCGGCGTGGCCGCGAGCACGCGCGCGGCGGCGCGCGCGCGCGCGCCCATCGCTGCGATCATTGCGTCAGGGGTGCCGTCCATGGCGCGGCGCTACCATGAGCGCGCGCGCGATCAAACTCCGGCGTCGGGCGAAATCGCGTTCGATGGCAAGCGGCTCAGCGGCAGGGGTACATTCGCGCCATGACGCGGACGATGCCGTCCTTCAGCGACAGGGTGCTTTGCTGACGTTCGGGAATGTCGTTCAGGCCGTCGACCATGTCCTCGACCGACGGATCGGGCTCGTCGGCGGACTTGCAGTAGAGCGGCGATCGTCGCGCGGCGCGGCGCGCATCTTCGTCGGCGTGCATCTGCCGGATCGCGGCCTTCGCCTGTGCGCGCAACTCGGGCACGTCGGGGGACAGCATGCCGAGCACGCCCTGGTCGCGGATCGGGTTGGCGCGGTCGAGGAAAGCGGCGACGGTCGGGCCCGCAGCCGCTGCGGGCACGGCGGCAAAGGTCACCATCATCGCGCATAGAAGGGTAGAACGCATGGGCCGTCCTTTACGAAGTTTGGCGGCCCATGCCCTTGTTTTCATTGCGCTTTGCTGAACGTCAGGCCCCGACGGGCGTCGGTGAGCCGAACGGGCCGGGTCCGCGCCGCGTCTTGGGGATCGAGGTGCCCGCACGCGGCACCGACGGCGACTTCGGCCCCGAATCGCGGCCGATCTCGTCGCCCGCGATCAGCGCCTTGATCTCGTCGCCCGACAGCGTCTCGTATTCGAGCAGCGCGCCGGCCAGCAGGTGGAGCTGGTCGACATGGTCGGTCAGCAATTGCTTGGCGCGATCGAGTCCGCCCTGGACGATGCCCTTGATCTCGTCGTCGATCAGCTGCGCGGTCGCGTTGGACATGCGGACCGGCTGCGACGACGAATAGCCGAGGAACGATTCGCCCTCGGGCTGCGCATATTCCACGGGCCCGACCTTGTCCGACATGCCCCATTTGGTGACCATGTCGCGCGCGAGGCCGGTCGCGTACTGGATGTCCGAAGACGCGCCCGACGAGACCTTGTCGTAGCCGAAGATCACTTCCTCGGCGACGCGTCCGCCCATCGCCACCGCCAAATTCGCGTACATCTTGTCGCGGTGATAGCTGTACGAGTCGCGCTCGGGCAGCCGCATGACCATGCCCAGCGCACGCCCGCGCGGGATGATCGTCGCCTTGTGGATCGGATCGCTCGCCGCTTCGTGGATCGATACGATCGCGTGGCCCGCCTCGTGATAGGCGGTCATCCGCTTCTCGTCCTCGGTCATGACCATCGAACGCCGTTCGGCGCCCATCATGACCTTGTCCTTGGCCTCCTCGAACTCGGCCATCGCGACCAGGCGCTTGCCCTTGCGCGCCGCGGTCAGCGCCGCCTCGTTGACGAGATTCGCCAGGTCCGCGCCCGAGAAGCCCGGCGTGCCGCGCGCGATCACCCGCGCATCGACGTCGGGGGCGAGCGGTGTCTTCTTCATGTGGACTTCGAGGATCTTGATCCGGCCCTCGATATCCGGGCGCGGCACGACGACCTGGCGGTCGAAGCGGCCCGGGCGCAGCAACGCCGGGTCGAGCACGTCGGGACGGTTGGTCGCGGCGACGATGATGATGCCCTCGTTCGCCTCGAACCCGTCCATCTCGACCAGCAGCTGGTTGAGCGTCTGCTCGCGCTCGTCGTTGCCATTGCCGAGGCCTGCGCCGCGGTGACGGCCGACTGCGTCGATCTCGTCGATAAAGACGATGCACGGCGCCGACTTCTTGGCCTGTTCGAACATGTCGCGCACGCGGCTGGCGCCGACGCCGACGAACATCTCGACGAAATCGGAGCCCGAGATGGTGAAGAAGGGCACCCCCGCTTCGCCCGCGATCGCGCGTGCGAGCAGCGTCTTGCCGGTGCCGGGCGAGCCGACGAGCAATGCACCCTTGGGGATCTTGCCGCCGAGGCGCGCGAATTTGGTCGGGTCTTTCAAGAACTCGACGATTTCGACCAGTTCCTCGCGCGCCTCATCGATGCCGGCGACGTCGTCGAAGGTGACCTTGCCTTCCTTCTGCGTCAGGATCTTCGCGCGGCTCTTGCCGAAGCCCATCGCGCCCGAGCCCGAATTCTTCTGCATCTGGCGCAGCACGAAGAAGGCGATGCCCATCAGCAGCAGGAACGGCAGCGACTGAACGAGGATATACTGCCAGATCGACGGGCCGTCGTCGGCGCGCGCCTTGAACACGACGCCCTTCTCGCGCAGCTTCGGGATGAGCTGGGTATCGGGAACCGGCATCGTCTTGAACGACTCGCCCGAGGTGAAGGTGCCGGTGATCTGGTCGCGGCTGATGACCACGTCCTTCACCGTGCCCTCGTCGACCTTGTCGAGGAAGGTCGAATATTCGACCGCGCTGCCACCGGCCGCGGACGTGCGCCCGTCGACCATGGTCACGAACAAGGCGAGCGCGAGGAGGATGCCGACCCAGATCAGCAGGCTCTTCATCCAGGGATTGGGACCACCGCCGCTGTTGTCGCCGGAGCCGGGCTGCTTGTCGTTGTCGTTCATGCGGTCAAGATAAGCGCAGCCACGTTAATGGCAATGGAACAGTGCAGCCGTTTGTCGCGGGTGTGAGGGGGTTGATCTCCCTTGTCCTCCCGAGCCTGGTCGGGGAGGATCAACCGGTCCGCCGCGCGGGTGCGGGACGGAAGCGCCACACGCCGCGGCGCAGGCCCGCGACCACCCCGGCCTGGGTGGCGCGGCGGCCCTGCGCCAGCGCGTCGAGCAGGGGTTCGACGTTGGCCGATTCGGACCAGTCCGGCGTCGCGATGCCCGCCTGTTCGCGGACCGCGCCGATCGCGCGGCGGGCGAGGATGCGGAGCAGGCCGCGGGGAAGGCCTTCGATCGCCAGCGTCACCACCGCGCCATCGCCGCAAGCAGCGCGCGCGGCCCAGACCCAATCGGCGACCGCACGCAGATCGGCGTCGGCCTCCGCCAGCGCCGCCGCCGCGCGCGCGAGGCGGGGCGGATCGAGCCATTCGTTGGCATCGAGCAGGCGGCGGAAGCGGGTGCGGTCGTGGCGGTCGTCGGCATTGGCGGGATCGTCGACGAACGGCATTTCGGCACGCCGGGCGATCGCGCGCAGCTCGGCGCGGCGCCAGTCGAGCAGCGGCCGGACGACCGTCGCCCCTTCGATCACGACGCGGGTGCGGATTCCCGCCAGCCCGGACAGCCCGGAACCCCGCGCGGCGCGCATGAGAAAGGTCTCGGCCTGGTCATCCGCATGGTGCGCGGTGGCGATCGCCTGCGCGGCCGTAGCGCGCGCGTGGGCGGCGAGGAGGGCGTAGCGGACGTCGCGCGCCTGTGCCTGGAGGCTGGCGCCGCCGCCGGACATCGCGCCGGTCAGGGTGGCGTGGGGCACGCCGAGGCTTGCGCAGCAGCCGGCAACCATGGCCGCTTCGGCGGCGGCCTCCGGACGGAGGCCGTGGTCGACGGTGGCGGCCGCGATGCCGCCGGGCAGCGCGGCGGCGGCAAGCGCGAGCATCGCCATGCTGTCGGGGCCGCCCGAGACCGCGAGGAGCAGCGGCGCGGGGGTGGTCCCGGCGACGCGGGCGAGGTCGGCGAGGAAGCGGGCGGGTTCGGTCATGGGCGGGCTGCGCGTGAGATCGGTGCGCTCATGATCCTCCCCGGAACGGGGAGGAATAGCGCGGTCATTCGCACGAACGTCGGACTACGTTCTCTAGTCGGGCTACTGGCACTTCGCCGCCGCGCGCCCGCGGGCGATGTCGGCCTTCATCGACGCGCCGATCTTGGCGGCATAGACGTCGCCGAGCTCGCCATAGACCTTGCACGCATCGGCGGGTTTCTTGAGGGTCACCAGCGCCTGCGCCAGGTAATACAGGCTCTCGGGCGCGCGTTCGCCGTCGGGGAGGGTCTTGTAATTGTCGTAGAAGGTCATCGACGCCAGGCTCGGCTTGCCGTCGTCGAGATAGGCGCGGCCGAGCAGGTTCTTGGCATAGCTGGCGCGGCGATGCCTGGGATAGTCGGCGGCGACCTTCTTCAGCTGCGCCTCGGCCTCGGGATAGAGCTTGGCCGCCCACAAGCGGTAGCCATAAAGGTATTCGTCTTCGGGCGTATCGCCGCTTGCGGGCCGCTCGACCGCCGCGACCTGCGTCGCGCGGGCCGGGTCGCTCCTGACCGGCGCAGTGGCAGGACGCGTCGATGCCGTCGGCGGACGGGCGCCGGCGCGCGGCGGCGGGGACGTGTCGTCGGCCGCGGCGTCCGGCGCGTCGCGGACCGCAGCGCCGGGCGCCTCGACCGCCTTGACCCGCGCATCGTTGGTGCGGCGATAGGCGTCGAACGCGTCCTGCAATTGGCGGACGCGGTTCTGGTTCTCCTCGATCTGGCCGGTCAGCGACGCCATCTGGCTTTCGAGCGAGGTGACGCGCGACGTGAGGTCGACGATCGCGCTCGACGCAGGCGTGCCCGGGCCGGGACCGACCGGGGTTTCGGGCGCGGTCACGTCGGGCTGGATGTACTGGCCGGCGCCGCCCGGAAACACCTTGCGCTGGACCGCACGCATCTCGCTTTCGAGCTTGCCGACGCGGCCCTCGACGTTGGACTGCGCGAACGCCGCTGCGGGAATGGCGGCGGTGGCGAACAGGACGGGAATCAGCAGCTTACGCATCGGTTACGGCCCCCCCAGGGATGTACTCGGGATCGCTATAGCGGGTTTGCGGACGCTGTCGCCAGCCCTGCGCGGTCAGCGCGGTCGCGGGCGAGCCAGGTTGCGCGCGGCCTCCAGGTTCGCGCGCTGCGTTTCGGTCAGGACCCGGCGACGTGGCCGTGAACGCTCGCGACGGACAGTGCGCCGGGGCGCGGCAGCCGGCTCGGGCGATGCGGCCGCAGTGGCGCTTGGCACCGCTACGGGCTGGGGTACGGGCGTTCCCGCCAGCCGCGCGGCGAGCGCCGCGGGGCCGATGTGGACGTCCTTGATCGGGCGTTCGCCGGTGCCCAGCGGCGGCACCGCGGCGCCGTTCAGCGTCACTGCCAGCTTGTCGGGGCGGCCGACGTTGATCTGGGGGTCGGTCGCGGTCGCGGGGACGACGTAGCGCTCGCCGGGCTGCATCGTGCCGATCTTCAGCGTCGTGTCCGCGGCATCGTAGACGCGCAGCCACACCTCGTCGGTGGCGGTCAGCACCACCTCGCCCGAGCCGGCGGCGGCGGTCGGCGTGGGTGCGGGCACCGCGCGGGTCGCCACGACCGGGGCGGCATCCGGCAGCGACGGCGCGGACGATCGCTGCAGCCAGTCGCCGCCGAAATACAGCGCCACGAGCACCAGCAGGCCCAAAGCCAGGCCGGCCGCGACGATCGCGACCGCGCGCGACGGGACCCGTGCCGGATCGGTGACTTCATAGGGCTCGTATTCGGGCTGGCGCCGGCCGAGCCGGTCGACCTCGATCCGCGCCGCTTTGGCGGTCGCGACCTCGTCCGCGCCGATCGCGCGGGCATAGGCGCGCGCGAAGCCGACCGCGTAGGTCGGTGCGGGCAGCGCGGCGTAGTCGGCGGCCTCGATCGCTTCGAGGTGGCGCAGCGGCACGCGAGTACGCGCGCCGACCTCCGCCAGGCTCAGGCCCTGCGCCTCGCGCAAGGCGCGCAGCGTTGCGCCGAGCGACTGCGGTGCCGCACCCGGCTGGGGCGCTGTCGGAGCCCCCGTCGGACCGGCGTCGACTTCGTCCATCAACTTCTCCGATCCCGGCGAACACCGCCCGCCGCACCCGCGTGCGCCGGCCACCGTCTTCCAGAGCGAGTCTCGCCTGTCAACGCGCCAGCCGGGGCGTCCGTCGCCCGGTCACGCCAATTCGACGCCGGCCTCGGCCGCCCACGCCGTCAGCACATCGCGCAGGTCGCGCGGCGGGTGTGCGAGCCACGCCGTCATCGCGGTGCGCAGCGCACCCGCGTCGAGCGAGCGGACCATCGCTTTCAGCGGTCCGACCGCCGCCGGGGTGATCGACAGCCGGTCGATGCCGAGCCCGATCAGCGCCATCGCCTCGAGAGGCCGGCCGCCCATCTCGCCGCAGACGCCGAGGTCCACGCCGGCCGCGCGCGCTGGCGCGACGAGGCGCGCGAGAAAGCGCAGGATCGACGGGCTGAGCCAGTCGTAGCGTTCGGCGAGCTTCGGGTTGGCGCGGTCGGCGGCAAACAGGAACTGGGTCAGGTCGTTGGTGCCGACCGAAAGGAACTGGATCTTGGGCAGCAGGATGTCGAGCTGTTCGGCAAGCGCGGGGACCTCCAGCATCGCGCCGTAGCGGATCTCGGTCGGCAGCCGCTTGCCGCGCGCGCCGATCCACGCGCGCTGCGCCTCGAACAACGCCTTGGCCTCGTCGAACTCCCACGGCTCGCTGACCATCGGGAACATGACATTGAGGGTGCGTCCCGCCGCCGCATCGATCAGCGCGCGCGCCTGCGCCTTCATCAGCCCGTCGCGTTCGAGCGCGAGGCGCAGCGCGCGCCAGCCCATCGCCGGGTTCTCCTCGTCGGCCGAGGCGGTGACCAGATAGGGCAGCGCCTTGTCGCCGCCGATGTCAACGGTGCGGAACACCACCGGACGGTCCCCCGCGGCGTCGAGCACCTCCTTGTACAGCCGCTGCTGGCGCTCGCGCTGGGGGAGCGAGGACGAAACGAGGAACTGGAATTCGGTGCGGAACAGGCCGATGCCGTCGGCGCCGGTGAGGTCGAGCGCCGCCGCATCGTCGCGCAGCCCGGCGTTGACCATCAGGGTGATGCGCTCGCCGTCCTTCGTCACCGGCGGCACGTCGCGCAAGCGTGCATAGGCGGCCTTGCGCTTCTGGCGCACCGCCAGCTTCGATTCGAACGCCTCCTCCATCGCCGCGGACGGCCGCACGAAGACGTTGGATTCGGTCGAATCGAGGAGCAGCAAGTCGCCCTCCGCGATCGTCCGGCGCAAGCCAGCGACGCGCCCGAGCACCGGCACCCCCATCGCGCGCGCGACAATGGTGACGTGCGCGGTGAGCGAGCCTTCGCCGAGCACCACGCCCTTCAACCGGCGCTTGTCGTATTCGAGCAGCTCGGCGGGGCCCAGGTTGCGCGCGATCAGGATCGTGTCGCGCCGCAGCCCGAATTGCGCGGCGGTGCCCATCTGGCCCGAGACGATCCTGAGCAGCCGGTTGGAGAGGTCCTCCAGGTCGTGCATCCGGTCGGCGAGCAGCGGATCGTCGATCTGGCGCATCCGCTGGCGGGTGCGCTGCTGCACCCGCTCGATCGCGGCCTCGGCGGTCAGGCCGCTGTCGATCGCCTCGTTGATCCGCCGCGACCAGCCCTCGTCGTAGGCGAACATCTTGTAGGTCGCGATGACCTCGTCGTGCTCGCCCGCCATGCCGAATTCGGCCTCGCGGGTGATGCGGTCGATCTGCTCGCGCATCTTGTCGAACGCGGCGTAGACGCGGTGGCGTTCGGCGTCGATGTCCTCGGCGACGGTATGCTCGACCGTGATCCGCGGCTGGTGATAGACCGCGCATCCCGCCCCCATGCCCTCGACCAGTTTCAGCCCCGGCAGCCGCACCGATGCGGTCGATTGCGGACGGTCGGCGCCCGTCGTGGCGACATCGACCAGCCCGGCGTTGGCGATCAGTTCGCTCAGCACCATCGCGACGGTCTGCAACGCCTCGATCTCGACATCCTGATAGCGGCGCGGATCGACGTGCTGGACCGCGAGGACACCCACCGCGCGCTCGCGGCGGATGATCGGCACGCCGGCAAAGCTGTGGAAGCGCTCTTCGCCGGTCTCGGGATTATGGACGAAATTCGGATGGCTGGTCGCCTCGTCGAGGTTCAGCACCTCGACATCCTCGGCGATCGTGCCGACCAGCCCCTCGCCCAGCGCCAGCTTGGTGACGTGGACGGCTTCCTGCGCCAGGCCCCGCGTCGCGTAGAGCTCGAGCACGCCCTCGCGCAGCAGGTAGATCGAGCACACCTCGCTGCCGATCGCCTCGCCGATGATCTGGACCACCGCGTTGAGCTTGGCCTGCGGCGCGGTGCGCCCCGCCATCACGTCGTGAAGGCGGACAAGGATCTCGCGGGCGGAGGCGGCGGCCGAGGGCATGGCCGCAGGGCTAACAGATGCGCGCGGGCGGTGCCACGCAACTTTCTCTTGTCGCTAGCGCAGCCGCGCGACCATCAGTTCAAGGACCGGGGCCGGGCTGCCCACGATCTGGGCCAGGTAGCGGCCGGGGGTGAGGCGGAAGTCGACGGTCTTGCGCACCGGCGAGCAGTCCGGGCCGTGCGCGTGGGCGGTGGAGGCGAGCGCCTTGCCGCCCTGGACGACGTCGATCCAGGCGCCCGCGCCGAGCGCCACGCGGTAGGTGCCGGCACGCGCGACCTCGAAGGCGAAGACGCCGCCGCTGGTGTTCGCGGCGGCGGGCCTGGCGGGGGCAAGCGGGTAGGTCACCGCGGCGGTGGGGAGCAGGCTCGCGCGGGCAGCCTGCCCGACGCGGATCACCGCGGGCGTGTCACGCGCAGCGACCGGCGTCATCGTGCGCCAGCCGGCGAGTTCGCGCGGGATCGCCGCTGCGGCCGGGCAAACCTGCGGATCGGGGCGCGAAGGCGCGGGCATCGCGGCATGTGCCTGGGCGAGCAGCGTGAGGGCGAGAGCGAGCATGGGGATTTCCGTCAGTCGACCGCCAGCAGGACGTGGCTGGCCTTGATGAGCGCGAGCGCGGGGGTGCCGACGGTGAGGCCCAGCGCGTCGGCGCTTGCACGGGTGAGCGTGGCGACCAGCGTCTTGCCAAGTTGGAGCTCGAGGGTCACCTCGCTGCCAACCTCGCCATCCTCGCGCGCGACGACGGTCCCGGCCAGGCAGTTGCGCGCCGAAGTGCGCAGGCCCGGCTCGCCGCGCGCCAGGATGACGAAGCTCGACTTGATCAGCGCGGTCGCCACCGAACCCGGCGCGAGCCCGAGCGCCGCGACGCTGGCGCGGGTGATCGTCGCGACGATCTCGACCCCTTGCGCGATCCCCAGCACCACTTCGGCGTCGACCGTCCCCTCGACGATATGCGACACGGTGCCGCGGAGCGCGTTGCGGGCGCTGGTCTTCATGGCAATTCCCATCAGCAAGGGCCGGAGCGGCGAATTGGACAGCCCCTCTTCGAGCCGCGCGATGGCGGACGCAAGCTCGATCTCGACCGCATCGAAGGCGGCGATCACCTGCACGCCCTCCGCGCTCACCACGCTGGCGCCCCCCGTCAAGCCGCCCGCGGACGGCAGGACGAGCGGCCGGGCGAACAGGTTGTTCATCACCTGCACCGCGTCCCACGCCGCCTTGTAGCTCAGGCCCACCGCCTTTGCCCCCGCCGCAATCGATCCGCTGGCACCGATCGCGCGGAGAAGCGCGATGCGGTCCGCCCCGACGCGCCCCGCCGCACGGTTCAGGACGACGCTGGCGTGGACCGATCCCATCCGCGCATCATAGTCACTGCCGGACGCGCAAGGTAACCCCGATCACGCGCGGGTCGCTCGGCGTCGCCAGGATCAGGCCCGAATTGCCCGCCTGGATCGTCACGTTCTGGATATAGTCCTTGTCGAACAGGTTGCGCGAGAACAGCGCCAGCTCCCAGCCTTCGCGGGCGCGAAAGCCGATGCTGGCGTTGACGATCGTATAGCCCTCGATGACCGTGAACGCCGATCCCGACGGATCGCCGAACTGCCGCGTGCGGGTGTTCGAATCGGCGTGCACGAACGCGCTGCCGCCGTCGCCCAGCGGCTGCACATAGTCGCCGCCCAGGGTGTAGGACCAGCGCGGCAGGCTCGGCAGCCGCTGGCCCGACAGATCGCAGACCGAGGCGGTGTTGCCGATCCGCTCGATCGGGCACGGCGCCGCAGGGTAGGAATCGAACGTCCCATCGGCGTAGGCGACACTGCCGCGCAGCGACAGATTGCGCGTGACCGCGGCGACCGCATCCGCCTCGAAGCCCTTGACGGTCACCCTGGGGATGTTGGCGAGATAGGTGCGCAGCGCGGCGGCGGCGCGGGTGTCGGTGACATTCGCCTGGAAATCGGTGACTCGCGAATAGAAGCCGTCGACGTTCAGGACCAGCCGCCGGTCGAACAGCCGGGTTTTCAGCCCCACCTCGTAATTGATGTTCTTCTCGGGCCGCACCACCGCGGTGCCGAGCGCGGGGCTGTTGCGGTCGTCGAGCGGCAGGCCCGACATGTTGATCCCGCCCGATTTCTCGCCGCGCGCATAGCTGGCATAGCCAAGGACATCGTCGCTCGCCTGAAACGCGATGTTGCCGCGCCCGGTCAGCGCGCCGTCCTTGACGCCGGCCGCATAGCTCTGGCCGCGCAGGATCGACAGCTTGGCGGCGTTGAGCGCGGCGTTCGCGGTCTGCAACCCGCCGAAGACGAAGGTGTCGTACGTCCCCTCCTTCTCCTCATAGGTATAGCGCAGGCCGCCGGTCAGCGTGACGCGCTCGACCGGGCGCCAGTTGACCTCGCCGAACGCGGCATAGCTGTCCGAGCGGAAATCGGTGCGGCCGTCGGTGCCGTAGCCGTCGAGCAGGTTGCCCGGGACCGCCACCGCCGCGGCGCCGGTACCGGTGGTCGTGCCGATCAGGTAGCGCGCCGCGGCGGGGCCGTAGATCGAGATCGGGCGGCCGATGACCCGCTGGCGAAACACGTACACGCCGCCGACATAGCTGAAGGCGCGATCGCCGTTGGAGGCGAGGCGCAGTTCCTGGCTGTACTGATCCTGGCGGGAGGGGATGTGCTGTTCGATCTGGACCGGGATGCCGGTATAGTCGCGGTCGTTCGCGGCATCCCAGTTCCAGAAGCGCCACGCGCTGACCGAGGTGAGCGTCGCGCCCCCGAGCGTCCAGTCGGCGATCACCCCCACCCCGCCTTCGTTGGTGTCGACCCCGAGCGCCGCGTCGATATCGGTCACGCGGTCGTAGGGATTGGTGCTGGGCGGCGCATAGCCGAACTGCGCGGCCAGGCCGGTGGGGCCGGCGAACTGGCGGGTGGCGGTGCGGAACGTCGTCGCGCGGGTGGCCAAATTGTAATAGACCTGGGTGCAGCAGTTGCTCTGGAAATTGGTGAAGTCGGCGCCGATCTTCACCGACACGTCGGCGGACGGCAGGTAGAGCAATTGCGCGCGGATCGCCTGATTGCCGACCGTGTTCTGCGCACGGCCGGTGACGACATTGTCGATCACCCCGTCGCGCCGCGTGCTGACGACAGACAGGCGCCCGGCCAGTACGTCGCCGATCAGCGCGCCCGACACCGCCGCCTTGGCCTGGACGAAATCGAAGCTGCCATAGCTGATCTCGGCCTCGCCTTCGCTGGTGAACGTCGGCGCGCGGGTAGTGAGCAGAATCGCCCCTGCGGTGGCGTTCTTGCCGAACAGCGTGCCCTGCGGCCCGCGCAGCACCTCGACCCGCTCGATATCGCTGAAGTCGAACGCCGCGGTGGCGGGGCGGGCGTGATAGACCTGGTCGACGTAGAAGCCGACGCCCGGCTCCAGCCCGTCATTGGCCTGGCTGACCGCGACGACGCTGCTGCCGAGCCCGCGGACCGTGAAGGCGGTGTTGCGCGGATTGGCCGAACTGTAGTTCAGCGCGGGCGCCAGCTGCGAGAGCTGCTGGGTGTTGACGGTATAGGATCGGTCGAGCAGCGCGCCGTCGACCACCGACAGCGATCCGGGCACCCGCTGCGCATCCTCCGCCCGGCGGCGCGCGGTGACGATGACGGTGGGCACGCCGTGATCGGCGTCCGCAGCTTGCGCAGCCGGGGCGTCCTGCGCAGCCACAGGCGCAGCCGTCACTCCCAACGCAGCCGCCGTGATCCAGATTGTCTTCATGCCTAACCACGTTATGTAGCTTGGCTACATAACGGGGGCAGCGGGTTTGAACAGCTACTGCGGCAGCAACCGCGGAAATTCGCCCGGCAGTTCGCGCGCCAGAAAGCCGATCGGCCCGCGCCGGGTGGCGACCCGCCTGCCGCCATGGCCGTGGAGCCATACGCCCCAGCCCGCCGCGACCAGCGGGGTGGCGCCGCGCGACAGCAGCCCGGCGACCGCACCCGCCAGCACGTCGCCCGACCCCGCGGTAGCCAGCCCGATGCCGCCGCCGATGTAATGCAGGACGGTGCCGTCGGGCGCGGCGATCACCGTGTCGTCGGCCTTCAGCACCACGGTGATGCCGTATTCGCGCGCGACCGCCAGCGCCGCGCGTTCGGGGTCGGCGGCGATCGCATCCGCGCTGTCGCCGGTCAGCGCCGCCATCTCGCCGTGGTGCGGGGTAATGACGATTCTGTCCGCGCACGCCTCGGCGCGCGCACGGCAGCCTTTCAGCTCGGGGATCGCGGTCGCGTCGATCACGATGCCGGTATCGTCGCCGACCGCGGCTAGGACGTGCGCGAGCAAGCGCCCGGCGGCGGCGGGTTCGCCCATGCCGGGCCCGACGACGAGCGCGTCGCACGCGGCCAGCGGCTTTGTCAGCCGGTCGCCGCAGTCGCCGATCTCACCGTCCTCCTCGGGCAGAGCGATCACCCCGGCTTCGGGCACCGCGACCCCGAGCAGCAGCGCCGCCGAGGCGATCGTCGCGATCTGCAGCTTGCCGGCGCCCGCGCGCAACGCCGCTTCGCCGGTCAGCCTGAGCGCGCCGGGGACGCTCGCCGCGCCGCCGATCGCGAGCACCCGGCCGCGGCTGTTCTTGGTCGTCCCCGATCCGTGAACGGGCGCGGGGTTGGCGGCGATCCAGGCGCTGTCGAGCCGCGTCATCCGCTGGCGCCGATGCTGCGCGAGAGCTCGGTGGTGACGGTCGCCTGCTCCGCCACCGGCGCGGTCGCGTTGTAGCGGACCAGTGCCATGGCGCCGTCCCCCGCGGCGGCGGCATCGAAGCGATATTCGGTGACCGAGCAATTGGCCACGTCGCCCTCGCGGTCGATCTCCAGGATCTGCGCCTCGCTCATTCCCTCGATCACGTAGCGCAGGCACAGCACGACGACCTGGTGCGCGACGATCATCACCGGCTTGCCCGCATAATGGAGCGCGATCGTGTCCATCACGCTGCGCAGCCGGAAGATGACGTCGCACCAGCTCTCGCCGCCGGGCGGGCGGTGATAGAATTTACCGAGCAGGCGGCGAAATTCGGCCTGCTCGGGTTGCAGTTCGACGATGCCGCCGGTGGTCAGCCCGTCGAGGATGCCGAATTCCTTTTCGCGCAGCCGTTCGTCGATACACGGCACGCCATCCCCCGCCATGCCGCCGCTTTCGGCGAACAGCCGTGCGGTCGCCTGCGCGCGCGCATAGGGGGAGGCGAGCAGCACCTCAGGACGCTCACCGGGATTGCCCGCGAACCAGCGGCCGAGCGCGCGCGCCTGGTCCTCGCCGCGCGGGGACAGCGGCACGTCGACGTCGCGCATGTCGATCGCGATGCGGGTGGCGCCGCTCGCCTGCGCAGCATCGCGCGCGACATTGCCCGCGCTCTCGCCGTGACGGACGATCCACAGCCGGCTCGGCCAGCGTGCGTTGCTCAAGTCAAATGGTCCATGCGCATCTCCCGCGCGGATAATCGCTGGCGAAGCCTAGCGTTCCGCCAGCGCGAGCGTGAGGCGCGCCTGGTCGAGGTGGAGCCGCTCGGCCATCGCGCCGTTCACCCGCACTGCGCCCCTGTCGCGGTTCGCGGGCAAGTCGAAGGCGGCGACGATCGCGCGGGCCTGCGCGATCTCGGCCTCGTTCGGCGAGAAGGCGGCATTGCAGGCGGCGATCTGCGACGGGTGGATCAGCGTACGCCCGTCGCAGCCGTATTCGACGCTTTGCGCGCACGCTGCCGCAAAGCCGGCCGCATCGTCGATCGCGTTGTACACGCCGTCGAGGACGGCCAGCCCGTGGATGCGCGCGGCGGCGACCGCGTGGGCGAGGAAGGGCAGGAAGGGCGCGCGTTCTGGCGTCAGCCGTGCGCGCATCGCCTTGGCGAGATCGTTGGTGCCGAGCACGAAGGTGGTGAGCGCCATGTCCTGCGCGCAGGCGGCGAGCGGTTCGAGCGCGAACACGCTGCGGCACGTCTCGATCATGATCCACAGGTCGCAGCGACCGCCGAGCAGCGCGGCATAGGCGTGGACGTCGTCGGGACCGTCGACCTTGGGCGCGAGCACCGCGTCGAACCCGGCGCCTGCCACCGCGCTGATATCGTCGGCGCCCCATTCGGTGTCGAGCGCGTTGACCCGGACGACCAGCGTGCGCTCGCCGAACCCGCCCTCTCGCGCCGCCTGCACCGCGGCTTCGCGCGCGCGGGGCTTCTCGTCGGGCGCGACCGCATCCTCCAGGTCGAGGATCACCGCGTCGCACGGGAGGTCTCGCGCCTTGTCGATGGCGCGCGCGTTGCTCGCGGGCATGTAGAGCGCGCTGCGGATCGGGCGGATCATGCGCCGATGACCTTGTCCGCGGCGAGCGCGGCGATGCGCGCGTCGTCGTAGCCGATGCTGCGGAGGAGCTCCGCCGCATCGCCGCCGGGCGGACGCGGCGTCTCGGGCGCGCGTGCGGGCGTGGCGGAGAACAGCGGTGCGGGCGCGGGTTGGACGACCCCGCCGGGCGCCGCAAAACTGCCGCGCGCGACCGCGTGGGGGTGCACGGGTGCCTCGGCAAAGGTCAGGACCGGGGCGAAGCACAGATCCGCATCGGCGAACGTATCCTCCCATGCGGCGCGCGTGCGGGTGGCGAACAGCGCCGCGAGCTTCGCCTTCAGCGCAGGCCAGCCACCGCGGTCGAACTGCGCATCGAACGCCGGATCTTCGGCAAGCCCCAGCTTGGCGCGCAGGGCTCCATAGAATTGCGGCTCGATCGATCCGATCGCGACATGGCCGCCGTCCTCGCACGCATAGATCTCGTAGAAGGGCGCGCCGGTATCGAGGATGTTGCCGCCCCGCTCGTCGTGCCAGCGGCCCGAGGCGCGAAAGCCCCAGACCATCGCGGCGAGCAGTGCCGACCCCTCGGTCATCGCACAGTCGATCACCTGACCGGCACCGCCGCCACGCGCGTGGAGGATCGCCGCGGTCATCGCGAACGCCAGCAGCATGCCGCCGCCGCCGAAATCCGCGACCAGGTTCAGCGGCGGCACCGGCGCCTCCCCCGCCCGCCCGATCGCGCCGAGCGTTCCCGAGATCGCGAGATAGTTGATGTCGTGCCCGGCCAACGCGCTCAACGGTCCGGTCTGCCCCCACCCCGTCATGCGACCGTAGGCGAGCCGCGGATTGTCGCCGAGCAGCACGTCGGGCCCCAGCCCCAGCCGCTCCATCACCCCCGGCCGGAACCCCTCGATCAGTCCGTCCGCGCTGCGGGCAAGGTCGCGGACGATCACGATCGACTCGGGCCGCTTCAAATCGAGCGCGATCGACTTGCGTCCACGGCGGAGGACGTCGCTGGGGTCGTCGGGCGCGCCCGGTCGGTCGATGCGGATCACCTCCGCGCCGTGATCGGCCAGCATCATCCCCGCAAACGGTGCCGGGCCGATGCCGGCGAGCTCAACGATCCGAACTCCAGTCAGTGCGCCCACTTCTGCCTTACTCCCACCGTCAAGCCGGATACCGGGGTGACGTACGCTTCGATTATGCGGTATGGCCACCCCCGATCACATCAGGAGTCGGTCATGGACCTGTCGTTCACCCCCCAGGAAGAAGCGTTCCGCGACGAGGTCCGCGCGTTTTTCAAGGAAAAGCTGCCCGAACGCCTCTCCGGCCTGGTCCGTCTGGGCAAACGCCCGCGCAAGGCGGACATGGAGGAATGGCACGCGATCCTTGGCGAACGCGGCTGGCTGGCGAACCATTGGCCGCAGCGGTATGGCGGCCCCGGCTGGAGCGTCGTCGAGCGCTCGATCTTCGAAAACGAGGCAGCCCTCGCGCACGCACCCCGCGTCGTGCCCTTCGGCGTGAACATGCTCGGCCCCGTGCTCATCAAATACGGGTCGGAGGAGCAGAAGGCCCAGATCCTGCCGCGCATTCTGTCGGGCGAGGATTGGTGGTGCCAGGGCTATTCGGAGCCGGGCGCCGGATCCGACCTCGCGGGCCTCAAGACGACCGCGATCAGGGACGGCGACCATTATGTCGTCAACGGCCAGAAGACGTGGACGACGCTGGGCCAGTTCGCCAACAAGATCTTCTGCCTCGTTCGCACCGACATGGCTGCCAAGAAGCAGGAGGGCATTTCCTTCCTGCTGATCGACATGGACACGCCGGGGATCGACGTGCGCCCGATCGTCCTGCTCGACGGCGAGGCCGAGGTGAACGAGGTGTTCTTCACCGACGTCCGCGTGCCGGTGGCGAACCTGGTCGGCGAGGAGAACGCCGGGTGGACCTACGCCAAATACCTGCTGACCTATGAGCGCACCAACATCGCCGGGGTCGGCGCGTCGATCGCCGCCTTCAAGCGATTGAAGGAGGTCGCGATCGACCAGCGCAAGATCGACGATCCGCTGTTCGCCGCGCGCATGGCGCGCGTCGAGATCGAGCTCGCCAACATGCAGACCACCGACATGCGCGTCATCGCCGCGGTCGCGGGCGGCGGCGCGCCGGGCGCCGAAAGCTCGATGCTCAAGATCAAGGGCACCGTGATCCGCCAGGAGATCACCGCGCTGACCCGCCGCGCCTACGGCCCCTATGCCGCGCCCTACATCCCGGAGGCGCTGGAGGCGGGCTGGAACGGCGAGCCCGTCGGCCCGGCGGACGCCCAGACCGCGGCGCCGGGCTATTTCAACAACCGGAAGCTGTCGATCTTCGGCGGCTCCAACGAAATCCAGAAGAACATCATTTCCAAGGCGATCCTGGAGCTATGAATTTCGAGCAGTCCGACGACCGCCGCATGCTGGCCGACACGCTCAGCCGCGCGCTTGGCGACACCTATTCGATCGAGACGCGCAACCACGCGGCGTACGGCGAGACCGGCTACGACGCCGCCGCCTGGGCGCAACTGAGCGAACTCGGTATCGTCGGCGCCTTGTTCGACGAGGCCTCGGGCGGGTTCGGCGGCAGCGGCTTCGACATCATGGTGGTGTTCGAGGCACTCGGCCGCGCGCTCGCGGTCGAGCCCGTCCTCGGCGCGCTGATGGCGGGCCGCGCGCTCACCGCCGCGGGCGGGCAGCACGAGACGCTGGCGCGCATCGTCGCGGGCGAGACGATCGCTGCCTTTGCGCATGACGATGCGGCGGACCCGGTGGCGGCGGCGCAGGACGGCGACGCGTGGACGCTGTCGGGCACCAAGGCGGTGGTGCCGCAGGCGGGTGCGGCGCAGGTGTTCGTCGTGACCGCCGGCGATGCGGTGTTCCTCGTCCCCGCCGATGCCGCAGGCGTGTCGGTGCGCAGCTACAACCTCATCGACGGTGGCGCCGCTGGCGAGGTCACCTTCGCCAGCACGCCTGCCACCCGCATCGGCGGTACGGACGTGCGTGAGGCCGCGATCGAGGCCGGGCTGCTCGCGCTGGCCGCCGAAAGCCTCGGCGCGATGGAGTTCGTCAAGGAGGCGACGCTCGGCTATCTGCGCGATCGCAAGCAGTTCGGCGTCCCGATCGGCAAGTTCCAGGCACTCCAGCACCGCATGGCCGACGTCCTGCTCGAAATCGAACAGGCACGCTCGTCGGTCATCAACGCCGCCTACGCCTTCGACGGCACCGACGCGAAGGCCCGCGCGCGGGCGCTGGCTGCGGTCAAATATACGGTCGGCCGCACCGGGCAGATGGTGGCCGAGGAATCGGTGCAGATGCACGGCGGCATCGGCATGACGTGGGAATATGCGGTCTCGCATTATGCCAAGCGGCTGGTGATGATCGACCACCAGCTCGGCGACGAGGATTTTCACCTGCAGCGGTTTATCGAACTGGGGCGGTAGTGTCTGGCGTTCGAGTTGCAGCTGAACGGCATCCTTCCCCGCCAGGGGGAGGTGGCACGCGTAGCGTGACGGAGGGGGAGGATTCCCGAACCGGCGTTTGGACTTCCCCCCCTCCGACGCCTTCGGCGCCACTTCCCCGTGGCAGGGGAGGATTGCACACCCCCCAAGCAATTATCGGATAAAATCTTGGCGCCCGCCGCCACCTACGCTATCCCTCCCGCAAAAGAGGGGGATGCGCCGTGGGCTTGTCGACGATCGATATCGTGGTGGTGGTGGCCTATGCCATCTTCATCTTCGTGCTGGCGCAATATGTCAGCCGCGACAAGGCCGGGCATACCAAGGATTCGTCCGACTATTTTCTCGCCTCCAAATCGCTCCCCTGGTGGGCGATCGGCGCGTCGCTGATCGCGGCCAACATCTCCGCCGAACAGATCGTCGGCATGGCCGGATCGGGCTACGCCATCGGCCTGGCGATCGCCTCCTACGAATGGATGGCTGCGCTGACGCTGCTGATCGTCGGCAAGTTCTTCCTGCCGATCTTCCTGCGCAACGAAATCTACACGATGCCGCAGTTCCTGGAGCAACGGTACGGCCCCTCGATCCGCACGATCATGGCGCTGTTCTGGCTCGCGCTCTACGTCTTCGTGAACCTGACCAGCATCATCTGGCTGGGCTCGATCGCGGTCAACCAGGTCGCGGGCGTCGACCAGAACATCGCGCTGTTCGCACTCGGCGCCTTCGCGCTGCTCTACCAGATCCGCGGCGGCTTGAAGGCGGTGGCGCTGACCGACATCGTCCAGGTGACCCTGCTGGTCGCGGGCGGCCTGCTGGTCTCGGCATTGACGCTGGGCAAGATCGGCGGCGACGCAGGGATCGTCGGCGGCTTCGCCGAGCTGACGCGACGCGTTCCCGACCATTTCGACATGATCCTGTCGCCCGACAACCCGCACTACAAGGAGCTGCCCGGCCTCGCGGTCCTGATCGGCGGAATGTGGATCGCCAACCTCAGCTACTGGGGGTTCAACCAGTACATCATCCAGCGCGCGCTCGCCGCCAAGAACCTGGGCGAAGCACAGAAGGGTGTCGTCTTCGCCGCCTTCCTGAAACTGCTGATGCCGCTGGTCATCGTCGTCCCCGGCATCGCCGCGGTCGTCCTCGCGCCCAATCTCGCGCGCCCCGACCAGGCCTATCCGACGATGCTCCAGTTGCTCCCCCCCGGGCTGCTCGGCCTCGTCTTCGCCGCGCTGATCGCCGCGATCATCGCGTCGACCGCATCGAAGATCAATTCGATTGCGACGATCTTCACCCTCGATCTCTACGCCAAGTTCCGCAAGCTGCCGACCCGCGCCGAGGACGAAGTGGAGCTGCGCGCGGGCGACGAGCGCAAGCTGGTCCTGGTCGGCCGCATTACCGCCTGCGTCGCCATCCTGATCGCGATGCTCACCGCGCGGCCGCTGATCGGCCAGTCGGACCAGGCGTTCCAGTTCATCCAGGAATTCTCCGGCTTCTTCACGCCGGGCATCACCGTCATCTTCCTGCTCGGGCTGTTCTGGAAGCGCGCCAACGAAGCCGGCGCGATCGCCGCCGCGGTCGCTTCGGTCGTCGTGTCGTTCCTGTTCTACAAGTTCCTGCCCGACTTTCCGTTCATGAACCGGATGAGTGTCGTCTTCCTGATCTCGCTCGCGCTCGCGGTCGTCCTGTCGCTGGTCGTCAACGCGCGCGCGAACAGCAACCGGATCACGATGCAGGGCGTGGCGTTCCGCACCACCGCGGGGTTCAATGCAGGCGGGGTCGCAGTAATCCTGATCCTGATCGCGATCTACGCGACGTGGTGGTGAAGCCATGAACCGGTTCATCGCGGTCGACTGGGGCACCACCAACCGCCGCGCCTTCGTGATCGAGGACGGCCGGGTCGTTGCCACCGAGCGTGACGATCACGGCGCCGCGATGGTCCCGCGCAACGATTACCCGGCCGAGGTGGCGGGCATCCGAGAACGGCTCGGCGATCTGCCGATGCTGCTGGCGGGGATGGTCGGATCGACGATCGGCTGGCGCGAAGTCCCGTATGTCGCCGCCCCCGCGGGGTTCGAGGAGGTCGCCGCCGGGCTCGACCGGGTCGATGCGCGCACCGCGATCGTCCCCGGCCTGTCGTACCGCGACGGCACCCGCGCGGACGTGATGCGCGGGGAAGAGGTGCAGCTGCTCGGCGCGGTCGCCGCCGGCAGCGTCCCCGCCGACGCCTTGCTCGCGCAGCCCGGCACGCATTGCAAATGGGCGCGGATCGAAGGGGGCCGGATCGCGAGCTTCACCACCGCGATGACGGGCGAATTGTTCTCGCTGCTCCGCGCGCACAGCATCCTGCGCCACCAGATCGACCGCGACGCGACGCCCGGTGACGCCTTCCTCGCAGGCGTCGCGGAGGGCGCCCGCCACGACCTCGCCGCCAGCCTCTTCGCCATCCGCGCGCGTGCCGTCCTCGGCGTCGAGCAGGACGCCGCCTCCTTGGCCAGCGGCCTGCTGATCGGCGCCGACGTCTCCACCCGCATCGCAGCGGGTGAGGCCGTCCACATCCTCGCCGATCCGGCGCTCGGCGCGCTCTACTCGGTCGCCGTGACCGCGCTCGGCGGTACCCCCCACCTCGTCGACAGCCACGCCGCCTTCGTGGCGGGCATCACCCGCATCCGGGAACTGACAGCATGACCCACGCGCAAGCCTTCGACGCCGCCTTTGCCCGCTGCCCGCTCGTCGCGATCCTGCGCGGCGTGAAGCCCGACGAGGTCGAACCCATGGGCGACGCGCTGGTCGCGGCAGGCTTCACGATCATCGAAGTGCCGATGAACTCGCCGCAACCGCTCGACAGCATCGCCCGCCTCGCCAAACGGCTGGCAGGCCGCGCCATCATAGGCGCGGGCACCGTGCTGCGCGTCGAGGACGTCGACGCGGTCGGCGCCGCGGGCGGCACCGTCATCATCGCCCCCAATGCGAACGTGAAGGTGATCGCGGCGGCAGCGGAGCGCGGCTACGTCGCCATGCCCGGCATCGCCACCCCCACCGAAGCCTTCGCCGCCCTCGAAGCCGGCGCCGCCGCGCTGAAGCTGTTCCCGGCCGAGGCGGCGAGCCCCGCCGTGCTGAAAGCGATGCGCGCGATCCTGCCCAAGGACACGCGCGTCCTGCCGGTCGGCGGCATCGTGCCGGAGGTGCTGCCAGAGTGGACCAAGGCCGGCGCGGCGGGTTTCGGGCTAGGCTCGGCGCTGTATGCACCGGGCATGAGTGCGGAAGAAGTGGGTGCGCGCGCGGCGAAGTTCGTGGCTGCGTTGGCGGTGGTTTGAGCGAACGCCCCGCTCGCCACGGCGCGCGTCTCGCGCCTCTGCGCGCAGCATCCCGCCTTCGCCCCCGCGGGGCTATGCGACCGCTTGCCGTGGCTCTGGACCCTGGCCGCTATCGTCGCACAAGCCCGGCACGGCCAAACATCAGGCCTATTCGCGGCTCTCGAGACCATGGATGCTGAACGCGCCGATCGCGGCGAGCAGGCGTTTGGCGGTGATATCCTCGACGCCCGGCACCCATTTGGCCAGCCAGATCAGCATGCCGAGCAGCAGCTGCACGACCAGCTTCGTTTCGCACCGCACGATCGAGCCGTCCGCGATGCCGACCTCGAGAAAGCGTTCGAGCTTGAGCGTCAGCCGGTCGGCCCACGCGGCGATCGCGTCGCGATGCTCGGGTTCGAGATGGAAATAGTCGCCGAAATAGAGGAGCGACCCGTTCCGCGCCGAATCGGTGACCAGCAGCGTCAGGAAGCGTTCGAGCTTGGCCGCGCCCGTCGCGCCCTCCTTGTCCGCTGCGACCAGAAAGCCCTCGAAGCGCCCGATCGAGCGCACATGGCAGGCGTAGAACAGCGCCTGCTTGCTCGGGAAATAGTAATATAGGGTGGCGTCGCGCAGGTCGAGCGCGGCCGCGATCTCGGTCATCGTGGCGAGTGCGTAGGTACGCGCGTTCAGGATGCGGGTGGCCGCGGCCATGATCGCATCGCGCTTCTTGGCGGATTTGCGGCTGCGTGAAAGCGGACGCGGGAGGTCCGCCGCGACCGCAGCGACCGTTACCTCGTCCATCCGCACCGGCCATCCATAAGGCCCTATCTACGGGTTGACACCGCAACCGCAAGCATACCCAACCGCGCGTCACGCTTTCTGTGTTGCGCTAGAAAATCTAGTGTGAGATAGAATGCTTCGTGCGACGGTCCGGGATCACATCGGACGGCGGCGATGGGAGATGACGATGCGGAACGGTTTGGGATGCGGGATTTCGTTGTTGGCGCTGGCGATCGCCGGGCCTGCCTGGGCGCAGAGCGCGGCGCCGGCGGCCGGGGCAGCGACGGACCGGACCGGCAATCCCGCGACGACCTCTCCCGCCGCTGCCGAGCCCCCCGCCGGCGCGCGTGACCTGGAGAACGCGCAGCCGGGCGACATCATCGTCACCGCCAGCAAGCGGGCGCGGACGCTGCAGGACACGCCCATCGCGGTGTCGGTCACCAGCGCAGCGACGATCGAGCAGGCGCAGATCCGCGACCTGATCGACCTGCAGACCGTCGTGCCCAGCTTGCGCGTGTCGCAGAACCAGAATTCGGGTCAGACCAACTTCTTCATTCGCGGCTTCGGCAACGGCGCCAACAACCCCGGCATCGAGCCATCGGTCGGCGTGTTCATCGATGGCGTGTACCGCTCGCGCTCGGCGGCGCAGATCACCGATCTGCCCAACATCGAGCGGGTCGAGGTGCTGCGCGGGCCGCAATCGACCCTGTTCGGCAAGAATGCGAGCGCCGGGGTGATCAGCGTCGTGACGCAAAAGCCGCAATTCGCATTCGGCGGGTCGGTGTCGGCCACCTACGGAAATTACGACCAATATGTCGTCAAGGGCGACATCACCGGACCGATCGTCGCCGATCTGCTCGCGTTCAGCCTGTCCGGCAATTACAACAAGCGCGACGGCTACGTTCGCGTCGAAAACCTGGACAAGCGGATCAACGACCGCGACCGGTACGACATCCGCGGACAGCTGCTGTTCTCGCCGGGCAGCGACCTGGAGATTCGTCTCATCGGCGACTACAGCAATCTCGACGAGCTGTGCTGCGCCGCGCGCAACGTGCTGGCGGGTGCGACCGTCCCGGCGCTCGACGCGGTGATCGGCGGCCAGCCGTCGGTCAACCGCAACAGCCCCAATCCCGATCGCATCCGGCTGAGCCGCTTGCCGCAGAACCGCATCGAGAATTACGGCATCTCCGGCCAGATCGATTACGCGCTCGGCGATCTCGCGCTGACCTCGATCACGTCGTATCGCCAATTGCGCAGCAAGGTGGTCGACGACGCGGACTTCACCGCGGCCGACATCATCACCAACCGGATCAACACCGCGATCGACACGACCACGCAGGAATTCCGGGTGGCGTCGAACTTCGCCGGGCCGCTCAACTTCCTGCTCGGCGGCTTCTACTTCAACGAGAAGATCGACTACACCAACGCGCTCGATTTCGGCAAGGACGCCGGGCTGTACCTCGACATCCTGGCAGGAGGCGGCAATCCGGCGGCGAGCGGCATCACTTCGGTCGAGCGCATCCTCGGCCTGCCCGTCGGCACCTTTCAGCAGCCCGGCCGCGCGATCACCGACAATTTCGGCTACAAGGACGAATCCTATTCGGCGTTCGGCACCGTCGATCTGAAGGTCACCGACAAGCTGACGCTGACCGGCGGCTTCAACTATACCAACGACAAGAAGCGGGTACGTTCGAACGTGGTGTCGAACGACGCCTTCTCGGCGATCGACCTGGTCGCGCTCGGCGCCCGGCTCGGCGTGCCGCCCACACTTGCGAACACCGCGGCCAATCCGCTGCTGGGCTTGCAGGCGCTCCAGTTCCTGCCGCCGTTCCTCAACTTCCCCAATGCGGTGGAGAACGGCCGCACGCACGACGACAATTGGTCGTACACGGCGCGTGCCGCCTACAAGTTCGACCGCCACTGGAACGCGTATGCGACCTACGCGACCGGGTTCAAGGCAAGCTCGTACAATCTGTCGCGCGACAGCCGGCCGTTCGCGTCGGACTTCATTGCGGGCTCGCCCGCGCAGTCGCCGGCGCCCGCCGCCTCGCCGATCCGTACCGCAGGGCTCGCGTTGCCCAACCTGACCAGCGGCACGCGCTTCGCTGGGCCCGAGACGGCGCGCGTGATCGAGGCGGGGCTGAAGGCGAGCTTCCCGCGCGTGAACTTCAACATCGCGGTGTTCGATCAGACCATCAAGGGGTTCCAGGAGAACACCTTCACCGGCACCGGCTTCGCGCTCACCAACGCCGGCAAGCAGCGTTCGCGCGGGTTCGAGTTCGACGGCAGCGTCACGCCGGTCGATCCGCTGACCTTGTTCCTGGCGGTGACGTACCTCCACGCCCAGTACATCAGCTATCCGGGCAGCCCGCTGGGCGACCTGTCGGGCCAGACGGTGGAGTCGGTCCCGCCGATCACCATGTCGATCGGCGGCGCCTATACCAAGACGTTCGCAGGCGGCACCAGGTTCATCCTGCGCGGCGATTACCAATATGCCAGCCAGACGCAGGTGGTGCAGGGCTTGCCGGCTTTCGTGCGCACGGTGAACGGGGTGCGCGATTCCTCCGCCGCGCTCGCGATCGGACGGCAGTTCACGCGTGAGGTGGACGAGGCGAACCTGTCGGCGACGGTGCAGCTCACCAACGGGCTCGAGTTCTCCGCCTATGTCCGCAACCTGCTCGACGACCGCTATCTGACCGCGATCTTCGACGGCGTGGCGCAGCAGGGCAGCGTCTACGGCTATTACAACCAGCCACGCACCTATGGCGGCAGCGTCCGGTTCAAGTTCTGAGCCCCGGAGTGACCGCCGCCACCGCCGCCGCCGCCGCGCCGCCGCCGTCGACCTTGATTAAAGGCGCGTTCGGCTTCGGCGCGGTCGCGACCGGCGTCATCGAAACCGGATTCAACTACTTTCTGCTGATCTTCTACTCGCAGGTGATCGGGCTAGACGCGCGGCTGGTCGGTCTGGCGATCACCATCTCGCTCGTCATCGACGTGCTCACCGATCCCGCGCTCGGGTTCTGGTCCGACAACCTGCGTTCGCGATGGGGCCGGCGACATCCGTTCCTTTACGCCTCCGCGGTGCCGGTCGCGGTCGGCTACGCACTGCTCTGGATGCCGCCCGAAGGCGCGAGCCAGCAGACCTTGTTCTGGTACCTCCTGGCGGTCAGCATCGTGACGCGCATCGCGCTGTCGGCGTACGAGACGCCGAGCAGCGCGCTCAATCCCGAGCTCACCTCGGACTATGACGAGCGCGCGTCGCTCCAGGGCCTGCGCTATTTCTTCGGCTGGTCGGGCGGCAACGTCATGACCGTGGCGATGTTCGGCGTCGTGTTCCCGCTGTTCGTGACGGCGGCGATCGGCAACGGGCAGTTCAATCGCGAGGCCTATGTGGTCTACGGCTATCTCGCGGGCGGCATCGCCCTGCTCGCGATCCTGGTGTGCGCGGTCGGCACGCACGCGCGCATCCCGCTGATGGCCCCGCCGCCGCCGAGCCGGCGCCATACGTTGGCGAGCGTCTTCCGCGAAATGTACGAGACGCTCGCCGACCGGTCTTTCCTCGCGCTGTTCGTGGCGGCCGGGCTGGGCGCGATCGCGACGGGGCTGTCGGCGTCGCTGACCTTCTACTTCACCACCTTCTTCTGGGGTTTCAGCTCAGGGCAAGTGGCGGTGCTGACTGTCGGGATATTCGCGTCGGCGGCGCTGGGCGCCGTGCTCGCGCCGATCGCTTCGCGTCGGCTGGGCAAGAAACGCGGCGCCATGATCATCGGCCTCGTTGCTTTCCTGGGGGCGCCGCTGCCCATCCTTCTGCGGCTCGCGGGGATGTTACCCGGCAACGACGACCCCTCGATCTTCTGGCTGGTGCTCCTCACCAACACGCTGGACTACGGCCTCATCATCGCGTTCCAGATCCTCACCTCGGCAATGATCGCGGACTTGGTCGAGAAGGCGGAGCTGCGGACCGGACGCCGTTCGGAAGGCGTGTTCTTCGCCGCGATCTTCGGGATCAGGAAAGCCGTGCCCGCGCTCGGCATCCTCGCCTCCTCCTTCATTCTCGCGACGGCCGCCTTCCCCAAGGGCGCGAAGGCGGGAGAGGTCTCGGCCGACACCCTGTGGTGGCTGGGCGCGATCTATGCGCCCGTGATCCTGGCGTTGTGGCTGTCGATGATGGCCGTGCTCAGCGGCTATCGCCTCGGGCGTGACGATCACGAGAACAATCTCCGCAAACTCGCGGAGGCGCGCGCCGCCGCCGACCTTCGCCCCATCACTGAGGACGGACGATGACCGATCAGCTCGACCTTGACGCGCTCCGTCGGCGCTACGCCGAGGAGCGCGACCGCCGGGTCGCGCTCGACCCGAGCGAGCGCCAGTATCGCGACCCCGAACAGGGCTTCGCGCACCTCCTCGACGATCCGTACGGCGCAGCCCCGCCCCGCGAGGCCGTCATCGAGGACGTCGACGTGTTCGTCGTCGGCGGCGGCTTCGGCGGGCTGCTGACCAGCGCGCGGCTCCGCCAGGCGGGCGTGGACACGATCCGCATCGCCGACGCCGGCAGCGATTTCGGCGGCACCTGGTACTGGAACCGGTACCCGGGCGCGGCGTGCGATATCGAATCGTACATCTATTTCCCGCTGCTCGAGGAAACCGGCTACATGCCGGTCGAGCGCTATTCCAAGGCCGCCGAGATCCGCGCGCACTGCCGCCGCATCGCCGAACGCTACGATCTCTACCGCCAGGCGCTGTTCTCGACCCAGGTGACCGGGCTCGACTGGGACGGCGCGGCGGCGCGCTGGACGGTCAGGACCGACAAGGGCGACGTCGTCCGCGCGCGTTTCGTGGTGCTGACCACCGGCCCGCTCAACCGCCCCAAGCTGCCCGACATTCCCGGTATCGAGACTTTTGCCGGCCACAGCTTCCACACCAGCCGCTGGGATTACGCGTACACCGGCGGCAGCGCGACCGAGCCGCTGGCGGGACTGGCGGACAAGCGCGTCGGCATCATCGGCACCGGCGCGACCGCGATCCAGTGCGTCCCGCCGCTGGCGCGCGACGCGAAGCACCTCACGATATTCCAGCGCACCCCGTCGTCGGTCGACGCGCGCGACAACAGCGCGACCGACCCAGCCTGGTGGGCCAGCCTGCCCCCCGGCTGGCAGGCGGAGCGGATGGCGAACTTCTCCGCGCAATTCACCCAGGCGCTGCCGCCCGACGATCTGGTTCACGACGGTTGGACGGTGCTCGCGCGGGCGGTGAAGCGTGCCTTCGCAGCCAACCCGGGCAGCGACCCGATGGCGCTGCTCGAACAGGCCGATTTCGCGAAGATGGCCGAGATCCGCGACCGGATCGACGCCATCGTCGCGGATCCGGCGACCGCCGAGGCGCTCAAGCCCTGGTTCAGCCTGTATTGCAAACGCCCCTGCTTCTCGGATCAGTATCTTCAAAGCTTCAACCTGCCCAACGTTACGCTGGTCGAGACCGGGCGTCGCGGGGTGGAGGCGATCACGCCGCCCGGCGCCGTGGTCGAGGGCAAAGAATATCCGCTCGACTGCCTCATCTTTGCCACCGGCTTCGACACGGCGTCGACCTATGCCAAGCGCTCGGGGCTCTCGATCAACGGCGTCGGCGGCGTGTCGCTCAACGCCAAATGGGCGAACGGGCTGTCGACGCTCCACGGCATGCACACCCGCGGCTTCCCGAACTGTTTCGTCATCAGCCAGGCACAATCGGGCATGTCGCCGAATTTCCCGCACATGCTGAGCGAGCAGACGACCCACATCGCGCACATTGTCGAGCAATGCCTCGGCAACGGCGTCGGCACCGTCGAGCCGACCGAGGCGGCGGAAGCCGGCTGGGTCGAGACCATCGTCCGCATGGGGGAGGGCCGCGCCAAGTTCATCGAGGAGTGCACGCCCGGCTATTACAACAACGAAGGCCGCGCCTCGGCTGCCGCGGCGCGCAGCGGGGTGTTCGGCGCCGGGCCGATCGCCTTCGCCGATCTGCTCCGCCGCTGGCGCGAGCAGGGGGATTTTGCCGGGCTGGAGCTCGACGGCGAGCACGCCCGCACAACGACGGACAGGGAGACGGCATCGTGAGCGGCGCGGACGGACGGAAATCGATCTTCATCACCGGCGCGGCGTCGGGCATCGGCCGCGAAACCGCGTTGCTGTTCGCCAAGCGGGGCTGGTTCGTCGGCGGCTACGACGTGAACGCGGACGGGCTCCAGGCGCTGGAGCGCGAGATCGGCGCGGACGGCGGCCGCTTCGAAACGCTCGATGTCACCGACCCGCAGGCGTTCGCGCAGGCGATGGGAGGCTTCGCTGAGGCGACGGGCGGCACGCTCGACTGCCTGTTCAACAACGCCGGGATCGCGGGCGGCGGCCTGCTCGACGAGCAGCCGTGGGAGGATGTGCTGCGCGTCGTCGGCGTCAATTTCCTTGCCGTGATGATCGGCGCGCGCGCCGCGACCCCGCTGCTCGCCGCGACGCCGGGCTCGCTCTGCCTGACGACGTCGTCGTCGTCGGCGATCTTCGGCACCGCAGGCATCAGCGTCTATTCGGCGACCAAGCATGCGGTGCGCGGGCTGACCGAGGCGCTGTCGATCGAGCTCAAGCGTTTCGGCGTGCGCGCTGCCGATCTGCTGCCCGGGCTGATCGACACGCCGCTGATGTCGGACGCGATGCGCGCGATGGCGCCGCCCGATGGCATGTGGCGGCTGGTCGCGCCGCGCGAGGTCGCCGAGACCGCGTGGCGGGCGTATCACGAGGACAAGCTCCACTGGTACGTGCCCGAGGAGCTCCGCGATTTCCACCGCGAGGTCGTCGACCGGCCCGAAGCGGTGCGCGAGGAGCGGACCGCGCTGCTCGCGATGATGGCCGCGGGCGAGTGAAAGGACGGACTGTGTCGGTACTGGACAATGTGGCGGTCGCTCCCGCCGAAGACGATGCCGCGGGTATCGCGGCGCTGGCCGCCGCCTTTGCGGCACAGCGGCGCGCGTTCGCCGCCGACCGCGCGCCGCCGATCGGGACGCGGCGCGAGCGGCTCGGCGCGCTGATCGGCATGATGACCGCCAACCGCGTACGCATCGCCGCTGCGGTCGCGGACGATTTCGGCGCGCACCCCGCGCCCGCCTCCGACCTGATCGAGGTGCTCGGCGTCGTCGGCCGTGCGGCTCACGTGCTCGAGCATCTGGACGCATGGATGCAGCCCAGCGCGCGCCACATCGACCCCGCGCTGTTCGGCACCGCATCCGCCCGCGTCGAATATCAGCCCAAGGGCGTGATCGGCAACATGGTGCCGTGGAACTTCCCGTTCGACCTGTCGGTCGGGCCGATGGTCGACATGCTCGCCGCGGGCAACCGGGTGATCGTCAAGCCCTCCGAATACACCCCGGCCTGCGCCGCGCTGCTCGCCGAGATGGTCGCCGCCACCTTCGACGCCGATCTGGTGACGGTCGCGATCGGTGGGCTCGACCTTGCGCGCGCCTTTTCCGCGACGCCGTGGGACCATCTGCTCTACACCGGCAGCCCGAACGTCGGGCGTCAGGTGATGGCCGCGGCGGCGGCGAACCTCACCCCGGTGACGCTGGAGCTCGGCGGCAAATGCCCGGCGCTGCTGACGCCCGGTGCGGTGACCCCGCGCAACGTCGAATCGGTGATCGGCACCAAGATCATCAAGAGCGGGCAGATGTGCGTCTCGGTCGATTACGCGCTGGTCGCGCGCGGCGAGGTGGAGACCTTTGTCGAGCAGGCGCGCGCGTTCATGGCCAGGGCCGCGCCCGATTACTCGCGCTCGGGCGAATCGACCGGCATGATCTCGCCCCGCCACCTCGCACGCATCGAGGACATGCTGGGCGAGGCGCGCGACCGCCAGGCGCGGATCGTCGAGCTGGAGGACGGCGGCGCCGTCGACCCCGCAACCCGGCGGATGCCGATGTCGCTGGTGATCGATCCGCCCGCGGACCTGCGCGTGATGCAGGAGGAGATCTTCGGCCCGGTTTTGCCGGTCGTTCCCTACGACGATCTCGACGAAGCGATCGCGCGCATCGCCGCGGGTGAGCGGCCGCTGGGGCTCTACGTTTTCGGCGGCGACCCCGCGGTGAACGCGCGCGTGCTGGCGAGCACCCATTCGGGCGGCGCGGCGATCAACACCTGCGCGGTGCAGAGTGCGCTGCCCTCGATGGGGTTCGGCGGCTCGGGGATGAGCGGCATGGGGCGCCACCACGGCGTCGAGGGCTTTCGCGAATTCTCCAACGCGCGCGGCATCGTCGTTCGCGGCGACGGCGACATGATCGACGCCTTCTACGCGCCTTATGCAAAGGCGGCCGCGCTGGTCGATGCGGCGCTGTCGCCGGGTTGAGCATCCGGCAACCTTTGCCTGCTAACCGGCAGGCACCGGGAGTCGCCCGGGCCGGAGGCAATGGTAAACGCTGACAAGTTCGAGATAACGCCGGACCCCGCGGCGAGCCTGTTGCGGATCACCATGCGCGGCCACTGGGATCTTGCCACGGTGACGCTCTACCGCGAGGCACTGGTGCGCGCCGTCGCGGCGATGCGGGCGGCGGGGTGCAAACCCGGCACGGTTTGCGCGTTGGTCGATGCGCGCGACGGCGGCGCGCAGTCGCAGGAGGTCGTCGCCTCCTTCCGCGACAATCTGCGCGGCGGCGATCTTGCGCCCCGCCGGCTGGCGACGCTGGTGTCCAGCGCGCTGTTCAGGCGCCAGATCGAACGCATCGCGATTCCGAACCAGCGCCTGTTCACCGACGAACACGATGCGCTCGCCTGGCTGCTGTCCCCCGAACCGGCGATCTGAACCAACCGCCACCGATGGGCGACACCGGTACGCCGCCGCGATCCAATTGCAGCGCCGCCCGAATCTGCCGAAACTTTCGTTCCAGGCAAAGGTTGTTTCGGCCTGAACGGGACCGACCCTCAAGGTCGGGTCGACATTCAGCGCATCAGTCGCAAACTCCTCCCCCTGAAGGGGGAGGATTATTCAATGTCGATCCGATCTATAGCAGCTTGTCCAGCGTGATCGGCAGTTCGCGCACCCGCTTGCCGCAGGCGTTGTAGACCGCGTTGGCCACCGCCGCGGCGACTCCGGTGATGCCGATCTCGCCGATGCCGTGCGCGCCCATCGGGGTGTGCGGATCGGGGATGTCGGTCCACATCACGTCGATCTCGGGCACGTCCATGTGCACCGGTACATGATATTCGGCCAGACTGGGGTTCATGATCCGGCCGTTGCGCTCGTCGAACTGCGTCTCCTCCATCAGCGCCATGCCCAGCCCCATGATGATGCCGCCGCGGAACTGGCTGCGCGCGGTCTTGGGGTTGAGGATGCGGCCGCAGTCGAACGAGCCCAGGAAGCGCGTGACCCGCGTCTCGCCGGTGATCGCGTTGACCCGTACTTCGCAGAACATCGCGCCATGCGAGTGCATCGACCAGTGCATCAGCTCGAGCGGTTGCGAGCCCTCCGCCTCCACCTTCACCTCGTCGCGTTGCGCGCGGCTCAGGATGGAGGCGTAGCTCTCGCACCGCGCCGGTTCGTCGAGCTTGCACAACCCGCCGTCCTGCCCGCCGACCTCGTCCGGCTTGAGCCCGGCGAGCGGCGAATCGTTGCCCGCCAGCTTCAGCAACTCGGCGACCAGCGTGTTGTGCGCGGCGATGACCGCGCCGCCGATCGCAGCGGTCTGCTGCGATCCGCCCGCCAGGATCGCGCCGGGGATGATCGAATCGCCGTAGCCGACCTCGACCGAGTCGAGCGGCAGGCCGAGCCGTTCGGCGGCGACCATCGCGGTCGTGGTGGCGGTGCCCATCCCCATCTCGTGCGCCGCGACCTCGACCTTGGCGTGCCCGTCACGGGTGAGCGTGATCCGCGCTGCGCCGCCGGGCATGCGGTAATAGGGGTAGGTCGCGGTGGCGACGCCGGTGCCGATCAGCCACTCGCCTTCGCGCCGCGCGCCCGGCGTGGCGCTCCGGTCGCTCCAGCCGAAGCGCTCGGCGCCGGCCCGATACGCCTCGACGATGTCGCGCGACGAGAAGGGCAGGCCGGAGGTCGGGTCCTTGTCCGGCTCGTTGCGAACGCGCAGGTCTATGGGGTCCATGCCGAGCTCGACCGCCAGCTCGTCGATCGCGGATTCGAGCGCAAAGGTGCCGACCGACTCACCGGGCGCGCGCATGAACGTGTTGGCGAGCATGTTCATCGTCGCCACCTCGACCGACAGCTTGATGCTGCCGGCGGCATAGCCCGCGCGGGTGCCCAGGATGAACGGCTCGGGCATGTTGTTGTGCGGCGTCATCGCCACGGTGCCGGTGTGGACGATCGCGTCGAACCCGCCATCCGCCTGCGCACCGATCGCGACGCGCTGCTCGGTCAGCGTACGCCCGCCGACGGTGCGGTACACGCCCTCGCGCGACAGGGCGATACGCACCGGGCGCCCTGCCAGCTTCGCTGCGGCGGCGCCCAGGATCTGGTGATCCCACAGGCATTTGCCGCCGAAACCGCCGCCGACATAGGGCGAGGTGACGCGGACCTGCTCAGGGCTAAGGTCGAACACGTCCGCGATCGTCGCCGCTTCGGCGGTGACGAGCTGGCTGGCGTCGTGGATCACCAGACCGTCACCCTCCCACGCGAGGGTCGTAGCGTGGAGCTCGATCGCATTGTGGTTGTGCCGCGGGGTGCGATAGACGTGATCGACCTTGTGCGGCGCGGCGGCCAGCGCGGCGTCGGCATCGCCGATTTCGTTCAGCAGCGCTTGGCCGTTGAAGACTCCCGGCTTGACGCCCTTCGCCTTTGCCCGCTCGAACCCGGTGACGCCCGGTTCGACGTCATAGGTCGCGCGGATCAGCGACGTGGCGTGGTCCGCCTGCTCCTGCGTCTCGGCGAGGACGACCGCGATCGGCTGGCCGTTCCAGTGGATCGACGGATCCTGCATGATGGCCAGATCGCTCGGCCCCGCGGCGGTGGGCGAGGAGCCGAACACCGCCGGCCTGTTCATCCGCGGCGCGTTCAGGTGGGTCATCACCAGCACCACGCCGGGCGCGGCCTCCGCCGCCGCGGTGTCGAGCGTCGCGATGTTGCCCTTGGGGATCGTGCTGTAGGCGAGCGCGGCATAGACCAAGCCCGCCATCGGCACTTCCGCCGCAAAGCGCGCCGCGCCCTGGACCTTGAGCGGCCCGTCGCGGCGCGACACCGGGGTGCCGATCAGGCCGTGCTGGTGGCGGATCAGCGGATCGGGGGTGCCGCCGGGTATCCAGCTGTCGGGCGCGAGCGGCACCGCCTTCACCATGATCGTCTGGATCGCGGTCTGCGCCGCAACCTTGGCTTCTTCGACGATGTTCATGCCGTGGCTCCTGCCAGTTCGCCCAGTGTGGCGGCGATCGTCCGCTTCGCCAGCTCGATCTTGAACCCATTGTCGCGCAAGCCGCGCGCATCGGCCAGTTCGGCCTCGGCCGCGGCGCGGAACGCCGCCCGGGTCGCGGGTTGGCCGCGCAGCGCGTCCTCGGCCTTCGCCGCGCGCCACGGCTTGTGCGCGACCCCGCCCAGTGCGATCCGCACGTCCTTGACCGTGCCACCCTCGACTTCCAGCGCCGCCGCGACCGACACCAGCGCAAAGGCGTAGCTCGCCCGATCGCGCACCTTGCGATAGGTCGACTGCGCGGAGAATGGCAACGCGGGCAGCTCGACCGCGACGATCAGCTCGCCCGGCTCGAGCATCGTCTCGACATCGGGCAAGTCGCCCGGCAGCCGGTGGAGATCGGCCAGCGGCATCGTCCGCTCGCTACTGCTTCCGCGCAGATGCACCACTGCGTCGAGCGCTGCCAACGCCACGCACATGTCCGACGGATGCGTCGCGACACACGCGGAAGATGCCCCGAGGATCGCGTGGATGCGGTTGAACCCGTCGATCGCATCGCACCCGCTGCCGGGTGCTCGCTTGTTGCAGCGCGAACCCTCGACGTCGTAGAAGTACATGCAGCGCGTCCGCTGGAGGATGTTGCCCCCCACGGTGGCCATGTTGCGGATCTGCGCGCTCGCGCCGAGCAGGATCGCGCGCGCCAGCACCGGGTAGCGCGCGCGGATCGCCGGATGCGCGGCGACCGCGGTGTTCTTCGCCGCCGCGCCGATGAGCACGCCGCCGTCTCCGCGCTCTTCGATGTCCGCGGGCAAGGCGGTGACGTCGACCAGCGTGCCCGGATTCTCGACGCCTTCGCGCATCAGGTCGATCAGGTTGGTGCCGCCGCCGAGATATTTCGCGTTCGCGCCGGTGAGGTGCAGCGCGTTCGCGGGGTCGGTTGCGCGGGCGTAGGTGAAGGGGGTCATGCCGCCTGCTCCGCGAGTGTCTCTTGGGCAAAGGTCTCGGCGATCGCCTCGACGATGCCGTTGTACGCGCCGCAGCGGCACAGATTGCCGCTCATCCGTTCGCGCAGCTCGTCGTGGGTCAGCGCGATCCGCTCCGCGGTCAGGTCGCCGGTCACCGCACTCGGCACCCCGCGCGCGATCTCGTCCGCCATCGCGATTGCGGAACACAACTGCCCCGGCGTGCAATAGCCGCACTGGAAACCGTCATGCTCGATAAATGCGCGCTGGAGCGGGTGAAGCGTATCGCCATCGGCCAGCCCCTCGACCGTGGTGATCGACCGCCCGGCATATTGCACCGCCAGCGCCAGGCACCCGTTGATCCGCTCGCCGTCGACCAGCATGGTGCACGCGCCGCACGCGCCCTGGTTGCAGCCCTTCTTGGAGCCGGTCAACCCCAGGTGCTCGCGGCACAGGTCGAGCAGCGACACCCGCGGGTCCGCCGGCACATCGACGCCATGTCCGTTGATCGTGATCTGCATCCACGCCTCCGCATTGTCGGGAATTGCGGCCGTGAGCGCAACGCATCGAGCCGGTCCTGGTAAGCATACGCGCCTCATCCCCGGCGGGGATACGGTTCGGGGCCTCAACAGCCGCCGTCGTCGCAGGTTCCGCGTTCGACCTGCAACGTCGCATGACCGATACCGAACCGCTGGCGCAACGTCGCGCGCGCGGCGTCGAGAAACGCGTCGCCCGGTGCCCCGCCGGGCATCACCAGATGCGCAGTCAGCACCGGTTCGGTGGTGCTCATCGGCCAGATGTGGAGATCGTGGACCCGCTCCACCCCCGGCAGCGCGGCCAGCGCACCCGCGACGCCGTCGTAATCGATCCCGCGCGGCACCGCGGCGAGCGACATCTCGACCGTCTCGCGCAGCAGCCCCCACGTCTGCCAGAAGATCAGCGCCGCGATGCCGAGGCTGACCAGCGGATCGATCCAGCCCATGCCGGTCCACCACATCGCCAGCCCCGCGACGACGACGCCCGCCGACACCATCGCGTCGCTCGCCATGTGCAGGTACGCAGCCCGGATATTGACATCGCCGTGGCGCCCGCGCGCGAACAGCCAGGCGGTGGCCGCGTTGACGAAGATGCCGACGCCCGCAACCGCCGAAACGACCAACCCCGGCACGACCGGCGCATCGCCCAGCCGCTGCACCGCCGCCAGCACGATCGCCCCGAGCGCAACGAGCAACAGCAATGCATTGAGCAGCGCGGCCAGGATCGTCGACGCTTTAAACCCATAGGTGAACCGCTTGGTCGGCGCGCGCCGGGCGAGTGCCGCACCGCCCCAGGCGACGACCAGCCCCAGCACGTCCGACAGATTGTGCCCTGCATCGGCCAGCAGCGCGACCGATCCGTTCCACAGCCCGGCGAGCCCCTCCGCCACCACGAAGGCGAGGTTGAGCGCGATCCCGATCGCGAACGCGCGGTCGAACGACGCCGGCGCGTGCGCATGCCCATGATGGTGCGCATGCGCATGCCCATGCCCATGATCGTGCGCGTGTCCGCTCATTCGGCGTGCCGGCCGGCGTGCGTCAGGACTTGCCGAACAGCCCGCCGAGCGACCCGAGCATGCCGCCCGCGCCACCCTGCCCGAGCATCGATCCCAGGCTGCCGAGCGCGCCCTCGCCGCCCAGCTGCGCGACGATCTGCCCCAGCGCGTCCGGGTGCAGCCCCGTCTCGTTCGCCGCGGTCGCCACGGTGTCGCCGGGCGCGGGGTGGGCGCGGGCGAGCGCGGCGACCGCCATCTCGACCTGCGCCGGGGTCAACCCGACCCGTGCCGCCAGACCCGCGACATCGGTATTCCCGGCAAGCTGGCCGATCAGTGCGTCGAGCATTCCCATCGCATGTCTCCTTTGCGGAGCGCCCGTAGCACGGGTGAGCGCACAAGGGCACGCTTTGGCGACATCCCTTGCAGGGATAAATTGTTTGTGCCGTGCGCTAATGCGCTACAGGGCCGCGCCATTGCCGATTCCTGCCGGGACCTTTTCGCCGATGACCATGCTCGCCACACTCGAACCCACCACCGCGCTGTCGGTCGAGACAGTCACCGACGTCCGCCACTGGAACGAGCATCTGTTCAGCTTCTCGATCACGCGCCCGCCGTCGTTCCGTTTCCGGTCGGGCGAGTTCGTGATGATCGGGCTGCCCGGGCCCACGGGCAAGCCGCTGCTGCGCGCCTATTCGATCGCGAGCCCGGCCTATGACGAAAAGCTCGATTTCCTGTCGATCAAGGTCGACGACGGCCCGCTGACGTCCAGGCTCCAGAAGATCGTCGCGGGCGACCGTATCTATCTCGGCAAGAAGCCGACCGGCACGCTCGTTGCCGACGCGCTGCTGCCGGGCAAGCGGCTGTTCATGCTGTCGACCGGTACCGGCCTTGCGCCGTTCCTGTCAGTCGCGCGCGATCCCGACATCTACGACCTGTTCGATGCGGTCGCGGTGGTCCATTCGGTACGCCGGGTGAGCGACCTCGCCTTCCACGACGAGCTGACCGGAAAGCTCGCCGACGATCCGCTGGTCGGCGAGGAGGCCGCGGCCAAGTTCCACTACATCCCCACCGTCACCCGAGAACCGTTCCGCAACGCGCGCCGCATCGACGCGCTGATCGAGGACTGCACCTTGTTTGCCGGGATGCCGGGCGAGCCGCGCTTCGACCCCGAGACCGACCGCGTCATGATGTGCGGCAGCATGGCCATGATCCGCGACTTCGCCGCCCGCTTCGACGCCCTGGGCTTCGTCGAGGGATCGAACTCGCATCCTGGGCAGTACGTCATTGAACGCGCATTTGTAGGATAACGCGAAGGCGGCTCAAATTCTCCGTCAACCCGTATTTGTTCGGGGTCCGGGGTGCCGCAAGCGTGGTGCTCGAAGCCTCTGTCGCGTCAACTGCCGGGCGCTGGACCCCGGAACAAGGCTCTCCTGAGCGAAGTCGAAGGGTCCGGGGTGACGGGCGGTTAGAGCAGAGCGACGACCTCCGCCGCAATGTCCTCCGGCGCGCGCGACACCCCGTCCACCGTCGTCGCCACCGTCGCCCACCGCCCGAGCATCCCCGCCGTCGCCATTGCAGTATAATTCTCGCGCACCCGCGCCTGCAATGCCGCATCCGCCTCGTAAGCGTCGTACGCGTCGTCGGTGTACGACCGCCGCCGCTTCAGCAGGATCAGCGCACGCGCCACATCGGCGGGGGTGTCCAGATACACGCACAGATCGGGCGCAGGAAGCGCGAACTGGCGCAATTCCAGCACCGCAATCCATTCCATCAGCGCTTCGGTCTTCTGCCGCGGCACCTGCGCGGCCTGGTACGCCATGTTCGATGCGATGTAGCGGTCGAACACGATCACGTCGTTCGCGTCCGCGACGGCGAGCAGGTCATCGCGCGATTCGAGCCGGTCGAGCGCGTACAGCACCGCCGCCGCGCGCGGCGACACGTCACGCGGCAACCGCCCCGCGAGGTACTCGCCAAGCACATGCCCCCCCGCCGTCTCGGCGTAGCGCGGAAACGAAACCGCCTCGGCGCGCTGCCCCGCTGCGCGCAATTGCGCGACGATTTCGGCCGACGCCGTCGCCTTGCCGGCGCCGTCCGCACCCTCGATCGCCAGCAGGAACGCGCTCATTCCCCCAGGTCCTCACGGTGCCTCTCATGGTGGCGGATGACCTCGTCGATGATGAAGCGCAGGAATTTCTCGGAAAACTCCGGATCGAGCTGCGCGTCCTCGGCCAGGGCGCGCAGACGCGCGATCTGACGCTCCTCGCGGCCCTCGTCGGCGGGGGGCAGGCCGTGCGCGGCCTTGTGGCGCCCGACCGCTTGCGTCACCTTGAACCGCTCGGCCAGCATGCACACCAGCGCTGCATCGATATTGTCGATCGACTGGCGATAGCCCGTCAGCACGTCGTCCGCCACACACCGCCTCCGCTCCGCCTACCGCTGCGATGCCGGGTTTCGCTGTGCGCCGCAAGCGACAGGCATTGCGAGAGCCGCGCGCGAACCCTAGAGCGCGAAGCCAGATGAGCGCCACGATCCACCGCCTCGACACCGCCAGGCAACCCTCGCTCGACCCGATGGTCGCGCTCGTCACCGGCGACATGAACGCGGTCAACGCGGTCATCCTCGACCGGATGCAGTCGGAAATCCCGCTGATCCCCGAACTCGCCGGGCATCTGATCGCGGGCGGCGGCAAAAGGATGCGGCCGATGCTGACCTTGGCCAGCGCGCGGCTGATCGGCTATTCGGGCACCCGCCACCACCGCCTGGCCGCCGCGGTCGAGTTCATCCACACTGCAACCCTGCTCCACGACGACGTGGTGGATGGATCCGACCTGCGCCGCGGCAAGCGCACCGCCAACCTGATCTGGGGCAATCCCGCCAGCGTGCTGGTCGGCGATTTCCTGTTCAGCCGGTCCTTCGAGCTGATGGTCGAGGACGGCAGCAACAAGGTACTGAAAATCCTTTCCAATGCGTCCGCGGTGATCGCGGAAGGCGAGGTCAATCAGCTCACCGCCGCGCGCCGCGTCGACCTGCACGAGGACCGCTACCTCGACATCATCGGCGCCACGCCCGCGGCGCTGTGCGCCGCCGCCTGCCGCACCGCCGCGGTCGTCGCCGCACGCCCGGAGAGCGAGGAAGCCGCGCTCGACGCCTATGGCCGCAATCTCGGCATCGCCTTCCAGCTCGTCGACGACGCGATCGACTATGTCTCGGACGCGGGCACGATGGGCAAGGACGCAGGCGACGATTTCCGCGAAGGCAAGATGACGCTTCCGGTCATCCTCGCCTACGCCCGCGGCGACGCCGAGGACCGCAAGTTCTGGAAGGACGCGGTCGAGGGCCGCCGCGATTCGGACGAGGATTTCGCGCACGCCATCCACCTCGTCCAGCGCACCCGCGCGGTCGACGACACGCTCGCCCGCGCCCGTCACTACGGCCAGCGCGCGATCGACGCGATCGGCGGCTTTGCGGGCGGCAAGGCCAAGGACGCGATGGTCGAAGCGGTCGAGTTCGCGGTCGCCCGCGCTTATTAGGGCGTGATACCCATGGGTTGCAGCACGCTTAAACCTTCGTCATCCCGGCCTTGAGCCCGGGGCGACAAGGTTTTCGGATGCGATCATTCAGGCTCTAAGGCGCCGGTCGCTCCGCCTGCGCCTCCGCCAGCAGGATCGCGAATAGCCCTGCCGGGTCGGTCCACTCGCCGACCGGAGTCCAGCCGCCGCCGCGCAGCAGGATGCGTGCGTCGCGGGTGCCGTATTTGTGGCTGTTCTCGGTGTGGATCGTCTCACCCTGCGCCATTGCAAAAGTACGGCTGTCGACCGTGAACGCCACGTCGCGCGTCGCTTCGAGGTGCATCTCGACTCGTGCGCGATCGTCGTTCCAGACCGCCTTGTGCCGGAACGCCTCGACCGGAATGGTGCCGTCGAGCTCGCGGTTGATCCGCTCCAGCAGGTTCAGGTTGAACGCCGCGGTGACGCCTGCGGCATCGTCGTAGGCGCGCACCAGCACAGCTGCCTCCTTGATCCGGTCCATCCCGATCACCAGCATCGCGCCCTCACCCAGCGACGTCCGCATCGCGCGGAGCAGGTCGATGGCCATCGCGGGGGTCATGTTGCCGATCGTGGAGCCGGGAAAGAACCCCAGCTTGGGGGTGTTCGCGACTTTCGCCGGCAAGGCGATCGGCCGCATGAAGTCCGCCTCGACCGGGATCACCGCCAGACCCGGATGCGCCGCGGCGAGCGCGCGAGACGAGTCGCGCAGGAAGTCGCCCGAAATGTCGATCGGCACGTAGGCCGACGGCGACACGTGGCCAAGCAGGATCGGCGTCTTGGTCGACGACCCCGATCCGAACTCCACCACCGCGCGACCCGCGCCCGCGTGACCTGCGATCGCGGGACCCGCCTCGCGCAGAATCGCGGTCTCCGTTCGCGTCGGATAATATTCGGGCAATTCGGTAATCGCCTCGAACAGCTCGGAGCCGCGCCGGTCGTAGAACCACCGCGCCGGAATCGCGCGTGGACGCCGCGCCAGCCCCGCCAGCACATCGGCGCGGAATTGCGGATCGGCAAGGCTCGCCTGCCCATCCTCGATCTCGGGCTTGAGCATCAGGCGTCCCTGGCCAGTCGCACGCCGGTGAATTGCCAGCGCTGGTGCGGATAGAAGAAGTTGCGGTAGCTCGCGCGCACGTGGCCGCGCGGGGTGGCGCACGATCCGCCGCGAAGGACGAACTGGCCGCTCATGAACTTGCCATTGTATTCGCCGACCGCTCCCGCAACCGGGCGAAACCCGGGATAGGGGCGGTACGCGCTGCCGGTCCATTCCCAGACGTCGCCGAAAAATCCGCCCGCTCCACCCCGCAAAGTGTTACGTTGTTGGAACCCCAACCAGGGTCTGGGCTCCACCGCCCCCGCGCCGTCCAGCTGATTGCCGCCCGCCGGATCGTGCGCCGCGGCGGCCGCCTCCCATTCGAATTCGGTCGGCAGCCGCGCGCCCGCCCAGGTCGCATAGGCGTCCGCTTCGTACAGGCTGACGTGGGTCACCGGCGCCGCCGGATCTATCGCGCGCCGGCCGTCGAGTCCGAAGCGGGTCCACGCACCCCCGTCGTCATCGGCGCGCTGCTCCCAATACAGCGGCGCTTCCACAGCGTTCGCCTTCACCCAGGCCCAGCCATCGGCCAGCCACAGCCGCGCATCGGCGTAGCCGCCGGCGGCGATGAACGCGGCCCATTCGCCGTTCGTGACGGTACGGTCGGCAAGCGCATGCGGGCTGAGCAGCGCGCGGTGCCGCGGCCCCTCGCAATCGAACGCGAACGTGTCACCGTCATGACCGATGTCGACCAATCCGCCGGCGCGCTCGATCCACACGATCGGCCCCGGCATCGCCACCGGCACCTTGCGCGTAGGCGCGTATAACGCGGGTTCCAGCGGATTTTCGGAAAACAGGTGGAGCACGTCGGTGACCAGCAGTTCCTGGTGCTGTTCCTCGTGATGACACCCCAGCGCCACCAGCGCCTGCGCCTCGGCATCCAGGCCCGGCAGCGCGGCCGCCATCGCCGCATCGACATGCGCGCGGTAGTCGCGCACTTCGTCCAGCGTCGGCCGGGTCACCATGCCGCGCCGGTCCCGCGCATGGCGGCGGCCCTCGGCCTCGTAATAGCTGTTGAACAGGAACGGCCAGCGTTCGTCGTGGAGCCGATAGCCGGGTACGTGGTCGCGCAGCACGAACGTTTCGAAGAACCACGTCGTGTGCGCCAGATGCCATTTGGCGGGCGATGCATCCGCCATCGACTGGACGGTGGCATCGGCATCCGAGAGCGACGCGGCGAGCGCCAGCGACAAATCGCGAACCGCAGCATAACGTTGCCGCAGCGGCAGCGCGTCCGGCGCGAGGGCAGGCTTGGTCATCCGGTCTATCCCCCAGCCTGGCTATACGCCGCGAGTCGCTCCCGGCCACCATAGAACGTCGCCGTCGCCGCTTTGGTTCACCGCGCGCGCGGCGACGAAGAGAAAATCGGACAGGCGATTGAGATAGGCGAGTGCCGCCGGGTTGATGCCGACCCCCACCGCCACCGCGGCGCGCTCGGCCCGACGGACGATCGCACGCGCCAGATGGAGCGACGCCGCCCCCGTGCTGCCGCCAGGCAGAATGAAGCTGGTGAGTGGCGGCATCGCCTCGTTCATCGCATCGATCTCACGCTCCAGCCGCGCGACCTGCTCGGGAACGATACGCAGCACCATCTCGGACGGCGTGAAGTCATCGCCCGGCGTCGCCAGATCGGCGCCGAGATCGAACAGGTCGTTCTGAATGCGCGTCAGTGCCTGTGCCACCGATCCGTCGAGCGCCGCGGCTGCGACCCCGATCGCGCTGTTCGCCTCATCGACATCGCCGATCGCCACCAGCCGGGGCGAGTCCTTGGCCACACGCGATCCGTCGACCAACCCGGTGGTGCCGTCGTCGCCGGTACGCGTGTAGATACGATTGAGCTTGACCACCGCCGGTCAGCGCGCGGTCACGTGCGCCCGGCGGCGAAGAGGATCACGACGACGATCAGGATCGCCAGCGCCTGGAAGAAGATGCGCTGCTGCATCATCCGGTTGGACTTCAGCGACGCCGCGGAGGGGCCGTTGCCGTCGCGCACCTGCGCATGGCTTTCCTGGAGGAACGCGATGATGCCGCGAACGAGCGCCGCCACGGTCGCGATCATCGCGGCCACCAGCAGGATGACGAGAAAGGTTTGCATGGGACGTATCTAGGGCGTGACGGCGTCGATTCCAATGCCCGTGCGCAGCCGGTCGGCAAGCGCACGCCCGTCCTCGCCGCCTTTGCGCATCGTCGCCAGCGCAGGCGACCCGTGGCGCTTGGCCAGCCGCTCGCCATTGGCATCGGTCAGCAGCGGATGGTGGTGGTAGCGCGGCGCCGGCAGGCCGAGCAGCGCCTGGAGCAACCGGTGGACATGCGTCGCCGCGAACAGGTCGACGCCGCGCACGACATCGGTGACGCCTTGCGCGGCATCGTCGACCGTCGCCGCCAGGTGATAGCTCGTGGCCGCATCCTTGCGTGCCAGCACGACGTCGCCTTGGCGCAGCGCGTCGCACGCGACCTCCCCCGCGGTCTCGTCATGCCACGTCAGCGGCCCCGCTGCCGCGGCGGCGGCCGCCATGTCGATCCGCCAGCAATGCGGCGCGGCCATGCGCCCGCGCGCGTCGATGCCGCGACAGGTGCCCGGATAGACCGGCTCGGGCGCATGCGGCGCCGACGCGCTCGCCGCCGCGATCTCCGTGCGCGTGCAGAAGCACGGATAGACCAGGTCCAGCGCCTTGAACCGGTCGAGCGCCGCCGCGTAGAGGCCGAGCCGCCGCGACTGGAACACCACCGGCCCGTTCCATGTCAGCCCGAGCCATTGCAGGTCCGCGAAGATCGTTTCGGCGTGCTCGGCGCGCGAGCGCGTGCGGTCGATGTCTTCGATCCTGAGCAGGAACCGCCCGCCACGCGCCCGCGCGAAATCATGCGCCCGCAGCGCGGAATATGCGTGCCCCAGATGCAATCGCCCTGTAGGCGACGGCGCGAAGCGCGTCGTCACCGGCAGCCGCGAAGGGGTTGACCCCGAGTCGTGCGTCATGCTGTCATACCCGCGTCACGTCCGCCGGGCAGTTCGCCCGGCGCACCACTACGGGAGGGCGCGTGTTTCACCCCGACCTGATCCGCCATCCGGACGGCTGCCCCGCGCTCGTCCTCAATGCCGATTATACGCCCTTGTCCTATTACCCGCTGTCGGTGTGGCCGTGGCAGACCGCGGTCAAGGCGGTGTTCCTCGACCGCGTCGACATCGTCTCGCATTACGAGCGCGAGGTGCGCAGCGCGTCGCTGGCGCTCAAGCTGCCCTCGGTGATCGCGCTCAAGCAGTTCGTGAAACCGTCGCAATTCCCCGCCTTCACCCGCTTCAACCTGTTCCTGCGCGATCGCTTCACCTGCCAATATTGCGGCAGTCCGAAGGACCTGACGTTCGACCATGTCGTGCCGCGCGCACAAGGGGGACGCACGACCTGGGAGAATGTCGTTACAGCCTGCGCGCCCTGCAACCTCAAGAAGGGCGGCCGCACCCCCAAGCAGGCGCGCATGCCGCTGCACCTGGAGCCGATCCGCCCGACCAGCTGGCATCTGCAGGAGCACGGCCGTAGCTTCCCGCCGCATTACCTTCATGACACGTGGCGCGACTGGCTCTACTGGGACATCGAGCTGGAGGCGTGATGCGGGCTTTTGCGATACCATTGCTGGTGCTGGCGAGCGCATGCTCGAACAATGCCGAAAAGGCGGCGGCTGCCGACGCGAACGCGGCCGCCTTCGTGCCGCCGTCCGTGATCACGCGCCTGGATTACGGCAGCCTTCAGGACCGCCGCTTTACCCGCCTCGACCGCGACGGCGACGACGTGCTCACCCGCACCGAATTCCCCCGCGTCAATTCCCGGTTCCTTG
>NZ_CAXVWL010000003.1:0-6887 GCF_964263785.1 Sphingomonas sp.
TGGAAATGGCCACGCCGCGGGCGTGGCGACGGAGGTTCAATAATCACTGCCGGCCTTTCTCTGGGTGAGCGCGAAGATGCGGTCCATCAGCTCGTCGGCGGCGATGACGCCGTAGCCGATCGGAATGGGGGTGCGGGTTGCACTGTCGAACAGCACAACCGCGGGCGTGACCTGCGAGGTCAGCCCCATGGCAGCGCGCTGGTTGGTCTCGACGGTGTAGCGGGGGAAGGTCTCGGACGGACCGCCATCGGTCGAGATGGCGCGCACGGTGATGCCGTGCGTGTCGGCGACCGCCTTTACGATCGGCGACATAACCGAGCAGGCGCCGCAGCTCTGCGCGAAGAAGTAGAACAGCCCGTAGCGCTTGCCGAGTTGGCTGAGCGTGCGGTCGCGTTCGGCCTTGCGGGTATCGAGCCACTGCCGCTTGGCGACGGTCCCGACCGGCCGCTGGAGCGTGTAGTCGAGCTCCGGCGTCTGCCAGATCGCCCGCTGCCACACGTCTCCGAACAGCGAGGCTCGATCGAGCTGCGCGCGCTGGAAGCGGATATAGGCCGTGACGTTCGCCGGGCTGGGATCGAGGATTGCGCGTGCCTTGAGCTCGCGCAGCTCGGTCGTGACCGCCTCGAGTTGCTCCGCGGCCGTGGAGACTGGTGCAGACGGGGGCGCGGCCTCCGGCTCGGCCGGGAGGGGCCGCTCGCAATAGAACCAGGTCCCGAGCTGGCGATCCTCGCAGTAGAAGCGATCGCCTTGCTGGGCGGTCGGGGCTGCCTGGGCCGGCACGGCGGCGATGGCGTCCCGCGCAGACGGCATGGCCGCTGCGAGGATCATCGCCGCGACGGCGAGTCGATGGAGACGTCTCTTCATCGGCGGGGTCCGTTCAGCGTGTAGAAGTCGGTGATCTTCTGCTGGACCGCAGTCACGGTGCTCAGCTCCTCGGGCAGTCGCGCGGCGTCCTGGAACTCCGCATAGACCTCGGAGAAATCCATGGCGGACAGGTCGAGCCGGGCGAACTCGTCGACCGTGAAGCCGAGGCAAGTCTCCCGTTTCGGCGAGCCCCACGGCTTGCCGATTTGCGGGCGACCCTGCTCCTGCAAGATGCGGCTGAGCTTGGATTCGAAGCAGCAATAGGCTTTGCGCTTGGTGACGCAGACGCCGAGCACGCTGCTTGCACAATAGCTGCCGACATAGTGGCAGAGCCCGGTCGCATCTCGCTGGTGGAGCAGGATCTCCTCGCGCGAGCAGCCGAGCGCGACGAGCAGCTGGCTACCGGGGATCAGCGGAAAGGCCTTGCCCTTGCAGCAGTTGAGGACGCCGAACACGGCGCTTTTGCACGTGTTACGCGTGCCCTTGAACAGACTGAGCGTGGGGGGATCGAACTCCCGCCCGGCCTGCGCGGCAGCGTTGAGCGCGACCGCGGCGTCCTTGAATTCGGCGTTCGGCTGGCGATCGATCGTCTCGCAATCGCCGTTGATGCAGTAGATGTCGCCGTCACAGATATACTGCTTGTCCGGGCCGACCTGGTCGGGGATCGCGCAGCGGTAGATGCGCTCCCAGGTGGTGCATGGCTCGTCTTCGCTCAGGCATTCTCGCCGTGCGAAGCTGCAAGCCGGGTTAGCGTCGAGGCTTCCGCAATCTTGGCGCTCTACCGCGCGCGAGCACTGATAGCTCTTTTCCCACGCCCAGCACGGCCGCGTGACAGCGATGCCGTTGATGATGCGGGTGACCGGATCGCTCGATGTGCAGGTCTCGACTTGCTCGACGCAACCCGAGTCGGCCACGAGGCCCGCGCACGCGCTTTCATTGCGGCGCTCCGCGATCGTGTCGTGACCTTCCGTGCCGCGGAGCTGGGCACCTGCCACTTCGCTGGTGCAGAGCAGCTCGTCGATGGGTTCGCCGGGTTCGGTGCACCATGGCCGACCGTATTGGTTCCGGCCGCCCTGCAGGCAGCGTCCCGGATGCGAACCGGTGACGGTGCAGCTCGCCGTATCGAACAGCGCGCAATCATCGACATCGTTGAAGGCGGCATTGAACCCGCTGCACCAATAGCGATAGCGCGTCGCACGCGTCACCGAAACGGTGAGCGGAACCGTGCAGCGCTCGATCTTCTGCTCGAGTGCGAGGCCGTCATTGCAGGTGGCCTCATAGCTGCCGTTCGAGGCGCTGCCGGGCGGAAGCTCGCGACAGCTGCCCAGCGCGCCGCCGACACCCATGCCGCTGACATAGGTGTTGGGATCAGCGGCGATCGCCTGGCCGCGCGCGATCGTCGCCTCGATGTCGCCAAGCGGAATACGCGGACGTCGCTCGACCGAGGAGCGCATGGTCTGATAGCCCTCGTGACTGGTCGCGGCGGCGCTGGCGGCTCGCGCAAGCGCATCGGGATCGTCGAACAGCGACGACTGCGATGGCGACGCATCGAAGTTGGGGACGCTGTCCGCCGTGGGGGCACGCTTCGCCGCCTCCTGCGCCTGCGCAGCGATCTCGGCCGCGAAGGCCTTGCCATCGCTCCGCGCCCGGCTCGGATCTGCGGCTTGACCGCATGCCCCGCTGCCCGTCAGACCGGTCGCAAACATGATCAGGAGCAGCACGCTGCCACGCCGATTGCAGCTTGGCGCCTTCATCGCGCCGCTCCTTCGAGGCGAGCCCGGTAGAGGCCGGCGATACCGGCGCCGGGACCCGAGCCCTGCGCAAAGGTGTCCAGCGCGTGGCCGAGGCTGACATTGCCGGACATGCGATCGTGCGGCGGCACATGCGTGGTGCAGTCAAACCCGTCGCACAGGTCAAAGTCGGTTGAGGTGACGACATAGGTCGGGACCGTCGTGACCGCGAACGCGCGGAACAGCCGCGGGTCGATCCCGACCGCGTTGCTGTTCCCGGCCGGCACTACCCTGGCGAGCGCGCCCGTGAAGCGTTTTACCGAGTTGCCGGGGAACCCGCGGAAGACGACGACGCCACCGGCACGGCCGACCTCGTCGATCATTTGGCGCAGCGACGCAGCGGGCATCGAGAGACTGGCGAACGCCACCAGCCGCGGCGCATCATCGGCAGATCCGGCCTCGCGCCCCGCGGCAGCTACCATCGCGTCGAAATCGAAGGCGTCACCCGGTCGCGCACTGACGGCGGCAGCGGTGCGCGCATGCCGCGCGGCGTTCGCCCGGGCGGCAGCCGCGCTCGCTGCAGCCTGCGCCTTCACTGCGTCGCCACGCCTGGCGATGACCTTGCCGAACGCTTCGGCATCTTCTGGTGAAAGCCTGGCACGCTCGCGGACCTTGGCGAGATCGAGGCCCTCGACGGTCTGTGCGCCGCCGCCACTGGCGAGGCCAAGGGTAAGACCGGTTGCGGTCAGCGCGGCAGCGACGACGAGAGGAAGGCGGCGCATCACAGCACGCAGCAATTGCGTTTGCGCCAGACGAGGTAGCCCATATCTTCTCCGATCGCGGGATAGACCTGGCCGGCCGACATGAAGGTCGTGGACGCGCCGATCGGCGCGCAGGCGTAGCGCCCGCCGGTCTGGGGATTAGGATTGGTGGCCTGGAACCGGTATTGCTGCTTGCGCATCACCGGCATCAGATATTTGCCGCACAGGCCTTTGGAGCCCATAGTGCCCCAGGCGACGAGCTCGCGGTGGAGCTTGTAGGCGAAGCGGGCGAGCGCGAGGCGCGACGCCTGCACATGGCCGATCGAGGCGCCGATATTGCCGTTCAGCGGGTACATCGTCCCCTGGCATCCCGCGCACCAGAACAAGGGATCGGTCGGCAGCTTGGCGGTCGCGGCGATGCAGTCGGCAGCGCAGGCGGCGAGCGCGAGCGGATTGGCGAACAGCACCGCCTCGGGGTTGATCAGGGCGGTAAGTTCGCTGTCCTGCCACAGCGGGTCGATCTCGGTCAGGTACAGGATGTCGATCGAGCCCGTCTCCAGGCACAAGAAGTCGGTGACGATCTTCATCCAGTAGATCAGCGGATAGGCGTACCAATGGACATGCCAGCCGCTGGTGTTCTGCGCCTTGCCGCCGACCGCGCTCGGGCCTGCAATCGTCTTGAAGCCGATGTCGAACCCCGGATCGAGCTTCAGCCCGCCCAGATTGACGAAGCACCAGGGCTTCATGCTGACGTCGGCGAGCCGCACCGGCTCCCAGAAGCCCATCGCAATGCCTGGCCGGATCCCGCAATTGCAAACCGGCAGGTCGGGATTGTCGGTATCGGGACGTCCGGCGATCGACGGCCAGATCTTAAGGCCGCCGACCGACATGGGGAACAGGCAGCTCCAGCAGATGTCGGTGATCGGGTTGACGAAGCGGCCCGTGCATCGGCCGGGCGTGCCAGCGGCGCGCGCTGGCGACGCAAGCACGAGCGCAGCCAGTGCGATGACGGCCGCGAGCAGCATGAGCGCCAGCCGGGTGCGGCGGACTCGCTGCTGGTGGCGCTGCCGCGCCGCCACGAGCCATGCCGGCGTGTTCGGAGTATGTGCGGTCACTTGCCGCCCTCCTTTGCTTTGGGGATGGTGATCTCGCTGACCTTGAGCGTCCGCCCGGCCTGCTCGATCACCGCCGGCACCGCCCGCACGCCGAACTTGGTCGTGAGCGTCCCAGACTGGTCGAAGTAGAAGCGGCGTTGCTCGGCTTTCATCAGCGTGAATGGCGAGCCGCGCACTAGGATGAGCTTGGCGTTCAGCGCGGTCGTCCTGCCCATCGCCCAGGCGACTTGTGCAGGATCGTCGCCGTCGAGGAATACAAGCCGCTGGCGCAACGGCACGGTGTCGAGCGGGTTCACGCGCGTACCCCGCGCCACCACCACCCGGCCCTTGCCGTCACGAAGATCCTGGTCGACCGTTATGGTCGGGTCATGGATCCAGCTTCTGGACTGGCTCGCGACGACGATCCCCTTGACCGGGGTCGGCCGCTTGACGCGCGCTTCGGTCCGGGCGGCCAGTTCCTTGTTGGCGCGATCCAGCGCGCCGGATGCCTGCATCGAGGTGAGCTTGTTCTGGATGACGGAGAGCAGATCCGTCTCGATGACCGGAAACACCGCGCCCTGCTGGCCATAGTCGCGCGCAGAAGCAGCCTGCGACACGAGGGACAGGATCGTGACGCTGGAAAGAAGTACGAGCCGCTTCACAGGATCGCCCTCCCGACGCCGATGATGCGCGGCCGGCAGACCCAGCCGATTGCCGCGTAGCGGCTGTCGAAGCTGTCGCGGTGCGGCGTGCCAACGAAGTAGCAGCCGCGCGGGATTATCCCCGTAGGTCCAAGCGCGAGCGGTTCGCCGAACCTTGTCGCCGGCTTGGCGAGCGCCACGGGCTTGCCATCGACCGAGAACAGGCGGCCCTGGCGCGTGATCCGGTCCCCACCGACGCCATAGACGATCTTGCCGAACGGCTGGGGGTGAGCGCCGAAGTGCCGGGCGAGCAAGGGCCCGGACGGCGGCTCGAAAAAGATGAAGTCGCCGCGCTGGGGCATGCCCTTCCGGTCGATCAGGAAGGCCCAGTTCGGCAGGCTGGTCGTGGCGTTGACCAGCAGCGCATGATCATCGCTCCACCGGGCGAGCTCGCCGAGGCTGACGAGGCAGATGCCGACGGCGGCATAGACCAGGTAGCGCCGGCGCCGAGACGCGCTCCAGAACGCGGGCGCAGGCCGTGTCTCAGCGAGGGTCATGACCGCCCTCCAGCGCGCGCTTGACCTCTGCACGGACTTCGCTTGTGCGATCCGGCACGCTCTTGCCCAGCGTCGCCTCGGTGACGATGACGGTGGTGCCGTCGGCACCCAGGGCGCCGACCGACCGGTTCACCGCAGCGAGATAGGCGGCGGTCCGGCTGGCGATCTGCTCGGGCGTGCCGCCGTTGCGGCTCTCGGCAGCGACGAAGTCGCCGACCAACGTCGACAGGCTGACCGACACGATCTGCCGCTTCGATACGTCGAGCAGCAGGCGCGTTGCCCAGGCGGCCCACAGCAGTGCCGCCAGCACCACGATCGTCACCGCGACGTGGGAAACTGGCCAGCCGGTGATCGTGCGCCGCGCTGGCGCTGGTGCGAGTCCATCGCTCATTGCTCGTTCTTTCGGGAAAGCTCGCGCCGCATGCGGGCGGCGAAGGCAGGGAGTCGCGCGAGGACGAACAGCAGAGCGAGCGCGCCCGTGAGGCCCACGAATTGCAGGTCGAACTCGGCGCGGCGCGCGGCGTCGGCGGCGAGATAGTGGCTCGCAAGATTGCCAAGATGCGCGAACAGGAGTGGCAGCTTCGCATCGGCTGCGAGGATGACGACCGCCAGGATCGTGCCGAGCGTGACGAGGAGGGTCCCGCCGAGCCAGAGCGTGGCGCTCAGGGCCAGATGGCAGGCATCGGCGAGGAGCCGCCGCAGCTCCGCAGAGCGGGTGACGGGCGGTCGAAGGTTATGCGCGGGCATGCTGCGCCTCCCTTGAGCTGGATGTCTGGTGTCCGTCGGGAAAGGCGACGGCCTCGAGTGCCTGCTCGATCGTGTCGCCGGCAGACATGCGGCGCTCGATCGCGGCATAGGTGTCGGGCGAGGACGAAAAGAGCGTCGCCGAGTACGGATCGAGCACCAGCCGGCCGAGCGCCTGGACGTCGGGACCGCGGATGAACACTTCCGAATATTCCGAGCCGCTGCGCTTCAGCGAGCGGATCAGGCTCTCGGTGCGATCGTCCATGTCGAGCCGCTCGGATTTGCGGAAGTCGGCGATGGTCTCGGGCTTCTGCTGGAGGACCAGCATCCAGTCGCTGTTCTCGAGCGCTGCGGTCGCGCCGCCCGATTTGTAGAAGTCGTTCAGCGACTGCGTCGCCGTAGCGAGCGCGCCGCCATATTTGCGCGCGGTGCGGGCATAGGTTTCGACGAACTCGGACATCGAGCCGCCCTTGAGCATGCTCCAGGCTTCATCGAT
>NZ_CAXVWL010000004.1:0-2525 GCF_964263785.1 Sphingomonas sp.
GTCGAAACGCTGGGAATCGAGGTGGCGCCGGACGGCATCACCGTCAATGCGATCGCGCCCGGCATGATCCTGACGCCCATGAACGAGGCGGCCGAGAAGCATTGGATCGTCCGGAAAGTGAAAGGTGAGGTCATTCCTATCAGGAGACCGGGCAGGCCCGAGGAGGTCGCCAATGTCGCGGTGTTCCTCGCATCGCCTGCCGGGGACTATTTCACCGCGTCGACGCTGACGATTGATGGCGGTCTGTCGAAAATGTTCGCGCTTGGCGCATGATCGCCAAGGGGACAGGACAATGACGATCGACTTCGAAGTCGAACGGATCGACTACGTCTCGCTCGACGGCCCGGACGAACTGTTGTCCAGGAACCTCATGAGCCCTTTCGTCTGGACCGAGAAGGACGATGCGCGGCTGCACATGCTCGTGCGCGCGGTGCCGCCGAACATGGAGGAGCAGAAGACGGAGAGCGGCCGCATCTGGTACGGCCGCAGCGGTAGCGACGGCCTTTCCTTCCGGATGAACGACACGCCGGTCATCGTGCCTGGCCCGAGCGGAAAGGACATGCGGGGGTGCGAGGATCCGACGGTCGTGAAGACCGACGATGGATATATCGTGCTCTACACGGGCGTCGACGGCGGTGGGACCGGGCACCTGCTCTACGCGACCGGACCGCGCATCGACGATCTCGAGAAGCACGGTGTCGCACTCGCGGACAGCAAGAGTGAGAACAACGTCAAGGAAGCCACAGTGCTGCGGTCCGACGGCACATGGCGCCTATTGTACGAGTACGCGCACAATGGTCACTCGCTGGTCAGTCTGACCTATGGCGACGGCGTAGCAGGCCCGTGGCGTGAGCAACCCGATCCGTTCGGTATCCGAAAGGGGCATTGGGACAGCTTCCACCTGTCGACAGGGCCGCTGTGGCTCGGCAATCCCGAGATGCCGGTGATGTTCTACAACGGCGCGGACAAGAACACCGACTGGGGGATCGGGTGGGTGGCCTTGTCGCCCGATCTCTGTCGGGTCGTGGCGCGGTCGGACAAGCCGCTGATCGCGCCGCCCAGCGACGTGACGGGGCAGAAGGATATCGCGTTTGCCGCATCGCTGGTCGACAACGAGGGCACGCTGTGGCTCTACTATTCGCGCAACGATCGCGAGTTGCGACGGGCGACGATCAGGCCGCTTAAAGGGTGAAGCGGTCGTTTACCCTTGCCCTGGCCTGCTTGCTGCTGCTGACCGCCTGCGGTGCGCTCGATCACGGTTTCCTGAACGCCCAGGGACCGGTAGCCAGCCAGGAGCGCCACCTTTTCTATATTGTCTGCGGCATCCTGTTGTTCGTGGCGGTGCCGGTGCTGATCCTGGTTCCCGTGTTCGCCTATCATTATCGGCAGTCCAACACGCACGACGCCTATCGCCCGAAATGGGGGTTCTCATGGCCGCTGGAAGGTCTCATCTGGCTGCCGCCCATCGGCATCGTGGTTTTGCTTGCTTTCATCCTGTGGCCAGCCACGCAGCGCGACGATCCGTACACGAGACTGGCTGAACGCGGCGGTCCCTCGCCGATCCAGGCGATCGCGCTCGACTGGAAATGGGTGTTCATCTATCCCGATCAGCGCATCGCCACGGTCAACCAGCTGGCGGTGCCCATAGGCATGCCGATCCAGGTCCAGCTGACGAGCGGGACCGTGATGCAATCGCTGCTGCTGCCGCAACTCGCCGGGCAGATCTACGCAATGGCCGGGATGCGCACGAAGCTGAACTTCGCCGTCGATCGACCGGGGCGGTACATGGGCGAGAACGTGCAGTTCAACGGCACGAAGTTCGCGCATCAAAGGTTCGCGATCGTCGCTATGCCTCCGGATGCCTTTCGCTCATGGCTGGCGAACGCGACGAAGGTGCGCCGGCCGCTCGATGCGGCGGCATGGGCAGCGCTCTCGCAGCGCGGGATCGCGTCGCCGGCAATATACTCGCCAGTTGCAAAAGGTTTCTTCGACCGCGTCGTTGCGGCGAACGGCGGCCATGCGCAGGCCGGCGCCCTATCCGCAAAGGCTCGTTGAGCGTGCAGACCCAACCTCATCCACCGCTCTGGCCCGAGGTTCTCGGGCGCTTCGCCTGGCATGACCTGCCGTTCGTGCGCACCTATGAGAACCCGACGGTCAGCGAGGTCATCGGCGCCGGTGCGGCATCGCTCGTCATCATCGGCTTCGCGGCGACGGTCTGGCTGCTGACGCGCTACCGATTGTGGCGCAGCCTGTGGTCCGATTGGCTGACCAGCCTCGACCACAAGAAGATCGGCATCATGTACATCGTGATCGCCTTCGTGATGCTGACGCGCGCACTGATCGAGGCGGTGTTGATGCGGGCGCAACAGGCCACCGCGATCCAGCATGCCGGCTTCCTGTCGTCCGATCATTTCTCGCAGCTGTTCTCGACGCACGGGTCGATCATGATCTTCTTCATGGCGATGCCGTTCCTGACCGGCCTGATCAACTATGTCATGCCGCTCCAGATCGGCGCGCGCGACATG
>NZ_CAXVWL010000005.1:0-3055 GCF_964263785.1 Sphingomonas sp.
AGGTCGGCGTCGATCTTGGCCAGCACCGCGTCGGGCACGGAGTCCGGAACGTAGGTCTGCATCTGCTTGAGCGTGATGCCGCGTGCTCGCTCGACCTGCGGGTTGTTGATGATGTCCGGGAGGTACTTGGCCACCACAGCCTTGGCGGCCGGGTCGTCGAGAAGCGTCCCCACCGTCGTGTCCGAAGTGGTGTAGTGCGTCGGAGTGGCCGCCGGGGTTGCGGCGGGAGCAGGAGTCGATTGCGCCAGTGCTACGGGCGCGGCGATCAGCGTGGCGCCGAGAACGGTGGTCGCGGCCAGGGCGTTGAGCTTGGACAACAGGGGCATGCTCTTTCCTTCTAAAGTTTGGGGTTGCATCAATCTAACGGTGACTGAACTCGGCATCGACATAGGGTCGGATCACCTCGACCCACGCGCGATAAGCCGCGCCGGTGAGATGAAGGTTGTCGGCACTGTATCTGTCGAGAATCTCACCGCAGTTCCCGGCCAGGATCTGGAACAGGTCGACGAAGGTCGCGCCCGTCGCCGTGGCGATTTCGCGGTAGATGCCGTTGAGAGCCTCTACCTTGTGTCGATAGGAAGCGGCACGGGGCGTGACGCTCTGAAGGTACAGGAGAGTGCCGGGCGCACCCGCAAGGCAACGCTCGATGATGGCCTGAACATTCGCGCCGATACGCTGGAGCGGCACGTCGCGCGTGAGATCGTTGGTACCGATGAGCAGGAACAACAGGCGCTGGCGACCGAGAGAATGGCCGAGACGATCCAGCACGCCCTGGCTGGTGTCCCCGGCGATGCCGCGGTTGACGACGGCACGGTCGGGGAACCACTCGTTCCACAGGCCGTATTCGGTGATGCTGTCGCCCAGGAAAAGCAGATCGGTATCGATCGGCGCGGCGACCTCGAACTGCGACCGGCGCATGTGCTGCATCTTGTCGAGATACGGGTCGATCAGCTTCAGCAATGTTCGCGCGACGAGGGGCATCAGCCGGCGAGGCCACCGGTGCGGACACGCAACTTCAGCTGTTCGGCGACTGCCGGAGGGACGATATGGAAACTCGGAAGGCACATGGACAATCATCTTCCCACTGGCATACAGCGCATGCCGCCCCGGCATCTACTGACACGTGTAAGTAGCGTTCTATTTCTTGGAGGATTGTTTGTCAAACGCCGACAAAGGCCGGGAAGTCCCCGCGCGGCGCCCGACCAGCGCCGACGTGGCCAAGCGGGCCAACGTCTCCCGGGCAACGGTCAGCTACGTGCTCAACAACACCTCCAGCCAGACGATCTCGGCCAAGACGCGCGAGGAGGTTCTCAAGGCCGCGGCGGAGCTCGGCTATCGGCCGAACCTGGCCGCGCGCAATCTGGCCGCCGGCGACAGCGGCACCGTGCTGAACGTCGTCACTGATCCGAAGCTCGGCGAATTCGGGACTGCGATTATCCGCCAGCTCAGTAAAGTGCTGACAAGCTACGGCCTCATCCAGTCGGTGATCTTCGATGAGCCGGGATCCAAGGCGGTGGTCAACGCCATCAACGACGTCCGTCCGGTGGCGGTGGTCAGCCAGACGCCGCTGAGTCGCACGGCCATGGCGGCGCTGACCAAGGCCAGGATCCCGCACCTGAACATCCAAAGCGCCGCGCTGAGCGCATTGTACCTCACCGTCGGCGACGCGCAGGTCGCTCATCTGATATCGCGCGGCTATCGCCGGCTCGCCTTCGCCATGCCCACCGCTCAAGATGATCGGTGGCTGGCGACCGCCCGATGCGAGGCGGTGCGGGCCGCCACCGCCTCGCGCGGGCTTGACGAACTGCTTGTCGCCGAGCTGGCGACCGATGGATCGGATGCGCGTCAGATCGTCGCCGGCTGGCACGACGCCGGGGTGGAGGCGGTCTGCGCGTTCAACGATCGGGTGGCGCTGATCGTGCAACACGGCATCCGTGCGGCCGGCCTGCGGTGCCCGGCGGATCTGGCGCTGATCGGCGTTGACGCGGACCCGATCGGCCTCGTCGCCGACCCCGCGCTGACGACGATCGCGTTCGACCAGGGCGGGCTGGTCGGGCTGTCGCTGGACGTCCTGCTGCAGGCGCTGGGTTACACGACCGGCGACTCGGCCACGGCGTCCACCCTGGTGTCGCTGGTGCAGCGCGCCTCCACCTGAAAACGGCCGTGCCCGGCCGATGCGTGGGCCGGTTGTGCATCTTCTGATCGACTTGTGATCTCATGCGGCTCTGAGCGGCTCTTGCACAAACTATTGCATACTGTAACTGACGCGCGTCAGCAGAAGATCGGCGCCGCACGTCGACAAGCTGAAGGTAGTTGTCGCCGGCACCCGTCGGCGACGCATCGACGGGCGGCGGCGAAGAACCAGAGGGAGAGAATCATGGGACGCAATCGTGTTTCGCTACTGACATTGGCCATCGTGCTGATGTCCGCAGTTCCGGCCGCGGCTCAGGTCGCCCCGGACGATTCGGCGCAGGATCAGGCCGCCAACGCCAGCCAGCAGCAGGGCGTCCCGCAGCAGACCAACACCGAGGCGAGGCCGCAGGAGCTGCAGGAGGACGCTGCTGCAGCGCAAGGCGACATTGTCGTCACGGCGCAACGCACCAGCAGCCTGGCGTCGAAGACCCCTATCGCCCTGTCCGCAATCGACGGCGACGCACTGCGCTCGCAAGGTGTCACCAATCCGACGCGGCTGGAGGAGCAGGTGCCGAACCTCTCGATCGTGCGCAACCAAGGATTGCAGATCACGATCCGCGGCGTGTCGTCCAGCGACAACAGTGAGAAAGGCGATCCTTCCGCCGCGTTCCTGCTCGACGGCGTGTACCTGGCGCGGCCCCAGGCGCAGGAGGTCAGCTTCTTCGACGTCGCCCGCGTCGAAGTGCTGCGCGGACCGCAGGGGACGCTGTACGGCCGCAATACGACCGCGGGCCTCATCAACGTCATCACCAACCGGCCCGCGTCCGAGTTCCAGGCCGCGGGCAACCTGATCTACGGCAATTACGATACCGTGCAGGGCGACGCGATGATCAACCTGCCGATCAGCGACTTGCTCGCACTG
>NZ_CAXVWL010000006.1:0-13902 GCF_964263785.1 Sphingomonas sp.
TACATGCAGAACTTCGGCGTCGACAACGATCAGGACATCGCGCGCACGCTCGCGATGTTCGGCGGCTTCACCGAAGGCGTCCAGCTCTTCGCCAGCTTTGCCATGCTGATGAACTTCCCGCGCTTCAACAAGATGAAGGGCATGGGCCAGATCGTCACCTGGTCGATCCGCGACGAAAGCCTGCACTGCGAGGGCATCATCAAGATGTTCCACACCTTCTGCCACGAGCGTCAGTGCCTGACCAAGGCGGTCAAGGACGACATCGCCGACGTCTGCCAGACGACGATCCGGCTGGAGGACAATTTCATCGACCTGGCGTTCGAGATGGGCCCGGTCCACGGCATGACCCCCAAGGAGATCAAGAAGTACATCCGCTTCATCGCCGACTGGCGGATGAACCAATTGGGGCTGAAGCCGATCTACATGATCGACGAACACCCCCTCCCCTGGCTCGCGCCGATGCTGAACGGCGTCGAACACGCCAATTTCTTCGAACAGCGCGCGACCGAATATTCGAAGGCCGCGACCAAGGGCCAGTGGAACGACGTCTGGGACTCGTTCGACAAGCGCCAGAAGGCGAAGCTGGGGCGACCCGCGGCGAATGAGGATTTGGGGGAAGCGGACATGTTCGCGGCGGCTGGGGTTGCGGCGGAGTGAGGTTCCCACGCCGGACGCCATGTGATACGGAACGAATGTGGAACCATGCCTTACCTGCTTATCTCAGAAGGACCGCACGGTTATCGCCGCAAGCGAGTTCTCAGCCATGTATGACGTTCGCGACGTAGCTAATTTCATTCTCGAAGCCGCCGAACGAAGAGGTATATCTGTAACAAATCTGGCTCTACAAAAGCTACTATATTTTGCTCATGGTTGGTTCTTTGCTACACTAGACAGGCCCTTGCTGAAGAATAAATTTGAAGCTTGGCAATATGGCCCGGTCCAACGAGTCTTGTACGATCAATTCAAGCAGCACAAGAACCGGCCGTTAAATGGTGTTCGAGCACGTCACTTGGATCCCCTCACAGGGGAGTACATAGTGAGAGAACCGAACATTGATCGGACTGATTCTGACCTTATACTATCAGTTCTAGATTGGTATGGAAAATACACGGCATCACAGCTTGTTGACGAGTCTCACGTCGAGGACGGACCTTGGGAATATGTGTGGCAGCAGGCGGAAGACTCGATATATCCAGGAATGAGAATACCGGATGAGTTAATCCTAATGCATTTCAAGCGTCTACCTTCTTTTATATCCAGTCATTAAGGAGACTTACGTGAAGCGCCGTGTTAACCTGCTAGATGCATCTCGGATGACGGCGACGACGTCGGGAGAGACCACGCGGCGTGTAAGCACATATTTCGGCGAAGGCGGGCCTTTTTCGTATCAGAAAGTACGTAAACTGACGCCAGCGCTTCTGTCTGCGACTCTACCGTATGAAGTTATTACGGCTGGACTAGAGAAGATTAAGCTGGACGTTGCGAGAAATTCTAATACGAAAGTTGCAGAACTTCTATGGGAATGCACACGTTTTCGAGGACGTCACTTTTATCCGTTAGATGAGGTTTCGTACGCTGTTGATCGAGAATTTAATATCTCCCTCAAACCTGAAACAGTCTGCGCTGTTGATGGTTTGCCGAACTTAATATTCCTTCAACCAAGGAAATATCCAACGCTCTGGCCGTACAATCCAGCCTTCATGCGGCGCGTGTTGGAAGATGCTTATATTCCAGATTATTACGAGAACGCGCGATTCTGGCTTGTAGATACGGAGGCGCGCGAGGGGGGCGACCGACACATGACATTGGTCGATCTCCAATCTGTCGCACCGATGAATGATCGCGAGTTTATCCGTAGAATGGCGTCCTTACGGGCGGCTTGGCGGTTGTACCTTCGTACGCCGCGACCCAAGAAGGATCGTCCCACGAAGCCTGATGATCGCCAATCAGACTTCGGGTTCGAATAGCGCAGTACATCAGACGACATGTCTTCAGTAGACGCCCACATCGACCTCCTCGCCACCGCGTGCGGCAAGCGGTTCGGTACGATTCTCGCCGATCCGCCGTGGCAGTTCCAGAACCGCACGGGTAAAGTCGCGCCCGAGCACAAGCGGCTCAACCGCTACGGCACCATGACGCTCGACGACATTTGCGCGTTACCGGTTGCCGACATCGTCGACGATCCCTCGCACCTATACCTCTGGGTGCCCAACGCGCTGCTGCCCGAGGGGCTGCGGGTCATGGAAGCGTGGGGTTTTCGCTACATCTCAAACATCGTCTGGCACAAGATACGCAAGGATGGCGGCTCGGACGGGCGCGGGGTCGGTTTCTACTTCCGCAACGTCACCGAACTGCTGCTGTTCGGCGTCCGCGGCAAGAACGCCCGCACGCTTGCGCCCGGCCGCAGCCAGGTCAATCTGATGGGCACCCGCAAGCGCGAACACAGCCGCAAGCCCGACGAGCAATACGACATCATCGAATCGTGCAGCTGGGGTCCCCGCCTGGAACTGTTCAGCCGCGGCACCCGGCCGGGGTGGACCGTCTGGGGCAACCAGGCCGACGACGATTACAAGCCGACATGGGACACCTACGCCCACAACAGCGCAATCCCACAAGCGGCGGAATAGCTTATTCCTCCGGCGGCATCGCGGCCGCGGCGTTCAGTTGACCCGGCGTTGGCGGGCCATCATCGACGTACAGGTCCGGTTTGATCGCGAACGTCAGCACCGGGCAGCCGCCCCCGCCGCCGCCTTCGATCCGCGGCTTCAACTTGTCACGGTGCGTGGTCGAAGCGCCATAGGACGCACCCTTGCCGAGCGACTTGAAAATCGCCTGAAGCTCGCTGCCGCGCGTGACGATCACGCCCACGTCGATCGCCCGTAGGTCGAACAGCAGACGAAAGTTATTGAGATCGCGGTCGAAGAATGGATCCTTGTTGTTCCACTCGACTTCCAAAGCAACCCGCCCCTTCAAGCAGTCGATCTTGTGCGTCGGACTCTCGAAGGTCTCGTCATCGAGCTTGATGGCCGTCCGAAACTGCTTCTCCTTCCAACCGAGCGCGTAGAAGCCGCCGTCGATCTGGCGCGAAATCGGCGATTTGCCGCCGCCCGCCGCTTGGACCTCCGAACGCAGCAGCCGAAAGCCGCGCAGCACCTGGATAATCTCGGCCCATTCCGCAGGGCATGCCGTAGCGAGCACGCCCGCAGCGTTGCGCCATTCATCGACGTGGTAGAGCTGGCGAAGGTCGTCGGGGACGAGATGGATCGTGGACACGCCCCTGAATGAACGGCGGGCGGTCGATTGGCAACAAACACGCTGTCCTACAGCCCCAACCCCCTATAACTGGTCCGGCTCCAACAACAGGAGCCTCCCATGAAACCCTCCCGTAACGCTGCCGGCGAGTCCTCGATCGATCCGTACGAATATTGGGCGGACGGTCTGTCCCGCAACGATCCCGATCACGATCCGAACCCCGGCAACCCCCGCATCAAGCCCGATCGCGAACCCGTCGTCGCGCTGCGCCGCCGCAAGGACGGCTGGACCGCCGAGCGACAGGGCCTGTTCCTCAACACGCTCGCCAACACCGGCAGCGTCGCGCATGCCGCCGAGGCCGCGGAGATCACGCCACGCTCTGCCTATCGCCTGCGCAACCATCCCGCGGGCACCGCCTTCGCCCGCGCCTGGAAAGCCGCGCTGATGACTGCGGCCAACCGCCTGACCGCGGTCGCCTTCGAGCGCGCGATCACCGGCACGCCGCGCACGATCTGGAAGGACAATCGCATCATCGCGGAGACCAGCATCCCGTCCGACCGGATGCTGATGTTCCTGCTTCGTCACCTTCACCCGGCCATGTTCGGCGACGCGGCCGATCAGCAGGGGCGCGCCGCGGCGATCGGCGCGATGGCGGGCAGCTTTCCGGCGGCGATGGCGGCGCTGGTCGACACCGATGTGGAGGCCGATCTGCTCGACGTCAACGACTATCTCCCCGCGCCGCCGCACGAGCACCGGGCCTGAGCGCACCCGTGTAGGATGCGACGTTCCAGTGACCTTCCGCGCACGCGCACAGCATGGACGAAGGCGACCGGGAAGGAGGCGGATGGCGACAAATCGGCCGGCACGGCAGGTATGACCCCTCCGCCGCGCGCCTTACCAGCCGCCGCCCGGTCAACGCCCCCGCCGCACCGGCGCATGGAAGTCGGCGGGCTTGCCCGCCACCCAGCGCAGGAAGCGCGCGATATCCTCGCGCGCCCTCAGCGCCCCGAGATCGGCGTAATCCCGCGCCAGCTCGGCATTGCCGACGCTCGCGTGGATCGTGCGGTGGCAGATCGGGTGGACGGGTGCGGTCTCGCGCCCGCCCTCGCTCCTGGGCACGACATGGTGCCACTCCACCTTTGCGCCGAGCGGCCGGTCGCACAAGGCGCAGGCGACGTCGGCTGGAGGGCGCACGGCCATCGCCGCGGCCGCCGCCAGCCCCGCCTTGCGCTTCACCCGTCCGCCCACCGGCCTACCGCGACTGCCCCGCCGCCACTTTGGCCTTGGAAGCAGGCCGCTGCCCGCGCGCTACCGCATAATTGGCGATGTCGTCCTGCGCCCGCGCCGCCGCGGCATTGACGTCGACCGGAGGCGCGGTCGCGTCGGGGTTCGAACAACCGAGCAGCGCAGCGCACGTCGAAACGCCGGCCAGCGTGCGCAGCGGCCCCTCCCAACCCGCGTGCGGCGGAACCCCCGGCCGCACCGGGGCCGTCATGGCCGCAGCGCCACGTCGTCCGCGTCGTCGAGATTGTCGTCATCGGCATCGTCGCCGTCGGCATCCTTGCCGACCGCATCGGCATCGAATTCGTCCTGCACGTCGTCCTCGTCCAGATCGTCCTCGTCGGCGTCGACCTCGGCGGAGGCCTCGCCGACCTCTTCGGAATCCATGTCGAGCTCGTCGATCGGCTCGTCCTCGGCATCGTCGCCGCCCAGGTCGGGATCGAGATCGGTCAGGATCAGCCCGTCGGTCGGCCCGTTGCGCGTCGCCTCCAGGATTTCGGCGCGCTGGCTCTCGTCATAGCCTTCCTCGTCATAGCCGTCGTCGCCCGATCCCATGCCCGGTATCTGATGTCCGCCCATCGCAAACCTCCGTGGTCGGCCGCAGGGGTTGCGGCCATGTGCCGAAGCGAACGGCGACGGCCCCGCGGCGGTTCCGTCGCCGCGGCCGGGGATGCGCGTCGCTTGCTCCTGCTCCCCATCCGTATTACACCGTCTTACCTGACCATCACACCCGCCGGAGACCGCCCGATGCTGCGCCCGATCCTCCTCGCCACGCTCGCGCTCCAGCTCGGCGCCTGCGACAGCAATCGCGGCGACGGCACGTCGGTCACCATCAACCGCAACAATAACGCCGGCGACGGCAACGCCGCCGCCGCGATCGACGGCAAGTCCGGCGCGGTGAAGATCGACCTGCCCGGCTTCAAGGGCGAGTTCACCCTGCCCAAGATCAAGCTCGACGCGGACAATTTCGATCTGAACGGCGTCCACATCGCTTTCTCCAGCCCGGCCGCGCCCGCCACCGTCCGCGACTGGTTCCTCGGCCGCCTCAAGACCGCGGGCTTCACCCTCCACAGCGAAGGCGATGCGATCGTCGGCCAGGACGAGGACAAGAAGCCCTTCCGCATGGAGCTCACCCCCAAGGGCGCGGATCGGTCCGCCGGAACGATCGTCATCGGCACCTGAGCGCACGGCCGAACCTTTGCGTCGCCGCTCACGCGCGCCTATGTCGGGCTTCCATCATCGAAGCGGACCGGTCCCATGCTCGACACGCCCTTGGCCCAGGTGCCCACGCTCAGCCTCGCCGCCCAGGCGAGCGATCCGGCGGGGTTCGCGGCGGATTTCGGTGCGTCGTTTCAGCGCTACGGCTTCGCCATCGTCGCCGACCACGGCGTGCCCCTGCCGCTGATCGACCGCGCGTGGGAGGAGACCGCGGCGCTGTTCGCGCTCCCCGACGCGGAAAAGCGCGGCTATCACACCCTCGGCGGCGGCGGCGCGCGCGGCTACACCCCCTTCAAGACCGAGATCGCCAAGGGCGCGAGCGCGGTCGACCTCAAGGAATTCTGGCACATCGGCCGCGAGCTTTCCGCAGGCCACCGCTACGCCGACCGCATGGCGCCCAACGTCTGGCCCGCGCGTCCCGAGGGGTTCCGGGACACCTTCCTCGATCTCTTCACCGCCTTCGACCGCGCCGGCGACAAGCTGCTCTCGGCCATCGCCCGCTACCTGGGCCTCGCCCCCGACTGGTTCGACCCCGCGGTCAAGGACGGCAACAGCGTCCTGCGCCTCCTCCACTATCCCCCGATCGCGCAGGATGCCGAAGGCGTCCGCGCCGGCGCGCACGAGGACATCAACCTCATCACTCTGCTGCTCGGCGCCGAGGAGGCGGGCCTGGAGCTGCTCGACCGCCAGACCGGCCAATGGATGGCGATCCGCCCGCCCGAAGGCGCGATGGTGGTCAACGTCGGCGACATGCTCCAGCGCCTCACCAACCACGTCCTCCCCTCGACAACCCACCGCGTCGTCAACCCGCCGCCCGAGCGCCGCGGCCACTCGCGCTATTCGATGCCCTTCTTTCTCCACCCCGCCCCCGATTTCCCGATCGAAACGTTGCCGGGGACGATCACCCCGGACAACCCGAACCGCTACCCGACCCCGATCACCGCGCACGATTACCTTCACCAGCGGCTCGTTGAGATCGGGCTCATCGAGAAATAGGGCGCGAGCCCCTCCATCGTCGCCCCGGGCTCGACCCGGGACCCCGCTTCTTCTTCTTGACCGCCCGTGGCGGACGTCGCAGGCGGATTACCTTGGCAGAAAGCCAAGATCGAACACCATCGGCCGCAGCTTGGCGCCGAGCGCGGCATAGGCTGCCTTGAACGGGTCGAAATCGGTCAGCTCGGTGTCGCCATAAGCTTCGAGCGACCGGCGGACCTGGTACCATCCGGCATCGGCGCGGTTCAGCTTGTATTCGTCGCGGATTTTGCGCGGGAAGCTCGTCGCATGATAGCGCGTCCACAGCGCGCGCCCTGCGTCGAGCACCGCCCGCGCTTCGGCCGAGAACGTCATGCCCGCCATGTAGCGGACCATGAAGTCGGACTCGAACCGCCCGCTCGCCCCGACCTCGCCTTCGGTAAACGGGATGAAGTGATTGACGAGGCTCCAGTCGCGGTCGTCCCAGCGCAAGTCATCGGCCCCGACGGTCAGGTTGCTGCCATTGAACAGCATCCAGACAAGACAGTCCGATTTGAACACATCGCTCAGCGGCTCCGACGGTTGCAGGAACTGGTCGCGGTCGTTGAGCCAGGTCGGCTTGATGAGGCGGCGGACGCTGAAGACGATGGCTGAACGGTCAAGGTTTTCGGGCAAAACATAGGATCCGCCGCCGTTCCTGCCAGTATAAATGGACGACGTCAGGCACGTCCCAGTAGCTGCGTTCTGCAAATCGTTGTTGCCTGCGAACAGGTACCCCAATGCCCCTTCGCACGACAGCTTCCTTCGTGGATTGCGGGAGACCGTAAGGGCGTTGGACAGCGGCAATGCTAAAGCGCCGCGCGCTTGCGGAGCAGATATCCAAGCATTCAGGAGTGAAGAGGTTGGGCGTACTGCATACATCTTTTCGCCAAACAACGCGCCGCTCCTATCGAGCGCAACCGTCGCGATGTCCCGAATGGTCTCAGGCCGGCCTTGATCCCAGATCAGGAACCCGATGGGGAAGTCGCCGTTGAGACCATCGAACGCGCGACTATGGACAAGAAAGCCGTCCAAATATGTCGCTCGCCAAATCCCACGAAACGGTTCGAAGTTTGGCGCATTCACATATTTGAGGGTGCTAAACATCGCGAGCATCGAATTCGGTAACTCCTGTCCGATGCGAATCAAGAACTGCACGAACAACTCCTTGCTGGCGTAACCCAGGTTCATCTCGCGCATGAGGTTGTTGATGCGAGTCTTCTCGACTCCGATCTTGTTTTCGTCACCTTTGACGATGCCCGACCCGCTCTCCGCATAAGGCGGGTTGATCAGCACCAGAACGGGCTTTGCCCCTTCCTTGCCCGCCTTCGCGTCGGCGATCGCCTGGCGCAGCGCCATCGGAACCTTGTTCGTCAGCGCATAGTCGATCTCGCCGAAGTCGGTGACGTCGTCGTTGAGATAGTCGTACTGGAACATCTCCGCGCCGACGCAGATCCGGTTCGCGCGCATGATGTCGATATCTTGGCTGTCCAGCGTCGACATGAACACGTTGCGGTAATTGCTGTGCTTGACCTCCAGATTGCCGACCCCGCAGCACATGTCCCAGACGATGTAGCGGTCCTGCCAGTTCGGCCCAAGGGTGGCGACCAGCTGCTCATAGGCTTTGTCGACGATGTGCAGCGGGGTATAGAACGCACCCTTGAACTTCTGCTCGTCGAGGGGAAGCAGGCTGTCGCGCCGTTCGAGCAGCCAGCGCCGGTGCCTCTCCTCGGGCGGACGCAGGTAGATCGCCCAGAAATCGCGGTAGGACCGCAGGTTCTTCACGACGAGCAGGCTGGTCGAACCGCGCAGGAAAAAGGCAGGCCTGCCGTCCTGCGTGACCAGATTGGCGCCAACCGACGCATAGGCGGACTGGTTGCCGTCGTGCATGATGTCGGTGAAGAACAACGTGGCGTAGTCGACCGGATTGGCGACATCGAGCTCGCTGCCGATCATGGCGACCCATTTGTCGAACACCTGACGCAGATTGTCGGGCGTGATCGGCGTCCGGATGATCTCGCCGTCGCGGATCGCCGCGGTGATCGCCGCGCAGAACTGGTCGGCGAGGCTGGCGATGGGATAGGTCGTGAACCGGTCGCCGATATACGGCGCGAGTCGGCCGGCCAGCTCCTTACCCGCCGCCGATCCGGACGCCGGCCATACGACGGTCGCGTCGTCGAGCACGGGCAGCGCGTCCCGCGTCTCCAGGATCGCGCCCTTCTCCCGATCGATGACCGCCAGGAACGCCGGGATCGGCTCGCCGCGCAGCTTGGCCGCGCGGACATAGACCAGCAATTGGGCGAACATGATCAGCGGCGCGGTGGGCGCTTCCTTGGCTTCGAACCAGACCTTGTCGGTCTGGATGTCGACGAGCCCCTTGAAATACTCCCGGAGGTCGAGGGCCGCGATATAGGCGTCCTTGACGTCTTCCTCGGTCTTCGCCCGCGCCAGGGCCGTCGACAAACTCACCGGATTTTTCTCCCACCGCGAACGTGCCCGCTATGAACGCCTCCGGTCGAATGCGTAAGCCTGTCCTACAGACTGCAAGATGTGCATGACCCTGTGCCATGCCGATCCGCCCTCCCCATCGCCGCTCCGCGCCCGGAAAGCAGCGGCAGCCTCGGGGCATCCAACGACCAGCATCCACGTGTCAACCAGTGTCAACGTCCGCTTGCCGGCGCCTTGCCAAACTGCACACCGGCACCCGCCGCGTTGCGACGTTGCCCCCGAAATCCACGCGTCAACCAGTGTCAACGTCAGCCGCCACGGGCGTCGCCAAGCCGCGCGCCGGCACCCGCAACGCCAACACGTTGACACCCACGTCCACGCGTCAACCGGTGTCAACGTCTCGGCCTTTAGCCGCTGAAAATGGCCGTTCTTTTTTCCATGTTTGCCCGCACCTGCTCGATCTGGTCGGGCGTCCGGATCACCTTGAGCTGCTCGTCGGTCTCCGCCTGCAACACCGCCGCGGCATCGCCGTCGGCGGCCAGATTGTACAACCGCTTGGCGCCGCGGATCGCATCGGGGCTGCGCCCGGCGATCGTCCGCGCCAGCGCCATCGCCTCGGCCAGCGGATCGTCGGCCAGCCGGGTGACGAAGCCCAGTCGCTCGGCCTCCGCCGCGTCGAACTCGCGCGCGGTGTAGGTCAGCTCACGCAACATGTCGTCGCGCGCCAGCGTTCGCCACAGCGCGATGCCGGCCATGTCGGGCACCAGCCCCCAGTAACTCTCGCGAATCGCGAAGCGCGCGTCGGCGCGCGCGATGCGGATGTCGGCGCCCGACATGATCTGGAACCCGCCGCCGAACGCGACCCCGTGGACCGCGGCGATCACCGGCATCGGCAGCGTCCGCCAGCCCCACGCCACCTGCTGCACGGTATTGGCGGCGCCGTGCGTCCGCGCCGGGTCGAGCCCCGATCCGCCCCCCGCCATCGACGCCATGTCGAGCCCCGCGCAGAACGCCCGCCCCTCGCCCGACAGCACGACGCAGCGCACGTCGCGCATCGCCGCCAGCCGGTCGATCGCATCGACGATCCCGTCGAACATCGCCGGATCGAGCGCATTCATCTTGTCGGCGCGGTTCAGCCGCACGTCGGCGACGCCGTCCGCCACGGCGATGGTCACGCGGTCGTTCATCGATCCTCTCCTGCAACCGTGCCATGTTGCACGCCGCGGCGCGCATGGTAAGCGCCCGCAATGGGTTTCGATGTCGAACGCTTCTCGCGCCACCGCTTCGGCGGACATGGCGGCCGGCTCGGGCTCGGCTATCATGCTCACGGCCCCGATTGGGTCGAGATGGTCCTGCCGTGGTCCGCCGACCTGATCGGCGACGTGGAGGGGCAGGTCCTCGCCTCGGGCCCGATCATCGCGCTGATGGACGTCGCGACCAGCATCGCGGTGTGGGCCAAGCGCGACGCCTTCGTCCCCCACGCAACGCTCGACCTGCGCGTCGACTATCTCCGTCCGGCACGCACCGGCCAGGCGGTGATCGGCCGCGGCGAATGCTACCGCATAACTCGCGCCATCGCCTTCATCCGTGGCCAAGCGCACGACGGCGATCCCGGCGATCCGGTCGCCCACGTCGCCGGCACCTACATGACGCTGGACGCGTGAGCATGACGCTGCCCCCCTACGCCGGCGTCCTCGGCGTCGCGATAGAGGCGGGAGACGGCGCGCCGGTCCTCGCCATGCCCTTCGGCGACGACGTCCTGGGCCGCCCCGGTTTCCTCCACGGCGGCGCGATCGCCGGGCTGCTGGAGATGGCCGCGATCGCCGCGCTCGACCATGCACTGACGGCCGAAGGCGGTGGCCGGATCAAGCCGATCAACGTGACGGTCGACTTCATGCGCGGCGGCCGCGACAAGCCCACCCGCGCCGCGGGCGTGGTCACTCGGCTGGGAACCCGCGTCGCCAACGTCGAGGCGACCGCCTGGCAGGACGACCCAGCCAAGCCGATCGCCGCCGCGCGCATGAACTATCTGCTCGTCCGCTAGGGCTTGGGCGTCAGCCGCAGCAGCCGCCCGTTCGATCCGCGCGCGCCGTCCTCCAGCAGCCAGATGGCGCCGTCCGGCGCCTGCGCCACGTCGCGAATCCGCGCGCCGAAGTCCCAGAACTCGGCCGGGCTGGCCTTAGCGCCGTTCAGCGTGACCCGGATCAGCCCCGCGGTCGACATCGCCCCGACGAACAGCGATCCGCGATACTGCGGGAACATGGCGCCGGTGTAGAGCATCATGCTCGACGGCGAGATCGACGGGTTCCACCACAAGGTGGGCGCGGCAAGGTCCGGACGGCTGGGATGGTCGGGGATCGGCTGCCCGGAATAATTGTCGCCGTTTGACACGATCGGCCAGCCGTAATTGCGACCCGGTTCGATCAAATTGATCTCGTCGCCGCCCTTGGGACCCATCTCGACCTCCCACAGCCGGCCGCCGGGCGCGAAGACCAGGCCGTAGGGGTTGCGATGCCCGCTCGACCAGATATCGCTTAGCTGCCCCGGCTCGGCCGGATTGCCCGGTGCGGGGCGCCCGTCGAGTGTCAGGCGGACGATCTTGCCGAGCAATTGCTGCGGGTCCTGCGCGGGCGTGAACCGCTGCCGCTCCCCCGAGCCCAGGAACAGGAACCGGCCGTCGGGGGAAAACGCGATGCTCGCGCCGAACTGCCCGCCGGGGCCGTTCGATCCCGACCGCCAGATCACCGCGGCTTGGCTCAGCGCCGCCTGCGGCGGGCACGGCGCGCTGACGCACTGGACCTGGCGCAACGTCAGCGTCCCGCGCGCGAGCGCCAACGCCGATCCGCCCTGCCCTGCTTCGGCAAACGTCCAATAGACGACGTGGCTTCGCGCGAAATCGGGCGCAGGCGCGACATCGAGCAGCCCGCCCTGCCCCCCTGCGGCCACCGCGGGAACGCCCGCCACTTCGGCAACGCTGCCATCGGCGGTGCGCAGCTTCATGCGCCCCACCTTCTCGGTCACCAGCAGGTCGCCACCGGGCAGGAACGCCATTGCGAAGGGCGCGTCGAACTGCCCGATCGGCGCGATGGCGAACGGCGGCGCCGACTGATGGCGGTTCGCGTGGCCCGCGGCCGCAGGAACGTTGCGGATCGCGGGATCGAGCGGCGCATTGGCGGGAACGGGCTGAGTCGCCGACGCCGGCTGCGGCGGCACATCGGGGGTCATAGCGCGATCCGCTTGCGGCTGGGCGGAGCAGGCGGGTCCGGCAAGCAGGACTGCGGCGGCAAAGGCGACGGTCTTCATCCCTGCCATACCCGGGAACCACCGACCTTGTTCCCCACCAGCGCACTTGTGCCCCGCGACCGTTGGGCGTATATCGCGCTCGCATTCTCTTACATCGTCAGGTGAAAGAGGCTGCGGGGCCTGCCCCGCGGCGCGCCTCCTGCTTGCTTACACGGATATTCACTTGACCGACCTCGCCCTCCTCCACCGCCTGATCGAACCCGAAGCGAACGCGCTCGGCTTCGACCTGGTGCGCGTGCGGATGCAGGGTGGCAAGGGCGATCCGACCTTGCAGGTGATGGCCGAGCGCCCCGACACGCGTCAGCTCACCATCGACGATTGCACCGGACTCTCGCACCGCATCTCCGACCTGCTCGACGCGCTGGAGGCCGAGGGCCGCGACCCGATCGACGAGGCTTATCGCCTCGAAGTGTCGTCGCCCGGCATCGACCGCCCGCTGACCCGGCTCAAGGACTTCGCGGACTGGCAGGGGCACGAGGCGCGCATCCGCCTGGTCGAGCCGGTCGACGGGCGCAAGCAGTTGACCGGCAATCTGGCGGGCGTAGAGGGCGAGACGATCTCGGTCGACTTGGGGCAGCACGGCATGGCGACGGTCGGGTTCGCCGACGTTGGCGACGCCAAACTGGTGATGACCGACCGCCTGCTCGCCGCCACCGCGCCCCTTTCGGCCGAAGGCGCGGACGAGTTCGAAGACCTGGAAGACGATGCGTCCGACGAGACGCGAGTAGAGGAACAGCACTGATGGCAACCGCAGCTACCGCCGCCACAGCCACCGCCAACCGCGCGGAACTGATCGCGATCGCCAACTCGGTCGCGACAGAGAAGATGATCGACCGCGGCATCGTCATCGAGGCGATGGAGGACGCGATCCAGCGCGCTGCCAAGTCGCGTTACGGCGCCGAGAACGACATCCGCGCCAAGCTCGATCCGCAGACCGGCGACCTCCGCCTGTGGCGCGTCGTCGAGGTGGTCGAGGGCGTCGACGATTATTTCAAGCAGGTCGACCTCGCTCAGGCGCAAAAGCTCCAGAAGGGCGCGGTCACTGGCGACTATATCGTCGATCCACTGCCCCCGATCGAGTTCGGCCGCATCGCCGCGCAGGCCGCCAAGCAAGTGATCTTCCAGAAGGTCCGCGACGCCGAGCGCGAGCGTCAGTATGAGGAATTCAAGGACCGCGCCGGCGAGATCATCACCGGCGTCGTCAAGCGCGTCGAGTTCGGCCACGTCGTCGTCGACCTCGGCCGCGCGGAAGGCGTCATCCGCCGCGACGCGCAGATCCCGCGCGAAGTGGTGCGCGTCAACGATCGCATCCGCAGCCTGATCTTCAAGGTCGTTCGCGAGAACCGTGGCCCCCAGATCTTTCTCAGCCGCGCGCACCCCGATTTCATG
>NZ_CAXVWL010000007.1:0-4955 GCF_964263785.1 Sphingomonas sp.
CAGGGCGATCCGGGGCTCAGCCGCTTCTATCTCAGCCTCGACGACGACCTGCTTCGCATCTTCGGGCCGGACACGCTGTTCGCCAAGATGATGCGCAACAACATCGAGGACGGCGAGGCGATCGGCAGCAAGTGGCTGACCAAAGCGATCGAGACCGCGCAGAAGAAGGTCGAGGCGCGCAATTACGATATCCGCAAGCAGGTGGTCGAATACGACGACGTGATGAACGACCAGCGCAAGGTCGTTTACGAACAGCGCGCCGACATCATGGATGCCGAGGCGGTCGACGAGATGGTCGCGGACATGCGCGCCGAGACCGTCAACGTCATCGTCGGCGCGGCCTGCCCGCCGAATTCCTATCCCGAGCAATGGGATATCGCGGGGATGAAGGAGAAGCTGGCCGAGACGCTCAACCTGGAGCCGCCGATCGACGAGTGGATGCAGGAAGAGGCGATCGACCCCGAGATCGTCGAGCAGCGGGTGCAGGCGGCGGCGGACGCCGCGGTCGAGGACAAGGCGAAGGACCTCGAGCCCGAAACCTGGCTATCGGTCGAGAAGTCGATCCTGCTCCAGAACCTCGACCATCACTGGAAGGAGCATCTGGCAACGCTCGATGCGCTGCGCCAGGTCGTCCACCTGCGCGCCTACGCGCAGAAGACGCCGATCAACGAGTACAAGCAGGAGGCGTTCAGCCTGTTTCAGCGGATGCTCGACACGATCCGCGAGGACGTCACCCGCACGATCGCGCACGCGCGCTTCCAGATGCAGGCGCCGGTGGACTTGCCCGAGCTGCCCGATTTCATCACGACCCACTTCGACCCGTTCACCGGCGAGGACAATTCGCGCGACATCGACGGCGGCACGCTGGGCTTGGTGCAAACGCGCCTGCCGCCGCTCCAGATCCCGCAGCCGCAGATGGCGGACATGGGCACCGATCCCGCCGAGTGGGAAGGCCGGGTCAGCCGCAATGAGCCGTGCCCGTGCGGATCGGGGCGCAAGTACAAGCACTGCCACGGCGCGGTGTGACGCGAAAAAGGCCGGGCCGCCCATCGGCGACCCGGCCCCGTGTTCACCTTGGCAAAAGCCTCAGCGGCGCTCCTGCCCTGGCAGCACCACGCTCGGCCCGATCGTATCCACCACAGCGCGCGCATTGAACGCGCGCAGATTGTCGCGCGGGATCGGTCCCTTGCGCATCACGACCTCGGCGGTCGCCTCGAACCGGTCGACGGTGCGGATGTCGAAGTCGTTGCCGAATCCGCCGTAACCGCCGAAGCCACCGAACCCGCCATAGCCGCCGTAGCCAAAGCCACCGCCGAACCGCCGCCAGCCGTAACCACGGCCGTAGAAGTTCCACGACGGACCCCAGGCGCCGCCGAATCCGCCATAGCCCAGGCCGATCCCGCCCGTGCTGTAGGTCCGCGTCTGCCGGTCGGTGTCCCGCTCGGCGGTGACGAAGTAATCGTAACCCTGCTGCAGCGTCAGCTCGGCGGCGCGGAACAGCAAGTAGCGCTCGACGGTGTCGCGCGACGTCACACTGTTGCCCGAAAAGCTGACGAGGAAGCGGCCGGGCTCGACCTGGCGATCGCTGTAGCCGGTCCGGCTGAAGCCCACGCCGGTGGCGGGACGGTAGGTGGTTTCGGTCGCGCAACCCGCGACCATCAGGGTGCTCGACGCCAGGGCGGCGAACACGGCCTTGCGACCAAGGTTCATCCCAAAGGATTTCATCATCTGTCTCCGTTCGCGGCACGTGCGGCGAAACGCCGTTGTTTTAAGCACTTGTAGCGGAACGTGCGATGAACGGGTTTGCTCCCGCGACCAGGCGATAACGCGAGTCAGTCCCCGATCAGGTGCAGCGCCAGCGTCCTTCGATGCGGGCGGCGACGATGTTCGAACAGGTACACGCCCTGCCACGTTCCCAGGACCAGCTGGCCGCCGGCGAGCGGAATCGAGAGCTGGACCTGGGTCAGCGCGGTGCGCAGATGCGCGGGCATGTCGTCCGGGCCCTCGTCGTCATGCGCATACGCGTCGCTCTCGGGCGCGATCCGCGCGAAATAATCCTCGATATCGCCGCGCACCGCGCGCGCCGCATTCTCCTGGATCAGCAGCGACGCCGAGGTATGGCGGCAGAAGATCGTCAGCAGTCCGGTGTCGATTTTCTGGGGAGCAACCCAGCGGACGACGCGATCGGTGACCTCGACCAAGCCTTGGCGCGAGGTATCGACGACGATCTGTCCGCTGGCCTGCCGCATGCACCGTAGAACGCCGCCGCCGCCGATCCGCTCCGTTACGACACGGCGACCGCAATCGCATCGACATAATCCGACGTCATGCCGCCGTCGAAGGTATTGCTCGCACTCTGGCGCATGACGATCGTGTGCCCGCTGTCGCCCGCCACCGCGGTGTAGGGCACCGCCGCCGCGCCGTTCCTGACCGGCACGAGATCGCCAACATCGGTGGCACCGTCCCGCAACGCGTCGAACTGCCGGGTAATGCCGCCGCCGACGAAGAAGCCGTCCTTGCTCTTGGCGATCGTGGCTCCGACCGCCACCGCGCCGCCGCTCGGCGTCGTGGTCGGAACCGGCCGCAGGATGCCGCGTGCGGTGCCGTCGTTAACGGTAAACACCTTGCTCATCGTCTTTACCGGCCCATAAGCGTTCGCCTCGGTGTTGAGGACGTTGAGTGCAGCGACACGGATTTCGATGTCGGTGGCGATCGACGGAACCGCGCGCAGGGTGATGTCGAAATTCCACTGGGTCGTTTGTCCGGCCAGCGCCGCATTGCCGTCCGCACCCGCCAGGATGCCCATCGGTCCCTGGAACCTTTCCGTCCAAAAACTGCCATCGCCTGCCGCATATTGCTTGTTGAAGGCGATGCCGACGTTGCCGTTCAGCTGCAACGTGGCGAGCCCCACCGGATCGCCTCCGGCTGACGATTGCACCTCCAGCAGCATGACATGCCCGACGCTCAGCCCATCGGTGCTCAGGCCTGCGGGCAAGTTCAGCGTGACGCGCAGCCGCAGGTCGGCGGCGGTCCCGCCCGATGCCGGGTCCTGCGTCGTCGTGCCGGTCACCACGAACCTGCGGCACGCCACCCCCGGCCGCGAGCGCAGCACGTCCTGCGATTGGACGGCAGTCAGGGCGGAGCTGTTGGCGGTCGCCGTCCACGCCGTCGCCGCATTGAACGCGACCAGATTGTTGGCCAGCGACAAGCCGCCCGCAAAGACATCGGCGGTGTCGAAGAACCCCGCGATCTTTGCGCCGAGCGCCAGGCCGTAAGCGCGTGCCGACAGCCGCTTGTTGGGGTGCAGCTGGTCGCTCGACTGCGCCGCATCGAGGAAGTCGACGACGCCGTTGGGCGAGAATTTGGTCAGTAGCGCGCCCGCGCGGCTGTCGATCCCCGCTTCGTAGCGCGCCATGCTGACCGGCTTCGACTGATAGGTCGTGACGCCGGTGCCCACCGTCTCCGCGATGATCCGCGCGTCCGGGCGTGCGGACCGCAACGCGCCCGCCACCGCATCGAACCGTGCCAGGATCGCGTCGCTGTCCGCGGCGGTGTTGCCGCCGATGTCGTTGGTGTCGTTGATCGGGTTCATGACGACATAGAGCCCCGCGCGCACCGATTTCAGCGGCTCGATCCGGTCGAGCAGGTGCGACAGCCGATCGCCGCCACGCGACTGCTTCATGCCGATGCTGGGCACGCCGCGGCACCCCGCGCCGATCCAGGCCCACAGTGCCAGGTCGATGTTGCTCGTCTGCGCGCCGTAGCTGTTGCCGCCGAACGCCAGCCGCTCGCTCAGCGCCAGCAGCCCGCCCGCTACTGCCGAGACGGTGACGCCCACCGCGGTGGTACGCGGTGAGTTGGTGGCACTCGCCAGCGTCTCGCTCAGCATTATCGTCGGCGAGCCCGCGGCGGCGAACGTCCCCGACAGCGTCGTGCCGGCGACGCTCAGCACCGTGCCGTCGCTCGACGTCGCGCTCAGCGCCGATCCCGCCGTGCGCCCGGTGATGCCGACACTTGTCGCACCGCCGGCCGCAAAGGCGGTGGACGACAGCCCGAGCGCGCCCAGCACGATCGCCGCCGCGCCATCGTCGTTGAGGATCGCGCCGGTCGACGAAACGCCGGCCAGCGGCACCGAGGCGCTAGCGGTGACCGTAAAACCTTCGTCCGGCTCGACCACGCTGTCACCCGCGACCGCGACGGCGACCGTCTTGCTCGTCTCTCCCGCAGCGAACGTCCCCGATCCCGACGGCAGCACCCCGTCGACGAAGTCGCTCGCGCTCGCCGGATTGGCGCCGCTGCCGGTAACGGCCCAGGTGAAGGGGATTGCCGTTGCCGATCCATTGCGGGTCAGCGCCAGCGTGAAGGTGAAGACGGTGGCACCGCTCGCGCCCTCCGCCCGCGCAATCGCAGAGCCGAAGGCGAGCGAAGGCAGCGTACCGCCGCCGCTGCCACCCGCCGTGCTGCCGGCGCCGATCGCCAGCCCCATGCCGATGCCCGCCATCAGTCGAGCACCTTGATGTCGGTCGCGGTGGTGCCGGTCGCGCGGATGTAGCGCGCGCGGATCGCCAGCATCGCATAGGCGGGCAAAGCGGCCAACGTCTCGTCGTGATCGTCGTCCATCCCGCGGACCACGATCGTGCCGCCGCTCGCGACGATCAGCGCGCGGCCGATGCGGGGCAGTTCGTTGGTGTCGTGCGGGGTGACGGTGAGTATGCGCGTCGCGGGCGCGGTGATCGCGCCGGCATAGGCGACGAAACGGTCTTCGCTCATGGCAGTCTCCTCGAGTGGCGAGGAGACGGCGAGTGCGCGGCGAAATCCAACAATTCTCCAACAATCGACGGCGATCTCGGAGGCTGCAGGCGGTCCGTCTAGCGGACGGTGGCTCCCCGAGTTGGATTCGAACCAACGACCAAGTGATTAACAGTCACCTACTCTACCGCTGAGCTATCGGGGAA
>NZ_CAXVWL010000008.1:0-65470 GCF_964263785.1 Sphingomonas sp.
GCTTCCTCGAACACAGTCGTATCTTCTGCTTCGGCAACGGCAAGGCGCTGCCCAATGACGGGGCTGGCGTCTACATTTCGTCCGCCGACTGGATGCAGCGCAATTTCGATCGCCGCGTGGAATACATGCTGCCGATCGAGAACCCCACCGTTCACGACCAGATCCTGGACCAGGTCATGGTCGCGAACCTGCTCGACAACGAACAGAGCTGGGAATGCGAACCCGATGGCAGCTATGTACGCGAGACGCCCGGCGACCGGCCGTTCAACCTCCATCGCTATTTCATGATCAACCCGTCGCTCTCGGGTCGCGGTGCGGCGCTCGGGTCGAGCGATGCGGTGCCCACGCTATCGCTGCGTCGCCGCCGCTAGGATGGCGACCTCGCTCGACTGGCGACAAGCCGAACCGAAACGCGCGCGTACCGCGATCATCGACATCGGATCGAATTCGATCCGTCTGGTCGTATACGAAGGGCATCCGCGACTCCCTGCGATCCTGTTCAATGAAAAGGTCATGGCCGGATTGGGGCGTGGGCTCGCGGCGACCGGCGCGATCGATGCCGGCGCGCTCGCCATCGCGCAGGTCGCGCTGCGACGCTTCGCCGCGGTCGCGCGCGAGATGCAGGCCACGTCGGTTCGCACCGTCGCCACCGCCGCGGTCCGTGACGCCTCCAACGGCAACGTCCTGCTCGCCGCCGCCCGCGCATTGGGGCTCGATCCCGAGATCCTCACCGGCGAGCAGGAAGCCAAGGGCGCAGGCGAGGGCGTGCTCTCCGCCATCCCGCAGGCGGACGGCATCGTCGGCGACCTGGGTGGCGGCAGCCTCGAACTCGTCCGCATTCGCCGCGGCGCGATTCAGGACCGCGTGTCTTTCCCCTTGGGCGTCCTGCGCATCGCGGGCATGCGCGCCAAGCGCGGCCAGGTGCTCGAACGCCACGTCGCGCGGCTGGTCCGCGACGCGGGTTGGGCGGGGAAGGGGCGGGGGCTGCCCGTCTATCTCGTCGGCGGTTCCTGGCGCGCGCTGGCGCGGCTCGACATGAACCTGACCGGCTATCCGCTCCCCGTCATCCACCAATACCCGATGAGCGCGCCGACGATCGCCCGCCTGTCGCGCGCCATCGCCCACCTCGGCAAGCCCCGGATGCGCAGCGTCGAGGGGCTGTCGTCGGCCCGCGCCGCGACTCTGGGCGACGCCACCGCGCTCCTGGGCGTGCTGCTCCGCCAGCTCGGCAGCACGACGACGATCGTCTCCGCCTTCGGCCTGCGCGAGGGGCTGCTCTACGCCGGGCTCGACGCCGCCACCCGCACCCTCGACCCGCTGATCGTCGCCGCGCGCGAAGAAGGCCGCCTGCTCGGCCGCTTTCCCGAACACGGCGACCTGCTCGACCGCTGGATCGCGCCGCTGTTCGCCACCGAGACGCCGGCACAGGCGCGCATCCGCCACGCTGCCTGCCTGCTCGCCGACGTCGGCTGGCGCGCCAACCCTGAATTCCGCGCCGAGCGCGGGGTCGAGGTCGCGCTCCACGGCAATTGGGTCGCGATCGACGCGAGCGAACGCGCCTGCCTCGCGCAGGCGCTGTTCACCAGTCTCGGCGGCGGCACGGTTTCACCCGACCCGCTGGGACGTCTCGCGAGCGCCGCCGATCTGGCGATCGCGCGCATCTGGGGCCTGGCGATCCGCCTTGGCCAGCGGTTGAGCGGCGGCCTGGCAGGACCGCTCCAGCGCTCGGCGATCGAGCTCGGCACGGCGACGGTCCGGCTGAAACTCGAAGGCGAAGACCGCGCGCTCTATGGCGAAGCGGTCGAAAAGCGCCACGCTGTGCTGGCCGGCGGAATGGGCCGCAAGGCCTCGCTGAAGGCGTAAGCGGCTACGCCCCCACCTCGGCGCGCGTCATCTTGAGCTTTCCCCCGGTCACCGCGAAGGCCAGCCGTCCCTCGACCAGGTCCACCGCGTCGCGCCCGAACTGGTCGTAGCGCCAGCCCTCCAGCATCGGCAGCCCGGTCCGCACCCCCGCCGCCAGCGCCTCCAGCTCCTCCGATCGCGCGAGCAGCTTCGACGCCACGTCGATGTCGCGCGCGCGAATTTTGAGCAGCAGCTTGAGCAGATCGGCGACGAGCGCCCCCTCCTTGCCCAGCCCCGGCTTGCGATCGTCGCGCGGGGGCAGTTCGTCCTCGCCGAGCGGGTGCGCGGTTTCCAGCGCCGCCATCAGCCGCGCGCCGATATCGTTGGTGCCCCACGTCGCCGACAGCCCGCGCACCTTGGCCAGATCGGCCTGGCGCTTCGGCGGATGCCCGGCCATGTCGCCCAGCGTCTCGTCCTTGACGATCCGTCCGCGCGGCAAATCCTTGGCCTGCGCCTCCAGCTCGCGCCACTTGGCCAGCGCCTTCAGCCGCCCGAGCACCTCGGGCTTGCGCCCCGATATGCGCACCCGCTTCCACGCGAGTTCGGGGTCGTTGGCATAATTCGCGGGGTCGGCCAGCCGCTCCATCTCCTGATCGAGCCAGCCGCCGCGCCCGGTCTTCCTCAACCGCTCCAGCATCTTGGGAAAGATCACCGCCAGATGCGTCACGTCGCCGATCGCATATTCGATCTGCCGCGCGTCGAGCGGCCGCCGCGCCCAGTCGGTGAAGCGCGCGCCCTTGTCGACCTGGATGCCGAGCCAGCTGTCGACCAGGTTCGAGTAACCGATCTGCTCGCCCTGACCCAAGGCCATCGCCGCGATCTGCGTGTCGAACAGCGGATGCGGGGTCTTGCCGGTCAGATTGTAGACGATCTCGATGTCCTGACCGCCCGCGTGGAAGACCTTCAGCACGTCCTCGTTGTCGGTCAGCAGGTCGAGCAGCGGCTGCATGTCGAGCCCCGCCGCCATCGGGTCGATCGCCGCCGCCTCGTTCATGTCGGCGATCTGGATCAGGCAGAGCTCGGGGTAGAAGGTGCTCTCGCGCATGAATTCGGTGTCGACGCAGACGAAGGGCGCGTCGGCGAGACGGAAGCACAGGTTCGCGAGCGCGGCGCTGTCGGTGATAAGCGGATGGACGTGCATCCTCCCGCCATAGCGAGGGTCGCGCGCCTTGACAAAGGCGGGCGCGGCGGGGAAGCGCCCGCAACCTTTCGAGACCGGAACCGACCATGCACGCCTACCGCACCCACACCTGCGCCGCGCTCGATGCCGAGCAGGTGGGAACCACCGTCCGCCTGTCGGGCTGGGTCCACCGCAAGCGCGATCATGGCGGCATCCTGTTCGTCGACCTGCGCGACCATTACGGCCTCACCCAGATCGTCGCCGACAGCGACAGCCCCGCGCTCGCCATGCTGGAATCGCTGCGCGTCGAATCCGTCGTCACCATCGACGGCGAGGTCAAGCGCCGCTCGGAGGCGACCGTGAACCCCAATCTCGCCACCGGCGAGATCGAGGTGTTCGCGCGCGGCGTTACCGTCCAGAGCCACGCGCAGGAGCTGCCGATGCCGGTCGCGGGCGACGCCGAATATCCCGAGGACATCCGCCTGCGCTACCGCTTCCTCGACCTGCGCCGCGACCGCCTCCACCAGAACATCATGCTGCGATCGAAGGTCATTTCGTCGATCCGCCAGCGCATGATCGCCCAGGGCTTCACCGAATTCCAGACTCCGATCCTGACCGCGAGCAGCCCCGAAGGCGCGCGCGACTACCTTGTCCCCAGCCGCGTCCACCCCGGCAAGTTCTACGCGCTCCCGCAGGCGCCGCAGATGTTCAAGCAATTGCTGATGGTTGCGGGCTTCGACCGCTATTTCCAGATCGCGCCGTGCTTCCGCGACGAGGACGCGCGCGCCGACCGTAGCCCGGGGGAATTCTACCAGCTCGATTTCGAGATGAGCTACGTGACGCAGAACGACGTCTTCGCCGCGATCGAGCCCGTGCTGCACGGCGTCTTCGAGGAGTTCGCGGACTGGCAGGGCAAGGGCCGCACCGTCAGTGCGCTGCCGTTCAAGCGCATTCCCTATCGCGAATCGATGCTGAAATACGGCAACGACAAGCCCGACCTGCGCAACCCCATCCTCATATCGGACGTGAGCGACCAGTTCCAAGGCTCCGGTTTCGGGCGATTCGCCTCGATCGTGGAGGGCGGCGACGTCGTGCGTGCCATCCCCGCCCCGAACACCGCCGACAAGAGCCGCAAGTTCTTCGACGACATGAACGGCTGGGCGCAGACCGAAGGCTTTGCGGGGCTCGGCTACGCGACTCGCAAGGGTGGCGAATGGGGCGGCCCGATCGCCAAGAACCACGGCGAAGCCAAGATGACGCGACTCGCCGACGCGCTCGGCCTCGGCCCCGACGACGGCCTGTTCTTCGCCGCGGGGAAAGAAGCGCAGGCGGCCAAGCTGGCGGGTCTCGCACGCACCCGCGTCGCCGATCAGCTCGGGCTCATCGACCAGAGCAGGTTCGAATTCTGCTGGATCGTCGACTTCCCGATGTTCGAGTACGACGAGGAGGCCAAGAAGGTCGACTTCAGCCACAATCCCTTCTCGATGCCGCAGGGCGAGATGCAGGCGCTGGAGACCCGCGACCCGCTCGACATCCTCGCCTATCAATACGACATCGTCTGTAACGGCATCGAGCTCTCTTCCGGCGCGATCCGCAATCACCGGCCCGAGATCATGTACAAGGCGTTCGAGATCGCCGGCTATACGCAAGCGGACGTCGACACGAACTTCGCAGGCATGATCAACGCCTTCAAGTTCGGCGCTCCCCCGCACGGCGGCTCCGCCCCCGGCATCGACCGCATCGTCATGCTGCTCGCCGACGAGCCCAACATCCGCGAAGTCATCGTCTTTCCGATGACCCAGAAGGCCGAGGATCTGATGATGGGCGCGCCGAACTTCGCGACGGCCAAGCAGCTCAAGGAACTCAACCTGCGCTCGACGGCTGAGCAGGCAAAGGACGTGACGAAGTCTGTCGCGCCCAGCGCAGGCTAGAGATGCCTGGCGCGTAGACGACCCCCGAGGGGGCGTTCAGGAGGTGCATAGATGATCGACCTGTCCGACTATGAACGCGGCCGCAAATACCACGGCGACTACAAGGCCGATCTGGCGCACCTCCAGACCCGTCTCGAGCACATCCAGGTCGCGCACATCGTCCACGGCCGCGCCGCGGTCGTCATGTTTGAGGGTTGGGACGCGGCGGGGAAGGGGGGCATCATCCAGCGCCTCACCGCGCAGTGGGACCAGCGCAATTACGAGGTCTATCCGATCTCCGCGCCGACCGCCGAGGAGAAAGCCCACGACTTCCTCTGGCGCTTCCGCACCCATCTCCCCACGCCCGGCAACATCGCGATCTTCGACCGCAGCTGGTACGGTCGCGTCCTCGTCGAGCGGGTCGAAGGGTATGCGAGCGCGGAGGAGGTCGCGCGCGGCTACGGCGAGATCAACGCGTTCGAGGCCGAGCTCGAGGCCGCGGGCACGACGCTGGTCAAGCTCTTCGTCCACACCACGCAAGCCGAGCAGGACAAGCGCCTGCGCGCGCGCCTGGCCGAACCGTGGAAGCGGTGGAAGACCGGTCTCGACGATTTCCGCAACCGCGCGAAACGCCCTGAGTATCTCGAGGCGATGGACGCGATGTTCGCCCGCACCGACACCGGCGGCGCGCCCTGGCTGGCGATCGACGGCAACAACAAGAAGGCAGCGCGCATCGCCGCGCTGACCGCGATCGCCGACCGGCTCGAAGCGGCGGTGCCCATGGACCCGCCCCCGCTCGACCCGGAGGTGGCGCGCGTGGCGCACGAGGCGCTGGGGATTTAAGCCGCGCGGAACGCCCCGCCGGCGTCCATGATCCTGAGCATGCCGTCGGCAATCGCAAAATAGGCGCCGTGCAGCGTCAGCTTGCCCGCCGCTTCGCGCTCCGCGACGAAGGGGAAGGTCCTGAGGTTGGCAAGAGACACCCGCACCGTCTCCAGCTCCAGCGCGTGGATCGCCTCGCCGCCCGTGCCGTGCTCGGCGACGATGCGGTCGCGCGCTTCGTCGAGCAGGTCGATCCAGTGCGCGATGAACCCGCCTTCGCCGGGGGCCTGCCCCGAGAACGCCCGCGTCGCCGACGCCTTGACGCCGCCGCACGATTCGTGGCCCAGTACGACGATCTCGGGCACCTCCAGCTGGGTGACCGCGAACTCCAGCGCCGCCGACACACCGTGCCGCCCGCCGCCCGCCTCGTAAGGCGGCACCAGGTTGGCGACATTGCGCACTACGAAGGTCTCGCCTGGCGAGGTGTCGAAGATCTGCGCCGGATCGACGCGGCTGTCGGAACAGGCGATGATCATTACTTGCGGCGCCTGGCCCTGCGACAGCTCGGCCCAGCGCTCGCGCTGCTCGCGCCAACCGGTGCTGCGGAAGCGGTCGTAGCCGCGGACAAGATCGGCGAAGTCGGTCATGACGAGGCTCTCTAGCGCGTTGTACGCGTGCCTGTCAGTCGCTATCTCGCGCCAATGAACGAGATGACTCCGATCGTTGCTCGCCAGCGTAAGCCAGACTGGATTCGGGTGAAGGCGCCCACGTCGGCCGGGTTCGCCAGGACACGCGAGCTGATGCGCGCCAAGAGCCTGACAACGGTGTGCGAGGAGGCGGCCTGCCCCAACATCGGCGAATGCTGGTCGAAGAAGCACGCGACGGTGATGATCCTGGGCGACACCTGCACCCGCGCCTGCGCCTTCTGCAACGTCAAGACCGGCATGCCGCGCGCGGTCGACATGCGCGAGCCGCAGAACGTCGCCGATGCGGCGGCGCAGATGGGGCTGGCGCATATTGTCGTCACCTCGGTCGATCGCGACGACCTGCCCGACGGCGGCGCGTCGCAGTTCGTGCGCGTGATCGAGGCGATCCGCCGGTCGAACCCGGCGACGACCATTGAAATCCTCACCCCCGATTTCCGCAACAAGGCGCAAGCCGCCGTGGAGTCGATCGTCGAGGCGCGTCCCGATGTCTACAACCACAATCTGGAGACGGTTCCGCGGCTGTATCCGACGATACGCCCCGGCGCGCGCTACTATGCCTCGTTGCGGCTCTTGGAGAGCGTGAAGCGCCACGATCCGTCGATCTTCACCAAGTCCGGCGTCATGCTCGGGCTCGGCGAGGAGCGACTGGAGGTCCACCAGGTCATGGACGACATGCGCTGCGCCGACATCGACTTTCTAACGATGGGCCAATATCTCCAGCCGACCCCGCGCCACGCCAAGGTCGCCGAATTTGTCACCCCCAAGGCGTTCGACGCTTACGCTTCCATCGCGCGCGCTAAAGGCTTCGGGCTGGTCGCCTCGTCGCCGCTCACCCGGTCAAGTTATCACGCAGGCGAGGACTTCGCTAAGCTGCGTGCGGCACGCGAGACCAAATTGGCGCAGGGAGTCCGTTGATGGCCATGATGATGTCGAGCCGGTACGATAATCGCTTCGTGAAGGTGAAGAGCGAGCTGAACCTGGTTAAATGGGTAGCAGGCTTCAACCTCGCGTTGACCGCGGCGGTTCTGGCCAAACTGCTGATCTGACGCGTGCCCAAGCATCACGAAGTCCGCCACCTGCGCTACTCCGCCGAGCAGATGTTCGATCTGGTCGCCGACGTGAAGCGCTACGCCGAGTTCTTGCCATGGGTCTCGGCGATGCGCGTCCGCGCCGATTCGGCGACCGAGACTACCGCCGACATGATCGTCGGGTTCAAGGGGCTGCGCGAGAGCTTCACCAGCAAGGTCCGCAAGGAGCGCCCGACCTCGATCGAGGTCGACTACGTCGACGGCCCGCTCAAATACCTGCGTAACAGCTGGCGGTTCACGCCCGAAGGGGAAGGGTGCGCGGTCGACTTCACCGTCGATTTCGCGTTCAAGAACCGGGTGTTCGAGATGCTGGCGGGCCAGGTCTTCGGCGTCGCGCTGCGCAAGATGATCGGCGCGTTCGAGACGCGTGCGGACCAGCTTTACGGCGCAGGCGAAACCTCCGGGCGTGGCATCAGCAGTTCCAGCGCACACAGCGCCGCCTGAAGCCGGATACCGCCGCGGCCCAGATCGCCGAACGCCTTGCGGTCGGCATGGATGTCCGCCGGGTCCGCGTCGCGCTCGGCGCGGGCGAACACCACGGTGCCGACCGGCTTCTTCTCGCTGCCACCCCCAGGTCCCGCAATGCCTGTAATTGCGACCGCGACATCGGCGCCGCTCTTGCGCAACGCTGCTTGCGCCATGCTCCACGCCACCGCGATCGACACCGCGCCGAACGTCTCCAGCACGTCGGAGCTGACCCCGAGCATCGAGAGCTTGGCCTCGTTGGCGTAGGTAACGAAGCCCGCATCGAACACGTCCGACGCGCCCTGAACCTCGGTCAACGCCGCCGACACGAGTCCGCCGGTGCAGCTCTCGGCGACCGCGACGCGGCGCCCGGCGGCGCGGTTCGCCTCGATCACGCGCAGTGCGGCCTCGACGAGCACCTGCGGCAACAGCGTGTCCATCAGCGGCCTTCCGCGCAGAGCGGCAGGTCGGGGACGTCGACATTGCGCCCGTTCGCCTTCTCGGATTTCAGATATTGCAGGGTCGCGACGACGATCCCCGCCGTGTTGCGCGGCGGCAAGGGCTCCAGCAGCGTGATCAGCCGGTCGATCGTCGGGCAGTCGCCGACCGCGATCCGCCCGACCAGCTGCGGAACGAGCAGCGAGGTGATGAGCGGGCGCGCATATTCGGATTGCACCAGCATCTCGATCGCTGGATCGCTGAGCTTGACGATGGCAGTGCGCGCGATCGGCCAGGCGCGGTTCGCTTCGGCATCGTATTTGGCGAGGAAGGGTCCGTTCGCGCGACGGACGAGGCTGGCGGCGGGCAGGGCGGTCGCGCACACGCGCCCGGTCTGACGGATGATCTCGGGCATCGCGACAGAAGCAAAGGCCTGCGCCTCGGCACTGGTGACGCAGCGGGTCTGCGCACCGGCGGGTGTGGCGACCAGCGCCAGCAGCGCGGCCAGCCGCCTCATCGCGGCACCCGCACGGTCGCCACCGCCTGCGCCGCAATGCCTTCGCCGCGGCCGGTGAAGCCGAGCCGCTCGGTCGTCGTCGCCTTGATACTCACGCGGTCCTCGCTCAATGCCAGCAGCGCGGCAATCCGGGTTGTCATTGCCGCGCGGTGCGGACCGATCTTGGGGGCTTCGCAGACGATCGTCAGGTCGACGAAGTCGATTCGGCCGCCCTTGGTTGCGATCAGCTCCGCGGCATGGGTCAGGAAACGCGCCGAATCGGCACCCTTCCACTGCGGATCGCTCGGCGGGAAGTGGGTGCCGATGTCGCCCGCCGCGATCGTTCCCAGCAGTGCATCGGTCAGCGCATGGAGCGCGACATCGGCATCGCTATGCCCCGACAGCCCCTTGTCGTGCGGGATCAGCACCCCGCCGAGCCACAATTCCTCACCCGCCTCCAGCCGGTGGACGTCGAAGCCCATCGCGGTGCGCGTCTCCAGCGCGAGTCGCGCCTCTGCCGCCGCAAAGTCCTCGGGGTAGGTGATCTTTTCGAGCATCGAGTCGCCCTGCACCAACGCGACCCGCCCGCCAAGCCTGCGCACCATCTGCGCGTCGTCGGTCGCGGGCTCGGCGGTGTCCCACGCCGCATGGGCGACCATCAGCGTATCGAGGCGAAAGCCCTGCGGTGTCTGGATGCGGACAAGCGCCGATCGATCGACGGCGTCACCGAGCGTTTCACCGCCCACGGCCAGCGTATCGGCGACCGGCAGGACGGGAGTCGCACCGTCATGGCTCTCCAGCGCGCGCACCACGCGATCGATGACTGTGGCGGAAAGGAACGGCCGGGCGGCGTCGTGGACCAGCACGTGGGTTGCGCCGAGCGCCTTCGCCGCGTTCAGCCCCAAGCCGACTGACAGCTGCCGCGTCGGGCCGCCGGTGACGATATCGGCGTCCGGCAAGACCTCCGCCGCGGTGATCGGATCGGCGACGACCACGGTCGCGGCGATCGCAGGATGGTTCGCCAGAGCTTCATAGGCATAGGCGATCATCGGTCGCCCGGCGATCGGCACAAACTGCTTCGGGCGGGCGCCGCCGACGCGCGACCCGGTTCCGGCGGCGACGAGAATGGCGATGATGCGGCGGCTCATCGGCGCGCCTCTAGCGGCTTCGCTCGCGGGTTGCCAGCGACGGTGGCGTCGCGTACTGCCCGTTTTTCAGGCACATCATGAAGACGCTTTCCCCTATCCAGATCGGTCCCGTCCGGATCGACAGCCCCGTCGTGCTGGCGCCGATGACTGGCGTCACAGACATGCCGTTCCGCACGCTCGTGCGCCGCTACGGCTCCGGTCTCAACGTGACCGAAATGATCGCGAGCCAGGCGGCGATCCGCGAGACTCGCCAGTCGCTCCAGAAGGCGGCGTGGCACCTGTCGGAGGAGCCGGTGTCGATGCAGCTCGTCGGTTGCACCCCGTATGAAATGTCCGAAGCCGCCAAGCTCGCCGAGGATCGCGGCGCGGCGATCATCGACATCAACATGGGCTGCCCGGTGCGTAAGGTCACCAACGGCGATGCAGGCTCCGCGCTGATGCGCGACCTCAAGCTGGCGGCCGAACTGATCCGCGCGATCGTCGCGGCGGTGTCCGCGCCGGTGACGCTGAAAATGCGGATGGGCTGGTGCCATGACAGCCTCAACGCCCCCGAGCTCGCGCGGATCGCCGAGGATCTGGGCATCAAGCTCGTCACCGTCCACGGCCGCACCCGCAACCAGATGTACAAGGGCGAGGCCGACTGGCGCTTCATCCGCTCGGTCAAGGAGGCGGTGTCGATCCCGGTCATCGCCAATGGCGACATCTGTTCGATCCAGGACGCCCAGGCGGCGCTCGACCAGTCGGGCGCGGACGGCGTGATGATCGGCCGCGGCGCCTACGGTCGCCCGTGGCTGCTCGGCCAGGTCATGGAATGGTTCCGCACCGGACGCCGCGTCCCCGACCCATCACTCGACGAGCAATATCGCGTCATTACCGAACATTACGATGCGATGTTGAGTCACTATGGCACCATCACCGGGGTCAACATGGCGCGCAAACATATCGGCTGGTACACCAGGGGGCTGACCGGTTCGGCGGAGTTCCGCAACGCAGTCAACCAGGAACCCGATCCAGTTCGCGTCAGCGCGATGTTAGAGAAGTTCTACGCGCCCTGGTGCCACTACGCTGCCGCCTGATCGCCCTCGCAACGGCCGCCCGGGCTTTGCGGACCTGCTGGCCGCGCTGCCGGTCGCGGTCGTCGTCGTCGACCCCGAAGACCGGATCGCGCACGCCAACGCGCTGGCCGAGCAACTGCTCAACCTGTCCGAACGCCTGATGATCGGCCAGCCGCTCGCCGCAATCCTGCCGCCGCCCGAGGGCGCAGGGATGCGCGACGGGCAGGGCTTCGCGATCTACGACACCGAGATCGCGACCGCGAAGGGGCTGCGCATCCGCGTCGATTTCGTCGAGGCCGAGGTGCCCGATCACCCCGGCTGGCGGACGATTACGCTGCATGGGTCCGCGAGCTCGCGCCGCCTCGGCAATTCGGTGGACCGTACCGCCGGCGGCCGCGCGGCGATCGGCGCGGCGGCGATGCTGGGGCACGAGATCAAGAATCCGCTGTCAGGCATCCGCGGCGCGGCGCAGCTGCTGGGTGCGGGCGAGCTGACGAGGCTGATCGTCACCGAGGTCGACCGCATCGCTGCGCTGATCGACCGCATGCAGGATTTCGGCGACACCCGGCCGCTGCCATGCGCGGCAGAGAACATCTATCCGCTGCTCGACCACGCCCGCAACGTCGCGCTCGCCGGGTTCGCACGCGGCATCGTCATCGAGGAACGGTTCGATCCCTCGCTTCCGCCCGCCAGCATCAACCGCGACGCCTTGCTCCAGATCGTCATCAACCTGCTCAAGAACGCGCGCGAGGCGGTGCGCGCGGTGCGAACCCCTGTCATCGTGCTGACCACCGCCTATCGTCACGGCCTAGCGGTCAGCGTCGCGCCCGGCCGTCCGCGCCGCCCGCTGCCGATCGAGATCTGCGTCCTCGACAACGGTCCCGGCGCACCTGCCGATATCGCCGAGCATCTCTTCGATCCGTTCGTATCCGGCAGGCCGGAGGGGCAGGGGCTCGGCCTCGCGCTCGTCGACAAACTGGTCCGCGACATGGACGGCATCGTCCAATATGCCCGCGAGGGAACGCCCAAAATGACTGTTTTTCGTTTGCTCCTGCCCCGGGCCGGGTCGTGAGCGCCATCCTGGTTGTCGACGACGATGCCGCGATCCGCACCGTTGTCGCGCAGTCGCTGCGCCGCGCCGGGCACCGGGTGGCAACCGCGGACAGCCTGGCCCAACTCGACCGCGCGCTGGAAGGCGGGGCACCCGATGTCCTCGTCACCGATGTCGTCCTGCCCGATGGCGACGGGCTCGCGCATCTGGCCAGCATCGCCGCGCGCTTTCCCGAACTTCCGGTCATCGTGCTCTCGGCGCAGAACACGCTGACCACCGCCATTCGCGCCACCGAAGCAGGCGCCTATGATTACCTGCCCAAGCCCTTCGACCTCGACGTCCTCGGCAGCGCGATCGAGGGCGCACTTGCACGGGGCGGGGTGCAGGCGGGGGAGTCGCCGGTCGCCGAAGACCGCGCGCTGCCACTGATCGGTCGCTCGCCAGCGATGCAGGACATCTACCGCATCGTCGCACGGGTCGTCTCGAACGATCTGACCGTCCTGATCGCGGGTGAGTCGGGCACCGGCAAGGAACTCGTCGCGCGCGCGATCCACGATCTCGGGCCCCGCCGCGCCGCGCCGTTCGTCGCGATCAACATGGCCGCGATCCCGCGCGAGTTGATCGAGGCCGAGCTTTTCGGCCACGAACGCGGCGCCTTCACCGGCGCCGCCGCGCGCACTGCGGGGCGGTTCGAGCAGGCTGGCCGCGGCACGCTGTTCCTCGACGAGATCGGCGACATGCCGATTGAAGCGCAGACCCGGCTGCTGCGCGTGCTTCAATCGGGCGAGTTCACCACGGTCGGCGGCGCGCGCACGATCCGCGCCGATGTCCGCATCGTCGCCGCGACCAACCGCGATCTGGGCGCCCAGGTCACCGCCGGGCTGTTCCGCGAAGACCTCTTCTACCGCCTCAACGTCGTCCCGATGACGCTGCCGCCGCTACGCGAACGTGGGCCCGACGTGGCGCTGCTCGCGCACCACTTCCTCGATCGCGCGGTCGAGCAGGGTCTCCCACGGCGGCGCCTCACCGCCGATGCGCTGGTCGCGCTGGAGCGGCACGTCTGGCCGGGCAACGTCCGCGAACTCGAAAACGTCATGCGCCGCCTGGCGGTACTGGCGCGCGACGAGGTGATCGATGCCGACGCGATCCGGGTGATGATCGGCCCAGCCACGTCGTCGGCCGCCGCCACGGCGGACGCCGACATGGGCGCGACGGTGCGGACCTTGCTCGAACGGATCGCGCGCGAGCGGCCGGTGGCGCTCGACGACGGCACGCTCTACGAATTCGTCATCGGCGAAGTCGAACGGCCGCTGATCGAGTCCATGCTCGCCCGTCATGGTCACAACCAGCTTCGCGCCGCGCGCGCGCTGGGGATCAATCGCAATACGCTGCGCAAGCGGCTCGATACGCTCGGCATCGAGGCTCGGCCGGAGGAGCCCGCACGCTGACGCGGGCGATTATGTGGTTTCCATGCAACACCGGACCATGTATCCCGGCGCGAATGCTCGCATCAGCGATGACCGATATCGATCAAACGGAGCCAGACTCGCGGTTCGCGTTGACCCCGGCGCTGGAGCTGCTGGTGTTCGGCGTGGCCATTGCCGTGGCCGTCGCCAGCTATCTGGCGATTGCCGGTACGGATACCCATCACCCCCTGCTGGCGCCCTCCTTCGTCGCCGTCCTGCTCGTCGCCAATCTGGTCCCGGGCATTGCGCTCATCATGCTGCTGGGTCGCCGGATCGCGATGCGGCGCGCGGCGCGCTCGCCCGTCGGTGGGCGAGGGCGACTCCATGTCCGGCTAGTCGTGCTGTTCTCGGTAATGGCGGCGGTGCCGATCACGCTGGTCGCGATCGTCGCGTCGCTACTCATGCAATATGGCGTGGAGTTCGGATCGTCGCAGCGTGCGCGAGCGATCCTCGACAGCGCGACTGGCCTCGTGCGAGCCAGTGTCCAGCGCGAGATCGATCGTACGGCCAGCCAGACCATCGTCATGGCCGCCGACGTGGCGCGCTATCTTCGCGAAATGCCGATCGACGGCAAGCGGTTCAGCGAGCTCCTGCTTCTTCAGACCTACAATCGCGAACTGTCCGATGCGATGATCCTGCGCCGCGACGAGCGCGATCCGCTGGTCGTGCTGAACCCTTACGGCCGTCCGATGGACAATATCGTCACGCCGGCGATGATGGCGCGGATCGACGCGGGCGCGAAGGTGCTGACGCTGCGCAGCCGCGACCGCGCCGCGTCGCTCGTGCCGCTGGCTTACGGCGCACACGCCTATCTCTACACCTCGCGGGTGTTCGACGAGCAGGTCGCCGACCAGCTGCAGCGCGGCGCCGCGGTGTCGGCGGATTACCGCGCGCTGCAGTCGCGATCGCGGTCGCTCCAATTGCGCTTCAACGCGGCGCTGCTGGTGTTGTCGCTGCTGATCGTCGGTGTCGCGGTGTGGATCGCGCTGGCCGTCGCCGATCGCCTGGTCCGCCCGGTCGGCGAGCTGGTCGAGGCCGCGCGGCGCGTGGCGGCGGGCGACCTGACCGTGCGCGTTCCCGACCCGCGCGCGCGCGACGAGGTCGGCACGCTGGCGCGTGCGTTCAACCAGATGACCGGGCGCCTTCAGGAGCAGAACGGCGCGCTCGATGCACGTCGTGCGCTGATCGAGGGTGTGATGGCGGGGGTATCGGCGGGCGTGATCGCGACCGGCCTGGATCGGACGATCCGCATTGCCAATACGTCGGCGACCGCATTGCTGGGCACGGGTGACGACAGCCTTGTCGGGCGACGCCTGGCCGATGTCGCACCCGAGCTGGACGAATTGCTCGATACCGCGGGCCGTGAAGCCATCGCGGAGGTAAGCGGCGCCGGGGGGGAGGCGCGAACATTGGCTGTCCGGATCGTGCGTACCGGGGACGGTCCGATTTTGACGTTCGACGACATTACCCAGCAACTGCTGGATCAACGTCGCGCCGCCTGGTCCGACGTGGCACGCCGGATCGCCCACGAGATCAAGAACCCGCTCACCCCGATCCAGCTCGCCGCCGAACGGCTCCAGCGCCGCTATGGCGGCAAGATCGCCGCCGACGACGGCACCTTCGTACGGTTGACCGATACGATCGTGCGGCAGGTCGGCGACCTGCGCCGGATGGTAGACGAATTCTCGTCCTTCGCGCGCATGCCCAAGCCCGTGTTCCGCGAGGATTCGCTCGTCGATGCGGCGCGTCAGGCCTTGTTCCTGCACGAGGTGGCGCATCCGGCGATCGCCTTCACGCTGGTCGCCGACGATGCACCGCCGTCGCTCGTCATGGACCGCCGTCAGATCGGGCAGGCGCTGACGAATATCGTCAAGAACGCAGTCGAGGCGGTCGAGGCCAAGGGCGAGGGCGGCGGCGTGACGATGACGCTGGGCGGGGAGGGCGCCCGTTTCGCGACGATCGAGGTCGCAGATACCGGCGTCGGTCTGCCCGCCGAGCGCGACCGGATCATCGAACCCTATATGACCACGCGCGCACGTGGAACGGGGCTCGGCCTGGCGATCGTCAAGAAGATCGTCGAAGAGCATTTCGGCACGGTCGCGTTCGCCGACCGGCCGGGTGGCGGCACGATCGTGACGATGACGTTCGACACGCTGCAACTCGCCGCCTGCGACGAGGGGGAGACCTTGCCCGAATCCGCGGGGCGGGGCCGGCTCGCCGCACTCACGCGCAATCGGAACTGACATGGCCCTGGATATCCTCGTCGTAGATGACGAACTCGACATTCGCGACATCGTCTCCGGCGTCCTGGAGGACGAAGGCTATGACACGCGCTCGGCTGCCGACAGCGATGCCGCGCTGGAGGCGATCGCGGCACGGCGTCCGTCGCTGGTGCTGCTCGACGTGTGGCTGCAGGGATCGAAGCTCGACGGGCTCGACCTGCTCGACGAAATCAAGCGCCGCGACTCGTCGATACCGGTCCTCGTCATTTCCGGGCATGGCAATCTCGACACAGCGGTCGCGGCGATCCGCCGGGGCGCCGCTGACTTTATCGAGAAGCCTTTCGAGGCCGAACGTCTGTTGCTGATGGTCGCACGCGCGACGGAGACGGAGAGCCTGCGCCGCGAAGTCGCCAGCCTGCGCGCGGCGGTCGGGCGCGAGACGGATCTCACTGGCAGCTCGGCGGCGATCAACAATGTCCGTGCGACGTTGAAGCGCGTCGCGGCGACCGGCAGCCGGGTACTGCTCGTGGGACCCGCGGGCGTGGGCAAGGAGGTCGCCGCGCGCCTGCTCCACGGCTGGAGCAACCGCGCCGACGCGCCGTTCGTCATCGTCAGCGCGGCGCGGATGACCCCCGAGCGCGTCGAGGAGGAACTGTTCGGGGTCGAGGAGGCGGGCGATCTGGTCCGTCCCGGGCTGCTCGAACAGGCGCACGGCGGAACGCTGTTCCTCGACGAGATCGCCGACATGCCAATGGCGACGCAGGCGCGCATCCTGCGGGTGCTGACGGTCCAGTGCTTCACCCGCATCGGAGGCACGCGGGTCGTCCGTGTCGACGTGCGTGTCGTGTCGGCAACGGCGCGTGAGCTCACCCGGGAAATCGCCGACGGTCGCTTTCGCGAGGACCTGTACTATCGCCTCAACGTCGTGCCCGTCATCCTGCCGCCGCTGGCCGAACGCCGCGAGGACATACCCGCGCTCGTCCAGCATTTCGTCGCGCATTATGCGGTCGAGCGCCGCGTGCCGACGCCGGAGGTTGCCGCCGATGCGATGGTGGCGCTGCAATCCTACGATTGGCCGGGCAACGTCCGCCAGTTGCGCAACGTCGTCGAACGTACGATCATCCTGGCGCCGGGTGACCGGATGGGCAGCATCGACCTGGATCTCCTGCCGGCCGAAGTGATCGGTGATCCGGGGGAGATGGGCGGCGGCGGCACGACCGCGATCATGGGCGCGCCGTTGCGCGAGGCACGCGAGACGTTCGAGCGCGAGTATCTGCGCGTTCAAATCCGGCGATTTTCGGGCAACATCTCGCGCACCGCAAGTTTCATCGGGATGGAGCGCTCTGCCTTGCATCGCAAGCTGAAGCTGCTGGGGATCACCGAAACGCGCGAGGATTGACGGGGGGACCTTTACGCACGCGTGCAGCGTCCATAGATTGGGCTTGCCTCTCAAGGGCGATCGAACGCCGGCTAACGGCGCCATAGCGGAACAGGATTCCGCCAATAAGAAAGGGCTAGATCATGGCCGATAAGCAAGGTTCCCTTCAGGACCTCTTCCTCAATGCGCTGCGCCGGTCGAAGACGCCGGTCACGATGTTCCTGGTCAAGGGCGTCAAGCTCCAGGGGATCGTCACCTGGTTCGACAATTTCTCGGTGCTGCTGCGCCGTGACGGGCAGTCGCAGCTGATCTACAAGCACGCGATCTCGACGATCATGCCCGCCGGTCCGATCGACGTCGCGGCATTGGTGCAGGAGGTGGGAGAGGCACAGCGCAAGCAGCCGCTGCTACAGGAGATATTCCTGAACGCCGTCCGCAAATCGGGGACGAGCGTTACGATGTTCCTGGTCAACGGGGTCATGCTGCAAGGGCAGATCGCCGGATTCGACCTGTTCTGCATGGTCCTCCAGCGAGAGGGCATGGCGCAGCTGGTCTACAAGCATGCGGTATCCACGATCCAGCCCGCTCAGGCGCTGAACCTTGCCGAGGAACAATCCGGATCGGCGGAAGATTGAGCGCCGGAACCGATCGGGGATTCGAACGCGATCGCGACGAATTCGCGCGTGGCGCGCGGGCCATCGTCGTTCTGCCCGACCGCGGCGACGCGTCGCGCGATGCGGACGCCCGGCTGGCGGAGACCGCTGGTCTTGCCGCAGCAATCGGGGTCGTGGTGGTCGATCGTGTCGTACTGAAGGTCCGCGAGCCGCGAGCGGCCATGCTGATCGGCAGTGGTCAGGCCGAGCAGATCGCGACGCTGGTGCGGATGGAGGAGGCGGGGCTCGTCGTCTTCGACGCTGCGCTGTCGCCGATCCAGCAACGCAATTTGGAAACCGCGCTCGGCGCCAAGGTGATCGACCGGACCGGGCTAATCCTCGAGATCTTCGGCGAGCGGGCCGCGAGCGCCGAAGGACGATTGCAGGTCGAACTCGCGCATCTGGATTATCAGGCGGGGCGGCTGGTGCGCAGCTGGACCCACCTTGAGCGGCAGCGCGGCGGCTTCGGTTTTCTCGGCGGGCCGGGCGAAACCCAGATCGAGGCGGACCGCCGCCTGATCCGCGACCGCATGGCACGGCTGCGGCGCGAACTCGATCAGGTGATCCGCACCCGCAGCCTGCACCGGGACCGCCGCCAGCGCGCGCCATGGCCGATCATCGCATTGGTCGGGTATACCAATGCCGGCAAGTCGACGCTGTTCAATCGCCTGACCGGTGCCGACGTCATGACGGAAGACCTGCTGTTCGCGACCCTCGACCCGACGCTGAGGCAGATTTCACTCGCCGGCATCGAAAAGGCGATCCTGTCCGACACGGTTGGCTTCGTTTCCGACCTCCCGACCCAGCTCGTAGCCGCATTCAAGGCAACACTGGAGGAAGTCGTCTCCGCCGACCTCCTGATCCACATCCGCGATGTTGCACATCCCGACAGCGAAGCGCAGCGGGCCGATGTGGAGACGGTGCTGGCGGAGATCGGCGTCGCCGATATCACGCCTCGGTTCGAGGTGTGGAACAAGCTGGACCTGCTCGATGCGGACCGGCACGCCGAATTGATCGTCGAGGCGGCACGACGGACCGATGTCGTCGCAATCTCGGCTCTGGACGGGGAAGGGGTGAATATCTTGATCGACACCGTCGCCGCCAAGCTGACTGCGCAACACCGACGCTATCGTTTCGTACTGGATGCCGGCGACGGTGCGGGCGCGGCGTGGCTCCATGCGCATGGCGAGGTGCTTGGTACCGCGGTCGAGGGTGACGAAGCGCTGTACGATGTCAGGCTGTCGGCCGCCGACCACGACCGGTTTAACCGCCGCGACGCTTGACAGCCTGCCACACGGCTTCCTTTTCGCTAAGGTCCATTGCAGCGAAGGCTTCGCCGCCGCTCGCCTCCATGGCCGTGAAGCGGCGCTCGAACTTGGCGTTGGCGGTGCGCAAGGCCGCCTCGGCATCGACGCCGAGATGCCGGGCCCAGTTGACCGTCGCGAACAGCAGGTCGCCGATCTCCTCGGCGATCGCATCGCCCTCGGCGGCCTCGACCTCGGCGCATTCCTCGTCGATCTTGGCGCGCGGGCCGGAGGCGTCGGGCCAGTCGAAGCCGACGCGCGCGGCGCGCTTCTGGAGCTTATCGGCGCGTAGCAGCGCCGGGAGCCCGGATGCCACACCTGCAAGAGCGCCGGATTGCGCCTTGCGGCCACGCTCGTCCGCCTTGATCGATTCCCATCCGGGGGAGTCGGCCGCGCCGGCGAAGATGTGTGGGTGACGCCGTTCCATCTTGTCGGCGATCGCGGTTGCGACGTCGTCGAACGCGAAGACACCGGCTTCTTCGGCGATGCGGCTGTGGAACACGACCTGAAGCAGCAGGTCGCCGAGTTCGTCCTTGAGATCGCCGGCATCGTTGCGGGCGATCGCATCGGCGACCTCATAGGCTTCCTCGATCGTGTACGGCGCGATGGTGGCCCAGGTCTGGGCGCGATCCCATTCGCAGCCGGTGGCGGGGTCGCGTAACTTCTCCATCGTCGCGCGCAGACGCTCAACGGGGGTCACGAAGATAACAGTCCGATAATGTACATTATGTAAAACTCAGTTCGTGTTTGCGGAAGGGGGCTCAGGCGTCAGGATCAAGGTGCGGCCCTCCACCCGCCACGACGCGAGGCGCGAAAGGATGTTCATGCCGATCACGTCGGTGCCGCCGAAAGCAGGCGACACGACGACGCCGACGTTGCGCGCGGTCACGCCGCCGACCACGAGCCGATCGGCTGTGGCCGTGCGCGCAGTAACCCGACCGTTTGCGGTGTTGAGCACGACCGGAAATGGGCTGGCCTCAACATCCAACCCGGCGGCCTGCGCGGTCGCTTGCGAGATCGCGGTCGTGGTCGCGCCGCTGTCGATCAGCATGCGCCGCGAAACGCCGTCGATCGTGGCATCTGCCCAGAAATGGCCATCGTCCGCCATGGCGATGCGGGTCTCGCTTCCGTCGATCGATCGGCCCGCCAGCAGCGCACCCATGCGGCGAAAACCATCGCCTTCGCCGACGATCAGGAGCCCGACGGCGAAGATGCCGATCCACGCCGCAAGCGACAGCAAGGTTCGCGCGAGCGGCGGCCGTCGCGCGACCAGCGCTGCGACTGGGAGAATGACGAGCAGCGCGTAAACTGCGATATCCGCCATCCGGTCGCCGGTCACGGTGCGATCTCCAGGCCGTCGTAGCCGGGCTCGACACCCTTGGGCAGCGTCGCGCACAGCGCCGCATAGTCCATCGTCTGGTCCATGTGGATCAGGACGGTGCGCCGGGGCGCGAGCTCTTCCACCCACGCCAGCACCGTGTCGAGGTCGGGATGCGAGGGATGCGGGCGGCGGCGGAGTGCGTCGACGATCCACAGGTCGAGACCGGTGTACAACGTTCTCATCTCCGCCGTCATGGCGTGGAAGTCCGTGGCATAGCCAACGCTCCTGCCATCGACCGAAAACCGCAGCCCCGCCGAGACGATGCCACCGTGAGGCTGCTCGACGACGTCGATTGCCATGTCGCCACACGTCCAGTGTTCGGGCAGCGGCTCGGCGGTGACGACCGAAGGATAGCCCGAGCGGCCCGCAAAGATGTAGGTAAAGCGGCTCTGCAACGCGGCTAGGGTCCTCGGCTGCGCCAGCCCGCGGACCGGCTGGCCGATCGCATGGAATATCTGCCGCAGATCGTCGATGCCGTGGCAGTGATCGGCGTGGTCGTGGGTCCAGACGACCGCGTCGACGGTGGCGACGTCGGCGTCGAGCAGCTGCTGGCGCATGTCGGGGCTGGTGTCGACCAGCACGCGGTGGCCGTCGTGTTCGACCAGGATTGAGGCGCGGGTACGCCGGTTGCGGGGCTCGGCGGGATCGCACGTCCCCCAATCGTTGCCGATCCGTGGCACCCCCGAGGACGTGCCCGAGCCGAGGATGCGGACTTTCATGCGACAGTCTTGGCGAACAATGTGTGAAAGTTCGCGGCCGTCCGGCTTGCCAGTTCGGTCGGGTCCTCGCCGCGCAGCCTGGCGAGGAACGCAACGGTGTCGGCGACGAAGGCGGGTTCGCCCGGTTTGCCGCGGTTGGGAATGGGCGCGAGGAACGGGGCGTCGGTTTCGACCAGCAGCCGGTCGATCGGCAGGCGTGCAGCGATCGCCTGAAGATCGCGGGCGTTCTTGAAGGTCACGATGCCCGACATCGAGATATACAGGCCCAAGTCCAGTGCCTTGTCGGCGAAGTCGGACGACGCCGTGAAGCAGTGGATGACACCAGGATAGGCCCCCTTCCCCATCTCGTCCGCCAGAATGGCGTACGTGTCGTACTCGGCATCGCGGGTGTGCACGACGATCGGCAGCCCGGTTTGGCGCGCGGCGGCGATGTGGGCGCGGAAGCTCGTCTGCTGGCGGGCGCGATCGCTATGGTCGTAGTGATAGTCGAGGCCGCTTTCGCCGAGCCCGACGACGCGGGGGTGCTCGGCGCGCTCGATCAGGCGGGCGGTGTCGATGTGGGTGTGCTGGTCGGCCTCGTGCGGGTGGATACCGACGGTTGCCCAGACGTCCGGCTCGCGCTGGGCGGTGGCGAGGACGGCGTCCCATTCGCGCTCTCGGGTGGCGATGTTGAGCATGGCGGTGACGCCGCGGGCGCGGGCGCGGGCGATGACTTCGCCCTGAATTTCGGCGACGCCGTCGTAGTTGAGGTGGCAGTGGCTGTCGGCGAGCATCAGCCGGCGTCCGCCGGGAGTTCGAGCCGCGGGAAGGCGCCGGTCGGCGGAGCGATGCGAAAGCCGCTCGCGGCCATACGGTCGTACCAGCCTTCGTCGTCGACTGCGGCGTGATCGCGTTCTTCGGCGCCGACCTGATCCAGCACCTTGGCGGCGGCGGTGGGCACGACGGGCAGAATCGCGATGGCGAGCATGCGGATGGCGCGGACCAGCGTGCGCAGGACGGCGTGCATGCGCTCGGGATCGGTCTTGCGGAGTGCCCAGGGCGCCTGCGCGTCGATATATTGGTTGCAGGCGAAGACGCCGCGCATCCACGTTTCGATGCCTTGGCTGAGCGCAAGATCACCGAATGCGGTGCGCAAGCCGGCACAAGCGACGACAACCTCCTCGATCAGCATACCGTCTGCCTCGGCGACTGTACCCGTCGCGGGAAGAACGCCATCCAGGTTCTTGGCAATGAACGACAATGTCCGCTGGGCGAGGTTGCCGAAGCTGTTGGCAAGCTCGGCGTTGACACGCGTGACTATTGCCTCAGCCGAGTAGCTGCCGTCCTGCCCGAAGCTGACATCGCGGAGCAGGAAATAGCGGAGCGCGTCGACGCCGAAGGCGGCGACCAGCGCCTGCGGATTGACGACGTTGCCGATCGACTTGGACATCTTCTCGCCGCGGTGGAGCAGGAAGCCGTGACCGAACACCGATTTGGGCAGCGCTATCCCCGCCGACATCAGGAAGGCGGGCCAGTAGACCGCGTGGAAGCGGACGATGTCCTTGCCGATCAGGTGCACGTCGGCAGGCCAGTAGCGGCGCTCGGGCGAGTCCGGGTCGGGGTAGCCGGTACCGGTAAGATAGTTGGTCAACGCGTCGACCCAGACGTACATGACGTGGCCGTCGGCGCCGGGCACCGGCACGCCCCAGTCGAAGCTGGTGCGCGAGACCGACAGGTCGGTCAGCCCGCCTTCGACGAAGCGAACGACCTCGTTGCGGCGGCTTTCGGGGCGGATGAAGTCGGATTGCGCGGCATAATGGTCGAGCAGCGGCTGCTGGTATTTCGACAAGCGGAAGAACCAGCTCTCCTCGACCGTCCACTCGACCGGCGTGCCCTGCGGAGAGAGCTTGACGCCTGCTTCCTCGGTTACCTCGTCGTCGGCGTAGAAGGCTTCGTCACGCACCGAATACCAGCCTTCGTAGCGGCTGGGATAGAGGTCGCCCGATGCCGCCATCGCCGCCCACAATGCCTGGCTGGCGGCGTAATGCGCAGGCTCGGTGGTGCGAACGAACCGATCGTACGAGATGTCCAGAGCGTCGCACATATCACGAAAATAGCCCGACATTTCGTCGGCCAGGTCGGCTACGGGGCGGTCCTGCGCGCGTGCGGCCTGAACCATTTTCAGGCCGTGCTCGTCGGTGCCGGTTTGGAAGCGGACGTCGCGCCCGGCCTGCCGCTGAAACCGCGCGATCGCGTCGGCGGCAATGGCCTCATAGGCGTGGCCGATGTGGGGGCGGCCGTTCGGGTAGCTGATCGCGGTCGTGATGTAAAAGGGTTCGGCCATGCCGGCGTCCGTAGAGCATCGCCGGGACGAGGTGAAGACGGGTTGAGCCGCGGAAGGTGAGGCTAAGGTGAGGCCAACGCGCATCCGAGCAGGCTTTCCTTCCGGTCCGTCCGGACGAGCGGCCAGAGGCAAGGCGGTCCACTGTGAGAAAGAACCGGGACGGCGTGATCCGGCTTTTCCAACATCGCAAGAGCCCCTCAGGTGCGCAGGCGGGCGACGATGTCCGCCATCCCGAACACCGTCGCCTGCGGATCGAGCGACAGCCCGATTGCGGCACCGGCGAGGTCGCGCGCCGCGGCATGGGCGTCGAGCGCGGTGGCGAGGGCCGTTCCGCTGCGGGTGCGTGCCGCCTGCGCGATGTAGGCGGGAACGCGGTCGAGGAAGGCTTCGTAGCGCGGCTGCGCGGTCTTGCCCGCGAGCGCCTTGGCCAGTCTCACCCGGCGCGCGTTCTTCGGATCGCCGTCGTCGGCAATGCCTGCAATGGCCGCATCGAGCCCCGCGACGTCGAGCCCGGCGTAGCGCAGCGCACGACCGGGCGACCCCTGCCCGGCTGCGAGCAGCGCCGCCAGCTCCTGGTCGTCCGCTTCGGGGCGCGCATCGCGGATCGCCGCGGCCATGTCGCGGTCGTCGAGCGCCTCGAAGCGCAGCAGGCGGCAGCGCGAGCGAATGGTCGGCAGCAATCGGCCGGGCGCGTGACTGACGAGCAGGAAGATCGTGCCCGCGGGGGGCTCCTCAAGGTTCTTGAGCAGCGCGTTCGACGCGCCGGGGCGTTCGAGATCGTCGATCGAGTCGATAATGACGACGCGCCGCGGCCCCATCGAAGGAGTCGTTGCCAGCATCGGCTGCAGTGCGCGGACCTGGGCAATGGGGATACTGCGCGCGAGATCCTGGTCGGGCTTCTCGGCGTCCTTGGGCAGACGGCGGAGGGTCCGCAGGTCCGGGTGCGATCCGGCGGCCACGAGCGCGTGGACGGGATGTGTTTCCGGCACGGCAAGCCCGCTGCCGAGCGGAACACCCGCGGACGCTTGCGCCAACATGCGTGTCGCCGCAGCCTGGGCGAAGCGCATCTTGCCGACACCCTCGGGGCCCGCGATCAGCCACGCGTGGTGGAGCGCGCCCCCGCCGAGCGCCGCGAGGAAGGCGGCCTGGGCGGCAGCGTTGCCGCGAACCTGCGTCATGACGTCATCCAGCGGATCGCCCTTGCCCGAGTCCGTTCGTGCTGCGTGGATGCGATGCACCTGCGCCCGGTGCCTGCCCTTCGACTTCGCTCAGGGCGAACGGAGAGGTTTGTTGCCTCCGCTTCGATCATCCGAACAGTGACGTCAGCCCTGCCCAGGCGCGACCGAAGAAGCCCGCTTCGCCGACCGCGGTTTCGGCGACCAGGGGGAGGCGCTGTTCGGGCATGTCGGGCGAGGTGACGACGAGGTCGGCGATGTGCTGGCCGGCCTTGATCGGTGCCTTTATTGGGCCGTCGTACACGACCTTAGCGGACATTTCGGGGACCGCGCCCGCCGGGAGCGTGACCGTCAGTGCGGTCGGGGCGATCAGGCCGACGGTGCTGCTGCTGCCCATCTGGACGTCGGCGGTCTCGACGTGCTTGCCCTTGGCGACCAGCGGCTTGGCCTGCCACGCGCGGAAGCCCCAGTTCATGAAGCCGACCGATTCGCTGATCCGCTGGTTGAAGCTGGTAAGCCCCGCCATCACCATGACGAGCCGCCGCCCGTTCTGCTGCGCCGAGCCGGTGAAGCCGTAGCCGGCCTCGTCGGTGTGCCCGGTCTTGAGACCGTCGGCACCCGCGACGCGACCGAGCAGCGGATCGCGATTGGCCTGGGTGATGTCGGCACCCGCCCCTAGCGTCTTGCCCCAGGTGAAGCTCGGCAGGCTGTAGTACTTCTTGTACAGCGCGGGGTGGTTCTGGATCGTTGCGGCGGCGAGTTTCGCCAGGTCGCGCGCGGTGACATAGGTGACCCCGTTGTCGGGCCAGCCGTTGGAATTGCCGAAGTGGCTGTTGGTCAGCCCGAGTTCCTTGGCGGCCTGGTTCATCCGGCTCGCGAAGCCCTCCTCGGTGCCCGAGATGCCTTCTGCCAGTACGACGCAGGCGTCGTTGCCCGACAGCGTGACGATGCCCTTGAGCAGATTGTCGACGCTGACGTTCTCACCGGTCGACAGGAACATCGTCGAACCTGCGGCAGGGCCGTGCCATTTCTGCCACGTCTCGGGGCGCACCGGGAATTGCTGGTCGAGCTTCAGCTCGCCTTTCTTGATCATGTCGAACGCGACGTAAACCGTCATCATCTTGGCCATAGACGCGGGGGGCATCCGGCGGTCGGCATCGCGCGCATAGAGGATCGCGCCCGAGGACAGGTCCTGAAGGAAGGCGACCGGCGCGGGCGTCTGGAATTGCGGTGCGGCGGCGACCGAGGGGACGCCGGCGAGGAGCGCAACGAAGGCGGCGGCGATGGGGGTCTTCATGATTCGTCCCTGAGTCAGTAGATTTTCATCGGTGAATTTGGGGCGGGATAGCTGCGTCGCGTCGCCGCGTCACGCGTGCTTTAGCGCTCGACCGCATCGGCGAGCAGACCGACCGACAGCGCATAGAAGTTGGAGCAATTGTAGTCGAGGATAACGCGGTAGTTGCCGGTGAGGAGATAGGCGGTCGCGCCGGCGCCGTCGGGTTCGAACAGCGTCGCCAACGTGCTGTCTGCGGGCCAAGGGCCGGTCTGAGCGGCGACGCCGAGGGCGCGCCACTCGGCGATCGTCCGCCACGCGCTGTGACGCGCGAAGACGCGAGGACAGCGTGGGGAGAGCAGCCGGTTGCGGATCCCGGTGCGGTCGAATTCCGCGGGGACGTTCACCGCGACTCCCCAGGTCTCGCCCGCGCGCCAGCCGGCGTTGGCGAAGTAATTGGCGATGGAGGCAAGCGTATCGGGCTGGCTGGTCCAGATGTCGGCGCGGCCGTCGCCGTCGCCGTCGCGGGCCAGGCGCAGGTAGATCGAGGGCAGGAACTGCGGGTTGCCGGTCGCGCCCGCCCAGCTGCCTTTCAGTTGCTCGCGGGGCACCCCGCGGTCGATCATCTTCAAGGCGGCAACGAACTCGCCTTCGAACAGCGGGCGGCGGCGGCCGTCATAGGCCAGGCTGGCGAGGCTGCGGAGGAGGTCGAAATTGCCGGTGTAGGCACCGTAATTGGTCTCGTGCCCCCAGATGGCCACCATGATCGATTCGGGGACGCCGGTCTCGCGCTCGATCGCGGCGAGCCGGGTGCGCTGCGCCTGGTACACGCGCTGGCCACGGCCGATGCGGGCGGCGTCAACATGCTGCGCGCGGTATGGGGCGAAGGGGGGCGCGGCGGTGCTCGCCTCGTTGCCGGGCTGTGCGCGGTCGAGCTGGACGACGCGGGGATTGAGGGTGAGCGTCGGCGCGACCGCGTCGAAGGTGGCGGGCGATACGCCCTGTGCGATCGCCGACCCTCGCAGATTGGCGAGATAGGCCTGGAAACCGGCGTCGTCCTGCGCCTGCGCCGGCACGCCGCCGAGCGCGACCAGTGCCGCCAGCACCGCTGTGCGTATCGTCTTTGCCCCCGTCATTCGCGGACCCTGCCATAGCGCGTGCCCCGGCGGAACCCCGTGTCGTCGCAGGGCTTGCACGCGGCATCGCGGCGCGGCTAACGAGCGCCCTGAGGAAGAGTGGCCGAGTGGTCTATGGCAGCGGTCTTGAAAACCGCCGTGGGTTCACGCCCACCGTGGGTTCGAATCCCACCTCTTCCGCCGGACTTGCTATCCGCTCACGCGGATGCGGCACCGGCCCGCTCCCTACCCACCTCCCAGACAGTATAATGACGTGGGAGGCGGGGTGGGGGAGCGAGCCGGTGCCACCCAGGTTCGGCAAGGCCGAACCTGCAACTACAGCTTACTTGCGCAGCGTGAGCCCACCACCGAAGCGCTTGTTGAAGCGCGCGACCTGGCCGCCGGTGTCGAGCATCGTGCCGCGACCGCCGGTCCAGGCCGGATGCGCGAGCGGATCGATGTCGAGCGTCATCGTGTCGCCTTCCTTGCCCCAGGTGGAGCGGGTCTGGAACACGCTGCCGTCGGTCATCTGGACGTTGATCGTGTGATAGTCGGGGTGGGTATCGGGCTTCATGATGGGCTCCTGGAGTGGCTGGTTCCGACCAGCCTGAGGCGAAGCGGCGCGCTTAGTGCGGTGCCCGGCGAAAGTCAAAGGTGCGGCTAAGGTGAGGCCTAAACGGCCTTGGGCGGATCGGCGATCATGGCGGTGAAGTTGGCTTCAGCAACGACTTGACCGTCGATCTTCGCACGGCCTGCGAACTTGCACACCGAACTGCGCTTTTGCACGAATTCGGCCTCCAGGCGGAGCAGGACGCCGGGTTCGACGGGCTTGCGGAACTTGGCGCCGTCGATCGCCATGAAATAGACGAGCTTGCCCGACCCTGCGAGCCCCAGGCTCTCGACCGCGAGGATGCCCGCGGCCTGCGCCAATGCCTCGACGATGAGGACGCCGGGCATGATCGGGCGACCGGGGAAATGGCCTTGGAAGAAGCCTTCGTTGATCGACACCGCCTTGATCGCGACGATCGACGTGTCGGGGACCAGCTCCTCGACACGGTCGACCAGCAGCATCGGGTAACGATGCGGGAGCGCCGCCATGACGCGGGTAATGTCGAGCGCTCCCACGATCCTAGCGGCCCTGGTTGCGGCGCGGGGTCGCGGCGGGTGCGGCGGGGGTCGTCGGAGCGGTGGCGCCCTGCCCGCCTGGCTGCCAGTTGGCGGGCACCGCGGTGGAGACGGTCGGCACGAGTGCGTTCAGCTGCTGGGTGATGTCGCCGGTGATGTTCGAGGTCGGCATCGCGAAGGCGACCGCTTCGGGGCGGAGCAGGATGTTGACGCGCTTGGCGTTCATCGCGTTGCGGGTTGCCTGATCGAGCTTGGCGGTGATCTGCTCCTCGGCATAGGCGAGCGGACGCTCGAACGGTGCGGCGAGCGGCGCGAGCTCGGTCTGGATCGCCTGCTGACGATTCTGGAACGCCTGGATCTTCGGGTTCACCGTGGCTTCGGGCGAATTGTTCTGCTGCAGCGTGCGGATTTCGGTCGCCGAGCGCTGGAGCTCGGCCTGGAGCGGCTGGCTACGTGCGTTGTAGGCGTCGATCTGCGCCTTGTACTGGGTCTGCACCTGCTGGCTGGCGGTGCGGAACGCGTTGGACCCGCGCACCGCGGCAGCAAAATCGGCGATCGCGGGGTAAGCCGGAGCCGAAGCAACGGGTGCGGGCGCCGGTGCTGCGGCCTGTGCGAGGACGGCGGTGGGAGCGGCGAGTGCGGCGATGAGCGCTGCGATCTTCAGGATAGTCATCAGAACTGGGTTCCTACGTTGAAGGTGATGAGTTTGGGGTCGTCGCCCTTTTGCGTCACGAGCGCCTTGGCGACGTCGATGCGCAGTGGTCCGAAGGGCGAGTTCCAGTTGACGCCGATACCGACGGACAACCGGGGACGCGCGGTGCTGCCGTAGAACACTTCCTTGAACGGCGCGCTGCCTTGCGCACGCGCGGCGATGTTCAATTCGCTGCCGACGCAGGTTCCGCCGACCGTTGCCGAATAGCCCGTCATACACGTCGTCCCGCGCTGCGCGGTTACGCTCGGCTGGGTCGCGTCGGGTATGTAGGTGTTGCTGTAGAGCTGCAACCCGCTCGCCTGGTCCACGAGCAATGCACCCAGCGACGCGCCGACGACGGTCTGCCCCGAGGCGTTGACCGACGTCGGGAAGCAATTCTCGGTCTGGCCGGTAATGCATGTCGATATGGTCGGCAGCGGCCGGGTGATCGAGAACAGGCTGCCCGCCTGAACATAGATCGACGGCCGGAGCCCGAGCTCACGCGCACCTGCACCCAGCGGAATTTCCAGCTCGGCGCGGACCAGATAATAGGCATTGCCGCCGAGCGCATCGTCGACGACCTGATTGCGGTCGGTGATCAGCGCGGTGCCGTCGGCGGTGTACGGAATGCGCTGCACCCGCGGACCGACACCGCGGATGTCGAAGCCGCGGAACTGCGGTTCGCCGAGGTAGAAGCGATCGGTGATGCGGACACGGTCGACGCCCGGGCCACGGCTCTTTTCGAGCGACTTGATGTAGCCGCCTTCGGCCACGAGCGAGGCGATGAAGCCGGAGCCGATGTTCTTGAACTGCGATCCCTCGATGCGGGTGCGCAAATACTTCACGTCGCCACCGAGCCCGGCGAAATCCTGGCTGAACGACAGGCGGCGGCCTGCCGTCGGGCGCAGGCGGCTGTTAAGACTGTCGTAGATCAGCGAATAGCCGACCGACGAAGTGAAGCGGTTGCCGATCGCCTCGCACAGATAGCGTCCGGCCTTGAGCGGATCGCAGACGCCGTTGGTGAAGAAGCTCGCCCGATCCAACCCGACCTTGTCGTAGGACAGCCCATAGCGCCCCGAGAGCGACCAGAATTCGGTCAGCGGCACGCCCGCGCGAATCTGGAAACCGGTCGACACCTGCGAATAGGTCGTCTGGCGATTGCTGCCGATGTAGTTGAACGAATTGTAGTCGCGACGGAAGATATCGCCGCCGATCGCGATGTTCCTGTCGAACAGATACGGCTCGGTAAAGCCCAGCTCGATAGATTTCGAGTAGGTCGAGTAATTGACACCGGCGCGCAGCTCCTGCCCCTTGCCGCGGAAGTTGCGCTGGGTAATGTTCGCCTGAATGATGAAGCGTTCGAGGCTGGAATAACCGGCCGACAGCTGGAGCTCACCGGTCGATTTCTCCTCGACCGCGGCTTCAAGCACGACGCGGTCGGCCGACGATCCCTGGACGGGCTTGATCTCGAACTTGTCCTGAAAATAGCCCAGGCTGTTGATGCGGTCCTGCGAACGCTTCATCTGGAAGCTGTTGAAGGCATCGCCCTCCGCCAGGCGGATTTCGCGGCGGATCACCTTGTCCTGGGTCTGGGTGTTGCCGGTGATGTCGATCCGCTCGACATAGGAGCGCTGCTGCTGTGCGATGTGGAAGTTGATCCCCATCGTCAGCGTGTCCTTGTCCCGGTTGAACTCGGGACTGACATCGGTGAAGGCGTAGCCGAACAGGCCCGCCGACTGGCTCAAGGAGTCGACCGAATCCTCGACCAGCTTGGCGTTGTACCAGTCGCCCTTCTTGGGGGTGAGCGACGCTGCCAGCTTCTTGTTGTCGAAGTCACGGATTTCGCTGTCGACGGTGACGTCGCCGAACTTGTAGCGCGGCCCCTCCTCGACAACATAGGTGATGATGAAGTCGCGCTTGTCCGGGGTCAGCTCGGCGACCGCGGAGGTGACGCGGAAATCGGCGTATCCCTGTGTCAGGTAGAATTGGCGCAGCTTCTGCTGATCGTAGGCGAGGCGATCCTGGTCGTAGGAGGTGTTCGAACTCAGCAGGGTGGCGAGGCGCGCCTGCTTGGTCGCCATCTCGCCGCGGAGCTGGCCATCGGAGAATTTCTCGTTGCCGATGATGTTGATCTGGCGGACCTTGGATTTCGGTCCTTCGCTGATCTCGAACACCACGTCGACGCGGTTCTGGTCGAGGCTGACCTGCTTGGGCTCGATCGACGCGGCGAAGCGGCCCTGGCGGCGGTACAGCTCGATGATCCGCGCCACGTCCTGACGCACCGCGGTGCGGGTGAAGATCTGCCGCGGCGCGAGCTTGATCTCCTTCTTGATCTTGTCTTCTTTCAGGCGCTTGTTGCCCTCCAGGATGACGCGATTGATGATCGGGTTTTCGCGGATGCGCAGCACGATGTCGCCGGTCTCAGCGCCGCTGACCGAGACGTCGGCGAACAGGTCGGAGGCGTAGAGGTCCTTGATCGCCTGATCGAGGCTTTCGTTGGTATAGGCTTGGCCGATCCTGAGCTTGGTGTAGGACAGGACGGTATCGGGCTCGATGCGCTGCGATCCCTCGACGCGTAACGTCGTGATCGTGCGCTGGGTGGCGGGAACCGCAGGCGTCGCTGCTGGTTTGGTGGCCGGAGCAGTCTGCGTGGGCGTAGGCCGTGCGGCAGGCGCAGGGCGAGGCGCGGGCGCGGTTTGGGCGTGTACGGGCACGCCCGACAGCATCGTGCCCGCGAGCAGGAACGCGCCCGCGCGCACGTAATAAGAACTCGTCATTGCTGTCACTCGAAACCCACCCCAGAAAAGTCCGTACGACCCCCGTCGCGTGCGCCCTGCCCTACCTCGATCAACCGATCAACCCAGCGAGGTTCTTCCAAAGCCCGAGGCTGCCCAGATCGTTGACCGTCACCAGCAGCATCAGCGCGAGCAATGCCGCCAAGCCGCCACGATATGCCCACTCCTGAGTCTCCGGCGCGACCGGACGTCGCCGCACCGCCTCGATCGCATAAAAGAACAGGTGGCCGCCATCGAGCATGGGAACTGGCAGCAGGTTGATGAACCCGAGATTGATAGAGACGAAGGCGATGAGCAGGACCAGCGCGGTCCAGCCTAGCGAGAGTTGCTCGCCCGAAACCTTGGCGATCTGGATGGGGCCGCCGAGCTCCTTCACCGATCGCCGCCCGCTGACGATCTGGCCGATGCCGTCGAGCGTGCCGCGCAGGATATCGCCGACCATGCGGACACCCGCGACCGGGGCTTCGAGTAGCGGCACGGGTTCGTAGACGATCTCGCCCGAGCTGACGCCGAGACGTCCGATCGCGGTCTCGTTGCCGAAGCGATCACGCATCGTGGTGCGGGCGAAGGTCGCCGGGACGCTCGCAGCCGCGCCGCCTCGAACATAGTCGATGCGGACGCGCTCGCCTGGGCGCATAACCACATAGACCTGGAGGTCGCGGTAAGTGTCGATGCCGCGCCCGCCGAGTGCGGTGATGCGGTCGCCGGGACGCAGGCCCGCTTGCGCCGCCGGGCTCCCTGCCTGGATCGTGCCGACGACTGGCGGTGTGCGGTCCACGCCGACGGTCGCGGCGAAGCCTGCGAGAATGAGGATGGCGAGCAGGAAGTTCACGACCGGCCCTGCCGCGACGATGATCGCGCGTTGCCAGACAGGCTTGGCTTGGAAGGTGCGTCCGCGCTCCTCCGCGGGAAGCGCGAGCCAGTCGGCGGTGGGCTGGCTGGCGGGGCTCATGTCTCCTGCGAACTTGACGTAGCCGCCAAGCGGGAGCCAGCCGAGCTTCCAGCGGGTGCCGCGGCGGTCGGTCCAGCCGGCGATCTCGCGCCCGAAGCCGATCGAGAAGGCGTCGGCCTTTACCCCGAACCAGCGGCCGGCAAGGTAATGGCCCATCTCGTGGACGAACACGAGCGGGCCGATGACCAGCATGAAGGCGACGACCGTCAGCAGGAAGCCCGGGGTCTGGATCAAACGACACGGTCCTTTACGCGCTCGGTCGCCTGTCTGCGCGCTTCGGCATCGACGGCGAGCACGTCGTCGAGCGTTGCGGGTGCGGGCGGATCGTAGCGATCGAGCGTATCGGCGACGATTGCGGCAATTTCGAGGAAGCCGATGCGGTTCGCGAGGAAGGCGGCGACCGCTACCTCGTTGGCGGCATTGAGGATCGCGGGGCGCGCGCCGCCTGCGTCGAGCGCTTCGCGCGCCAGGCGGAGCGCGGGGAAGCGGATGGGATCGGGGGTTTCGAAGTCAAGACGGCCGATCGCGACCAGATCGAGCGGCTGCATCGGCGTCGCCATCCGCTCAGGGTAGGCGAGACAGTGTGCGATGGGGACGCGCATGTCGGAGGGGCCGAGCTGGGCCAGCATCGAGCCGTCGATATGGTCGACGAGGCTGTGGACGACCGATTGCGGGTGGACCACGATCTCGATTGCGGCGTGGGGCACGGGGAAGAGCCGGGCGGCCTCGATCAGTTCGAGGCCCTTGTTCATCAGGGTGGCGCTGTCGACCGAAATTTTGGCACCCATCGACCAATTGGGGTGCGCGACCGCCTGAGCCGGGGTGACATCGCGCATCCGCTCCAGCGACCAGGTGCGGAACGGACCACCGCTGGCGGTGAGGATGATGCGCCGGATGCCCTCGGGCCGGGCGGCATCGAGGCATTGGAAGATCGCATTGTGCTCGGAGTCGGCGGGAAGCAGGGTGGCGCCGCTCGCTTTGGCTGCGGCGAGGATGAGGTCGCCCGCGGAGACCAAAGGTTCCTTGTTGGCGAGGACGACGGTGCCGCCGGTGGCGACCGCGCGCATCGTGGGGCCGAGCCCCGCGCAGCCGACGATCGCGCCCATGGTCCAGTCGGCGCCGCTTTCGGCTGCCGTCTCCACCGCTTTCGCGCCGCCGCTCGCGCGGATGCCGGTGCCCCGCAGCGCGTCGCGGAGGGCAGGCAGGCAGGCCTCGTCCGCGACGACCGCGAGTTCGGCGCGGGTGCGGATCGCCGCGGCCGCAAGGCGCGCGACGTCGCAATTGGCGGTGAGCGCGACGACGCGGAAATCCTCGGGCGCCCGCTCGATCAAGTCGAGGGTCGAGGTGCCGACCGACCCGGTCGCACCGAGGATGGTGACGGTCTTCACGGCAAGAGCAGCGGCAACACGACGACCATCGCCGCGACCGGGGCCACCGGCACCACGCCGTCGAGCCGGTCGAGCACGCCGCCGTGGCCGGGCAGGATCGTGCCGCTGTCCTTGACGCCCGCGCGGCGCTTGAGCCCGCTCTCGTACAGGTCGCCGAGCTGCGCCAGGACCGCGAGCACGGGGGTCGCGAGGACCATGCGGAGCGGCAGCGCATATTGGTAGTGCATCGCGACGCCGAGCAGCGACGCCAGCACGACCCCGCCGATCAGCCCTGCCCAGGTTTTGTTGGGGCTCATCACCGGCGCCAGCTTGGGTCCGCCGATCGTTCGGCCCGCGAAATACGCGCCGATGTCGCACGCCCAGACGAGCGCCAGCGTCCACAGCGTATAGATCAGCCCCTCCGGCCGATCGCGGATCAGCAGCAGCGCGAACACCGGCAGGCCGACGTAGGCGACGCCGAGCGCCAGCGCGCGGCGACCGGTGACGATGACGAGGAAGAACGCTGCCCCCGCCAGCAGCCCGAGCGAGAGGAAGTTCGGTCCTGCACCCCAGGGCGACATCAGCGCCAGCGGCACGAACAGCGCATATTGCGCCAGCCGCTTGTGCCGGGGCGCGACCGCGTGGAGGTCCGCCCATTCGCCCATCATGAACACCGCCGCTACCGCGCACAGCAACCAGAAGACGAGCCCGCCGATCGTGAGCGCGACCAGCGCGACCGCAACCATCGCCAGCCCTGCGACGGCGCGCAAAGGAAGGTCGGACGCTCGCCTTGCCGGAGTGCCGTCGCTCACAGGCCGCCGTAGCGCCGCTGCCGCCGCCCGAACGCCGCGACCGCTGCGCCGAGCGCCTCGGCGTCGAAGTCGGGCCAGAGCGTATCCACGAACAACAGCTCGGCATACGCCGCCTGCCAGAGCAGGAAGTTCGACAAGCGGTGCTCGCCCGAAGTGCGGATCAGCAGATCGAGCGGGGGGAGATCGCGGGTATCGAGCTCGGCTTCGATCGCGGCCTCGTCGATCTCGTGCGGCGCAAGGCGTTCGGCGAGGCGGCGCGCGGCGGCGGCGAGTTCGGCCTGCGCGCCGTAGTTGAGCGCGATCGCCAGGATCGGGCCGGTGTTGGCGGCGGTGCGCGCGACCGCGGCATCGACCATGGCGACGAGATCGGGAGCCAAGCGGCTGTGATCGCCGATGACGCGCAGCCGCACGTTCTCGCGCACCAGTTCGTCGATGTCGCCGCGGATGAAGATGCGCAGCAGGCCCATGAGATCGGCGACCTCTTCTTCGGGGCGGCGCCAGTTCTCCGACGAGAAAGCGTAGAGGGTCAGCGCCTCGATGCCGAGCGCCCGCGCGGCGCGGGTGACCCGGCGGACCGCGTCGACCCCGGCCTTGTGCCCGGCGAACCGCGGCAGGTGGCGCTGCTTGGCCCAGCGGCCGTTGCCGTCCATGATGATCGCGACGTGGCGCGGGACGGCGGCGGCGGCGGCGGGGACCGCGACGAGGGGCGCGGTGCTCACTTCTTCTCTCCCCTCCCTACAAGGGAGGGGTTGGGGGTGGGTGCGAGCAAAGCGAGCGACAACGCCTGCCAAGCGTGCCGCAGTCGACGCTGGCGCGCCGATACCCACCCCCGGCCCCTCCCTTGCAGGGAGGGGAGAAAGGAGCCCCCAATGCTCACTTGCCCAGAATTTCTTTCTCTTTCGCCGACGCGGTCGCATCCAGATCGGCGATCGTCGTGTCGGTCAGCTTCTGGAGATCGGTCTCGTGGCGCTTGCGTTCATCCTCGCCGAAGACGTTCTTCTTCTCGTCGACTTTGAGGCTGTCCATGCCGTCGCGCCGCACGTTGCGGACCGCAATGCGCGCCTTTTCGGCATATTGGTTGGCCAGCTTGGCGAGTTCCTTGCGGCGCTCCTCGGTCAGGTCGGGGATCGGCAGGCGCAGCGTCTGGCCATCGGTGATCGGGTTTAACCCCAGCCCGGCCGAGCGGATTGCCTTGTCGACCGGCCCGACGTTGGTCTTGTCCCAGACCTGCACCGACAGCATCCTTGGCTCGGGCGCGGAGACGGTCGCGACCTGGTTCAGCGGCATCTGTGATCCGTAGACGGTGACGGTGACCGGATCGAGCAGCATCGTCGACGCGCGGCCGGTGCGCAGGCCACCGAGATCGTGCTTCAGTGCGTCGACCGCGCCGGTCATGCGGCGCTGGAGGTCGGCTTTGTCATACGCGGGCATCGGTCATCTCCTGCTGGACGCCATCTTTTTGAACTGTCGTCGATATGCCCTCGCCGCGCAGCACCGCGGCAAGGTTGCCGTGTTCGCGGATGTTGAAGACGACGATCGGGATGGAATTGTCGCGGCACAAGGCGATGGCGCTGGCGTCCATCACCTTGAGATCGTCCGAGAGGACGCGGCTATAGCTTACGGTCTCGTAGCGCTTCGCGGTCGGCACCTTCTTGGGGTCCGCATCGTAGACGCCGTCGACACTGGTGCCCTTGAACAGGGCGTCGCACTTCATTTCGGCTGCGCGCAAGGCGGCGCCGCTGTCGGTGGTGAAGAACGGCGAGCCGACCCCGGCCGCAAAGATCACGACGCGGCCCTTTTCCAGGTGACGTTCGGCGCGGCGGCGGATGAAGGATTCGCACACGCTGGCCATCGGAATGGCAGACTGAACGCGGGTGTCGACGCCGATCTGTTCCAAAGCGTTCTGGACCGCGAGCGCGTTCATGACGGTCGCGAGCATGCCCATATAGTCGGCGGTCGCGCGTTCGATGCCCTTGGCCGCGGCGGACAGCCCGCGAAAGATGTTGCCGCCGCCGACGACGACGCACAATTCGTACCCACAGGCGCGCGCGTCGGCGATCTCCTGCGCGACGCGCGCGGTGACCCCGGGGTCGATCGCGAGACCCCCCTCTCCCATCAATACCTCGCCCGAGAGTTTCAGCAGGATTCGTTTGAAGCGCGGCGGCGTCATGCGGTCTCGATCGTGGTTGGAAGCGGCGGACCTTAGGCGCGGGGTGTCGGTGGGGCAACCGGCGATCCGGGCACCGTTCCGCCATGCCCTCTCCCGCATTAGCGGGAGAGGAGGGACCCGCTCGCGCCAGCGAGTGGGAGGTGAGGGTCTTCTTCTCGGTTTCTACGCCGCTGAAAGAAGAAGACCCTCACCCAACCCTCTCCCGCGAAGGCGGGAGCAGGCTAAGAACAACGCGAGGATTTCAAGCCTCTGGCTGCGTATCCGGCTTCTGCGGCACGCCGCTGGCCGCCGCGACCTCGGCGGCGAAATCGGATTGCTCCTTTTCGATGCCCTCGCCGAGCTGGAAGCGGACATAGTCGACCAGCTTGATCTCGGCGCCGGCATCCTTGCCCGCCTTGGCAACGACGTCACTGATCTTGGTCTTGCCGTCGATCACGAACAGCTGGCTGACCAGGGCATGTTCCTTGCGATATTTGGCGATCGCGCCGTCGACCATCTTGGCGACGATGTCGGCGGGCTTGCCGCTCTCGCTCGCCTTTTCGGTCGCGATCGCGCGCTCGCGTTCGATCGTGGCGGCGTCGAGATCGGCCTCGTTCAGCGCCAGCGGGAAGGCTGCGGCGATGTGCATCGCGATCTGCTTGCCCAGCGCCTGGAGCGCCTCGTCCGGCGCCTCCGATTCGAGCGCGACCAGCACGCCGATCTTGCCGAGTCCGGGAACCGCTGCATTGTGGACATAGGGCACGACCGCGCCCTTGGTCACTTCGAGGCGGCGCGCGCGGCGGATCGACTGGTTCTCGCCAATGGTGGCGATGTTGTTGGTCAGCACCTCGGCAACCGTCGTGCCGGACGCCATCGATGCCGCCTTGATCGCGTCGACCGAATCGCCCTCGGCCAGCGCGACCTGGGTGACTTCGCGGACGAAATCCTGGAACTGCGCGTTCTTGGCGACGAAGTCGGTTTCCGAGTTGACCTCGACCGCGGCACCCTTGGTGCCCGCGACCGCGACGCCGACCAGGCCCTCCGCCGCGGTGCGGCTCGATTTCTTGGCGGCGGCGGCGAGGCCCTTGGTACGTAGCCAGTCCATCGCGGCGTCCATGTCGCCAGCGGTCTCGTTCAACGCCTTCTTGCAATCCATCATGCCCGCGCCGCTCTTCTCGCGCAGGTCCTTGACCATCGCTGCCGTGATATCGGCCATGTTCGTGTCCTCTTGTTCCGAATGTACGTGCGGGCGAGGCCGGGCGTCCGCCCTGCCCCGCCCGCGTTACGTGTCAGTGACGGTTACGCGTCGATCTGACGCTCGGCCTCGACGGCCTGTTCGCCCTGCGCCGAGGCATCTTCGACGATCGGGTCGGTGCTCAGCGCATCCTCGCTCGGCGGCTCCATCATCGAACCGATGTCGGCACCGGTGCGGCGCTGCTGCTCCTGGCCGCCACGCGTCGCGGCAATGGCGATGGCTTCGCAATACAGGCGGATCGCGCGGCTGGCGTCGTCGTTGGCGGGCACCGGGAAAGCGATGCCGTCGGGCGAGACGTTCGAATCGAGGATCGCGACGACCGGGATGCCAAGCGTGTTGGCTTCCTTGATCGCCAGCTCTTCCTTGTTCGCGTCGATCACGAACATGACGTCGGGCACGCCTCCCATGTCGCGGATGCCGCCGAGGCTGAGCTCGAGCTTATCCTTCTCGCGGGTGAGCTGGAGGACTTCCTTCTTGGTCAGGCCGTGAGTGTCGCCCGAAAGCTGCTCCTCCAGGCTCTTCAGGCGCTTAATCGAGTTGCTGATCGTCTTCCAGTTGGTGAGCATGCCGCCCAGCCAGCGGTGGTTGACGAAATGCTGGCCCGAGCGGCGCGCCGAATCGGCGATGGCTTCCTGCGCCTGACGCTTGGTGCCGACGAACAGCACCTTGCCGCCGCCAGCGACCGACGACGACACGAATTCCAGCGCGCGCGCGAACAGCGGCACGGTCTGGCTGAGGTCGAGGATATGAACGCCGTTGCGGTCGCCGAAGATGTAGGGCTTCATCTTCGGATTCCAGCGGTGGGTCTGGTGGCCGAAGTGCGCGCCGGTCTCGATCAGCTGCTGCATGCTGACGACGGGTGCCGCCATAGGTAATTCCTTTTCCGGTTAAGCCTCTGGGAAGCGGATGACGCGTCGGCTCAGAAGCCATGCGCACCGGGCTATGATGCTTCCCATGCGGGATTGAGAGGGCGCGCCGTTAGCCGAACGCGTTCCCTACCGCAAGGCGAGATTGATGCTTGACGTGGGAACGCAATAGGAACATAGAGGGTCCGTAGCAGGACATTGTCACTCGATTACGATGCTCTGAACGCAAGATCAGTAAGAAAATCGCGTAACATCGCGAGGTTAGCGGAACCTTTGGTACAAAGGAGGGTTGCGCTTTCTTAGTTGGCGTTCGCGACGGATAAGGGGCGAACATGATGACGGTTTTGGCGATTGTGATTTTTCTCGGTGCTTTTGCGGCCGCGGCATCGGTGATCGGGCTGTCGGTCGCACCCCAGTGGCAACGGATCGTGCGGCTGGCGACCGGCCATATCGAGGAATCGTTCTTGCCGCTTGCGGCGCCCGCTTATGCGGAGCGGCGAGTGTCGGTCAGATATTCGGCAACGATCCAGGCTCGCGTTTCGCGGCTGCGCGTAGCCGCCTGACTTTCGCATAGCTGGCGATGCCGAATGGGATCGTCAGCAGATAGCCCACCGTTAGCAGCGTCAGCGTGTGCCATGGCGCCGACACGAACCCCGCGCCGAGCAATACGACCACGGCCAGCGCCTCAAAGCGCACATTGCGCCGCAGCTTGAGCGACGACCACGAGAAGGTCGCGACGCTCGACACCATGAGGATCGCGATCACCGCAACCCACGGCGCGACAAGCAATGGCGAGCGAAACAGCGGCTCGCCGGTCCAGAACCACAGCACCATTGGCAGCAACGCACACCCCGCCCCTGCCGGCGCGGGAATGCCGGTCAGGAATCCGGCCGATTTATGGGGCTGTTCGCTCTCGTCGATCTTGGCGTTGAACCGCGCGAGGCGCAGCGCGCAGAATACCGCCAGTAGCAGCGCCGCGATCCAACCGAACCGCAGCAACGCGCTGAGCGACCAAAGATAAAGGATCAGCGCCGGGGAGACCCCGAACGAAATCGCGTCGGCAAGCGAGTCGAGCTCTGCGCCAAAGCGGCTTTCGCCATGGAGCAGCCGGGCGATGCGCCCGTCAACGCCGTCGAGCACCCCCGCGATGACGATCATCGCCACCGCGAGCTGCCAGTGCCAGGCAATGGTCTCGGCTAGTCGCGGCAACTGCGTCGCGACCGCGGTCGACAGGTCGTTTTCGAGCAATCTGGCTTTGATCGCGAACTGCACGCCGCTCAGCCCTGAACATAGCGCGAGCGCGGTGACCGCGTTGGGCGCGACCGCGCGCAAGGGCAGGCCACGCGGCGCACGGCGCATCTGCCCGAAGCGGCGGCGCGCGGCGATGCGGTCGTCGTCGGGCGGGATCATTGCGCAATGCCGGTGATGGCCACACCCCCGACTCGCCCGATCACGGTCTCGCCCGCGATGCTGCGCTGCCCCAGCGTGACCTGCGGCGCGCAATCGTCGGGCAGATAGACGTCGACCCGGCTGCCGAAGCGGATCAGCCCGATGCGTTGCCCGGCGACGACCATGTCGCCCGGCTTGACGAAGCCCAAAATGCGCCGCGCGACCAAGCCGGCGATTTGGGTGAAGCCGATACGCCGGCCGTCACGCCCCTGGACGACGAAATGCTGGCGCTCGTTTTCGTCCGATGCCTTGTCGAGATCGGCGTTGAGGAATTTACCGGAGATATAGACGACCTGGCGGATCGTGCCCGCGATCGGGGTACGGTTGATGTGGACGTCGAAGACCGACATGAAAATCGATACGCGGACCAGTGGCGCGGCGCCGAGATCGGCGACGAGTTCGCGCGGGATCGCCACCCGCTGGATCATCGTTACCAGTCCGTCGGCGGGGGCGACGATCAGCCCCTCCCCCTGCGGCGTGGTGCGCACCGGATCGCGAAAGAAGGTCGCGACCCATATCGCCAGACCGACAAACGGCCAGAACAGTACCTTGGTGACGATCGTCGCCAACAAGGTGAGCCCGAGCGCGATGGCGACGTATTTGCGTCCTTCGGGATGGACGGCGGGAAAGCGCCACTTGACGGTGGAGGTGACGACCGGCGGCGTATCGAGCGATGGCATTGCAGCCGTGTACCGCTCGGGGCGGTGCATGACAACGCCGCCTAACCTTTCAGCGCGCGGGCGGACGCAGTCGACTGCATGGAACTCGGCAGCGGGCTGCGGCTTGGCAGCAAGCGCAACGGGGCGGTCAGCCGGTTGCCAGTCGCGGACGCGCATCTTAGACGCAGGCCAAACCCGTTTGCTCAAGGAACCTGCGCATGGCCAAGATCAAGGTGAAGACCCCCGTCGTCGAGATCGACGGCGACGAGATGACCCGGATCATCTGGGAATGGATCCGCGAGCGCCTGATCAAGCCGTACCTCGAGATCGACCTCGATTATTACGATCTCGCGGTCGAGCATCGCGACGCTACCGACGACCAGGTGACGATCGACAGCGCCTATGCGACGCAGAAATACGGCGTTGCGGTGAAATGCGCAACGATCACCCCCGACGAGCAGCGCGTCGAGGAGTTCGGCCTCAAGAAGATGTGGAAGTCGCCCAACGGGACGATCCGCAACATCCTCGGCGGAGTGATCTTCCGCGAGCCGATCGTGATGCGCAACGTGCCGCGGCTGATCCCCGGCTGGACCCATCCGATCGTCGTCGGGCGCCACGCCTTCGGCGACCAGTATAAGGCGACCGACTTCAAGGTGCCCGGCAAGGGCAAGCTGACGATGAAATGGGAGGGCGAGGACGGCCAGACGATCGAGCACGAGGTGTTCGACTTTCCCGACGCCGGGGTGGCGATGGGGATGTACAATCTCGACGCGTCGATCACCGATTTCGCGCGGGCGAGCATGAACTATTCCCTCAACCGCAAATGGCCGCTGTATCTCAGCACCAAGAACACGATCCTGAAAGCCTATGACGGGCGGTTCAAGGATATCTTCGAGGAGGTGTTCGCGAGCGAATTCAGGGACAAGTTCCAGGCTGCTGGCATCGTCTACGAGCATCGCCTGATCGACGACATGGTCGCGAGCGCGCTCAAGTGGAGCGGCGAGTTCGTTTGGGCGTGCAAGAATTACGACGGCGATGTCCAGTCCGACCAGGTCGCGCAGGGGTTCGGGTCGCTCGGCCTGATGACATCGGTGCTGATGACCCCGGACGGCAAAACGATCGAGGCCGAGGCCGCGCACGGCACCGTCACCCGTCACTATCGCCAGCACCAGCAGGGCAAGGCGACCAGCACCAACCCGATTGCGTCGATCTTCGCATGGACCGGGGGCCTGAAATACCGCGGCCAGTTCGACGGCACCCCCGACGTGACCCGCTTCGCCGAAACGCTGGAGCGCGTGTGCGTCGCGACGGTCGAGGGCGGTCAGATGACCAAGGACCTCGCGATCCTGATCGGCCCGCAGCAGCCGTGGATGACGACCGAACAGTTCTTCGAGGCGGTGCGGGTCAATCTGGAGACCGCGATGGCTGGCTGGGCCTGATCGAAGCGGGGCGGGTCAGCGCCCCGCCCCCCTCTTCTGTCAGGAGAAGGTGTCTGCAAGTCGCCGTGCATCGCCCTGCGGCAGGCTGCGGGCGACGGCGGCGGCGCGCAATGCTTGGCAATAGGCTGCGCAGCCGAGCAGGTGTAGCGTGAACGGTAGGCGGGTCGCTCGCCAGTAATCTATGCGCACGGCGATGAGCCAGGCGAAGAAGATCGTCCCGGCTGTTCCCATCAGCGCCAGGAGTATCGACAAAGGCGACGCTCCGAAGAACGGTCGCAACGTTGCACCTCCGCGGTAACGGACCAAAAAGAGTGCCGCGAAGGCGAGCCACGTGCCCAACCACACGGGCGTCGTCATCACGACAGACATGAGCAGCATGCCCGGCCCGTCCGGGCTTTGACCGCCCTCGGCGTAGTAGAGCTGACCGCTGTACATCACGAGCGGGACCACTGCGAGGCCGAGCGAGATCGCAATGATCCACATGAGGGCAGGCTTCAGTTCGGCCATGGATGTCGCTCCTGCAAAAAGGCGTTTGCAAGGTGACTGCTATACCGACTGCGGCCAAGCTCGAATTTTCAAGCTCAGCGGGGTAGGTCCGTTATCGGCTGTCGAGTTCACGGGCTGACAATGTTCGTCAGCCCGTTAGAGTAGGTCGATGGCCCTCCACCTCGACAATGCCGGTTTCAGTGACACGCTCGTCATTCTCGGCGCGGCGGGGCTGGTAATTCCTGCGTTCGCGCGGTTTCGGGTCAGTCCGGTAATAGGGTTCATCCTGGTGGGCATGCTCGTCGGCCCGGCGGGGCTTGGCGCGCTGACCGCCAACGCGCCGTGGCTGTATTACGTCACCATCTCCGATCCGGCCTCGATCGAGCCGTTCGCGGAGTTCGGGATCATCCTGCTGCTGTTCTCGATCGGGCTGGAGCTGTCGTTCCGGCGATTGTGGGGGATGCGCCGGCTGGTGTTCGTCACCGGGGCGGCGCAGCTGATCGCGTCTGCGCTGCTGATCGGAGTCGCGTTGCATCTGATCGGGCAGAATTGGGCTGGAGCGATCGGGCTTGGCTTCGCGCTGGCGCTGTCGTCGACCGCCTTGGTGCTGCCGCTGGTCGGGATGACGGGCGCGGTCGGGCGTGGCGCGTTCGCGATGCTGTTGTTCGAGGATCTGGCGTTGGTGCCGATCATCTTCGTTCTCGGGGCGCTGGCGCCATCGGCGGACGGCGGCTGGCAGGGGATCGCGGGAGTGGCGCTGAAAGGCGGGATCACCGTCGTCGCGATGTACCTGGCCGGCCGAGTCGTCCTGCCGCGGCTGTTCGGGCAAGCAGCGCGGACCAAGAGTCCCGAGCTGTTCCTCGCCGCCTCGCTGCTGGTCGTCATCGTCGCCAGCGTTGCGACGACCGCGGCAGGTCTGTCGCCGATCGTCGGCGCATTGCTCGCCGGGCTGCTGATCGCGGAGACCGAATACCGCTCCGAGGTCGAGGTGATGACCGCGCCGTTCCAGGGGCTGGCGCTGGGCGTGTTCCTGATCACGGTGGGGATGAGCCTCGACCTGCTGCTGATCGCGGCGAACTGGCTGGCATTGATCGGCGCGGTGGCGGGGGTGGTCGCGGTCAAGGCGGCCGTCACCTTCCTGCTGCTGCGCATCGCCAACACCCGGCGCGGGGTGGCGGCGGAGACGGGGGTGCTGATGGGCAGCCCGTCCGAGACGACTCTGATCGTGCTGGCGACCGCGGCGCAGGCGCAGGTGATCCTGCCGTCGACCGCGGCGTTCTGGCAGACGGTGACTGCGATCGGCCTGACGATAACGCCGCTGCTCGCCAAGCTGGGGCGTACCGCGTCGCGGCGGATCGAGCGGGCGCCGGCCGAGATCGACATTGCCGAGGATGGGCCGGGTACTGTCGTTATCGGTTTCGGACGGGTCGGGCGGATGGTCGCGGACATGCTGGCGGTTCACGCGCAGCGCTACATCGCGGTGGAGGCAGATATCGACGCGGTGAGCGCCGGGCGGCGCGGCGGCTATCCGGTGGTGTTCGGCGACATCGCACGCGGCGAGCTCGTCGACCGGCTGCGCCTTACCGAGGCGCGCGCGCTGATCCTGACGATGGACGATCCGGTGCTGACGGTGCGGCTGACCAAGCGGGTTCGCGGCGTTGCGCCGCACCTGCCGATCATCGCGCGCGCGCGTGATGCCGCACACGCGGCGGAGCTATACCGCGCAGGCGTGAGCGAGGCGGTGCCCGAGACGCTGGAGAGCTCGCTGCAACTGTCCGAAGCGGTGCTGGTCGACTTGGGCATCGCGATGGGGCCGGTGATCGCGTCGATCCACGAAAAGCGCGACGAACTGCGCCAGACGATCCGGCGGGAGGCCAAGCTGGACCGCGAGCCGCGAATTCGGCGCGTGCGGCGCAAGGGCGAGACGGCGGGATAGAGCGGATACGTCCGGATGCCGTTCGCCCTGAGCGAAGTCGAAGGGCATGGAGGGTTCACCGCCCAGCCAAGTGCTTCGACTTCGCTCAGCACGAACGGAAATCGGGGGTGTCAGCTCCCGAACTGCCCCAGCGGGAGCAAGCGGTCCGCCAGCTTCTGCGCGCCCTTGCGATCGCCCTTGCGCAGAGGCACCAGAACCGCCGCGGCGGCGCGCTGGAACTGGCGGTCGATCGCGGTTGGGGTCGATCCGCGCACCGCAGCCTCGGCCAGTTGGCGTCCCCGGGCGTCGTCGGGGTCGATCTCGATCCGCAGCAGCCCGGCCAGCCCCAGGAACATCGCGCGGTCGCCGCCGAGCGCCACCGCCCGGTCGAGCGCGGCAAGCCCCGTTCCCTTCTGCGCGCCGACCGCGGCGCGGCCGATGAACCGGCCGAAGCTGATGATGACGCCAATGTGCCAGGCGCCGAGCGCGACCGACGCCTCCGGGTTGCGCGGATAGCGAGCCACCAGCGACTCGAATTGTTTGCGTGCGGCGACCGCATCGCCGCGGTTGCCGGTCAGCTTGGCGCGGTAGCCGAGCGCGGTCGCCTGGACGAGCGCTGCGTCCTGATCGTCCCTATTGCGCGCGAGCAAGGCCGTGGCACCCGCGCGGGCGCGGTCGATCCGGGCGAGTGCTGCGGCCTTGTCGGTGTCGTGGAAGGCGGCGTTGACCAGCATCTCGCGCGGCGTCTCCGCGACCGCGGGCGCGGCGCCGATGAGGCAGGCAATCGCGAGCAGGCGGGGCAGGAAGGGCCGGTTGGTTCGGATCATGCCTTCTCCAAAGCGAGGCGGTGCAAGCGATCCAGTCGCCTTAACCAGCGAAACGGCTGAATGGAAAGGACAATCCGTGTGGTGACGTCATGACGCCAGCTTCACGCGGATCGCGTCGAGTGCCGCCTCCGCCTGTGTGCCATCAGGTCCGCCGCCTTGCGCCATATCGGGACGTCCGCCGCCGCCTTGGCCGCCGAGCGCGGCGACGGCGACCTTGAGGAGGGTGACGGCGTTGTGGGTGGCGGTCAGGTCGGCGGTGACGCCGACTGCGACCGACGCACGGCCTTCGTTGACAGCCACCAACGCGGCAATACCTGAGCCGAGACGCTGCTTGGCTTCATCGACGGTGCCGCGCAGGCCTTTGGGGTCGAAACCTTCGAGGATTTGGCCGGAGAAGGCGACACCGGCGATCTGCTCGGGCCCGGCGGGAGCGCCCGGCCCGCCCCCGATGGCGAGCGCCTTCTTCGCGTCGGCGAGCACGCGTTCGAGGCGGCGGCGATCCTCGACCAGAGCGGCTACACGAGCGGGAACCTCGTCGGGAGAGGATTTGAGCGTGGCGGCGGCTTCGCGGAGCTTGTCGTCGCGCGCGGTCAGGTAGGCTCGCGCCGCTTCGCCGGTCAGCGCCTCGATGCGGCGGATGCCCGACGAGACTGCGCCCTCGCCCACCACCTTGAACAAGCCGATGTCGCCGAGCGCGGCCACGTGGGTGCCGCCGCACAGCTCGATCGAATAGGTCGCGCCGTCATCCTCGGTCGCCATCGAGACAACGCGGACCTCGTCGCCGTATTTCTCGCCGAACAGTGCCATCGCGCCCTCGGCAATCGCCTCGTCGGGGGTCATCAGGCGGGTGGTGACTGCGCCATTCTGGCGGACCTTGGCGTTGACTGCGGCCTCGGCGTCGGCGAGCTCGGCGTGAGTCATTGCAACCGGGTGCGACACATCGAAGCGCAGCCGTTCGGGGGCGACCAGCGAGCCCTTCTGCGCAACGTGGGTACCGAGCCGCTGGCGCAATGCTTCATGGAGAAGGTGCGTCGCGGAATGATTGGCGCGGATGCACGCCCGGCGGGCGACGTCGATGCTCAGGCGGACGCTGTCGCCGACCTTGATCTCGCCCGCGTCGATGACCGTGTGATGGACGAAGATGCGGCCCAATTGCTTCGACGTATCGGTAACGTGCGCCGCCAAGCCGTTGTCGTTGCTGATCGTTCCGGTGTCGCCGACCTGCCCGCCGCTTTCGCCGTAGAAGGGGGTCTGGTTGACCAAGACCGCGACCGTGTCGCCCGAAGTGGCCGCGTCGACGCGCGCGCCGTCCTTGACCAGCGCAACGACTTGGCCTTCCCCGACGTCCGAGGCGTAACCGAGAAACTCGGTACCGCCGGACTCCTCGGCGATGTCGAACCACAGATCGTCCGAGGCCTTCGCGCCCGAACCCTTCCAGGCGGCGCGGGCCTGACGCTTCTGCTCGGCCATCGCGGTGTCGAAGCCTGCGCGGTCGACGTGGAGGTCCTGCGCCCTGAGCGCGTCCTCGGTCAAATCATAGGGAAAGCCGAAGGTGTCGTAGAGCCTGAACGCGGTTTCGCCTGCCAGAGTGCCCCCGGGGGTGAGGCCCGCCGTCGCTTCGTCGAGCAGCTTCAATCCGCGGTCGAGCGTCTGGCGGAAGCGGGTTTCCTCCTGACGCAGCGTGGCCTCGATCAGCGGCTGGGCCCGGACGAGTTCGGGGAACGCCGCGCCCATCTCGGCGACGAGCGCGGGGACCAGCCGGTGCATTAGCGGGTCCTTGGCGCCAAGCAAATGCGCGTGACGCATCGCCCGGCGCATGATCCGGCGCAGGACGTAGCCGCGGCCTTCGTTGGCAGGAAGCACGCCGTCGGCGACGAGAAAGCCGCTGGTGCGCAGATGGTCGGCGATGACGCGGTGGCTCGCCTGATTGTCGCCGGTCGTCACCGTGTGAGTCAGCGCGCCCGAAGCGGCGATCAGCGCCTTGAACGTGTCCGTGTCGTAATTGTCGTGAACGCCCTGCATCACCGCGGCGATGCGTTCGAGGCCCATGCCGGTGTCGATCGACGGGCGCGGCAGGTCGCCGACGATCGTGTCGGCCGCCTGGACGAACTGCATGAACACGAGGTTCCAGATCTCGACAAAGCGGTCGCCGTCCTCGTCTGGCGATCCGGGCGGGCCGCCGGGGATGTGGTCGCCGTGGTCGTAGAAGATTTCCGAGCACGGGCCGCACGGTCCGTCTGCGCCCATCGCCCAGAAATTGTCCTTGGTCGCGATGCGGATGATGCGGTGGTCGGGGAGCCCGGCGATCTTGCGCCACAGGTCGAACGCCTGGTCGTCGTTGTGGTAGACGGTGACGGTCAGTCTATCGGCGGGGAGGCCCCATTCGCCCGTCAGCAGCGTCCAGGCGTGGACGATCGCCTGCTCCTTGAAATAATCGCCGAACGAGAAATTGCCGAGCATCTCGAAGAAGGTGTGGTGGCGCGCGGTGTAGCCGACGTTGTCGAGATCGTTGTGCTTGCCGCCTGCGCGTACGCACTTTTGCGAGCTGGTTGCGGTGACGTAGGGGCGGGTTTCGAGACCGGTGAAGACGTTCTTGAACGGGACCATGCCGGCGTTGACGAACATCAGCGTCGGATCGTTCTGCGGCACCAGCGGCGCGCTGGGCACGATCGCGTGTCCGTTGGCGCCGAAGTAATCGAGGAAGCCGCGGCGGATGTCGTTGGTCGAGGTCATGCAAGGGACTTAGGCGAGTGCGCGCCCGCCCTCAACACTTCCGTCACCCCGGGCTCAAGGCCGGGGCGACCGGGGGCTAAACAGGCGCATCGATCGAGCGCGGCGGCTCACTGAACCACTTCGGCCCGGTCGCCGTCATGTGGAAGCAGTCCTCCAGCCGCACGCCGAACTTGCCGGGCAGGTACAACCCAGGCTCGTCGGAGAAGCACATGCCGGGCGCAAGGAGGGTCGTTTCGCCGTGGACGAGGTTGACGGGTTCGTGGCCGTCCATGCCGATGCCGTGGCCGGTGCGGTGCGACAGGCCGGGGAGCTTGTAGCCGGGGCCGTAGCCTGCGGCTTCGTACATCCTGCGGACGGCGTCATCGACCGCGCCTGCTGGCGTGCCGACCCTGGCGGCGGCGAAGGCGCGTTGCTGTCCTTGGGCGACCTGATTCCAGACCTTGCGCTGTTCGGTCGTCGCTGCGCCGTAGACCCAGGTGCGCGAGATGTCCGACTGGTAGCCGCCGACGGTGCAGCCGCAGTCCATGAGCACGACCTGCCCCTCCGAGACGCGGTGGACGACCTTGCTGCCGTGCGGGTAGGCGGACGCTTCGCCGATCAGGACGAGCGCAAACTCCGGGTCGCCGCCGAGCTTGCGCGTCGCCGCGTCCATCAGCGCGCCGATGTCCGCGCCGGTCATCCCTGCCTCCACTCGCGGGTAGGTCCAGCGGTAGGCGGCGATCGTCACGTCGGTCGCGGCCTGCATGAGTGCGATTTCCGCGGGCGTCTTGATCATCCGGCAGCCGCGGACGACGGGGTTGGCGTTGATCAGCTTCGCGCCGGGCAGTTGCGCCGCGAGCCGGTCGACCAGGAAGAAGCGCGCGGTTTCCTCGATGCCGATCGGGCCGCTCGCAAGCTTGCGATCGCGCAGGAATCCCGCGACGAGGGCCAGCGCGTCCTCGTCCTCCTGCCAGACGCGGACCTCGGCCGGGATGGCCAGCGTCTCGCGAACCGAGGGTTCCTCGAAGAACGGGGTGACGATGCACGGCTCGCCTTCGACCGGCAGGACGGCCAGCGTCGGGCGTTCGCTGCGGCTCCAGCGGACGCCGGTGAAATAGTCGAGGCTGGAGCCGGGTTCGATCACGACCGCGCGCAGGCCGTTCGCCTTCATCAACGACTGCGCCCGCGCCAGCCGCCCTGCTCGCTCGCGTGCGTCGATCGGCTTCACGGCGCGGGTGATGTCGGAGAGCCCAGCCAGATCTGGCTCGGCGGCGCGCAGCACGCCGGCGAAGGGAAGCAGCGCGGCGGCGCTGACGAGGGTGCGGCGGGTGAGGGTCATCGCCGGACGATAGGGCGCTTGACCGCGGGGCCGCAATCCCGTTTGCCTGTGCGGCTCACTCGGGGGACGGCATGAAGTCGCGGCTTACCTATTACATTCTTGCCGGTTTGGTCGCCGGGTTGATCGTCGGGCTGGGGCTTCACTGGTCGATCGACGACGGCACCCCCGCTTCCGCCGCGCAGCTGGCGGAGATCGCGGGCTATCTGTCGATCGTCACGCAATTGTTCCTGCGGCTGATCAAGATGATCATCGCGCCGCTGGTGTTCTCCACCCTTGTGGTCGGCATCGCGCACATGGGCGACACCTCGGCGCTGGGCCGCGTCGGCCTGCGCAGCCTGTTGTGGTTCATCGGTGCGAGCCTATTGTCGCTGACGCTCGGGCTTATCCTGGTGAATTTGCTCCAGCCCGGCGTCCGCCTGGCGCTCGCGATCCCGCCGGCGACCGCGGCGAGCGGCGTGGATGCGGGGGCGTTCGACCTCGCCAAGTTCGTCAGCCACATCGTGCCCCAGTCGATGATCGAGGCGATGGCGACCAACGAGATCCTCCAGATCGTCGTCTTCTCGGTCTTCGTAGGAGTCGCGATCACCGCGGTAGGCGAGAAGGCGCAGCCGCTCGTCCGCGCGACCGAGGCCTTGGTCGCAGTGATGCTGCAGATCACCAACTACGTCATGCGGTGCGCGCCGTTCGCGGTGTTCGCCGCTGTCGCATCGACGTTGGCGGAGCGTGGGCCCGGGATCATCGGCGATCTCGGGTACTTCATGCTGACGTTCTACATCGGCCTGCTGCTGCTATGGGCGGTGCTGATCGGCATCGCCTTTTTGCTCATTGGGCCCCGGACGCGGTATCTGGTGCGCTACATCCGCGATCCGCTGATCCTAGCGTTTTCGGCTGCGTCGTCGGAGGCAGCGTACCCGCGGACGCTGGAGGCGCTCGACCGGTTCGGGGTGCCGCCGCGGATCGCCAGCTTCGTGCTGCCGCTGGGCTATTCGTTCAATCTCGACGGTTCGATGATGTACATGACGTTCGCGTCGCTGTTCATCGCGCAAGCTTACGGGATCGACTTGTCGATCGGGCAGCAGATCACGATGCTGCTGGTCCTGATGGTGACGTCGAAGGGCATCGCGGGAGTTCCGCGCGCGTCGTTGGTGGTGATCGCGGGGACGTTGTCGATGTTCCGGATCCCGGAGGCGGGGCTGCTGCTGATCCTGGCGGTCGACCACTTCCTCGACATGGGGCGATCGGCGACCAACGTCATCGGCAATGCGGTGGCGGCGTCGGTGATCGCCAAGTGGGAGGGCGGGCTCGATCCGCGCGGTGACGACGACCTCGACGCCGCGGCGCGGACGTTTCCTCAGGCGTAGGCGTAGGGTCCGCCCTTCTTCAGCGCGGTCTCATAGGCAGGCAGCGCGTGGACCTTGTCGAGCCAGGCAATCGTCGCCGGGCGCGAACTATCGAGCCCGCCGCGGGCACGCGCGGCTTCCAGCGGAAAGCTCATCATGATGTCGGCGGCGGTCATCGCATCGCCGGCGAACCAGGGGCGCTGGGCCAGTTCCGATTCGACGTAATCGAGGTGGACGTCGATCATCGGCTGGATACGCTTGATCGCCGCCTTGCCGAACAGGGGGATGCGCGCGAGCACCAGCTTGAGCAGCAGCGGCGGCATCATCGAGCCTTCGGCGTAATGGAGCCAGAAGCGATAGCGCAGCGCCGAATCGCGGTGCGCCGGCGCCCCCAGGCGGCCGTCGGCCTTCTCGACCAGATACTCCACGATCGCGCCCGTCTCGGCGACAACGCGTCCGTCGTCGTCGACCACCGGCGATTTACCGAGCGGGTGGACGCGCTTGAGCTCGGGGGGCGCGAGCATGGTCTTCTTGTTTCGCTCGTAGCGCTTGATTTCGTAAGGCAGCCCGAGCTCCTCGAGCATCCACAGGATGCGCTGCGACCGGCTGTTCTCGAGGTGGTGGACGGTGATCATGGCGCGCTCCGTGACAGGGTTGCGGACCATATCCACGCCGCGGCGGGAAAGTCGACCGCTCCCGCGTGGAGACGGCGCGTGCAGGCTTCGGCGACCGCGTGTTCCATAGCCGGGCGATCGGCGGCGGGGGTGTCCCTGAGCAGGCCTGCGACAGGGCCGATGCGGCGAAAGAACGCGACCGCATCGGCGACCGCGTCGGTCCCCTCGCCTGCCCGGTAGGCGAACGCTACGCGCGTGGCTTTGCCGTGCCAGCCTGCCGCGGCCAGGAGCGCAGCCGTATGTGCCGGATCGGCAAAGGCGAACGGACCGGACGTTGCACCGGCCGGTGCCTCGCCGTCCATTCCCATCGCGGCAAGCAGGTCGGCAGCGAAGCGGTTCGCGCGGCGCTCGGCGAAGCACGAGAAGACCAGGCGCGCGTCTGGCGCAGCGGCATCGGCGAACGCTGCGAAGGCGGCCACCGGATCGTCGAAGAACATGACGCCGTGGCGCGAGACGTACAGGTCAACCGGCTGGATCGAAGCAGCGGCGACGATGGCGTCACCGACGACGAAGCGCAGGTTCGCAAGCCGCGGGCGGACCTGTGCCGCGGCGACGAGCCCGGCCGAGAGATCGACGCCGATCACCTCCGCATCGAACCGCGCGGTGGCGAGTGCGTGCGACGTGGCGCCTGCCCCGCAGCCGATGTCGAGCGCGCGAAAGGGTCCGGCGGGTGCCGCGCGCAGGATCGCGGCATCGAGCTGCGGCGCCAGAGCGGCAAAGCTGCGGTCTGTCCGCCGCCACTCCTGCGCCCACACATCGCCGATCCTACCGGTCCAGTCTGCGGCTTGCGTCATGACGGCATCCTAAACGTTTTGTCGCACCGCGACAGCGGGTGTTGCGACGTTCCGGCGGCGCGGCTAGGCGATTGGCGGATGCGTTCGGCCCAGTTCTTCGCGCCGCGCCGGCCGCGCACGCCCGCTTCGCGCCGGGCGGTATCGTTCGGGCTCGCCGTCGCGGCGCACATCCTGATCATCTTTCTGCTGCTGCGCCTAGCCCCGGCACCGACTCCGCCGCCGGTCACCGACGAACCACCGACGACCTTCGTCATAGCGCCCGAACCGCAGGCCGCCGCCAAGCCCGCGCCGCGCGCGCAGGCGGTCGTCAAGGTGGCGCGCTCCACCGCCAGCGCGGCGCCCGCCGCCGCGACCCGCGCCACGCCCGCCGCCCCGGTGCAGACCCCGCCGCCGCCGGTCCTGCTCCCTGGCGGCATGGAATTGTTCGACGCTGCCGACATCGGCAAGCTCCGCGGTGATGCAGGCACGCGCGGCGGCGGCGATTCGGAGGGATCGGGCGACAGCGTGGCGGCCTATGGCCCCGGCGAAGGCCCGGGGGGGCAGCGGCTGTACAACGCCGAATGGTACCGGGAGCCGAGCCGCGCGGAGCTCGCCGGTTTCCTGCCCGCAGGTGCGCCGCCCGGCAGCTGGGCGCTGATCGCGTGCAAGACGATCGAGGATTACCACGTCGAGAACTGCCGCTCGCTCGGCGAAAGCCCGGTAGGATCGGGCCTGGCGCGCGCGATGCGGCAGGCGGCCTGGCAGTTTCGGGTTCGGCCGCCACGCATCGGGGGGAAGACGCTGATCGGCGCGTGGGTGCGTATCCGCTTCGATTTCGATCGGGCACCGTCCGGCTAGGCGGACGGCCTTCGCGTGTTGCGCCACCAGCGTCCGGTCGCGCCCCGGTGGGGAGCCCGACCGTGCCGAGCAGGCGGGCTGCTCAGGCCGGCTGGGCGATGTGAGCGGATTTTGGCGCGGATTGCCGGACACCCTCGTCCACCGCGTCGGCGAATTGCGCGAAGTTTTCGACGAACAGGTCGACCAGCCTGGCTGCTGCCGTGTCATAGGCGGCCTTGTCGGACCACGTCTCGCGCGGGTCGAGGATTGCGCCGTCTACACCGGGGACCGCGACGGGCACCTGGAAGCCGAAGTTCGGGTCGGTGCGGAATTCTGCCGAATTGAGGCTGCCGTCGAGCGCGGCGTTGAGCAGCGCGCGGGTCGCCTTGATCGGCATGCGCGTGCCGACGCCGTACTTGCCCCCGGTCCAGCCGGTGTTGACCAGCCAGCAATCGACTCCGCCCCTGGCGATCCGCTCCTTGAGCAGATTGCCGTAGACCGACGGATGCCGCGGCATGAAAGGCGCACCGAAGCACGTGGAGAAGGTCGCATCGGGCTCGGTGACGCCGATCTCGGTGCCTGCGACTCGCGCGGTGTAGCCCGACAGGAAATGGTACATCGCCTGGTCCGGCGTCAGCTTGGCAATCGGCGGCAGGATGCCGTAGGCGTCCGCGGTCAGCATGACGATGTTCCTGGGCACCCCGCCCAAGTTCTCGTCGGACGCGTTCGGGATGAAGTCGATCGGGTAGGCGCCGCGGCTGTTCTCGGCCAGGCTGTTGTCGTGGAGGTCGAGCTGGCGCGTGACCGGGTCCATGACGACGTTCTCCAGCACGGTGCCGAAGCGCTTGCTGGTCGCGAATATTTCGGGCTCGGCCTCGGCCGAAAGGCGGATCATCTTGGCGTAGCAGCCGCCCTCGAAATTGAAGACGTGGGTATCGGACCAGCCGTGCTCGTCGTCGCCGATCAGCGTGCGGCTGGCGTCGGCGCTGAGCGTCGTCTTGCCGGTGCCCGACAGGCCGAAGAACACTGCGGTCGATCCGTCGGCGCCCATGTTGGCCGAGCAATGCATCGGCATCACCCCGGTCGGGGGCAGCAGGTAGTTGAGCAGGCCGAACACCGACTTCTTCATCTCGCCCGCGTAGCGCGTGCCGCCGATCAGGATCAGCTTCTCGGTGAAGTTCACCGCGATCACGGTTTCGGTCCGGCAGCCGTGGCGCTCGGGGTCGGCGCGGAAGCTGGGCAAGTCGACGATCGTGTACTCGGCGTCGAAACTGCGCAGCTCGTGCTCTTCAGGCCGGACCAGCATCGTACGGATGAACGAATTGTGCCAGGCGAGTTCGGTGACGACGCGGACGCGGACACGGTGCTCGGGCTGCGAGCCGCCGTACAGGTCCTGGACGAACAGATCCTCCTTCTCGTGCAGCTCGGCGAGGAAGTCGGCCTTGAGCGCCGCGAAATGCGCAGGGGTCATCGCCTTGTTCGACTTGCCCCACCAGACGCTGCCTTCCGTCTCGGCATCGCGGACGATGAACTTGTCCTGCGCCGAGCGGCCGGTGTGTGCACCCGTCTCCACGACCAGCGGGCCGTCGGCGCTGAGCTTGCCCTCGCCGCGCGCGACTGCATTCTCGATCAGGCGCGCGGTGACCAGGTTCCAGTGGAGCGTCGCGCGGGTCTCGATGCCCTGCGCGCTCAGCCCACGCTCCGGAATACGTTCGTTCATGATGGCTTCCCCTCGTGCAAGCGACTCTTCGCCGGCCGGCATACGTATGCCGGCCGCATAGGACGGCGTCGCGAGAGCGTCAAACCGGCGCGGTTGAGCGGAATCCCGCTTTGTACTAGCATGGGGGCATGACCGCTTCGATCGCGCTCGTCGACGACGACCGCAACATCCTGACCTCGGTGTCGATCGCGCTCCAGACCGAAGGATTCACGACGCGCGTCTATTCTGATGGCGAAACCGCGCTCAAGGCGCTGGTCGATACCCCGCCCGACCTCGCGATCTTCGACATCAAGATGCCGCGGATGGACGGGCTGGAACTGCTGCGGCGGCTGCGCGAGAAGAGCCAGATCCCGGTCATCTTCCTGACCAGCAAGGACGACGAGCTCGACGAGGCGCTGGGTCTGGCGATGGGCGCGGACGATTACATCGCCAAGCCGTTCAGCCAGCGGCTGCTGATCGCGCGCATCCGCGCCATCCTGCGGCGGGCGGAGGCGGTGCAGGCGAGCGGGAGCGGGGCGGAGGGCGAAGTTGCCGTGCCGATCGCGCGCGGGCGGCTGACGATGGACCCGGCGCGTCACCGGACGACGTGGAATGGGCAAGGGGTGACGCTGACCGTAACCGAGTTCCTGATCCTGGAGACGCTGGCGCAGCGGCCGGGCATCGTGAAGACCCGCAACCAGCTGATGGATGCGGCCTATCAGGACGACATCTATGTCGACGACCGGACGATCGACAGCCATATCAAGCGGCTGCGGCGCAAGTTCCGCAGCGTCGACCCCGAGTTCGACGCGATCGAGACCCTTTACGGTGCCGGATACCGCTATTCCGAGGAATGACGACCGCGACCTGGCCTTGCAATGGTCCGGGCGAGTGTCGCTCACCCGGCGCATCCTGGCGGTCAACATCTTTGCGCTGCTGCTGCTGGCCGGCGGGTTCTTCTATCTCGACTCCTACCGCAGCCGAATCGTCGACAGCCGCGTCGAGCAGGCATCGCGCGAGACGCGGCTGATCGCCGAGGCGCTGGCCGCAGTGAAACCGAAGGCGCGCGAGGCGCTGGTGCTGCGGCTTGCGGAGGATACGGGATCGCGTATCCGATTGTTCGCGAGGGACGGCACGCAGGCCAAGGACACCCGGGCGGACGGCTTGCGGAATTTCGTACTGGTCGATCCCGATCGTCAGGGATGGAACCAGGTCGTCGCACGCTGGCTCGACGCAGGGATCGACATCGTCGTCGCGGCGCCGCGCCCGCCCTTGTACCGCGAGCGCCGCGAGGGAGGGCAATGGCCCGACGTGCGCGCCGCCTCATCCCGCTCGGTCGTTGCGACAACGGTGTGGCGCGCGCCCGACCGGACTCCCGTCATCACCGCCGCCGCGCCGCTGCCCGGCGGAGGCGTGGTGATGACGACGCTGAACGCGCGCGACATCACCCAGACGGTGCGGATCGAGCGATTCCGGCTCGGCATCGTGCTGGCGGTCGCGACGATCGTTTCGGTGCTGCTGTCGCTGTTCCTGGCGCGGACCATCGTGCGGCCGCTGCGACGGCTGGCGCGGGCGGCGGTGCGGGTGCGGTTGGGCCGCGCGCGCGAAGTTGTGGTGCCGCGTCTGCCCGACCGGCGCGACGAACTGGGGCTGCTCGCGCGCGCGCTGTCCGACATGAGCCTGGCGTTGCGTGCGCGGATCGACGCAACCGAAGCGTTCGCCGCCGATGTGACGCACGAGATGAAGAACCCTCTGGCCTCGCTGCGTTCCGCGGTCGAGGGATTGGAACGGGTCACCGACCCGGACCTGCGCGCGAAGCTGCTGGCGATCGTTCGCGACGACGTGCTGCGGCTCGACCGATTGATCACCGATATATCGGAAGCGTCCAGGCTCGATGCGCAGCTGAGCCGCGCGAAGTTCGAGCCGGTCGATGTCGCCGCGATGATCGCAGGCCTGCTCGCCCAGCGCGAGGCGCGCGGAGTCGAACGTGGCGTGCGGCTGCGCTTCGATCGCGAGGACGGCGGTGCTGCCATCGTGCTCGGCGAAGGCGCGCGGCTGGAACGGGTAATCGAGAATCTGATCGACAACGCGCTGTCCTTTTCCCCCGATGGCGGCGTCGTGGCGATCGCGGCGCGGCACGAGGAGGAGACGCTGGTGATCCAGGTCGACGACGATGGCCCCGGCGTGCCCGACGAGTCGCGCGAGGACGTGTTTCGGCGGTTCCAATCGGTGCGGCCCGCCAGCGAGGCGTTCGGGCAGCATTCCGGACTCGGTCTCGCCATTGCGCGGACTATCGTCGAAGCGCATCAGGGCGCCATCGCCGCCGAATCGCGCGAGGACAGGATGAGCGGCGCCCGGTTCGTCGTCCGCCTGCCGCTCGCCGACTTATAGGACAGCCCAGCCTTGGCCGTCGTCAGTTCCGAGACCCTTCACGCCACGACGGTTGCCATCGACGGCTTGGCCGTGCTGATCGAAGGTCCCTCGGGCACAGGCAAGTCCGACCTTGCGCTCCGCTTGATTGATCGCGGGGCGAAGTTGATCAGCGACGATCGAACGCTGGTGGTGCGCACGGCGGCGGGGCTGGTCGCGCGGGCGCCGCAGACGCTTGCCGGGCGGATCGAGGTCCGCGGCATCGGCATCGCCGCCGTTCCCTGCCTTGCGGAAGCGCCCGTGGCGTTGCTCGTGCGGCTCGATGCCGAGCCGCCGCGTATCCCCGAGCGGCGGCGGCGCACGATCGCCGGGATCGACGTGCGCATGGTCGCGCTCGACCCGCGGCCTGCCTCCGCGCCGATCGCGATCGAAATCGCGCTGCGCCAACCCGAGGCGACACCGGCGTGATGTCGGGTCAGCCGATTCTGCTCGTTACCGGGCTGTCTGGCGCGGGCAAATCGACGGTGCTCAAGACGCTCGAAGACCTGGGTTGGGAAGTGGTCGACAATCTGCCGCTGGTGCTGCTCGACCGGCTGCTCGACGCGCCGCTGCCGGCAGGTGCGGGCGAAGCGCGGCAACCGCTGGCAATCGGGATCGGCGCGCGGACCCGCGACTTCGATCCCGACCGCATCGTCCGCCGCATCGCCGACCTGCGTGACGCCTCCGGTCTCGATCTCGGCACCTTGTTCCTCGATTGCGCGGGTGCCGAGCTCGAACGTCGCTATTCCGAGACGCGGCGGCGGCATCCATTGGCGCTCGACCGCCCGGCAGCCGACGGCATCGCCCGCGAGCGCGAGCTGCTCCAGCCTTTGCGCGACTTCGCCAACCGGTTGATCGACACCACGACGCTGACCGCCAACATGCTGGCGCAGCAGGTGCGCGAGGAGTTCGGCGGCGAGCGGCTGGGCGAGCCGACCCTGGCGGTCATGTCGTTCGGCTTCTCGCGCGGGTTGCCGCGCAGCGCCGACCTGGTGTTCGACATGCGGTTCCTGCGCAATCCGCATTGGGTGCCCGAACTGCGGTCAGGCACCGGGCTCGACGCGGAGGTTGCCGCCTATGTCGCGGGCGACCCCGCCTACCGCGAGGCGCTGGAGCGGATCGAGGGCCTGCTTCTCCTCCTGCTTCCCCGCTACCGCGCCGAGGGCAAGAGCTATGTCACCGTTGGCATCGGCTGTACCGGGGGGAGACACCGCTCGGTCCACGTTGCCGCCGCGCTCGCGGAGCGGTTGCGCGACGCGGGTTTTTCGCCCACGGTCTTTCACCGCGATCTGGGCGCCGCCCCCCAGGACTCGCTCGAGGGAAAGCCGGCCGGCGTGTGAGCATGGATACGCAACCCTGATGATCGGCCTGGTTCTGGTGACGCACGGACGCCTTGCCGAGGAATTCGTGACCGCGATGGTTCACGTCGTAGGCCCGCAGGAGCGCGTCGCGACGATCGCGATCGGCGCCGACGACGACATGGAGGAGCGCCGGGCCGACATCGCGGCGGCGATCGACCAGGTCGACGCGGGCAAGGGCGTGATCGTGCTGACCGACCTGTTCGGCGGCACTCCCTCCAATCTCGCGATCTCGCTGATGCGACGCGGCCATGTCGAGGTGATCGCGGGGATGAACCTGCCGATGCTGATTCGGCTGGGCTCCGCGCGCAAGGCGATGACCGTCGTCGCCGCGGTGGCCGCGGCGCGCGAGGCAGGGCGCAAGTATATCTCGGTTGCGTCCGAAATTCTCGGCGAGGCCGCAGCGTGAGCATCGCGCGGCAGGTGCTCATCACCAATCGCCGCGGGCTGCATGCGCGGGCCAGCGCCAAGTTCGTCACCCTGGCCGCGACCCAGCCGTGCGAGGTGCAGGTCGAGAAGGAAGCCGGATCGGGCGTGACCGGCACGTCGATCATGGGGCTGATGATGCTGGGCGCGGCCATGGGCGACACGATCACGATCAGCGCCGCGGGCGACGGCGCGGAGACCGCGGTGGCGGCGTTGTGCGAATTGGTCGAGGCGAAGTTCGGGGAGGATTGATGCCCCGCGAAATAACCGCTTTCTCGAACCCGCTGATCAAATACGCCCGCGACTTGCGCGACAAGCGGCATCGCAAGGCGTCGCGACAGTTCCTGGCCGAAGGGCTGCGCATCCTGACCGAGGCACGCGAGACCGGGCGGCTGCCCAAGACCTTGTTCTACGCGGCGGCGAGCGCCAACCATGCGCTGGTCTACGATCTGTCGTTCGCGGTCGAGGCGGCGGGCGGCGAATCGATCCAGACGACGCCAGATATCCTGGCCAAGCTGTCGGGCAAGGACAATCCGCAGGCGGTGGTTGGCATATTCGACGAGTTCGACGCAGAGCTCGCGTCGCTCGACCGGAGCAGTTCCGGCATTTGGCTGGTCGCCGAACGCTTGCGCGATCCGGGCAATCTGGGGACGATCCTGCGCACCGGCGACGCGGTCGGCGCGGGCGGGTTGATCCTGATCGGCGAGTGCGTCGATCCCTTCTCGGTCGAGGCGGTGCGCGCGAGCATGGGGGCGCTGTTCACGGTGCCGGTGGTGCGGAGCGAATGGCACCCGTTCCTGGCGTGGCTGCGCGAGGGGCCGGGGCAGCTGGTGGGGCTGAGCCTCGATACCGACACCGGCTACCGGGAGGTGGCGTATTCCTCGCCGACGTTCCTGCTGACGGGCAATGAGGCCCACGGCATGCCGCCGGAGATGGCTGCTGCGTGCGACGTTCTGGTCAAGATGCCGATGCTTGGCAAGGCCGACAGCCTCAACGCGGCGGTCGCCACTGCTGTTATGGCGTATGAGGTGCTGGCGCGGCAAGCGGCCTGACATGGTCGACCCGCGATTACCGTCCGCCCTGAGCGAAGTCGAAGGGCACGCCCGGCCAAGGTACTTCGACTGCGCTCAGCACGAACGGGAGAATAGGGCCGTCCTCCAGAGGCTGACTGGGTGAACCGAGCGTTACTCACTCCGCCGCGTCGATCAGCCGTGGCGCCTCGTCCCCATAACGCGCCAGCGCCTCGACCGGGGGCACCTCCTCGATATTGCGCGCGCCGGTTTCAATGTTGAGGTCGCGGAACTTACGACCGGAGCTAAGCACATTCCGTTCGAACGACCCGACGAACTTGTTATAGTTGTTGACGGCGGAGTTTAGCCCACCACCGACTACCTTGAGATGCTCCGCGGCTTTTGCCAACCGATCATGAAGCTCCTTGCCGAGCTCGCCGATTTGGCGCGCCTCGTTCGCCAGCTTCTCCTGTCGCCAGACCGCGGAGACAGTGCGGGCGATCGCGATGAGGTTGGTCGGGGTCGCGAGCAGCACGCGCTTTTCGAAGGCGAAATCCCAGAGCGTCGGGTCGTGTTCCAGCGCAGCGGAGAGGAAATGTTCGCCGGGGACGAACATGATGACGTAATCGGGCGCGTCCTTGAACTGGCTCCAATAGGCCTTGTTGCCCAGGCCGTTGACGTGGGTACGCATCGACGTGGCGTGCAGGCTCAGGCCGCGCAGCCGTTCGGCCTCGTCGACCGCGCCGAACGCGTCCTGGTAAGCGTTGAGCGACACCTTGGCGTCGATCACCAGCGCACGGCCGCCGGGGACGCGGATGATCGCGTCGGGGCGCAGTCGCCCGCCCTCGTCGCCGACGGCGATGCTGACCTCGGTCTGGAAATCGGTGTGTTCGCTAAGACCACAGGTCTCCAGCACGTTCTTCAACTGCTGCTCGCCCCAGCGCCCACGCGACTTGGGCGCATTGCGGAGCGAATTGACGAGCTTGGCGGCTTCGGTGCTGACCTTTTCCTGGCCGAGCCGCATCTGTTCGATCTGGCCCTTCAATTCGCTGAACGCGCCTTTCCGCTCGACCTCGACCTTGCCGACCGCTTCCTCGTAGCGTTGCAGGCGGTCGCTGACCGGCTGGAGCATCGATTTCAGGTTCTGCCCCGCGGTCTCCTCCGACTGGCGGAAGCGGGCGTCGGCGCGTTCGAGGAAGCGGGTCTGCGCCGATTCGAGCGCCTTGGCCGCGGCGCTGGCGAATTGCGCGTCGAGCGCCTCCATCGCGCGCGCATGTGCCGCATCGCGTTCCACGGTCTGCGCCTTGAGCGCGGCCAGCTCGCGATGCGCGGCGTTGCGTTCGGCCTCGACAGCATCGCGCGCGGCGCGGACGATCTCGGCGTCGGCCGCGCGGGTTTGCGCCACCGCCAGCTCGCTCGCCATCACGCCACCCTTGCGCGATGCGATCAGCCAGCCGACCAGCAGCCCCGCCGCCGCCGCCAACACCGCCACCAGAACCAGTTCCGCCATGACTACTCCGTCGATTGCGGGAACATAGCCCGAACGATGCGGCTTGGAAAGTGACGCTAAGGTGAGGCCAACGATGCTGCCGCCGTCACGCCGCCTTACGCTGCTTGGCAAGCTTGCGGAGCAGCATCTCGCGCTTCAGCCGCGAAACGTGGTCGATGAACAGGATGCCGTCGCAATGATCGATCTCGTGCTGCATGCACGTCGACAGCAGGCCGTCGAGCTCCTCCTCGTGAGCGAGGCCATCGGTATCGAGCCAGCGAACGCGGCAGCGCGCCGGGCGTTCGACGTCGGCATATTGCTCTGGGATCGACAGGCAGCCTTCGCTGTAGCTCGACAGCTCGTCGCTGACCGACAGGATTTCGGGATTGATATAGGCGTGCGGCGCGCGGATCGGCTTGCCGTCGGCATCCTCCTCGGTCTGGAGGTCGATCACCACCACACGGCTTGCTACGCCGACCTGGATCGCGGCGAGGCCGATGCCCTTGGCCGCATACATCGTGTCGGTCATGTCGGTGACCAGCTGGCGGATCGCGTCGTCGACACTTTCCACGGCGGTGGACACCACGCGCAGGCGAGGATCGGGAACTTCGACGATTTCGAGGACGGCCATCGGCGTGCGCTAGGAAAACAAGTCCAACAAATCAAGCACCGCACGTTCTTGCCACCCTGTCCTCACCCTTCCTACTCCCGGAAAAGGGAGAGACGCACAGGGTGACGGGCGAGGACAGTCATGTCACAGGACGGCGGGCGCGCAGCGCCTGTGCCAGCGTACCCTCGTCGAGATAGTCGAGCTCGCCGCCGACCGGTAGGCCGTGGGCGAGCTGGGTGACGCGGACGGGGAAGCGTTCGATCCGTTCGGCGACGTAATGCGCGGTCGTCTGGCCCTCGAGCGTCGCGTTCATCGCCAGCACCACCTCGTCGATCCCGCCCGCTTCGACGCGGCGGACGAGCGAGTCGATCGCGAGGTCCTCGGGACGTATTCCCTCCAAGGCTGAAAGACGGCCGCCAAGCACATGGAAACGGCCGGGAAATAGCCGCGGGCGTTCGAGCGCCCAGAGATCGGCGACCTCTTCGACCACGCACAGAGCGCGGGCGTCGCGGCGCAGATCGGCGCAGACCGCGCAGGGGTTTGCGGTGTCGACGTTGCCGCAGGTCGTGCACGTTTCGAGCCGCTCCTCGACCGCGGTCAGCGCCGACAGGAGCGGCCCGAGCGCCGCCTCGCGCTTCTTTAGCAGGTGAAGCACCGCTCGCCGCGCCGAGCGGGGGCCGAGCCCCGGCAGGCGCGCCAACGCCTGGGTCAACGCCTCGATCTCGGGGGATGCCATGCGGGAACAGATAGGGGGTTGCGCGCGCGCGCGCCAGCGGGGAGACGGCGCGCATGCGGATCGTCTTCATGGGAACCCCCGAGTTCGCGGTGCCGACGCTCGACGCGTTGGTCGAAGCCGGGCACGAGATCGTCGCGGCGTACAGCCGGCCGCCACGCGCGGGCGGGCGGCGGGGGCGCGAGCTGGTGCCCTCCCCCGTCCAGCGGCGCGCCGAGGCGTTTGGACTTGCGGTGCGGACACCGGTGTCACTCAAGACTGCGGAGGCGCAGGCCGACTTCGCCGCGCTCGACGCGGATGTGGCGGTGGTCGCGGCGTACGGGCTGATCCTGCCGCGCGCGATCCTCGATGCGCCGCGGCGCGGGTGCCTGAACGTCCACGGATCGCTGCTGCCACGGTGGCGCGGGGCGGCGCCGGTGCAGCGCGCGATCCTGGCGGGGGATGCCGAGACCGGGGTCGGAATCATGCGGATGGAGGCCGGGCTAGATACCGGGCCAGTGCTGCTGGAGGGGCGCGTGGCCGTCGACGGCAAGACCGCGGGCGCGTTGAGCGGGGAATTGGCGACGCTCGGGGCGGCGCTGATGCTCGAGACGCTGGCCGATCTCGACGCGCGGATCGAGACTCCGCAGCCCGAGGCGGGCGTGACCTATGCCGCCAAGATCGACAAGGCGGAGGCGCGGCTCGACTTCTCGCAGAGCGCGGTCGCCGTAGAGCGGGTGGTGCGGGCGATGAACCCGGCGCCGGGCGCGTGGATCGAGTTGGCGGGCGAGCGGGTCAAGGTGCTGGCGGCCGACGTCCTGCCCTTCACCTTTCCGGGTGGTGCTGGCGAGACGGTGGACGCGCGGCTGACGATCGCGTGTGGGATCGGCGCGATCCGGCCGACCCTCGTGCAGCGCGCGGGGCGCGGGGTGACATCGGCCGAGGACATGCTTCGCGGCTTTCCCGTCCCGACGGCGACGTCTGCGTGACGCGGTTCGCGCTGACGGTCGAATATGACGGGCGACCGTTCATGGGTTGGCAGCGGCAGGCGCATGGACCCTCGGTGCAGCAGGCGCTGGAGGAGGCGGTGTTCTCGGTCACCGGCGAGCGGACCGCGGTGCAGGCGGCGGGCCGGACCGACGCGGGGGTGCATGCGCTGGCGATGCGCGCGCATGTCGATGTGGAGAAGCCGTTCGCGCCGTTTCGGTTGATGGAAGCGATCAATGCGCGGGTGCGACCGGCGCCAGTGGCGGTGCTGGGGTGCGAGGCGGTGCCAGACGATTGGCATGCGCGGTTTTCGTGCGTCGGGCGATCCTATGTCTATCGGATCGTCAACCGGCGGGCGCCGCTGACGTGGGGCGCGGGGCTGGCGTGGCAGGTGCCGCAGCCGCTGGATGCCGCGGCGATGGCGGCGGGGGCGGCGGCGCTGGTCGGGCGGCATGACTTCACCACGTTCCGATCGGCGCATTGCCAGGCGGACAGCCCGGTGCGGACGCTCGACCGGTTGGATGTGGTACGCGACGGGGATGCAGTGGCGGTGCATGCGGCGGCGCGGTCGTTCCTGCATCACCAAGTGCGATCGATGGTCGGGTGCCTGGCGCTGGTCGGCATGGGGCGGTGGCCGGTCGCCGAGGTCGCGGCGGCGCTGGTGGCGCGGGATCGCGGACGGCTGGGGCTGAACGCGCCGCCCGATGGACTGTATTTCGTAGCCGGGGATTACTGATTTCCTCCGTTCGCCCTGAGCGAAGTCGAAGGGCGAGATGCTTGGCGATGTGCTTCGACTGCGCTCAGCACGACGGGGCTCTCGCCTACCTCCTGAAGCAGGCCGCGAGTTCGACGTGCGTGGACCAGCGGAACTGGCCGACCGGCTGGATCCATTCGAGCTGCCAGCCGCCTTCGCACAAAGTCTTCGCATCGCGTGCGAAGCTGCTGGGATTGCACGAGACATAGGCAAGTCTCTTGGTCGAGGCGGCGGCGAGTGCGGGCATCTGGTCGCGCGCGCCCGCCCGCGGCGGAACCCCGGCCATACCGTCGAAGCGGGTGAGCTCGGCGACCGTGAGCCGGCGCCGGGACAGGTCGCGGTG
>NZ_CAXVWL010000009.1:0-3135 GCF_964263785.1 Sphingomonas sp.
GAACCGCCATGTGGTCTGACCCCTGCCTCGCCCCGCGCGGTCGCGACGGCCAGGCGCCGGATGTCCTGAATGAGGGCGGCTGGGTGCCGATGCGTCAGTATCCGGAGAACGAGGAGGTCGATTTCGCGATCGTCGGCACGGGCGCGGGCGGCGGCACGCTCGCCGCGCGGCTGGCCGAGCAGGGTTTCTCCGTCGTCGCCTTTGATGCCGGCGCCTGGTTCCGTCCGCTCGAGGACTTCGCGTCGGACGAGACCGCGCAGGGACAGCTCTACTGGACCGACCGGCGCGTCGTCGCCGGCGCGAACCCGGTCAAGATGGGCGGCAACAATTCCGGCAAGGCGGTGGGCGGATCGACCGTCCACTATGCGATGGTCGCCGTCCGTTTCCGCCCCGAATGGTTCACGGCGCGCACCAGCCTGGGCTATGGCGTCGACTGGCCGATCGGCTGGGAGGAGATGTGGCATTGGTATGCCGAGGCGGAGCGCCAGCTGACCATCTCCGGCCCGATCACCTACCCGTGGGGGCCGAAGCGTCCGCGTTATCCCTATCGCGCGCACGAACTGAACGGCGCGGGCAAGCTGCTGGCGGCCGGCGCCGAAAAGACCGGCATCGCCTGGACGGAGACGCCGCTCGCGACGCTCTCGGCGCCCTATCGCGACGCCAACGGCAAGAGTCCGCCGTGCGTTTATCGCGGCTTTTGCCGGTTCGGCTGCTCGACCAATGCCAAGCGTTCGGTGCTGACGGTGTTCATTCCGCGCGCGGTCAGCGCCGGCGCCGAGATCCGCGACCTCGCGATGGTCGGCCGGGTCGAGACGGGCAAGGACGGCCGCGCGACCGGCGTGCATTACCACCGCGACGGCAGGTGGCATTTCCAGCGCGCGAAGAATGTCGTCGTCGCCGGCTATGCCATCGAGACGCCGCGGCTGCTCCTGAACTCCGCCGACGAGCGGTTCCCCGACGGCCTCGCCAATTCGTCGGGGCTGGTCGGCAAGAACTTCATGACCCAGTCCAACGCCGCCGTCTGGGGCCGGATGGACGCGCCGGTGCGCTGGTACAAGGGGCCACCCAGCCTCGCCATCACCGAGCATTGGAACTACGACGACACCAAGGACTTCCACGGTGGCTATCTCTGGCTGGGCCAGGGGCCGCTGCCGACCGAGTGGGTTTCGGTGCTGACCGGCGCGCGCGGGCTGTGGGGAGCGCCGCTGCGCGAAGCGATGCGCGACTATAACCACATGATCGGCGTGAAGATGGTCGGCGAGACGCTGCCCGACGAGCGCAACGCCGTGACGCTGGCCGATGACCTCGACCAGTACGGGCTGCGCGTCGCGAAGATCACCTTTGGCTGGGGCGACAACGACAAGGCGCTGATCGCGCATTCGCTGACGCAGATGCGCGCCTCGATCGAGGCGATCGGCGCCGACTACATCTTCGAACAGCCCGACGACAGCAACCATCTGGGCGGCACCGCGCGGATGGGCGCCGACCCGCGCACCAGCGTCGTCGATGCGGACGGACGCAGCTGGGACATCCCCAATCTGTGGATCTGCGACGGATCGGTGTTCCCGACCGTTGGCGGGGTCAATCCCTCGCTGACGATCTACGCGCTTGCGCTGCGGATGGCGGATCGGATCGGACGCATGGCGAAACGGGGCGAACTGAAGGGGCGGGCGCGGTGACGGTCGAAATCGTGCTCGACGCGCACGCCACCATCGGCGAGTCGGCGACCTGGGCCGCCGACGAGCAGGCGCTCTACTGGATCGACGTGAAGGCGCCCGCGCTCTACCGCTTCGATCCCGCGACGGGTGAGAACCGCGGCTGGCCGCTGACGGGCGATGTCGGGGGCTTCGCGCTGACCCGCGACGGCGGGGCGGTGGTCGCGCTCCGCCACGGGCTGCATCGGCTCGATCTGCGGAGCGGTAAATTGGTTAGGCTGACCGAACCGACCTTCGACCCGGCCTTGTTCCGCTACAACGAGGGCGCCTGCGATACGACGGGCCGGTTCTGGATCGGCGTGATGTTCGATCCCGTCGACGGCAAGCCTCCTGCCCGGACGAGTGCGCTTCACAGCTTCACGCTCGGCGGCGGCCTCGTGGCGGTGGACGATTGCTCGGACCTGCACAACGGCATGGCCTGGAGCGCCGATGGCGGCACCTTCTATCTGTCGCACAGCTATCCGCGACAGGTGTTCGCCTACCATTACGATCCCGACACCGGGTCGCTTTCGAACCGGCGTCTCTTCGCCACGATCGAGCAAGAAGCGGGCATCCCCGATGGCGCCGCCGTCGATGTCGAGGGCGGCTATTGGTGCGCGCTGCACGGCGGAGGCAGGGTGCGGCGCTACCATGCCGACGGCTCGGTCGACCGCGACATCGACCTTCCGGTCAGCCAGCCCACGATGTGCGCGTTCGGCGGCAAGGACCTGGCTACGCTCTATGTGACCAGCGCGTCCGACGGGCTGAACGAGGCGCAGCGCATGCGCGAGCCCCACGCGGGGGCGCTGATGAGGCTCGATGTCGGCACGTCGGGGATCCCTCGGACCTGCCATGTCGCCGACCGACTGCCGATGGCGCGCAAAGGGGTTTGTCATGGCTGACGGCTATCGCTTCGGAATCAGCGAGTTCACGACGCAGCCCTGGTCGTTCGAGGATGACGTCACACGCTACGCCAGGCTGGGCGTCGACACCATCGAGGTGGTCGAGGCCAAGCTCGACGACCATCGCTTCGCCGAACAGATGGGGTCGATCGGGCCTGCGGGCCTCGGCATCAGCGGGATGCAACCGAAGGTGCGCACCTTCTTTGCCAGCCGGATGACGCCGGATCCGAAGGGAGTGGACGACCGCGTGGCGGCCCTTCGCGGATCAATCGAGCGCCTCGGCCGCTTCGCGCCCGGCGTGCCGTTCATCACCAACACCGGCGCGCACCCGCGCGGCGACATGGCCGACGCGATGCGGATCGTGGGAGACAGGCTGGGTGAGCTGGCGAAGGTCGCCGCCGACAACGGCGTCCTGCTGGCGCTGGAGCCGCTCAACCCCAGTTCGGTCAATGTCGAGAGCGCCATCTGGACGATCGACCAGGCGCTGGAGGTGATCGATCGCGCCGGCAGCGACCGGGTCGGCCTCTGTCTCGATTACT
>NZ_CAXVWL010000010.1:0-4090 GCF_964263785.1 Sphingomonas sp.
GGCTGTGGTGGCCAAGTACCTCCCGGACATCATCAACAACCCGCAGGTCGAGCGAGCACGCGGCATCACGCTCAAGCAGATGCAGACCTACGTTCCGGACTCCGTGCCCGACGCGGTGCTGGCCAAGATCGACGCCGACCTCGCCGCTCTGCCTGCGCGAAAGCAGCCGTGACGGCAGCGCCCCGCGGCGCTGGGCCGCGACTGTAGTTGTTCAAGAGGACGGTTGATGCGCCTTCGATCACTGATGCTGGCGATGGCCGGCGCATCGGCCTGCCTTGCGGCGCCAGCTACGGCCGAACGCCGCGACCGCCCGCGCCGCGCCACGACAAGCGCCTGCGTCTCCGACGCAGGCGTTCGGGCGCGGGCGGACGCCCTGATCGCGCGAATGACCGTTGCGGAAAAGGCGGGGCAACTGACGCAGCGGTTCGCCCTGCCGTTCAACGTCAAGCAGATCGACCAGGCGGTCACCGGCGGCAATGTCGGCGCGCTGCTGTTCGTCAGCGACCCGAAGGAGACCAATCGGCTCCAGCGCCTCGCCCTCGACACGTCGCGTTTAAAGATACCGCTGCTGTTCGGCTTCGACGTCGTTCACGGCTTCCGGACGATCTTCCCGGTCCCGATCGGCTATGCGGCGTCGTGGGACCCGGCGATGGTGGAACGCATCTCCGCGATCGCCGCCGCCGAAGCGCGCGCGGCGGGTGTCAGCTGGACGTTCTCGCCGATGATCGACGTGACGCGGGACCCGCGCTGGGGCCGCATCGTCGAGGGGCCGGGCGAGGATCCGTTCCTGGCGAGCGTCATGGCCGCGGCCCAGGTCCGCGGCTTCCAAGGTCCGTGCCTCGGCAGCCCCGGCCGCGTCATCGCGGGCGCCAAGCATTTCGCGGGCTATGGCGCCGCAGCCGGCGGGCGCGACTATGACGAAGCCTCGATCGGCGATGCCGACCTCCACAACATCTACCTGCCGCCGTTCAAGGCGGCGGTGGACGCCGGCGCGGGCAACATCATGGCGGCCTATATGGCGCTCAACGGCGTCCCGGCCTCAGCCAACCGCTTCCTGTTGCAGGACGTCCTCCGCGATCGATGGGGGTTCAAGGGGTTCGTCGTCAGCGACGCCGATGCGGTCAAGAACCTGGTGACGCACGGTGTCGCCGCTGACCCCGGGGAAGCGGCGCGCAAGGCGCTCGATGCCGGAATCGACATGGAAATGGCGATCGCCGTGCCCGCGTTTGACCGGTTGCCCGATCAGCTAGCGGCCGGCACGGTTTCCCCGGCGCGGTTGGACGAGGCGGTGCGCCGCATACTCGAAGCAAAGATCCGGATGGGACTGTTCGAACACCCCTATGTCGATGAGGCCGCGGCGGCGAAGCTGCTCGGCAGCCCGGCCCACAGGGTCGCCGCCCGCCAGGCGGCCGAGCGGTCCGCCGTGCTGCTCCGCAACGAGGGCAATCTCCTGCCGCTCGACCAGAAGGCGGTGAAATCGCTGGCCGTCATCGGGCCGCTCGCGGATTCCGAAGTCGACACGGCTGGCCCCGCCGTGTTCGAGCAGCAGATGCCCCGGGCGATCACCGTCGCGTCGGGGCTTCGCGCGCTGCTCGGGGCGGGGGTACGGGTGGACGTCATCAAGGGCGTCTCGCTGCCGTCGCGGCTCAACCCTTCGCCATTCGACATGGCGACCGGCGGTTCCGCCAAGCCGCCAGTGGGCGACGAGGCGGCGGAAATCGCCCGCGCCGTGGCCGCAGCGCGATCCGCGGACATCGCCGTGCTGGTGCTCGGCGAGGGCCAGAACATGATCGGGGAACAGGGCTCCCGCTCGACCCTGGAGCTGCCCGGACGGCAGCGCGAGTTGCTCGACGCGGTGGTCGCGACCGGCAAGCCGGTCGTGCTCCTGCTGATGAGCGCGCGGCCGCTGACGATCGCCGATACCAAGGCCGCGGCGATCCTCGATCTCTGGTATCCCGGATCGGAGGGCGGCGCGGCCGCTGCCAACCTGCTGTTCGGCCGTGCCGCACCCGCCGGACGGCTGCCGTTCACCTGGCCGAGGGACGTTGGTCAAGTGCCGCTATTCTACGCGCACCTGAAGTCGCACGAGCCCCGTAATGCGAACAACCGGTACTGGAACGCGCCGGGCAGTCCGGCTTTCCCGTTCGGTTATGGCCTGAGCTACTCGACCTTCACCTATGCCAATCCGCAGGTGGACCGGGCGGCGATCTCCCCCGACGATCAGGTGACCATTTCCGTCGACCTGACCAACACCGGCGCGCGCGTTGCCGACGAGGTGGCGCAACTCTACCTCGGACAGCGCACAGGATCAGCCGCGCGACCGGTACGCGAGTTGAAGGGCTTCCAGCGCGTCACGCTCAGACCTGGTGAGCGGCGGACACTCTCTTTCGTGCTCCGACCCGAGGACCGCCGATACTGGAGTGCGGAACGTCAAGACTGGGTTCAGGATGCCGCTGAGTTTGACGTCGCCGTGGGACGCGACTCGTCGGCTGGTTTCGGCACCAGCTTCAAGGTGATGCGGACGGCCACTCCTCTGGCGACGAGCCAACACGAATGAAGATCATGTTCACAACCGCACACGCGGGAGCAGAACCTAACCGCCCTTTTTAGGTCAGGGTTCATCGATCATGCCAGTAGGCGGCTGCGGAAACGAGGGCGGTGGTGAGGGTCCCCCGGTTTCTCATCCAGGCTGGGGGTGAGTTTCCGGCGTTCATTCGGCCGCGATCCTACCGCGGCAGCAGCACATTCGATCGGCGTCAGCCAGCCAAGCGTAAGCGGTGTTCTCAGGTCACGGCGGTGGCATGATTCCAGGGCATGAGCTGATCGAGGGCGGTGGCGCTGTGCCCGGCGGCGAGGCGGGTGAGCGTGTCGCGCTGACGTGCTCCCCAAAGCCCTACCAGTCATAACTGGAGTCCGGGGTTGGTATGGTGCTCCTCGGGGCAGTGTTGCACAACCCGCCTGGCAGCATCGGCGGGCGTCAGCCCGCCTATCCCGCTATGCGGTCGCACGTGGTTGTAGTCGTCGCGCCAGAGCCGCAGCACCGAGCGGGCATGGCCGAGCGACACGAACAGCGTCTCGTTGAGGCATTCGTCGCGCAGACGACCGTTGAAGCTCTCGACATATCCGTTCTGCTGCGGCTTGCCGGGCGCGATGTAGTGCCACTCGACAGGCCGGTCCTGTGTCCATCTCAGGATCGCCAGACTGGTCAGCTCGGTGCCGTTGTCGCTGACGATCATCAGCGGCGACACGCCGCGCGCAGCGATGATAGCGTCCAGCTCACGGGCGACACGTGCGCCTGACAGCGAGGTGTCGGCGACCAACGCCAGGCACTCCCGTGTAAAGTCGTCGACCACCGCCAGGATGCGGATACGCCGGCCGCTGATCAGCGTGTCGCTGACGAAGTCGAGGCTCCAGCGCTGGTTCGGACCTTGCGGCAAGGCCATGGGTGCTCGCGTGCCCATAGCTCGCTTGCGGCCACGTCGGCGTGTGACACGAAGGTTCTCCTCGCGGTACAGTCGCAGCAGCTTTTTGTGGTTCATGACCAGTCCCTCACGGGCCAGCATGATCCCCAGCCGTCGGTAGCCGAAGCGCCGACGTTCCGCCGCGATCTCGCGCAGCCGCGACCGTAGGTCGCCATCATCACTACGCCGGGGCGCGTAGCGCACCGACGTCCTGTCCACGCCGAAGATGGTACAGGCCCGACGCTCGCTGATGCCGAACAGTTGTCGAGCATGCTCGACAGCCTTTCGCTGAGCGGCGGGCCTCACCAGTTTTTGCCGCAACTTCCTTCAACACAGCATTGTCGAGCATGGCGTCGGCCAGCAGCCGTTTGAGCCGGCCGTTCTCCTCCTCGAGCACCTTCAGCTTGCGCGCCTGCGACACGTCCATCCCGCCGTACTTGGCCTTCCACGCATAGAGCGTCGCGCTGCTGATGCCGTGCTTACGGCACACGTCGGCGGTCTTCATCCCGCCCTCCTGCTCGCGCAGCACCGCGATGATCTGCTCCTCGCTGAACCTGGTCTTCTTCACGTCCGTCTCCTCACGAAGGCGGACTCTAGCTCAGACTGGCAGAGTTTCAGGGGAGCACGTC
>NZ_CAXVWL010000011.1:0-39684 GCF_964263785.1 Sphingomonas sp.
CGACTCGGACTCCATAAATCCAATAAAATCAACAGCAAAGGATTCTGACGGTATCCTCGACGGTATTCTGCTTTTTTCAGGCAGATTAAAGCGTGGGAGATCAACGCGTTAAGGGGTCAGGAAACAATGGAGTGGGAATGAGCCCCGTGCGCGCGATCGTCTAGCGCGTGCGCCCGCTCTGCATCGCCAGGAACTGGTCGACCATCGTCAGCCGTTCGGCGATATCGGCGCGCCAGGGGGCGCCCTGGGGCGTAAGCGCGAGGGCTTGTTGCCAGGCGGGGCGAGCGGCGGCGATCTCGCCGGCCTGGACCTGGACCAGGCCGAGGAAGAACGGCGGCCCGGGACTGTCGGGGGCGAGCCGGAACGCACGGGCGAAGGCGAAGCGCGCCGAAGGGGAAAGGGTTTGCGCGTCGTGCGCGGCGAGGGTGGTGCCGAGCGCGGTCCATAGCGCCGCATCGCGGGGGCGTTCGGCGATGGCAGCGAGCAGGACGCGTGCGGCCTGTCCGGCGTCGCCGTCCTGCAGCCGGCGGTCGGCCGTGCTCAGCACCGCGGCGTCGCCGGGCTCGCCGGGCATGATCGCGGCGCGGAACGCGACCAGGCCCGGGTCGACCTCGGTTCGCTGAGAGTCCGCGGCGACCGGATGGCCGGCAAGCGTCGGGCTGCCCTGCCACGCGTAGCCCGCGGCGCCGAGCATCGCGGCGGCGCCGACCAGCCGCCACAACGGTCCGGCGATGCCGAGCAGCCAGAGCGCGGCGGCGGCGAGCCCTGCGATCAGCACCAGCGCCGCGAAACCCATCAGCGCCGTCGCTTGAAGCTGGCGCGCGCGACCAGCAAGCCGATGGCGAGGAGAGCCAGGGGAGCGATCCACAGCGGCGCGGTGGCGCCGGTGAACGGCGGATCGTAGGTGACGTAGTCGCCGTAGCGCGCGACCAGCCACGCGCGCACCCGCTCCGGCGCCTCTCCCGCACCGATGCGGCGACGGACCAGCGCGCGCATGTCGCCCGCCATCGGCGCGTCGCTGTCGGCGATCGACTGGCCTTGGCAAACGACGCAGCGCAGCGTCTCCATCAGCGTCTTGGCGGCATGCTCGCGCGCCGGATCGGCGAGCTGGGTGTCGGCGAGCGCGTCCGAGGGCGTGCCTTGGGCCATCAGAGGGGTGCTCAGCAACAGCAGGGGAAGGAGCCGCTTCATTGCGCCGCCTCCACCTGCGCGGCGAGCGTGGCGACATCGTCGGCGCGGATGTCGCCGATGTGCTGCGCCACGATGCGGCCGCGGCCGTCGACGATGAACGTCTCGGGCACCCCTGACGAGCCCAGCGCGAGCTGGACCGAACTCTTGGCATCGTCGCCGATTGCATCATAGGGATCGCCGTTAAGGCTGAGGAACTGCGCGACTGCGGGCGCGGTGTCGTGGATCGCGACCGCGTCGATGGGGATGCCCATGCGTTTGAGCGCCAGCAGTTGCGGCGCCTCCGCGACGCAGGGGACGCACCAGCTGGCGAACACGTTGAGCAGCCGCGGTTGGCCGCGCGCGAAGTCGGTCGAGGCAAGACCGGGCTTGCCCGAGACCAATGGCGGCAGCGCGAAGGCGGGGAGCGGCTGGCCCGCCATCGCCGAGCGCACGGTGCGATCGGCGGGGTGACGCAGGCCCAACGCCACCAGGATCGCGATGGCCGCGAACACCGCCAGCGGCGCCCAGATCAGCGCTCGCCTCACCCGCGCCGCTTCCGCAGACGGCCGACCAGCGACAGCAGCCCGCCGAGCGCGACGAGCGCGCCGCCGAGCCAGATCAATGTCACGAACGGCTTCCACCAGAAACGCATCTGCCAGCGCCCGGTGCCGTCGGCCTGACCCAGCACGGTGTAAAGTTGTCCGTCGAGCACGGTCGCGATCGCGCTTTCGTTGGTGGTCGTCGGCGGCTGCGCGAAGAAGCGCGATTGCGGGCGCAGCACCAGCGTGTCGTCGCCGCGCGTCGCGGTGAGCCTGGCCTCGAGCGCCGACCAGGTGTCGCCGATCACGGGCGTGATGCCGTCGAAGCGGACGCTGTACGGCCCGACCCGCGCCGATTCGCCTGCCCGGAGCGCGATCAGCCGTTCGGACGTGAACGCCGCGTCGCACGCCATCCCCGCCAGCGACACCGCTATCCCGAGGTGCGCGACGACCATCCCCCAGGTGAACAGCGGCGTGCGCGCCAGATTGCGCTTCCACAAGGGTGCGACGCTGGCCACCGCGAGCCCCGTGGCCAATGCGATGCCGGCGAACGGCAGCGGGTTCATCGGTAGCGCGAAGACCACCAGCGCCGCGCCCGCGAACGCCGCCGCGGCGATCGGCCAGGTGAGGCGGGCGATCACCGCTTGGCCGGAGTCGCGGCGCCAGCGGATCAGCGGACCCGCCGCCATGAACGCGACCAGCAGCAGCGCGACCGGCCCTGCCGCACGGTTGAAGAACGGCGGCCCGACCGACAACTGCCGCCCGAACGCCTGCGCCACCATCGGGTAGAAGGTGCCGATCAGGACGATGCCGAGAATGACCGACAGCAGCAGGTTGTTGAGGACCAGCCCGCCCTCGCGGCTGACCGGCTCGAACGTCGTGCCCTGCCGCACCGTGCCGACGCGCGCGCCGAACAGCGCCAGCGCGCCGCCGACGTAGAGGCACAGCAGGACGAGGATGAAGGTGCCCCGCGTGGGGTCCACCGCAAAGGCGTGGACGCTGGTCAGCAAACCCGATCGGACGATGAAGGTGCCGATCATCGACATCGAGAAAGCAACGACCGCGAGCATGACGGTCCAGGCGCGAAGCCCGTCGCGGGTCGCCAGCACGCTGACCGAATGAAGCAGCGCGGTGGCGGCGAGCCAAGGCATCAGCGACGCGTTCTCGACCGGATCCCAGAACCACCAGCCGCCCCAGCCGAGCTCGTAATAGGCCCAGTACGAGCCCGCGGTGATCCCGAGCGTCAGGAATATCCACGCGCCGAGCACCCATGGCCGCATCGCGCGTGCGAACGCGGGGCCGACATCGCGAGTGACCAGCGCGCCGACCGCGAAGCTGAACGCGACCGACAGCCCGACATAGCCGAGGTACAGGGTCGGCGGATGGAAGGCGAGGCCGGGATCCTGCAGCAACGGGTTGAGGCCGAGCCCGTCGGGCGCCGCAACCGGCAATCGCGCGAACGGGTTGGAGGCGAACAGCAGGAAGGCGTAGAAGCCCAGCGCGATCGCGGCCTGCGCGGCCAGCGTGGCGATCAGCGTGCGCTCGGCGACCCGGCGCTCCAGGGTTGCGACACCCGCGCCCGCCAGCCCCAGGATCGTCACCCAGAGCAGCATCGAGCCCTCGTGGTTGCCCCAGGCGCCGGCGACCTTGTAGATCAACGGCTTGGCGGAATTGCTGTTCTCAACGACCAGCTTGACGCTCATGTCCGAGGCGACAAACACCGCGATCAGCGCCGCCATTGCGACCGCGACCAACAGCCCTTGCACGATCGCGACGGGACGGATGGCAGCGGCGACGGTGCCGTCGCCACCGCGCAGCGCGAGTGCCCCGAGCGCGATCTGCAAGGCGGCGAGCGCCGCGGCGAGCCATAATGCGGCAAGACCCGCTTCTGCCATCATAAGGCGATCATGGCTCCAGCGTCTTGGTCTCGTGCATCCTGCCCGCGATTTGCGGCGGCATGTATTTTTCGTCGTGCTTGGCGAGCAGGTTGGTGGCGACGAACAGCCCGTCGCGGCGGAACGCGCCTTCGGCGACGACCCCTGATCGCTCGCGGAACAGGTCAGGGACGATGCCGGCGAACACCACCGGCGTGGTCGCCTGCCCGTCGGTGACCTGGAAATGGACGGTGACGCCGTCGGGGGCGCGCGCGACCGATCCCGCCGCCACCATCCCGCCCAGTCGCACCGCACGGCCGACCGGCACGCCGTCGCGGCGGACGTCCGAGGGCGCATAGAAGAACGACGCTTGCTCGCCGAGCGCCGACAGGGCGAGCAATGCGGCGCCGACGACCGCGGCGACGCCGAGCAGCGCCAGGGTCAGCCGCTGATGTTTGGGCTTCATGCCTCGACTGCGCTCGACGCAGGGGCCTCGACCCGCCGCGACGCAGGTCGCTCCGCGCGCCGCATCGCGATCCAGCTTGTCGCGACCAGCACGACCGTGCCGCCGAGCGTCAGCGCGTACGCCGCGACAACAAAGGGCCAGGGGTTCATGTGCGCGCCATCCGCCGCATCCGCGCTTCCGCCTTGGCGAGCGCCAGCAGCGTGCGCATCCGCATCAGCACGATGGCGGCGAACAGGCAGGTGAAGCCCAGCAGCATGATCGGGAGCGGCCACAGGATCGACGAGTCGATCGACGACTTTGTCAACCCGATGCTCGGCCCCTGATGCAGCGTGTTCCACCAGACGACCGAATAGCGGATGATCGGCAGCAGCACCGATCCCGCGATGCCGAACAGCGCGGGCAACCGCCCGTCGCCGCCGCGGTCCGCGTCCGCACGCGCCAGTGCCATGTAGCCGCAATAGACGAAGAACAGCAGCAGCATGCTGGTCAGCCGCCCGTCCCATTGCCACCACGTTCCCCAGGTCGGCCGTCCCCAGATCGATCCGCTCGCCAGGCAGATCGCGGCGAATACCGCGCCCGGCAACGCGATCGCGCGCGCCGCGAGGTTGGCGAGCGGATGCCGCCAGACCAGGAAGGTGATGCTCGCGATCGCCAGCCCGCTCCACCCGCCCGTGCCCAGCCATGCGGCGGGAACGTGGATGTAGAGGATGCGGACCGTCTCACCCTGCAGATAGTCCGGCGGGGTCAACGTCAGCCCCGCATAGGTGCCGAACGCCACCAGCAACGTACCGGCGATCACGAGCACCGGGGTCAGCGCCCGCGCGATCTTCAGGAAGCGCGCTGGATTGGCAAGGGCGTGAAGGACGGGCACAGACCTGTGGATACGCAGGATCGCCCGACGAATCCAGCGGCGTTACGCGCGCCGGCAAAACGACGGCGGGACGTCAGGGCCCGACCGGGCCGTCGCGCCGAATCTCGTCGATGTTACGCTCGCGCTGGTTCTCCATCGGGTGACGGTTGCCGGGTTTGCGCAGGTGGCGAAGCAGAACGATGATGCCCACCACGACGACCGCAATCAGCGTGCCGAACATCAAGACGGATATGGGACTGCCGTTCATCGCGTTTCTCCCTAGGAGAGCGGTTCGACTCGAGCATCTCAAGCGCCTGCGCCCGTGGAAAGTTCCGTATCGGGCCGAGCGCCGGAACAGCCGCGGTCCCCGTGCGTAAAGAAGATTGGCGTAAAGAAGATTGGACAATGCGGAAGAAGGCGGCGAAGATCGCGCTCCGGGAATGATGTTCACGATGGTGAGAGGACCCAGAGAATGCACGCAACGGTGATGACTCGTGCCGGTCGCATGGCACTAGGCGTGGCAGTGGCCGCGCTGGCGCTGGCGGCCTGTTCCAAGAAGGCCTCCGACGACGGCGCCAGCGCACCCGCCGCGACCGAGACCACGGCTGCGACCACGACCACGACGACCACCGCTGCCACGACCGCCGGCCCCACGGTGCCCGCCGCGCCGGCGCCGGCAGCCGATAACACCGACACGATCTCGGGCGTCAAATACGCCAGCTATACCGGCGATGCGACCAAGGGCGCGGACGTGTTCGTCACTTGCAAGACCTGCCACGCGATCGAGGCAGGGGTGAACAAGATCGGCCCTTCGCTTCACGACGTGGTGGGGCGCAAGGCTGGGCAGATCCCGGGCTTCGCCTATTCGCCCGCCAACAAGAACAGCGGCATCACCTGGACCGAAGACAAATTGTTCCAGTATCTCGAAAAGCCGCAGCGCGTGGTGCCGGGCACCAAGATGACCTTTGCCGGCTTCACCGACCCGCAGAAGCGCGCCGACGTGATCGCCTATCTGAAGGCAAACTGATTGGGTGACCCCCCGTCCGATATCGGGCCCGACGCCGGCGGGGGGCACCATTTGCCAGATCGGCGAGGTGCGCGGGAAACGACGCCGCCAGCGCCAGTGCAACCCAGGGCCATCCCGCGCCGGTAAGCGCCGCCCGCAGCGCCAGGATCATCAGCGCCCCCGGCAGCAGCCGGAGCGCTGCGGAGTAGGGCGGCCAGTCGCGCGCTCGAACCAGCCAAGTCAACTCGACCAGCATCACCACCAGCACCAGGTCCGCCGCATGGCCGCGCGCGAACAGCCACGCGAACAGCCCGTGGGACGCCCCGGTCAGGAAAACGGCCCGTTCAGGCGCACGATCGTCATCGTCAGGTATCCGGCGAACGTGACCCACAGCAGATAGGGCACCAGCAGGACCGCCGCGACGATCGAGCGACGCCAGACGAAGATGATCAGCGCCGCAACCGACAGCCACAGCGCGATCGTTTCGACCATCGCCCAATCGGGCCGGTGGAGGCGAAAGAACAACAGGCTCCAGGCGATATTGAGGAAGCCGTTCAGCGCGAACAGCCCGATCAGCCACTCGCCCTCGCGCTGTCCCGACATGTTGAGCCAGGCGGTGACCCCGGCGAGCGCGGTCAACGCGTAGATCGCGGTCCACGCGGCGGCATAGGCGGCATCGGGCGGCGCCCAGTGCGGCTGCGCGAGCGCGCGGTACCAGGGCCCCAGATGGGTGATCGTCGCACCCACGAAGGCGATCGCCACCGCGGCGATCGCGGCGACCAGCACAGGGAACAGCCACGCCCGGCTCACCCGCGTCACGCCGCCGACTGCAGCAGGTGGCGCATGTCCTTCAGAAAGATGCCGACGTGAGTCATCGGCCGCGCGCGCACCAGTTCCTTGTTCATATACGCCTGCCAGGTGAGGTCCTGCACGCCGGGGTCGTTGCACATCGCGACAAAGCGCTCGCGGCGCTTGTCGCTCTTGTACCAGAAATACTGCATGATGCCTAGAATCCAGAACACCCGGCCGTGCGCGCGCATGAAGCGCTTGCGCGCGGTGCGCAGCGCGCGCGGGTTGCCGGTCGCGAGAAACGCGTCGACCGATGCGGCGACGTCGCGCGCCGCGGCCATGGCGTAGTAGATGCCTTCCCCCGACGCCGGCGCGACCACGCCCGCGGCATCGCCCGCGACGATCGTGTCGCGGCCGTCGTCCCAGCGCTTGAGCGGCCGCAACGGGATCGGCGCGCCTTCGCTGCGGATCGTCTCGCAGGCATTAAGCCCGGCACGGTCGCGCACCCGTGCCACCGCGTCGCGCAAGGCGAAGCCCTTGTTGGCGCTGCCGACGCCGATGCTGGCAGTGTCGCCGTGGGGGAAGATCCAGGCATAGAAATCGGGCGACAGCTCGCCCTGATAGAAGACGTCGCAGCGCGCCTGGTCGAATGCCTCGCTCGGGTCGCCGGCGGGCGAGCGAATGATCTCGTGATAGGCGAACACGCACGGCACGCGGTCCGCACCCTTCAGCGTGGCGCGTGCAATCTTGGAGCGCGCGCCGTCGGCGCCGATCACCGCGCGCGCGCGGACCCGGTGCTCGGTGCCGCCGCGCGCGTCGCGGTAGGCGACGATCGCGCAACCGTCGGCGTCGCGGTCGATCCGATCGAAGGTGCCGGTGCGGCGTTCGGCGCCGGCACCCGCGGCACGGGCGCGGAGCCATTCGTCGAACGCGTCGCGATCGACCATGCCGACGAAGCCCCCCGGCACACCCTGATCCACCGGCATGTCGACGGTGCGGCCCGATGGCGCGATCATCCGCGCCGAAGTGGCGCGGCCGACGATCAGGTGATCGGGGATGGCGAAATCGCGCACCAGCCGCGGCGGGATCGCGCCGCCGCACGGCTTAATCCGCCCGGCACGGTCGAGCAGCAGCACGCGGCGGCCGGCGGTCGCCAGATCGGTCGCGGCGGTCGCGCCTGCAGGGCCGCCGCCGACAACGACGCAATCGTAGGTCGCGTCGCTCATGCCGCGGCGCTCACGGTGGTTTGGACGGACATGCGCGCAGGCCCACGCAGCCAGAGCGAGGCTGCGGCGAGGAACAGCAGCGCCTCGGCCCCGAAGACCATCGCAAAGGTTTGCGGCGTCGAACCGATCAGCGATCGGCCGATGTCCACCGCGACCGCGCCGGTCAGCCCGCCCAGGCCAAAGGCGATCGCCTGTGCCGCGCCCCACACGCCCATGCGGATGCCCTCCCTTCCACGATCCTGTCCGGCCAGCGCCATCATCGCGCCGATCGCCGCGACCGCGAACAGGCCGTTGGCGAAGCCCAATGCGGCGACGTTGGCGGCGAGCGGCCAGCCGGGACCGCTTCGCGCCGCCAGCGCCAGGCCGGCGAGCGCCGCGGCCGAACCGATGCAACCTGCGACGATCCACACGCGCAGGTCGCGCGCGCTGCGGCCGCCGAACGCGTTGCCGCCCACGCCGACCAGGATCATGCCGAGCAATACGCCGCCGTGCTGAACACCCGAAAGCTGAGTCGATTGACCCACCGTGAAGCCGAACAGCAAGCCCGCGAACGGTTCGAGGATCAAGTCCTGCATCGAATAGGCGAGCATCGAAAGGAACACGAAGACGGTGAACCGCCGGGCTTCACGATCCGCCCACATGGTTGCGAGTTCGGCCTTCAAGGGCTGTGAAGAGAGGGCCCGCTCGGGCGGCAGCGCGGCGGTCACACCCTCGATCCCGCGTACCGCAAGCGCCGCAACGACGAACGCCACGAGCGCGACTCCGCTTGCGACTCGAACCAGTCTCGGGAGCGAGAAGGGGTCGAGGAGCGATCCGGCTATGCGCGCGGTGATGACGATACCCGCCACCATCATGATCCACGTAATCGATGCCGCGGCCGCGCGCCTTGCGGGCGCCACCCGGGTCGCGAGCAGCGCCAGCAGCGAGGTGCCCGCGGCGCCGACGCCTGCGCCGATCATCGCGAACGCGGCGGCGGCAGCCGCGAATCCAGCCAGGGACCGCGTCGCCAGCAGCCCGAGCGACAGCACCGCTGCGATCGCCCCGGTCGCGAGCACCGCCATGCCGCCGACGATCCACGGCGTCCGTCGTCGTCCCCGATCCGAGCCGTGGCCCCACACCGGCCGCGAAAGCTGCACCGCATAATGCCAGGCGACCAGCCCGGCGGGCAGTGCGGCGGGCAGCGCATATTCGACGACCATCACGCGGTTGAGCAGCGATGTTGCCAGCATCACGATCGCGCCGATCGCGCTCTGGACGAGTCCGAGGCGGACGATGCCAACCCAGCCGAGCGGGGTCACAGGCCCAGCACTCCGCCGAGCCCGAACGCCGCCGCGAGCATGCCCAGCACGTAGAGCGTCGTGCCGGTGGCGTTGTACCAAGGCGTGTTCGCCAGCGGATCGCGGAGCAGCCGCACCATTAGCGCGAGCTGGCCGATCAGAAGCGCCGCAACGGCCGCGGCGACCGTCCGGTGTCCCCACGCGGCGAGTGCGACAACCACGACCAGCTGCGGCGCGGCCATCGCGATGCAGGCGACACGCGCGGCGCGATCTACCCCGAGCAGGACGGGCAGCGAGCGGACGCCGGTCGCACGATCGCCCTCCACCGCCTTGAAATCGTTGAGTGTCATGATGCCCCAAGCGCCCGCGCTGTAGAGCGCGAGGACGATCAGGATCGGCAAGGAAGGTAGCGCGCCCGCCATCACGCTGGCACCGGTAAACCAGGTCAGCCCTTCGTAGCTGAGCGCGACCGCCGCGGGTCCCCATATTCCGCTGACCTTCAGGCGGAACGGCGGTGCGCTATAGGCCCATGCGAGAACGAGTCCGAGCGCGGTGGCCGCGAGCACCCAGGCGCCGGTGAGCGCAGCGACGGCCAGCGAGGCGGCGGTGCCGCCGATTGCTATGCCGAGGCCCCAATGGCCGGGGATGCGCCCCGAGGGTATCGGCCGCGCGGGCTGGTTGATCGCGTCGACGTGACGGTCGAACCAATCGTTGACCGCCTGGCTGGTCCCGCACACCAGCGGTCCGGTCAGCATCACCCCCGCCAGCAGAAAAGGCCAGCGCGGCCCGATCGCCTCACCCGACGACACCACGCCGCACAGGAACGCCCAGATCGGCGCGAACCAGGTCAGTGGCTTGAGCAGCTCGAGCACATCGCGCGAGCCCGGAATGGCGGTGGCGACCTGCGGAGTCAGCGAGCGATCCATAGAGAGAAGCTAGGCTTGACGATCGGAGGCGTCAAACCGAATTGACACTTCTCACGACCGACGATGTACGATCACGGATTGGCGGGCACCAAATTGCCAAGGCCGTGACGGTGAAGCTTGGAATAGAGGCTCTGCCGACTGACGCCGAGCACTTCCGCCGCCGACGCCCGGTTGTCCGACGTGTAGGCGAGCGCCGCCTCGATACACAGCCGCTCGACCAGATCGGTACTCTCACGCACGATGTCCTTCAGCGACACGCGCCCGACCAGCTCGGTCAATTGCTCTACCGAGCGCGGCATGCCGCGGTTCACCGCGGGCACATCGCGCAGTCGCCGCGCGACGTTGCGGATGGTGAAGCCATAACAAACGGCGTCGCCCATCGGCGCGGCGACGCCCGACACCTCGACCTCTTCTTCCGCACCGGACGCGCCGCGCAGGATCGTAGCGACATTGCGGACCGAGCCGTGTTCGCGCAACAGGCCGACGATCAGCTCGAGATCGATTCCCGGCCGGCCAAGCCAGACCCCGAGTCGGGCTCCGACCACGCGGTCGGGCGAGGCGGTCTCGGTCAGGTCCACGAACGCGGCATTGGCCGAGAGGATGTTGAGTTCGTGATCGGCGAGGACGAATGCGTCGGGCATCCGCTCGACGACCTCGCTGAGCGTCGCAGCTTGGGGATGCCCGATGACGTCGCGCGGGGCCGGCGCGATGCGGACGAGGAGCAGGGGGGTGCGTCCTTGGCGGAACAGGCGTGCGGTGATCCGCGCCTCGGCCCCCGCTTGACCGTGCGTGTCGCGCAGGCGCAGCGCCGCCGGGGCGGCCTCGTCGGCGGCTTCGGCGGCGCCGAGCCGGGCGACGAAATCCTCTTGGTCCCCCGGAGCGACGATCGTCGCCACGGGCTCTCCGACCAGCGCACCGTCGGCGGCATCGAGCAGCCGATGCGCCGCCGGGTTGGCCTCGCGGATGCGCCGGCTTTCGGCGTCGACGATCAGGACGGCCTCCGACGCGATATCGAACAACAGACGATACCGCATCTCGGCCTGGCGCAGCCGAATGTAGTCGCGCTCCAGCGACTGCTGGGTCTGGAGCAATCGCTGTTGCACCGCTGCGACGGCGCGCATGTCGCGGCCGATCGCGATCACGCGATCGTCGTGGCCCAGCGCCACCATCATGTAGCGCACCGGCAGGTCGGCGCCGGCCGCGGGATGATTGACCTGCCGCCAGCGCGGTGCGGGGTCGTGGTGGGCGGCGGCGGCGAGCATCTCGGCGACCTTGGGACGACTCTCAACGGTGACGGTGTCGATCCACGCGTCGCCGATCCGGTCGACGAAGCCGTAGCCCGCAAGGTCGCCTTGCGAGATCGCGACATCGAGGATCGTGCCATCGCGCGCGAGGACGAACGCCACGTCGCCCACCGCTGCGAGCAGCGATGCGGCAACGCGCGCGGACAGCATACCCGGATTGGTTTCCGGATCGGCGAAGGCCGTCTTCGGGGCAAGGGCGATAGGCTTGTTCATCGACGAGCGTCGCGCTCCAACAAAAATGCGAATCCAGCTATGCAACCGCCTCCCGCGCGCGCGCGCGGACCAGGCTGTCCGCGAGTTTGAGCGCGAGCTTGGCGTCACGGGCGGTGCCATCGGCACCGACCTGTTCCGCCAACGCGGGGTCCGCACCGAAGATCCGTCCGCCGACCATCACGCAGACCCGCGGATTGCGTGACACATTCCGCAGCGCAACAATGACCGAGCCGAGATTCGCGATATGGCAGTCGCAACTCACCGTCAATCCGATCATGTCGAACCAGTCGTCGGCGACACGGCGTAGCAGATCGGGGGTTTCCGCATTGCTCATGCGGTCGGTCCGCCAGCCTTCTCGACGGAACAATTCGTCGATCACCACTGTGCCGAAACTGTGCTGATCGCCCGGCATGGAGGCGAACAGCGCGGAGTGGCCGCCGCCGCCGACGATCCCGTCGGACGGCATTCGCGCGGACAGCTCGTGGATCACCTCCTGCAACCGCCATAAGGCCATCGTGACGTCGACGAAATCGCAGCGGTCCTCCTCCCAATATTCGCCGAGCAATCGTGCGGCCGGGGCCAGCAGGTCGACCAGCACCGCGTCGATCGGGACGCCGCGCGTCAGAATGGCCTCGACATGCACGATCAGCGTGTCCGCCTCGACCTGAAGCGACAAGGGCACCAAGGTCTCGATGTCGACCGCGGTGACGACGACGTCGCCGGGGAGCGCGGGCAGGGTGTCGAACGGATCGGCCGCATGCGCGACAACCAACCGCGGGATGATCTCGCTTTCGATCAGCGCGGAGAGCGACTGCGCATAATCTTGATCGAGGTGGATGCGGAACGCGGCAAGCCGCTGGCCGTGCGTGGCGTGTTCCCGGGTCGACCGTGTGTGGGCGATATCGGCTCGCATCATCGACGTCATCACCGGCTCTCCCAGCCTGGTAAACCAACGTTTCTACTCGCGAAGCCCCGTTCCGAGATCGTATCCGCGACTCGCAGCCTATGCCTATTGCGCACGCGTTACAACCGCTTCCCAAATCACGTGCAATCGAGTGTCAAAGAAAATGGACGTAAGATTCCGTTGACACTTGGTAGCGGAGACGCCTAGCCTTCAGGTCAACGGGATCAAGGGCAGGCGGGCAGCAATGCAGGCGAGCGACCCAGTATCGAGGAGGGGAGAAGACCCCGTTCCGCGCGCCCTCTACACCGCCGATCAGCGCCGCCGCCGCGACGCGACCCGCTGGACGCTGGTACAGGGTATTCTCGCTCCCGCGCAGTTCGCGATCTTCCTGGTCAGCGCCACACTGGTGCTGCGCTATCTCGCGACCGGCGACGGCGCGGGCGCGGCGATCGTGTCCGTCGTCGTCAAGACACTCGCGCTCTATACGATCATGATAACCGGATCGATCTGGGAGAAGGTCGTGTTCGGCAAGTGGCTGTTCGTGCCGTCCTTTTTCTGGGAGGACGTGTTCAGCATGCTCGTGCTGGCGCTCCACACCGCCTATCTGGTGGCGCTGGTGGCCGGGCTGGGGAGCGAGCGCGGGCGGATGCTACTAGCGCTCGCCGCCTACGTTACCTATGCGATCAACGCGGGCCAGTTCGTGCTGAAGCTGCGCGCGGCGCGGCTGCAATCTCCGGCCCCCAAAATGGCGATGGCAGGGTGACCGCGCCGCTGCCCGCCGCGACTCTGGGTTGCGGGTCCGCGCCGGTGCTGCGCGAACGCGGGCAGCGCGAAGTGTTCTGCGGGCTGACCGGGATCATCTGGCTCCACCGCAAAATTCAGGACGCGTTCTTCCTGGTCGTCGGCTCGCGGACCTGCGCGCATTTGCTGCAATCGGCGGCGGGGGTGATGGTGTTCGCCGAGCCCCGCTTCGGCACCGCGATCATCGAGGAGCGCGATCTGGCCGGCATGGCGGATTGCAACGAGGAGCTCGACCGCGTCGTCGACCGGCTGCTGACCCGGCGGCCCGACATCAAATTGCTGTTCCTGGTCGGATCGTGCCCGTCCGAAGTCATCAAGCTCGACCTGAGCCGCGCTGCCGCACGGCTGTCGGTCAAGCACGCGGGGGTGACCAAGATCCTGAACTATTCGGGTTCGGGGATCGAGACGACGTTCACCGAGGGCGAGGACGCGTGCCTGGCGGCGCTCGTGCCGGACCTGCCAGCCGACGCATCCGCTGAGCCGAGCCTGATGATCGTCGGCGCGCTGCCCGACGTCGTCGAGGACCAGTTCGCCCGCCTGTTCGCCGATCTCGGCATCGCACGCGTCCATTCGCTGCCCGCGCGGCGTGCCGGTGCGATGCCGCCGGTGGGGCCGAACACCCGCTTCCTGCTCGCACAGCCCTTCCTCGGCGAGACCGCGCGCGCGCTCGAGGATCGCGGCGCGGTGCGGCTCGACGCGCTGTTCCCGTTTGGTGCGGAAGGGACGACCAACTGGCTGCACGCCGCCGCGCAGGCGTTCGGTGTCGACGAGATGCACTTCCGCCGGACGATCGCGCCGGGCCGCGAGCGGGCCAAGCGCGGACTCGAGCATTCGCGCGAGCGGCTGGCGGGCAAGAGCATCTTCTTCCTGCCCGATTCGCAGCTGGAGATACCGCTCGCGCGCTTCCTGGCGAACGAGCTCGGCATGGTCCCCGTCGAGGTCGGCACGCCGTATCTGCATCGTCGTCACCTGGCGCAGGAACTGGCGCTGCTGCCCGCGGACACGACGATCAGCGAGGGGCAGGATGTCGACCGGCAACTCGACCGCGTCCGTGCGGCCAAGCCCGACCTGACCGTCTGCGGCCTGGGTCTCGCCAATCCGCTGGAGAGCGAAGGCCTGACCACCAAATGGGCGATCGAGCTCGTATTCTCGCCGATCCACGGCTTCGACCAGGCGGGCGACCTCGCCGAACTCTTTGCGCGACCGCTTCGGCGGCGCGACCTGCTGAGGGTCTGATGCAACTCACGGTCTGGACCTACGAGGGACCTCCTCACGTGGGCGCAATGCGGGTCGCGACCGCGATGGAGGGCGTGCACTACGTCCTCCACGCGCCGCAGGGCGACACCTATGCCGACCTGCTGTTCACGATGATCGAGCGGCGCGGCAAGCGGCCGCCGGTGACCTACACCACCTTCCAGGCGCGCGATCTGGGCAAGGACACTGCGCACCTGTTCCAGACCGCGGCGCGCGAGGCGTTCGCGCGGTACAATCCGCAAGCGATGCTGGTCGGGGCCTCTTGCACCGCCGAGCTGATTCAGGACGACCCCGCCGGGCTAGCGCAGGCGATGGCGCTGCCGATTCCGGTGATCGCGCTCGAACTGCCGAGCTACCAGCGCAAGGAGAATTGGGGCGCGGCGGAGACCTTCTACCAGTTGGTGCGGACGCTCGCCGGCAAGCAAGCCAAGCCTGCGCCGCACGAAGGCGGCCGTCCGCTCGCCAACATCCTTGGCCCCACCGCGCTGGGCTTTCGCCACCGCGACGACGTGATCGAGATCACCCGGCTGCTTGGGCTTCTCGGCGTGGACGTCAATGTCGTTGCGCCACTCGGCGCGAGCCCCGCCGACCTCGCACGGCTGGGTCATGCCGACTTCAACATCTGCCTGTATCCCGAGATCGCCGACACCGCGTGCCGCTGGCTGGAGCGGACGTTTGGGCAGAAAACGGTGCACACCGTGCCGATCGGCCACGGCGCGACTCGCGCCTTCGTCGCCGAGGTCGCCGCGCTGGCGGGAGTCGATGCGGCGGCGGTGCTCGATACGGTCGGGTGTTTGGGCAACATGCCCTGGTGGAGCCGCTCGGTCGATTCGACGTATCTGACCGGCAAGCGGGTCTTCATCTTCGGCGACGCGACCCACGCCATTGCCGCCGCACGGGTGGCGCGCGACGAGCTGGGCTTCGAGGTCGTCGGGCTCGGCTGTTACAACCGCGAATTCGCACGCGACCTGCGCGATGCGGCCAAGCTGTACGGCGTCGAGGCGCTGGTCACCGACGACTATCTGGAGGTGGAGGCGGCGATCCAGGCGCTCCAGCCCGAGCTGGTGCTCGGCACCCAGATGGAGCGGCACATCGCCAAGCGGCTGCGCATCCCGTGCGCGGTGATCTCGGCACCGGTCCACGTCCAGGAATTCCCGGCGCGCTATTCGCCGCAGATGGGGTTCGAGGGCGCGAACGTGCTCTTCGACACTTGGGTGCATCCGCTGGTGATGGGGCTGGAGGAACATCTGCTGACGATGTTCCGCGACGATTTCGAGTTTTCGGACGCGAGCGGGGCGTCGCACCTGTCGTCTCCCCTCCCTGCAAGAGTATCAGGTGAACCGTGCCCCACACGGTTCAGGTCAGGCTGGGAGCCTGACCGACCTGATACTGGGCTGGGGGTGGGTGCGAGCGAAGCGAGCCCTTCTCCTGCATCAAGCGGTGACTTCGACGCTGGCGCGTCGATCCCCACCCCCGACCCCTCCCTTGCAGGGAGGGGAGAATGGTCCCCCGACGCCGAGCGCGAGCTTCTCAAAATCCCGTTCTTCGTGCGCGGCAAGGCGCGGCGGAACACGGAGAAGTTCGCCGCCGAACACGGCCTTGCCGCGATCACCCTCGACACGCTCTATGACGCAAAGGCGCATTATGCCCGCTAGAGCCGCCACGCCCGACCGCCCAACCCCCGTCCGCGTGGTGATCGTGACCCTCGACAACCACCTGTCGGGCGCCGCCGAGCGCGCCGCGGCGCAATTCGCGAAAGACGGAACCGGGATCAGCATCGGCTTCCACGCGGCGTCCGACTGGGACCGTGATGCCGGTGCGCTCGACCGCTGCAGGGCCGACATCGCGCGTGGCGACGTCGTCGTGGCGACGATGCTGTTCCTGGAGGATCATATCCGCGCCGTCCTGCCCGCGCTCGAGGCGCGCCGCGAGGCGTGCGACGCGATGGTCGGGCTGATGTCGGGAAGCGAGGTCGTGAAGCTGACCCGGCTCGGCGACTATCGGATGGACAAGCCCGCCAAGGGGCCGCTCGCCCTGCTCAAGCGGCTGCGCGGATCGGGCAAGCCGGGTGCGTCGTCGGGCGCGGGGCAGATGAAGATGCTGCGGCGGCTCCCCAAGATGCTGCGCTTCGTCCCCGGCACCGCGCAGGACGTCCGCGCCTATTTCCTGACCCTGCAATATTGGCTCGCCGGATCGGACGACAATGTCGTCAACATGGTCCGCGCGCTGGTCGACCGCTATGCCGATGGCGAGCGGCGCGCGCTTCGCGGGGCGTGCCGGGCCGAGGCGCCGCAGGACTATCCCGAGGTCGGGATCTATCATCCCGCGATGAAGGGCCGGATGGCCGACCGGCTCGATGCGCTGCCGATCGCGACGGCCACTAAGGGCACCGTCGGCGTGCTGATGCTGCGTTCGTACCTACTGGGGCGCGACACCGGCCATTACGACGGCGTGATCGCGGCGCTGGAGGCGCGCGGGCTGCGGGTGATCCCGGCATTCGCCAGCGGGCTCGATTCGCGCCCCGCCATCGAGCGGTTCTTCATGGCCGACGGGCGCGCGAGCGTCGACGCGGTGATCTCGCTGACCGGCTTCTCGCTGGTCGGCGGCCCGGCGTACAACGACGCGCAGGCGGCCGAAGCGATGCTCTCGGCGCTCGACGTGCCCTATATCGCGGCGCATCCGCTCGAATTCCAATCGCTCCAGCAATGGGGAGCGGGGCGCGCGGGGCTGCTGCCGATCGAGGCGACGATGATGGTCGCAATCCCCGAGCTCGACGGTGCGATCGTGCCGAGCGTGTTCGGCGGGCGCTCCGACGGATCGCAGGAGCCCTGCACCGGCTGCGGTCGCGGCTGCGTCTTCCCGGCATCGGGGCTGACGCGCGAGATGCAACCCTGTCCCGAGCGCGCTGGCGCGATCGCGGCCAAGGTCGCCAGACTGGTGGCGCTGCACCGCTCGCAACGCACGGCGCGCAAGCTGGCGATCGTGCTGTTCAACTTCCCGCCCAACGCGGGCGCGACCGGCACCGCGGCGCATCTGGCGGTATTCGAGTCGCTCTACGCGACGCTCGTGCGGCTGGCGGCGGAGGGCTATGACGTCGCGGTGCCCGACGGCGTCGATGCGCTGCGCAACACCATCCTGGCGGGCAATGCCGCGCGCTACGGCGCCGACGCCAACGTCCACGTCCGCATCCCCGCCGACGACCATGTCCGCCGCGAGCCGCATCTCGCCCAGATCGAGGCGCAATGGGGCCCGGCACCCGGCAAGCAGCAGAGCGACGGCGGCACCATCCACGTGCTGGGCGCGCAATTCGGGTCGGTCTTCGTCGGCATCCAGCCTGCGTTCGGTTACGAAGGCGATCCGATGCGGCTACTGTTCGAGGGCCGGTTCACCCCGACGCATGCGTTCAGCGCCTTCTATCGCTGGCTGCGCGAGGATTTCGCCGCCGATGCGGTGCTTCATTTCGGCACGCACGGCGCGCTGGAGTTCATGCCCGGCAAGCAGGCGGGGATGAGCGGCGATTGCTGGCCCGAGCGGCTGATCGGCGATCTGCCGAATTTCTATCTCTACGCCGCCAACAATCCGTCCGAAGGGCTGATCGCCAAGCGCCGATCGGGCGCGACGCTCATCAGCTATCTGACCCCGCCGCTGGCGCAGGCCGGGCTGTACAAGGGGCTGGGCGAGCTGAAGGCGATGGTCGAGCGGTGGCGGTCGTCGCCCTCGCACGACGAGCGCGTCGCGATGGAGCCGATGATTCGGGCCAAGGCCGAGTCGATCGACCTGGATGCGGACGACATCGCCGCGCTGCCGGGCAAGCTGTACGAGATCGAGCGCGAGCTGATCCCGCACGGCCTGCATGTCTTCGGCCAGGCGCCCGATGGCGATGCCCGCGCGACCATGGTCGAGGCGATCGTCGCGGCGGGCGGCGGCGAAGCGGACGCGATCGGCGCGCTGCTGGGCGCCAACCGCGAGCTCGATGCGCTGGTCCATGCGCTCGATGCGGGGTTCGTCGCACCGGCGCCGGGCGGCGACGTGCTGCGCAATGCCAAGGTGCTGCCGACCGGGCGCAACCTGCACGGCTTCGACCCCTTCCGCATCCCCGGCGCATTCGCGTTGGCGGAGGGCAGCGCGCAGGCCGACGCGCTGATCGCGCGCCACATGGCGAGCGGCGGTACCTTCCCCGAAAGCCTCGCGATGGTGCTCTGGGGCACCGACAATCTGAAGAGCGAAGGCACCCAGATCGCGCAGGCGATGGCGCTGATCGGCGCCCGGCCGCGTTTCGACGGCTATGGCCGGCTGGCAGGCGCGGAGCTGATCCCCCTCGCCGAGCTCGGGCGCCCGCGCGTGGACGTGATCGTGACGCTGTCGGGCATTTTCCGCGACCTGCTGCCCTTGCAGACGCGGATGATCGCGGAGGCGGCGTGGCTGGCGTCGGAAGCCGAAGAGCCGCTGGAGCGCAACTTCGTCCGCAAGCACAGCCTGGCGCACCAGGCGCTCCACGGTTGCGATTTCGAAACCGCGGCGCTGCGCGTGTTCTCCAATGCAGAAGGGTCTTACGGCGCCAACGTCAACATGCTGATCGACGATGGCGCGTGGAGCGACCCCGACGAGATCGCCGAAGTGTTCGAGCGCCAAAAGGGCTATGCCTATCGCCGCAACGGCACCGCGGCGCGCCAGCCCGCCTTGTTCAAGAGCGCGCTGGCGGGTGTCGAGCTGGCGTATCAGAACCTCGACTCGGTCGAACTCGGCGTCACCGACATCGACCATTATGTCGACGCATTGGGCGGCATCAGCCGAGCGGTGACGCGGGCGCGCGGACAGGTGGCACCGGTCTATATCGTCGACGCCACGCAAGGCTCGGCCAAGGTCCGCACATTGGGCGAGCAGGTCGACCTGGAGACGCGGACGCGGATGCTGAACCCGGTCTGGTACGAGGCGATGCTCAAGCACGGGTTCGAAGGCGTGCGCAACATCGAGGGGCACGTCACCAACACGATGGGCTGGTCGGCGACAACCGGCCAGGTCGCCCCGTGGGTGTATCAGCGGATCAGCGAAACGTTCGTGCTCGACGATGCGATGCGCGAGCGGCTGGCGACGCTGAACCCGAAATCGTCCGCACGGGTCGCCAACCGGCTGATCGAGGCGAGCGAACGCAAATTCTGGACTCCCGACGAAGCAACGCTGGCGGCGCTCCACGCCGCGAGCGACGACCTCGAGGATCGTCTCGAGGGTATCGTCGCGGTGGCGGCATGAGGAATTAAGCGATGGCCCTGTTCGACCCCCCCGCACGCACCCGCGATACGATAGGTCTCGACGGAGACGGCTCCGTCCAGGTCGGGCTCGACCCGAACGACCGCATCGGCACCGCCAAGGTGTTCGCGGTTTATGGCAAGGGCGGGATCGGCAAATCGACGACCTCGTCGAACCTGTCCGCGGCTTTCTCGCTGCTCGGCAAGCGGGTGTTGCAGATCGGCTGCGATCCCAAGCATGATTCGACCTTCACGCTGACCAAGAAGCTGATGCCGACGGTGATCGACGTGCTCGAGACGGTCGAGTTCCACAGCGAGGAGCTGCGGCCTGAGGATTACATGTTCGAAGGCTTCAACGGCGTGATGTGCGTCGAGGCCGGAGGGCCGCCCGCGGGCACCGGCTGCGGCGGCTATGTCGTCGGTCAGACGGTGAAATTATTGAAGCAGCACCACCTGCTGGAAGACACCGACGTGGTGATCTTCGACGTGCTCGGCGACGTGGTATGCGGCGGTTTCGCGGCACCGCTCCAGCATGCCGAGCGCGCGGTGGTCGTCGCGGCGAACGATTTCGACAGCATCTTCGCGATGAACAGGATCGTCGCGGCGATCAAGGCGAAGGCCAAGAACTACGACGTGCGGATGGCGGGCGTGATCGCCAACCGATCGGCCGCGACTGACGAGATCGACCGCTACAATGAAGCGACCGGTCTCAAGCGGCTGGCGCATTTCCCCGATCTCGACGCGATCCGGCGTTCGCGGCTGAAGAAGTGCACGCTGTTCGAGATGGACTCGACCCCCGAGGTCGACGCCGCCTGCCTCGAATACAAGCGACTTGCCGCGCAGATGTGGGCCGGGTGCGAGCCGCTTGCCGCAGAGCCGATGAAGGACCGCGACATCTTCGAATTCCTGGGGTTCGAGTGAGATGACGACGGCGACCTACGACCGGTTCCGCGGGAACCTGGAAACCTATTTCGACCGCACCGCGGCCAAGGCGTGGGAGCAATTGACCTCCGACGCGCCGGTCAGCGGCATCCGCGCGACTGTCCGCGCCGGGCGCACCGACATGCGCAACACGCTGCTGTCGTGGCTGCCTGCCGACATGCGCGGCCTGCGCTTGCTCGATGCCGGGTGCGGCACCGGCGCGCTTGCCGTTGAGGCGGCCGAGCGGGGGGCGGAGGTGGTCGCCATCGACGTCGCGGGCAGCCTGGTGAAGATCGCGCTCGACCGCGCGCGCGCGGATCTCAACATCGACTGGCGCGTCGGCGACATGCTCGATCCTGCGCTCGGGCGGTTCGACCATGTCGTCGCGATGGATTCGCTGATCCATTACAAGGCGTTCGACATCGTCGCGGCGGTGCAGGCGCTGGCCGAGCGGACCGGTGGGTCGATCGCCTTCACCTTCGCGCCGCAGACGCCGCTCTTGATGGCGATGCTCGGCGCCGGGCGTCTGTTCCCGCGCAGCGACCGCTCGCCCGCGATCCTGCCGGTGCGCGACCGGCTGCTGCGCACGCTGATCCGCAACGCGCTGCCGCACGCGCGGATCGGCCGCGACCGGCGCGTGTCTGCAAGTTTCTACACCAGCCATGCGCTCGAGGTGCTGCCCGGGTGAGCAACGTCGCCGGCTTGAAGGCGTCGCTGGCGCCGCGATCCGCGCCCAGCGGTACCGGCCGGGTTGCTGCGATTCGGACGGGCGCGTTCTGGAACCGGGTCGGCACGCGCTTCCTGCCCTTCGCCGATGCCGCCAGCGCCGATCTGCCGCTCGCGCGGTTGCTGCGGCTGTCGCTGTTCCAGGTCTCCGTCGGGATGGCGGCGGTGCTGCTGACCGGCACGCTGAACCGGGTGATGATCGTGGAGCTCGGCATGAGCGCGTCGATCGTCGCCGCAATGGTGTCGCTGCCGCTGCTGTTCGCGCCGATGCGCGCGCTGATCGGCTTCAAGTCCGACCACCACCAGTCTATCCTGGGCTGGAAACGGGTGCCGTATCTGTGGTTCGGGACGTTGCTGCAGTTCGGCGGGCTGGCGCTGCTGCCGTTCGCGCTGCTGGTGATGTCGGGCGACGGCCCCGGCATGGCGCTGGCCGGGCGGATCGGCGCGGGAGTCGCTTTCCTGCTGGTGGGTGCCGGCATGCACACGACGCAGACCGCCGGGCTCGCGCTCGCCACCGATCTGGCGCCGGAGGCAACCCGCCCGCGCGTCGTCGCCTTGCTCTACGTCATGCTGCTGCTCGGCATGATGGTCAGCGCGCTGGTGATCGGGCGGCTGCTGGCGGATTTCACCCCCACCAAGCTCGTCCAGATCGTCCAGGGCGCGGCGGTGCTGACCATGGTGCTCAACATCGTCGCCCTGTGGAAGCAGGAAGCGCGCACCCGCGTGTCCGCTGCGGCGCGCGAGGCCAAGCCCGAATTCGGCGAGGCCTGGACAACGTTCATCGCGCGGCCGCGGACGCTTCGGCTGCTGATCGCGGTTGGGCTCGGCGCGGCGGCGTTCAGCATGCAGGATGTGCTGCTCGAACCGTATGGCGGGCAGATCCTCGGGCTGTCGGTCGGCGCGACGACGTCGCTGACCGCGCTGTGGGCGCTGGGGATGCTGGCGGGGTTCGCACTGGCGGCGCGGCGGCTGGGGCAGGGCGGGGAGCCGCACCGGCTGGCCGGGTTCGGCGGCGTCGCGGGGATCGGCGCTTTCCTGTGCGTGATCTTCGCAGGACCGCTTCATTCGGTTGGCCTGCTGGCGATCGGCGCGACCGCGATCGGCTTTGGCGGCGGGCTGTTCTCGGTCGGCACGCTGACCGCCGCGATGGCGGTATCGGACGAATCGCGGACCGGACTGGCGCTTGGCGCCTGGGGTGCTGTGCAGGCGACGTGCGGCGGCGCGGCGATCGCGCTCGGCGCGGTATTGCGCGATGTGGTTTCCTCGGCGGCGGCCGGCAACGATCTGGGCGCGACGCTGGCCGGGCCGGTGACCGGCTACGGCGCCGTCTACCTCGTCGAAATCGTGCTGCTGCTCGGCACGCTGGTGGCGCTCGGGCCGCTGGTGCGCGGGATGGACGCACCCGGCGGCAGCCGCGTGACCCGCTTCGGACTCGCCGAGTTTCCGGCATGACGGCCCCGGACTAGACACAGGAGAACGCAGGTGCACCCCCAACTCACCCCCGGCATCGACGTCGCGCTGCTCGTCTTCTGGGCGTTCGTCGCGTTCTTGGTGGCGCTGGTCTTCTACCTGCGCCGCGAGGACCGGCGCGAGGGCTATCCTTTGGAGGACGTGCTGAGCGGGCGCGTCGACACGCCGGGCGGGCCGCTCTCCACCGCCTCGCCCAAATCGTTCCTGCTGCCGTTCGGGCACGGGGTGGTCACCGCGCCGACGACAGGGCGCGATCCGTTCGACATCGCCGCACGGCGCACCGAGCGGTTCGCGGGTGCGCCGCACGTGCCGACCGGCGATCCGCTGGTCGACGGCATCGGCCCCGCCGCCTGGGCCGACCGTGCCAAGCGCCCCGATCTGGATATGGAGGGGCATCCGCGCATCGTCCCGCTGAGCGCCGCGCCCGAATACGGCATCGCGCGCGGCGACAGCGATCTTGCCGGTTGGCCGGTGATCGCCGCCGACAAGGCCGTTGCGGGCACCGTCGTCGAGCTGTGGATCGACAAGGCGGACCGGCTGGTTCGCTATCTGGCGGTCGCGCTGGAGAACGGGGGTAGCACGGTGCTGGCGCCGATGATGATGGCCACGGTCGACCGCGGCCGCCGCCGCGTCGTCATCGACGCGATTACCGCTGCGCAATTCACGCGGGCGCCGCGGATCGACGCAGCCGACAGCATCACGCTGTACGAGGAAGATCGCGTCCAGGGCTATTTCGGCGGCGGTTACCTGTACGCCACCGCTGACCGGCAGGAGCCGCTGTTTTGACTGAATACGACCTTGAAGCGACTCCCGGGCTGCCGGGCCAGCTGCCCCCGGGCGAGCGCATCGTCTGGCAGGGAAAGCCCGATGCCCGCGTGCTCGCGCGCGCCGCGTTCCACGTGCGGCTTGTCGCCGGGTATTTCACGTTGCTCGCCGCCGTGGCGCTGGCGAGCGCGCTGGCCAACGGAGTCGCGGGCCCGGCCGACCTGATCGGGGTTGCCGGCACGCTGGCGGCGGGCGCGCTGGGGGTCGCGTTGCTGCGGCTGCTCGCCTGGGCCTCGGCGCGCTCGACGATCTACACGCTGACCGATCGGCGGCTGGTGCTGCGGATCGGCATCGCGGTGCCGAAATGCATCAACCTGCCGCTCGGCGCGATCGAGGCGGTCGACCTGGCCGTGCGCGGCGATGGATCGGGCGATCTGCCGTTGCGGCTGAACGGCACGCCCAAGCTCGGCTATCTGACGCTGTGGCCGCATGCGCGCGCGTGGGCGGTGGTCGCACCGCAGCCGATGCTGCGTGCGGTGCCGCAGGCCGCGAGCGTTGCTGCTCTGATCGCCCGGACCTGCCTCGCCGCCAACCCGAACGGCCGGATCGCGACGGTCGAGGACGACGCGCCCGCGGTTGCCGCGCACTTCACTCAGGCGCTGGCAGCATGAGCGCGCGTGCCTATTACCGCAGCGACATGCTGCCGCGCAGCACGCTGATGATGGCAGCCGGCGTGGTCCTGTTCGCCTTCGCCGCGGCGGCCACCGTCCGGGTCGCGCACATCCCGGCCGCGGCGTCCCCGACCGCGACGCGCGCCGCCATGCACGTGGCGCCGGTCACCTCGCGCGACCTGCGCTTCCTCGATCGTGCGGACGGCGCGGTGGTGATCCAGGACGCGCGGACGGGGGCGGTCGCGTCGGTGATCCGGCCGGGCGAGAAGACCGGGTTCATCCGCGGCGTGATGCGCGGGTTGGCGCGCGAACGCCACCAGCGCGGGCTCGGTGCGGCGACGCCGTTCAACCTGACCTTGTGGCGCGACGGCGAGCTTTCGCTGACCGATCTTGCCACCGGCCGCTCGATCGAGTTGACTGCGTTCGGGACCACCAACCGCGCGACCTTCGCGGCGCTGCTCGGTCCGGAGAAGACGGCATGATCGCATTCCGCCGCATGACCTTCGACACGCCCTGCCTGGTGAAAATCGAGCACAGCGACGAATTCCTGTGCGCGCATGTCGAGCTGGCGGGCGACATCGTGGTCGGACCCGGCGACCGGGTCCGCGTCCATGGCGCGCCGATCAGCGTCGGCTTCGGCGAACGCTGCGTCGTCGAGCGCATCGCCACCGTCGAGCGTGCAGGCGCGGCGGAGCGGCTGTGGACCAAGTTCGCGGGCCATTTCGAAATGGCCGAACTCTATGAAGTCAGCTTCAGCGATCGGACCTTGGCATGAAGGCGCAAACCGCTGTCATGGCGCCCCCGATCGAGGCGCCCGCTCCCGATGGCGCAGTTCCCGACACGATGAAGATCGCGCGCGAGAATACGATGTTGGCGCCGCGTTTCTACACGACAGATTTCGCGGCGATGGACCGGATCGACGTGTCGGGTGTGCGCGGCGAATGGGACGCGCTGATCGGCGAGATGGCGGCTGATCCCAACCGGCTGCACTTCAAGCGCACCCAGGCGTTCGACGGGGTGATCGAGAGCCTGCCCGATGGCTTGCGCGAGGAATTCACCGATTTCCTCGTCAGCTCGCTGACCGCCGAATTCTCGGGCTGCATCCTTTACGCCGAGATCGCCAAGCGCGTGAAGAACCCCGACATCAAGCAATTGTTCAAGCTGATGAGCCGCGACGAGAGCCGCCACGCGGGGTTCATCAACGACACGCTGAAGGATGCCGGGATTGGCATTGATCTCGGCTTCCTGACCCGCACCAAGAAATACACGTATTTCCGCCCGAAGTTCATCTTCTACGCGACGTACCTGAGCGAGAAGATCGGCTACGCGCGCTATATCACCATCTACCGCCACCTCGCGGCGCATCCGCAGCTTCGCTTTCACCCGATCTTCGACTGGTTCGAATTGTGGTGCAACGACGAGTTCCGCCACGGCGACGCCTTCGCGATCCTGATGCGCACCGATCCCAAGCTGCTGAGCGGCGTCAACAGGCTCTGGATCCGCTTCTTCCTCGTCGCGGTCTATGCGACGATGTATGTGCGCGATCACAATCGTCCCGCGTTCCACGCCGCGCTCGGCATCGACCCGACCGAATACGACCGCCGCGTCTATACGATCTGCTCGGCGATCACGCGGCAGGTGTTCCCGGTCGTCCTCGACACCGACTCACCACGGTTCGCGCGTGGGCTGGAGCGGATGCTCCGGATCGCGGCGCGGATCGATGCCGCGAAGGCGCAAGGCGGCGTCGTCGGTGGCCTCAAGCGCGCCGGGCTGATCGGCGCGGCGGCGGTGTCGTTCGCGCGGCTCTATCTGACCCCCGTCAAGCGCAACGAAGCCCCTGCCAAGGTCCGGATGGTCCCGGCCTGGTGACGGTTCCGCCGCTCCTCTTCGCGCTGCTGATGTGGTTCATCGGGACGGGCGCGGTCGTCTGGCTCGACAGCCGCGCGCGCGCCACCTTCGCGACCAGCCTGACGGTGGGTGGCGTGGTCGCGCTCGCCGCGACCGTGCTGGTGTGGGTGCGCGCCGGTGATGCGAGCGTCGGCGGCGCGTACGCCGGGTTCGCGGCGGCCATCGTGATCTGGGGCTGGCACGAGATGAGCTTCCTCATGGGTGCGGTCGCCGGACCCAGCAAGGCGCCGTGCCCCGTGGGCCTCACCGGTTGGGCGCGCTTCCGCGCCGCGACCGCGACCGTTATCCACCACGAGATCGCGATCGCGCTGACCGCCGCGCTGCTCTTCGCGCTGACCTGGAACCAGCCGAACCAGGCCGCACCGCTCACCTTCGCGCTGCTGTTCGTCCTCAGGCTCTCCGCCAAGTTCAACCTGTTCCTCGGCGTGCCGAACCTCAGCGACGAGGTGTTTCCGGCCCACCTCGCCTACCTGAAAAGCTATTTCCGCACCCGCCCGCTGAACCCGCTGTTTCCGTTCTCGATTCTGCTCAGCGGCGGCATCGCGGTTTGGGCGTGGACTGCGGCGGAGGCGGCGCCAGCGATGAGCGGCGCATCGGCGACCGCGACCCTGCTCGCGGGGCTCGCGGTGCTGGGGGCGATCGAGCATCTGTTCCTGGTGTTGCCGCTCCGCGACGCGAAGATGTGGCGCTGGGCCAACGCAACACCGAACAAGGCCGCCGAAGCCGCGGTCATCGAATAAGAGAAGGGGAGGGGCATGGATTATCAGGCATTCTTCGCAGGCGAGCTCGCGACGCTGAAGGACGACGGTCGCTATCGCATCTTCGCCGAGCTCGAGCGCAAGGCGGGGGCCTTCCCCAGCGCGCAACACTATACGGACGAGGGCGTGCGGCCGGTGACGGTATGGTGCTCCAACGACTATCTGGGCATGGGTCAGCATCCCAAGGTGCTGGATGCGATGCACGAGACGCTCGACGCGTGCGGCGCGGGCGCGGGTGGTACGCGCAACATCTCCGGCACAACGCACGCGCACGTGCTGCTCGAAGCCGAGCTCGCGGACCTGCACGGCAAGGAGGCCGCGCTGCTGTTCACCAGCGGCTATGTCTCGAACTGGGCGGCGCTGGGCACGCTGGCCGCGCGGATGCCGGGATGCGTGGTGTTGTCCGATGCACTCAACCATGCCTCGATGATCGAGGGCATCCGTCACAGCCGCGCGAAGTGCATCCGCTTCGCACACAACGACCCCGCCGATCTCGACCGCCATTTGGCATCGCTTGACCCGGAGGTGCCGAAGCTGGTCGCGTTCGAGAGCGTGTATTCGATGGACGGCGACATCGCGCCGATCGCCGAGATCCTCGACGTCTGCGAGAAGCACGGCGCGATGTCCTACCTCGACGAGGTCCATGGCGTTGGCCTGTACGGCCCGCGCGGTGGCGGCGTCGCCGAGCGCGAGGGATTGATGGACCGCATCACCGTGATCGAAGGGACGCTGGGCAAGGCGTTCGGGGTGATGGGCGGCTATATCGCGGCATCGGCGGCGCTGTGCGACTTCGTCCGCAGCTTCGCCAGCGGCTTCATCTTCACCACCGCCTTGCCGCCCGCGCTGGCCGCGGGTGCGGCGGCGAGCATTCGGCATCTGAAGGAGAGCGGCTGGGAACGCGCGCAGCACCAGAACCGGGTCGCGCAGGTCCGCCGCCGCCTCGACGCGATGGGCATCCCGACGATCGAGAACCCCAGCCACATCATCCCTATCATGGTCGGCGATGCGCACAAGTGCAAACGCATCAGCGACTGGCTACTCGAGCATCACGGCATCTACGTCCAGCCGATCAATTATCCGACCGTGCCCGTCGGCACCGAACGGCTGCGGCTGACGCCCTCGCCGGTCCATTCGAACGCCGACATCGACCGGCTGGTGAGTGCGCTGTCGGAAATCTGGTCGCAATGCGCGCTGGCGCGGCGGGCGATCGCGGCTTGAGGTTTTGCGGACCGGCGACGCGGTGCCTAGGTGGGCCCCCGCCGTTTTCTTGGGTGGGTGGTCGCTTGGCCGCCTTCTAGAAGCTGTCCTGATCAAGTGTAGCGATCCTTCTCCGCTAGGGAGTGCCGGGTGAACAGTACCCTGCGCTGTTCAGGTCAGGCCAGTGGCCTGACCGACCCGGCACTGTGGCGTCGGAGGGTGAGGACTCCCGAACTCAACTCCGTAGTCCTCCTCCTAGGTCACACTATGCGCGCCACAGTGTCGGGTCGATCGTGCCCCCGGCACGATCTTAAATGCTCGGGAGGCATTCAACCCGACACTCCCCAGCAGGGGGAGGGGAGGATAACCGATCCGTTTTCACCTGATCCGAGCAGACACTATGCCGGTTGGCGGTGCCCTGCGCCCTCGATCGCATGCAAGGTGTTGATGAACCGGCGGGAGCCCTCGCCGCCGACGAGCATCCACGGAACGCCGCGTCGTTCCAGCTCGCGCTTCGACAGATCGAAGAAGCGGCGGCGCGTATCGTCGGTGCCGAACATCCGCGTACCGTCCTCGATCCAGGGCAGGTCGATATCCAGCAGCAGATAGAGATCGGCGTAATTGTCCCACCGGTCGAACCACGGATCGCGCCGCCCGAACAGCATCTCGGCCCACACCGCGGTCATCAGCGGATCGGTGTCGAGGATGACCGGATGATCGCCCGATGCCACTGCCGCGCGAACCTTGGAATCGTGCGCGTGCGCGATCATCACCAGGTCGGCCATCGTCAGCGCGGTGCCGAATGCCTCGCAATAGGTCCGCCCGAACTCCGCCACGCACTTGGTATCGAAATGCTGCGCCAGGCGCGGTGCCATGGTCGACTTGCCCGTGCTCTCGGGACCGTGGAGGCAGACGGTACGCAACATCACGCGAACGCGGCCGCGCGCACGCCACGGTCGCGCCGCCAGGCCGCGCGCCAGTCCACCAATCCCCACACCGACAACAGCAGGAAGATCACGTACAGTACCGCCATCAGCCACAAATCCTTTGCAGCGTAGAGCGCGACCGACGCGATGTCGACCGCGATCCAGACGTGCCAATTCTCGATCCAGCGCCGCGCCATCATCACCTGCGCTGCGACGCTGCCCATCGCGATGCCCGCATCCCACCAGGGGTAAGCCGCATCGGTTGTCCGTGCCATCACCGTTCCCCAGACGACCGTCGCGACCGCCCAGCCGAGTACCCACATCGCGCGGTCGCGCGCGGGCATCATCGTGACCACGACCGCGCCGCCCGCCGCGGGGTGGCGCCGCCACTGTCGCCAGCCATAGGCGTTGGCGAGCAGGAAGAAGCCCTGGAGCAGCATGTCGCTGTAGAGCCGCGCCTCGCCGAACACGATTGCGCTGAGTGACACCAGCGCGATCCCGAACGGAAAATTCCAGACGCTTCGCCGCACCACCAGCACGATGGTGACGATCCCCAGAACGAACGTGATCGCTTCGAGCGTGTCCACGGCTTGGTCCATAGCATTCGTATGCGCCAGCGCGAGCGTCCGGTCCTTACAACCTGTCCGAAACGGACAGAATAGGAGGCGTCTTGCGCGGCGCGGGCGTGCTGGCTATAGCCGCGCCTTCCAAGCACGGCGGACCTCTCGCAAGGGGCGCCGGACTCCGTCGGGGAGTAGCTCAGCCTGGTAGAGCACTGCCTTCGGGAGGCAGGGGCCGGAGGTTCGAATCCTCTCTTCCCGACCATCATTCATGCTTGGCACCGTCGTTGGTCCGGGCTTCGACGGCGGCCTGCAACCGCTCCACCTGCGCCCCGAGCCGCTGGAGACCGCGTTTGATCTCCTCCTGCTCGTCGTGGGTGAATGCGTCGTTGTCGACGATCAGCTTGGCCGCGATCTCCGCGGTGAGCAACGGCATGACGAGCAGCGTCGTCAGATGCATCAGGATCACCGCCACAATCCGGCCGACGCTTGTCGTCGGCGACAGATCGCCGTAGCCGACGGTGGTTGCGGTCACGACGGACCACCATAAGGAGCTGGCGAAATCCTTGCCTTCCGCCACGTCGAACACCGCTGCCGCCACGAGCAGCGCGGCGGCGTAGAACAGCATTAGGAGCGCAAGCCGCCGGGTCACCCGGACAATCTGCCCCGCGCCGCGCCGCGGCGCAACCAGCCCCGCGCGTCGCTGCAGCAAGCGCCGGCATGCAATCGACACCCCCGTCCGGCTCGGCTAGATATCGCCGGATGACCGATCTTCCCGCAACGCCCCTGCTCGACACCGTCGCGACACCGGCCGACCTGCGCCGACTCGCCCCGGATCAACTCCGCCAGCTCGCCGACGAGCTGCGCGCGGAGACGATCTCGGCGGTCGGCACCACCGGCGGCCACCTCGGCTCGGGGCTGGGCGTCGTCGAGCTGACCGTGGCGATCCATTATGTCTTCGATACGCCCGCCGACAAGCTGGTCTGGGACGTCGGCCACCAATGCTATCCGCACAAGATCCTGACCGGGCGGCGCGACCGCATCCGTACGCTGCGCACCGGCGGCGGGCTCAGCGGGTTCACCAAACGGTCGGAGAGCGAATACGACCCGTTCGGCGCGGCGCATTCGTCGACCTCGATCTCGGCGGCGCTCGGCTTTGCCACTGCCAACGCGCTCAAGGGCACGCCGGGCAAGGGCATCGCGGTGATCGGCGACGGCGCCATGTCGGCGGGGATGGCCTACGAAGCGATGAACAATGCCGGCGCCGCGGGCAACCGGCTGGTCGTGATCCTCAACGACAACGACATGTCGATCGCGCCGCCGGTGGGGGGCCTCAGCGCGTATCTCAGCCGCATGGTGTCGAGCCGCGAGTTCCTGGGGCTGCGCGAGCTGATGAAGCGGTTCGCGCGCAAGCTGCCGCGTCCCTTGCACACCGCCGCGCGCAAGACCGACGAGTTCGCGCGCGGGATGACGATGGGCGGCACCTTGTTCGAGGAGCTCGGCTTCTACTACGTCGGCCCAGTCGACGGACATAACCTCGAGCATCTGATCCCCGTACTCGAGAACGTCCGCGACGCCGAGCAAGGGCCGATCCTGGTCCATGTCGTGACCAAGAAGGGCAAGGGCTATGCCCCCGCCGAGGAGTCAGCGGACAAATACCACGGCGTCCAGAAGTTCGACGTCATCACCGGCGCGCAGGCCAAGGCGCCGCCAGGACCGCCGCAGTATCAGAACGTCTTCGGCGCCGCGCTGGTGAAGGAGGCCGAGACTGATCCCCGCATCTGCGCGATCACCGCGGCGATGCCCTCGGGCACCGGGCTCGACAAGTTCGCCGCCGCCTACCCCGACCGCTTCTTCGACGTCGGCATCGCCGAACAGCATGCGGTGACCTTCGCGGCCGGGCTGGCGGCGCAGGGCATGCGGCCGTTCTGCGCGATCTATTCCACCTTCCTCCAGCGCGCCTACGACCAGGTCGTCCACGATGTCGCGATCCAGAACCTGCCCGTCCGCTTCGCGATCGACCGCGCCGGGCTGGTCGGCGCGGACGGCGCCACGCACGCCGGATCGTTCGACGTCACCTATCTGGCGACCTTGCCCAATTTCGTCGTCATGGCCGCCGCCGATGAAGCCGAGCTGGTCCACATGACCCACACCGCGGTCCTTCACGACAGCGGCCCGATTGCGGTTCGCTATCCGCGCGGCAACGGCACCGGCGTCGCACTGCCCGACAGCCCGGAGCGGCTCGAGATCGGCAAGGGCCGGGTGGTACGCGAAGGCAAGAAGGTCGCGATCCTGTCGCTCGGCACCCGGCTCGGCGAAGCGCTGAAGGCCGCCGAGGTGCTGGAGGCGAAGGGCCTGTCGACCACCGTCGCCGACCTGCGCTTCGCCAAGCCGCTCGACATCGCGCTGATCCGCCGCCTGCTGACCACCCACGAGGTCGCGGTGACGATCGAGGAGGGATCGGTCGGCGGCATGGGCGCGCACGTGCTGACGCTGGCGAGCGACGAGGGGCTGATCGACGCCGGGCTGAAGCTGCGCACGATGCGCCTGCCCGACGCGTTCCAAGACCAGGACAAGCCCGACGTGCAATATGCACAGGCCGGGCTCGACGCGGACGCGATCGTGGCGATGGTGCTGGCGACGCTCCGGCACAATTCGAGCGGTGTGGCGGAAGCGCGGGCTTGAACGTGCTTCGTGCCGGATATACGTGTTCCCTCGTGTATATCCGGAGGCAATCATGCAAGTAGCACGATGGGGCAACAGCTTGGCGGTGCGCATTCCCGCTGACGTGGTGCGGCAGCTAGGACTTGCGGAGGGCGACGATATCGAGCTGTGCGCCCTTGATGGCGAACGTGTGGCGGTAATCACCGAGCAACAGCGTCGCGCGGATGCGCTCGCACGACTACGCGAATTTCGCGGCTGGATGCCTGCCGATTATACATTCGACCGGGACGAGGCGAATGCCCGGTGAATTTATCGACAGCAACGTCCTGCTGTATCTTACCTCGGCCGATCCGGGGAAAGCCGCACGCGCCGAACAGCTGATCCAGCGCAAACCTATGGTAAGCGTTCAGGTGCTCAACGAAATCACCAACGTCACGCGTAAGAAATTCAGACGGACGTGGTCGGAAGTCACCGAACTGCTCGGTCGATTGACACCGCTTCTCGACGTCCATCCCGTGACCCGGACTATGCATCAGGACGCGCTGCGGTTAGCCGCACGGTATCAGATGCAATGGTGGGATTCGCTTCTTGCGGCAGCCGCTTTGTCGCTGGATTGCCACACGCTCTATTCCGAGGACATGCATGCGGGCCTCGTCATCGACGACCAGCTAACGATCGTGAATCCGTTCGCGCCTGCCTGAACTTTGTCTGCTCACATACTCACTTGCCCGCCATCTCCGGCCCTTACCGCCAGGATCGCCCGCGCATCCCCCGGCGAGCGGGTGCGCCCGGTCCGGTCGCCGCTCGCCGCGATCACGCGCTCCAGCAGGTCCTGCCCCTCACGCCAAGCGCCGACCCCGCTCGCCGCATTGAGGTGCCCGTGCGGGCCGGCTTCGACGAACAGGCTGCCCCAGTCCGCCGCCATCGAATGCGCGCGCTCGGCCGACACCCACGGATCGTCGCTCGACGCCATCACGATCGACGGAAACGGCAGCGGCACGCGCGGCACCGGCGCGAACCCCGCCAGCTCGCGCTGGACACCGCTGCGGTCCGCGTCCGCGGGCGCGACGAGCAGCGCGCCCGACACCGGCCAGCCGTAAGGCTGCGGGCTCAGCTGCGCCCACCACGCCACCGCCTGGCAGCCCAGGCTGTGCGCGGCGGGGATCACCGGCGCCTGCGCTCGCCGGATCGCCTCGTCGAGGCGGGTCACCCACGCGTTGCGGTGCGGCGTGTCCCACATCCCAGCTCGACAGGGACGGTGTCGGCGCGCGAGTGCTCCCACAGGCTCTGCCAATGCGCCGGCCCCGACCCGCCGAGCCCGGGCACGGTCAAAATAGTCGGATGAACGGCCTCGAACGGCGTGAACGAACCCATGGCAACGCTCCTTCCAGCGGCCCCCGCCGACTAAGTTATTCCCACTCCGCCGATAGGCAATGGCGGCGCGACGAAAAGAAGGCGGGTTGCGACCGGTCGAAAGCGCCGCGATAGGACGGTGATGGCCAGGCAACGCGCGGACCAGATGCTCGTCGATCGCGGCCTGGCCGAATCGCGCACCCGCGCGCAGGCGCTCATCATGGCGGGGCTCGTCTTCGCGGGCACGCGCAAGGTCGACAAGCCCGGCCAGACGCTTGCCGAGGACGTAATCCTCGACGTCCGTGGCCGCGATCACCCCTGGGTCTCGCGCGGCGGCATCAAGCTGGCGCATGCGCTGGCTCATTTCGCGTGGGACGTGACCGGCGCGGTGGCGATCGACGTCGGTTCGTCGACCGGCGGCTTCACCGACGTGCTGCTGACGCATGGTGCAGCCCGCATCTATGCGGTCGACAGCGGCACCAACCAGCTCGCCTGGACGCTGCGCCAGGACCCGCGCGTCGTCGTCCACGAACAGACCAGCGCGCGCATCCTGACGGCCGCGCACATCCCCGAACCCATCGACCTCATCGTCTGCGACGCCAGCTTCATCGGCCTTGCCAAGGTGCTCGAACGACCGATGACCTTTGCGAAGGTCCACGCCCGGCTGCTCGCGCTGATCAAGCCGCAGTTCGAGGCCGGGCGCGGCGAGGTCGGCAAGGGCGGGGTGGTCCGCGATCCCGCGGTCCACGCCCGCGTCTGCACCGATGTCGCCGAATGGCTGGGCGGGCAGGGCTGGCGAGTCGAAGGTATCGTCGAAAGCCCGATCACCGGCCCCGAAGGCAACATCGAGTTCCTGATCGCCGCGCATCGCGTCTGATCCGCCGCACGCGATCCGTCCACGAATGGATCACCCGCGGAACGATGCGCGATCCCTCGCGGTTTACCAATCGCGCGCGATGGCGCAGGGCCGTCTCGGGTCGACAAAGGGGAGCAGCGTGGGCGGTATCGCATCCAGGGGCCAGTTGCGCATGTCGTTCGTGCGATGGGCGGTGATCACCGTGCCCTTGCTCCTGCTGCTGGGCTTCGCCTTCGGCCGCACCGTGCCGACCGGGAGCGACAATCCTTGGTACGTGGCGCTCGCCAAGCCCGGTGCGAACCCGCCGGACTGGGTCTTTCCCGTCGCCTGGACCGCGCTGTACATCCTGCTCGGGCTCGCGATCGCGCTGATCCTGCATGCGCGGGGTTCGCGCGGGCGGGGCGCCGCGCTTGCGCTGTTCGCGGTGCAGTTCGCGATCCAGCTGGCCTGGACACCGGTGTTCTTTGGCCTGCATCAGGTCGGCACCGCCCTGTGGATCATCGTCGCCATGCTCGTGCTCGGCATCGCGACGGCCATGGCCTTCGGGCGGATTCGCAGCGCCGCTGCGTGGCTGATGGTGCCCTATCTCGTCTGGATCAGCTTCGCCGGCGTCCTGACGTGGCGGATCGGACAGCTCAACCCCGACGCCCGGACCCTTGATCCGGTGCCGCGCACGTCCCAGATGCTGTGAGACCCTGCGCGATTCCGCGCCCCGAAGGACGATGGATGCAGACCGAAAACCGCCTGTTCGACGATCTCGCCAAGATGCTCAACGGTGCCGCCGGCACGATCGCGGGCATGGGTCGCGAGGCCGAGGGCAGCGCCCGGTCGCGCGCGCGCGAATGGATCGGCGGACTCGATTTCGTCGGCCGCGACGAGTTCGAGGCGGTAAAGGCGATGGCGGCGGCGGCCCGCGACGAAGCCGATACGCTGCGTGCCCGGCTCGACGCGCTCGAAGCGAGAACCGCGACGACCGGTACTGCCGCCGATGCCGCGATGGGAGCCGCGGCCTGACCCGCACGATAGCTGCGCACTTGCTCTGCGGCGCGGTTCGCGGGCAAGGCGCGTCATGACGATGCTCGACCAATCCGATCACGACAGCGAACCATGCGCCCCGATCGATATGCTCGAGGCGTATTACGACGCCCACGGCTGGGATCACGAACGGCAGGACGACGAGGTCGTTGCCACCGTCAAGGGCAGCTGGACGACCTACGAGTTGCGCGCTTTGTGGCGCGAGGACGACAGCGTCCTGCAGTTCCTCGCCTTTCCCGACATCAAGGTGACCGACGATCGCCGCGCGACGGTCTACGAGACGATCGGTCTGGTCAACGAACAGCTCTGGCTCGGCCATTTCGAATTGTGGTCGTCCAGCGGCATCCTGCTCTATCGGCACGCCGCCATTGTCGATGGGGGAGAGGAGGGCACCATGTCGCTCGCCGCCGCCGAGCTGCTCGTCGAATCCGCGATCGAGGAATGCGAGCGCTTCTATCCCGTGTTCCAGTTCGTCCTATGGGGCGGCAAGACGCCGAAGGAAGCGATCGCCGCCGCGCTGATCGAAACGCAGGGCGAGGCCTGATCTTGGGGTTTCCTGCCGGCCCGCTATGGCTGATCGGCTGCGGCAGCATGGGCGGTGCGATGCTCCGCCGTTGGTTGGCGGCCGGGCTCGATGCGACCGACGTCACCGTCGTCACGCGGACCGGCGGCGGCGTGCCCGAAGGGGTCCGCTCGGTCCAGGCGGTGCCGCTCGACGCGGAGCCTGTGACCGTGGTGCTCGCGGTCAAGCCCCAGCAACTCGACACCGTGGCGCCGATGCTCGCGCACCTGCACCCGCCGCTGCTGATCTCGATCCTCGCCGGGGTCGAGATTGCGGCGCTGGTGGCGCGCTTTCACGCCGGAACGATCGTCCGCGCGATGCCTAATCTGCCCGTCGCGATCGGTTGCGGCGTCACCGCACTCCACGCGCCCGCCGCCGGCGATGCGGCCCGTGCCGCGGTGGAGGCGCTCGCGGCCCCGCTCGGGGTGCATGAATGGATCGCGGACGAGACGCAGTTCGACGCGGTCACCGCGCTGGCGGGTTGCGGCCCTGCGTTCGTCTTCCGCTTCGCCGACGCGCTCGCCGCCGCAGGCTCCGTGCTCGGGCTGCCCGCGGATCAGGCCGCCCGGCTGGCGCTCGCCACGCTCGAAGGCTCCGCGCGTATGGCCGCGGCCGCCGACGCGCCACCCGCCACGCTCGCCGATCGCGTCGCGAGCCCGGGCGGCTCGACCCGCGAAGGCCTGAACGTCCTCGACCGCGACGCCGCGCTGGTCCGCCTGTTGACCGATACGCTCGCCGCCTCCGCCCGCCGCAACGCCGAACTGGCCGCCGCTGCGCGCTAGGGGAAGGTCGCGTGTGGGTGCGGGCGGCCGATCGCTGCTGCCGACCGGAATTTCGCTGTCCTACACGAGCCTGGTGTGCATGATGCGGCCGATGCCATTCGCCGCCATCCAGCAGGAACAAGACCCCATCGTACCAGAGGCACGAGCGTGCGTTCTCACGCGTCAACCAGCGTCAACGTCCTGCCCGCGGACCCACACGTTGACACCCGCGTCCACGCGTCAACCAGTGTCAACGTCCTGCCCGCGGACTCACACGTTGACGCCCGCATCCACGCGTCAACCAGTGTCAACGCCTCGTCCCCGGCGCACACGTTGACGCTCGCGCCCACGCGTCAACCGGTGTCAACATCTTCGCCCGCGCGCGCTCAGCCGCCGAGCGTTTGCAGCCGCTTACGCTCGTCTTCCGGGATCAGCCCTTCGAGCACCGCCCAGAACCCGCTCACCGCCGCCTGTCCCGCGCGCGCATACGCTGCCGACAGTTTCTCGCTCAGCGCAACGAACAGCGAATTCTCCAGCGCCGTGCCCGCCGGGGTCAGCCGCAGCAGCCGCTGGCGCCGGTCGCGGTCGCCGGGGCGGACCTCGACCAGGTCGCGCTCGATCAATTCGTTGAGAACGCGCCCCAGCGATTGTTTGGTGATCGCCAGCACCGCCAGCAATTCACTGACCGTCAGGTCGGGCTTGCGCGCGACGAAATACAGCGCGCGGTGATGCGCGCGGCCCAGCCCTTGCTCCGCCAGCCCGCGGTCGATCGCGCGCGTGATGTGGCTGTTACCGAAATAAAGCAGTTCCAGACCGCGACGCAATTCGGGCTCGCGCAGAAAGAGCGGCGACGCGGACGATGCTGTGGCAGCCATGTTGACCCGTTTAGCCATCGGTCCTACCCGACCGCAACCCATCGCTTGCGAGAATCCGCCCGCAAGCCACGCCTTGCGAGACTTAGACGATGCCGACCGACGCCGCCGCCGCGTTCCGCTTCGAGGCCAATCCGGCGCCGGTCGCTGCGGCATTGCGCGCCGAACGGTTGATCGATCCCGGCTTCGGGCGGGTCTTCACCGATCACATGGCGACGATCCATTGGTCGGACACGCAAGGCTGGCACGATCCCAGGGTGCACGCGCGTGCGCCGCTGACGATGGACCCGGCATCGTCGGTGCTTCACTACGCGCAGGAAATCTTCGAAGGGCTGAAGGCCTACCGGCTCGACGACGGGGGCATCGCGCTGTTTCGCCCGGAGGCGAATGCCGCGCGCTTCCGCTCGTCGGCACGGCGCCTGGCGATGCCCGAGCTGCCCGAGAGCCTGTTCGTCCAGTCGCTCGAAGCGCTGGTGAAAGCCGACGCCGACTGGATCCCGACGCAGGACGGCGGCTCGCTGTATCTGCGCCCGTTCATGATCGCAAGCGAGATCTTTCTGGGGGTCAAGCCGGCCGCCGAATATCTGTACATGGTGCTCGCCTCGTCGGTCGGCGCCTATTGGAAAGGTGGCGCACGCGCGATCTCGCTGTGGGTCAGCCACGATTATACGCGGGCGGCACCCGGCGGCACCGGCGCTGCCAAATGCGGCGGCAATTACGCAACCAGCCTGGTGGCGCAGGCCGATGCGATCCGCCGCGGCTGTGACCAGGTCGTGTTCCTCGACGCCGCCGAGCGCCGCTGGATCGAGGAACTGGGCGGCATGAACATCTTCTTCGTGTTCGACGACGGGACGCTGCGCACGCCGGCGCTGACCGGCACGATCCTGCCCGGCATCACCCGCGATTCGATCCTGACGCTGGCGCGCGCGCAAGGGTTGCGGGTCGAGGAGGAACCCTATGCGGTGGAGGACTGGCGCGCCGACGCGGCGAGCGGCCGGCTGGTCGAGAGTTTCGCCTGCGGCACCGCCGCGGTCGTCACCCCGATCGGTCAGGTCTCGGGCCCCGATTACGCCTTCACCATCGGCACCGGCGCGACCGGCCAGACGACCCAGCGCATCCTCGACCAGCTCACCGCCCTCCAGCGCGCCCGCGCTCCCGATCCCCACGGCTGGCTGCACCGCCTGGACTGAACCCGCGCGTCGGGGCTTCCCACCGCCCGCTCGCCCGCTATAAGCGCGGACCCGGTGATGGGGCGTCGCCAAGTGGTAAGGCAGCGGCTTTTGGTGCCGCCATCCGCAGGTTCGAATCCTGCCGCCCCAGCCATCGTGCTCGATCTCAGGGCAGGAACCGCAGAAATGCGCAGGTCCCCGCCCGGAGAGGCTTAGCTGGGCCGGCACTGTCACAGGTCGCTGTAGCAAGTGCCTGTGGTGAGTGCCCATGCCTGACGTCCAGAACGTGTTTCGCCGCGGCGGCGCCTATTGGTGGCGCCGGACCCTGCATTGGCTGGATGGTAACTCCAGACCTATAACTCTCGCGATGAGCCTGGGCACAAAGGACCTGGGCGTCGCGCGCCACCGGGCGGCGGCGATGACGGCGCAGAGCGAGATGGTGCGGATGAGCCTTTACCAGCGAGTGGCACTGGACGGTCTGACGGTCGAGCAGCGGCAAGGGGTCCTGCGCGCCGAGATGCGCACGTACCGCGACGCCCTCGATCACCTGACAGCTGCATGGCAGCACAAGCGTGCTTGGGCGAAAATGACCGACGTCGACGCCGATGTCGGGGTTTACGAGGCAATTTGGACGGCGTTTGCGAAGACTGGCGTCGTCGATGGCA
>NZ_CAXVWL010000012.1:0-3114 GCF_964263785.1 Sphingomonas sp.
TTCCTCAGCCCGGCGCGCGCGGGCGAGACGCTGATCGCCGAAGCGCGCGAGATTGCGCTGGCGGGGCGAAGCGGTGTGTACGCGGTGGAGATCAGGGCCGTCGACGGACGGCCCGTAGCAAATTTTCAGGGGCTGTCGCGAGCCGTCGGCGGCTCCATCCTGTCCGGAGACAAGCCATGAGCGAAGCTTTCATCTGCGATGCCGTGCGCACCCCCGTAGGTCGCTATGGGGGCAGCCTGGCGGAGGTTCGCCCCGACGATCTGGGCGCGGTGCCAATGCGGGCGTTGAAGGAGCGCAATCCCCAAGTCGACTGGGAAGCGCTGGACGACATCTATTACGGTTGCGCCAACCAGGCGGCCGAGGACAACCGCAACGTCGCGCGCATGTCGGCGCTGCTCGCCGGACTGGGCGAGAGCGCGCCGGGCACAACGGTGAACCGGCTCTGCGGCTCGGGCCTGGACGCGGTGACGATGGCGGCCCGCGCGATCCGCGCCGGCGAGGCCGAACTGATCATCGCGGGCGGTGTCGAAAGCATGACGCGCGCACCGTTCGTGATGCCCAAGGCGGAGTCGGCCTTTTCGCGCGCCAGCGCGGTGCATGACACGACGATCGGCTGGCGCTTCGTGAACAAAGCATTGAAGCGCCAGTTCGGGATCGATTCGATGCCCGAGACCGCCCAGAACGTCGCCGACGATTTCCAGGTCACGCGCACCGACCAGGACAAGTTCGCCGCCGAAAGTCAGCGCCGCGCCGCCGCCGCCCAGGCCTCCGGCCGGTTCGCCGCCGAGATCGTCGCTGTGCATGTCCCCCAGAAAAAGGGCGACCACCTGACCGTCGATCGCGACGAGCATCCGCGCGAAACCAGCGTCGACGCACTCGCCAGGCTGAAGCCGATCGTGCGTCCCGACGGCAGCGTCACCGCAGGCAACGCATCGGGCGTGAATGACGGCGCGGCGGCGCTGATCATCGCCAGCGAGGCGGCGATCACCAGGCATGGCCTGACGCCGCGCGCACGCATCATGGGCGGCGCGGTCGCGGGCGTGGCACCGCGGATCATGGGCATGGGCCCGGCGCCCGCCACGGAAAAGCTGCTGGCGCGGCTGGGCATGCGCATCGCCGAGGTCGACGTGGTCGAGCTGAACGAGGCGTTCGCGTCGCAGGGGCTGGCGGTCCTCCGCCGCCTGGGCCTCCCCGACGACGCCGAGCACGTCAACCCAAACGGCGGTGCGATTGCGCTCGGCCATCCGCTGGGCATGTCGGGCGCGCGGCTGGCGCTGACCGCGACGGAGGAACTGGGCCGACGAGACGCGCGCTACGCGCTGTGCACGATGTGCATCGGTGTTGGCCAGGGCATTGCGCTGATGATCGAGCGGGTCTGATAGGAATTGGTTGACCGAGCGGTCGACTAATCCTATATGGAGTTCGAAGCGGCAAGCGGAGCAAGCAGCATGTACACGACCGAGCTGAAGGGTGCAGAAGGCGCGAAGCTGGTCCCGATGGACCGCGAGGACCCGGCCATGGTGGCGGCCTTCGAGGCCCGCGTCGCGGCCGACGAGTTCATCGAGCCCAAGGACTGGATGCCGCAGGCATATCGCAAGACGCTGGTGCGCCAGATCTCGCAGCACGCGCACAGCGAGATCGTAGGCATGCTGCCGGAGGGCAACTGGATCACGCGCGCGCCATCTCTGCGCCGCAAGATGGTGCTGCTCGCGAAGGTGCAGGACGAGGCCGGGCACGGCCTGTATCTGTATTGCGCGGCGGAGACGCTCGGCACCAGCCGCGACGAGATGACCGAGGCGCTGCTGTCCGGCAAGGCGAAGTATTCCACCATCTTCAATTATCCGACGCTGACCTGGGCGGACATGGGCGCGATCGGCTGGCTGGTCGACGGTGCCGCGATCATGAACCAGGTGCCGCTCCAGCGCACCAGCTATGGCCCCTATGCGCGCGCGATGGTGCGGGTGTGCAAGGAGGAGAGCTTCCACCAGCGCCAGGGCTACGAGGTGATGATGGGCCTCGCCGCCGGCACGCCCGAGCAGAAGGCGATGGCGCAGAATGCCTTAAACCGGTTCTGGTGGCCGTCGTTGATGATGTTCGGCCCGCCTGACGAGAATTCGCCCAACACCGCGCAGTCGATGCGCTGGCGCATCAAGCGCGACACTAACGACGATCTGCGCCAGAAATTCGTCGACATCACCGTGCCGCAGGCCGAATATCTGGGCCTGACCGTGCCCGATCCCGACCTGAAGTGGAACGAGGACAAGGGCGGCTACGACTATGGCGCGATCGACTGGGACGAGTTCTACGCCGTCGTCCGCGGCGAGGGCCCGGTCGCCAAGGAACGCATGAAGGTGCGGCGCGACGCCTGGGAGAATGGCGCTTGGGTCCGCGAGGCTGCCGATGCATACGAAGCCAAGCGCGAAGCGCGGCTGGCGGCATGACGGCGCATCCCGACTGGCCGCTGTGGGAGGTCTTCCTCCGCTCCAAGGGAGGCCTCAGCCACAAGCACGTGGGGTCCGTCCACGCGCCCGACCCGGAGATGGCGATCCGCCATGCCCGCGACGTCTACACCAGGCGGCTGGAAGGCGTGAGCATCTGGGCGGTCCGGTCGAACGACATTGTGGCGTCCGATCCCGATCAGTCGGGCGAGCTGTTCGAGCCCGCCGAGTCGAAGGTGTACCGTCATCCGACCTTCTACGACATCCCCGACATCGTGAAGCACATCTGATGCCGTCGGTCTCCCAGTACGAACCCGACGTCGAAGCGGCCGCCGCGCGCGCTTCGCATGACGGCGCGTTCGACGCGCCTGACACGCTGCCTCACCAGGGCGCGCTCGTCGAATATCTGCTCCGGCTCGGCGACGACCCGATGATCTTGGGACAACGGCTGACCGAATGGTGCGGTCATGCGCCCGCGCTCGAGGTCGATCTCAGCCTCGCCAACATCGCCCTCGACCTGATCGGCCAGGCGAATCTGTTCCTGGGGCTCGCGGGCGAGATCGAGGGGCGCGGCCGCGATGCCGACAGGCTCGCCATGCACCGCGACGTGCTCGCCTACCGTAATGCGATCCTGGTCGAACAGCCGAACGGCGACTTCGCGCAGACGATCGCGAGA
>NZ_CAXVWL010000013.1:0-6054 GCF_964263785.1 Sphingomonas sp.
GCTCCAGGAAACTCGGGAAGTAGCTGCCCTTCCTCAGCTTGGGGACGGCCAGCTCGATCCGGCCCGCACGCGTATCCCAGTTGCGTTCACGGTAGCCGTTGCGGTGGTTCAGGCGGTCGGGCGAGCGGGCGCCCGCCGGCACCCCCGTCCTCGCCTCGATCTCCAGGTCCATCATGCGCTCGGCGGCAAACGCCAGCATCTCGCGCACCAGGTCAGCATCCGCCTCTTGCTCGACCAACTCGAGCAGGGCCATCTTGGCATCGGTCATCGTCGTCTTCTCCAGGTTCGAGTTCGCATCCGAACCCTAGCCGAAGACCGGCGATGGCCACCTCATCCGGGGCCGCTTCCTACACCACGTCCGGGGACACTACCCGGGCCGGAGCTACGGTCGGGTGATCACCGCGCGGAGAGCATACACGAATCATTCCGGCTACACCGATTTCGAACCTGCCGCCTCGACATCCTTGAGGCAGCAGTCGCGCTTCCCTATGCCTCCCCGCAGGGGAGAGTGTAGCGCGTGTTGCAGGGGGGGCTGTTTACAAGGGATTGGCTGACACAAGGCATCACCGAGAGCACGCCTTGGCGTGACCTCGACGACGTCGCGGTAGCGGGTACCCGTGAGCGGATCGGCGCGCTACTGACCGCGCTGACTGCGCGCAAGAACCCGGTCGAGGCGGAAACCGAGAACAAGCTCGTGTACCCAGTCCTCCGCGAGCTCGGCTGGGAGTACCTGTCCGTTCAGCAGCGGATGGACGCGAAGGGCCGCAACGACGTGCCGGATGCGCTGCTGTTTCCGGATGCGGCGGCGGACGCGGCGGCGGCCGGACTGGAACCGTGGCAACGCTTCCGCCATGGGGCTGCACTCGTCGAGGCCAAGCGCTGGAATCGGCCGCTCGATCGCGCCGCGCAGGGCGATCAGGGCGTGCCGGCCGCCCAGGTCATGCATTATCTCAGCCGCGCAGACGTAATCACGCAGGGGCAGATGCGATGGGGCATTCTGACAAATGGCCGCCAATGGCGGCTCTACTGGCAAGGCGCGCTTTCGGTCGCCGACGATTACCTGGAAATCGACTTAGGCAAGGTCTTCGACCTTCCCGGCTGCGAGGTCGAGCTGTTCGACGCCGATGTCTCCGCCAATCACGCGTTCCGCCTGTTCCTGCTCCTGTTCGGCCAGGCAGCGTTTTTACCGGCCGAGCAGGGGAGGTCGTTTCACGATCAAGCGCTGGTCGACGCGCGGCAGTGGGAGGAGAGGGTTGCGCGCGACCTCTCCGACGTCGTGTTCGACCGAGTCTTCCCGCTGTTGGTGCAAGCGCTGCCGCAGCACGATCGCGAACGGCCGGCCCAGATCAATGACTCCTATCTGGAGCAGGTGCGCTCGGCCGCGCTGATGTTGCTCTACCGGCTGTTGTTCATCCTCTACGCCGAGGATCGCAACCTCCTGCCGGACGAACGCGGGCCTTATGCCCGGTACAGCCTCACGCGCATGCGGCAGGCGATCGCCGACGCACGGGAGGGCGGGATTACCCCACCAGCGCGGTCCACAGAGTATTGGAACCGGCTGGAGACGATCTTCGGCGCGATCGCAGAGGGCGACGACGACCTCGGCATCCCGCCATACAACGGCGGACTCTTCGATCCTGCCAGCGCGCCGCTGCTCGCCCGCGTGCGGCTGCCGGACACTGTCACGGGTGAGGTCATCTTCCTCCTCTCGCACCGGCAGGCGCAGCCACGACCGCGCTACATCAACTATCGCGACCTGTCGGTGCAGCAGCTTGGCTCAATCTACGAGTCGATCCTGGAATATGCGGTTGAGGCCGACGGCGCTGGCGGCGTGCGCCCGCGGCCGGACAACAGCGCGCGGCACCGTTCCGGGTCCTACTATACACCGGAGGACCTGGTCGGCCTCATTATTGAGCGTGCGGTTGGCCCGTTGGTGAAAGGGATCACCGACGCCTTCGCGCAGGCGTTGGCCGCGGGAAAGACCGGCGAGGCGCTGGCGGAGCTCGATCCTGCCACGCGCATGCTCGACCTCAAGATCGTCGACCCGGCGATGGGCAGCGGGCATTTTCTGGTCAGCCTTGTCGATTGGCTGTCGGATGCGGCGTTCAAGGCGACTGAATCCGCCGCCGTGGCCGCAGGTGCCGCCTACACCTCGCCGCTGCTGGGTAGGATCGCCAATCTGCGATCCGACATCCTCGCTCGCGCTGCCGAGCGGAACTGGCCTATCGTCGCCGAGCAGCTCGACGACCCGCACATCGTCCGTCGCATGGTCCTGAAGCGCTGCATCTACGGCGTCGACCTGAACCCCATGGCGGTCGAGCTCGCCAAGGTCGCGCTGTGGCTGCACAGCTTCACCGTCGGCGCGCCGCTGTCGTTTCTCGACCACCACTTGCGCTGCGGCAATAGCGTGCTCGGCGCCTGGGTGCGGCCGACCACGCTCTGGCTTGCCAACCGCGGGTCGCTTCTCGCCAACAACCACCTGTCCGCCATTGATGCCGTCGCCAGGACGATGGGCGAGATCGAGACGATTCCGGACAACGATCTCGCCGAGGTCAAGCAGTCCGAGGGCCTGTTCGCGACGGTCACGGAGGCGAGCCGCCCGCTCGCCGCGCTGTTTGACCTTATCGAGGCGGATGCCCTGATGGGCACCACCGCCAACGCGCCTGGCCGCATTCGCGAGACGGCCGAGCAGATGGCGTCGGTTGGCCGAGCGACGGTCGCGCAGATGCCGACCGGCTCTTCGGCCCAGCAGGCGCTCAAGGCCAAGAAGGAGGGCGCCCTCGAGAAAGCGCTTGCCCGTGCGGCGGAGGCCGAGCGGCGCTACGACGAGGCGCAGGCGCTCAAGATGGTGCTGGACGGCCGCTTCGGCGATCCCGCGCGCATCTCTGCGGGCGAGATCGCGCTCGCCGATGAGGGCACGCGATCGGGCGAGCACGTCGGGCAAACGAGCCTTTTGCCAGAGGTGCGCCCGGACGAGCGCTTTAGCCTCATCGCCAATGCACTGGTCGGCCGCGCCCGGGCGCTCGCCGCCGAGCACCGCTTCCTCCACTGGGAGGTGGCGTTCCCCGGCGTGTGGCGCGATCTGGCGTCGAGCGGCCGCACTGGCGGGTTCGACGCGGTGATCGGCAACCCGCCCTATGTGCGCCACGAGGTGATCAGCGCGATCAAGCCGGCGCTGGAGCTGACCGACCACCGCGGCTACCGCAGCTATGCGGGCACCGCCGACCTCTACGTCTACTTTTACGAACAGGGGCTGAAGCTGCTCCGGCCCGGCGGGCGCATGGCCTACGTCGTCACCAACAAGTGGCTGAAGGCTGGGTACGCCGAAGGCCTGCGCCGCTTGTTCGCTGAGGACGCCTGGGTCGAGTTCATGGCCGACTTCGGCCACGCCAAGCGCTTCTTCCCGGACGCAGATGTTTTCCCCTGCGTGATCGCAGCACGGCAGCCGGACGGCGGCGCAGCACCAGAGGAGTTCGAGCTGGCGGTGATCCCGCGCGACGACGTGCCGCGTAGCGGCCTCGAGGAGGCGGTGCGCGCCGCGACGTATCTCGCGCGGCGCGACACGCTGACGCCGGAGCCCTGGACGCTGGAGCCGCCGGACGTGGCCGCGCTGCTCGCCAAGATTAGGACCGCTGGCGTGCCGCTGGTCGATTACGCGGGAGTAAAGCCGTATCGCGGCGTGCTGACTGGCTTCAACGAGGCGTTCTTAATCGATACCTCGACCAAGGAGCGGCTGATTGCGGAGGACGGCCGCGCTGCCGAGATCATCAAGCCCTATCTTCGCGGGCAAGACATCGAGCGCTGGCTGCCGGACTGGGCGGGGCTGTGGATGATCTTCACGCGGCGCGGGATCGCCATCGACAACTACCCATCCGTGCTGCGTCACCTAGAGCAGTATAGGGCCGGGCTGGAGCCGAAGCCCGCAGACTGGCGCCCTGTGTCGAAGGACGACAAGTGGGCTGGCCGCAAGGAAGGCACCTATGCCTGGTACGAGATCCAGGACAGCGTGGATTACTGGCAGCGATTTGAGCAACCAAAGATTGTTTACCAGGAAATCCAGTTTTATCCGAACTACGCTTTTGATACGACCGGGTTGTTTGGTAACAACAAAACTTTCCTGATCTCGTCCGCCGACCATGCGTTGCTCGCTGTCCTGAGCTCACCGCTGATGTGGTGGCACAACTGGCGCTTCCTGCCGCACATGAAGGACGAGGCGCTGACGCCTGTCGGCTTCCGAATGGAGCAGCTGCCAGTCGCGCCCATGAAGACGTCTGATGCCGCCGAGGTGGACGAGCGGATCGCGCGCCTTCGCGAGACGACCGCGTTAATTCGTGCTTCCGACCATGCGCTCGCCGACTGGCTTCACCACGAGATTGGCCTGTCCAAGCTCACCGGCGCGCTAGGCAAAGCGAGCCGGCTGGTAAGCGATAGCTTCGTCGTCGCCGTTAGGGCCGCGCTGCCGAAGAACACGGTGCTCACGCCCACGCGCCTCCAACAGCTCCGCGCCGCCTTCGCCGACACGGCAGAGCCCGCGCGGGTTTTGCGCACCTCCGCGCTCGCCGACGAACGCGCGGTGTCCGACATCGTCAACCGCGCTTATAGCCTGACGCCGGAAGAAGTCGCGCTGATGTGGCGCACCGCGCCCCCGCGCATGCCGCTGACGTCGTAACCAGATGAACGCATGACCGGAGTCAGGAGCTGAAGATCGGAGCGCGAATGACCGGCTTTGGGTCAAGCCCGGCAGTCGGGCGCTACACGAGAGAGAAGCCGCCAGGCGTCGGGACTACCGGACCTGCTCGACCGAGAGCGAGCCCGCCGGTAGCGGCTTGCAAAAGTCCATCGCCGGTACGAGCGGGTCCAACCAGGCTTCCCAGTTTTCCGGCTTAAGCAATACAATCTGCCGGTTGTGGAAGGGTGCGATGTCAGGCCCCGGTGCTGTGGTGAGCATCGTCCAGGCCTCGCCGACCTTCGCGTCCGTTCGCCAAAGCCCTGCAACGCAGAACCAATTTAGACCCCGCATCGTGAACCGCCACTTGCTCTTCGGCGGCTTCTTCCCCGAGCCGGGCTCCGTCGGCGTGTCGGTAAATTCGAAGAAGGCGTCGACCGGGATCAGGCACCGTCCGTGATCGAGAGCACGACCGTCCGAGCGGAAGTTGTAAACCGGCTTGCCGGTCGGACCCGGCCAGCTCCAGCGCCGCGTCACGAGTTCCGCTTCGCCCGGCACGTCTGCGGCGGCGCGGATGATCACGCTCGCGTCGGTGATCCGGATGCTGTCGAGCGGGGCCATGTTGGGCAGCCCCTCAGGGAAGCGCAGCGGAATCCTGGTCTGGCCCCAATCGGAGCGCAGCTGATCGAGCGGGATGCGGCGCGCGGCTTCGTTGCACATCGGCATGGATTAGCAGCCCGGCAGCAAAATGGCAGCGACTACTCGCTAGGATGTCGCAAGGCTCGCGACCGTCGTGTGGTCGGATTTACAACCCCGTCCATTCGGCCACCCGCCAACGCCTTCCAGCGCCGATGGTCGCCTCCGCCGCGCGGCTCCAGCCGGAGCTGCGCGAGCCTAGGCTGAGGAGGCGATCATGCCCGATATCATCAAGGACACGCGTTATCTGCGCACGAAGGAGGCGGCGCATTATGTCGGCCTCTCGGCGCGCACGCTGGAGAAGCACCGCACATACGGGACCGGTCCGCAGTACAAGAAGATTGGCGGCCGCGTGGTGTACACGCTCGAAGAGTTGCGGGCCTGGGCCGACCGGGGCAGCTGCGCGTCCACCTCGGACCCGAACAACGCAAACGTCTCGCCGCCAGTGCGGCGCAACCTCGCCGGTCAGGGGCGGACGTGATGCACGGCTCCTCGCGCCACGTCGGCTCTCTCCCTCAAAGTGATCCCCGCAATCGGTCGCTCGTCCACGCACCGGCGCGCCCGCGACATCGGCTCTTTATCCTGGCTGGAGCAGCGTTGTCCGCATTGCTCTTTCCGGCGATGCACCGTTCGTCATTGCGCTTGGTCTGGAATACGACCGCCAGCGTACCCATCGGGCTTTATCATATCGT
>NZ_CAXVWL010000014.1:0-76747 GCF_964263785.1 Sphingomonas sp.
AGGCGCAGCCAGAGGTATTGGACGCTGTTGGTGTCCTGGTACTCGTCGACCATGATGTAGCGGAAGCGTTGCTGGTACAATTCGAGCACGTCGCGGTGGGTTTTCAGGATCACCAGCATGTGGAGCAGCAGGTCGCCGAAGTCGCAGGCGTTCACCGCCTTCAGCCGCGCCTGATATTGCTCGTACAGCTCGCCGCCGCGACCGTTGGCATAGCGTTCGCTCTCGCCCGCGTCGACGTCGCGCGGGATGAGGCCCTTGTTCTTCCACTCGTCGATCAGCCCGGCGAGTGATCGCGCGGGAAAGCGCTTCTCGTCGATGTCGGCGGCGAGGATCAGTTGCTTGAGGAGCCGCAGCTGGTCGTCGGTGTCGAGGATGGTGAAGTTCGATTGCAGCCCGACGAGCTCGGCATGGCGGCGGAGCATCTTCGCGCCGATCGCGTGAAAGGTGCCGAGCCAGGGCATGCCCTCGACCGCATCGCCGACCAGCCGACCGACGCGCTCGCGCATCTCGCGCGCGGCCTTGTTGGTGAAGGTGACGCTGAGGATCTCGGACGGGTACGCTTTCCGAGTGTATAGTAGATGCGCGAGCCGGGCGGTGAGCGCCGCGGTCTTGCCGGTGCCCGCGCCTGCGAGCATCAGGACGGGGCCGTCTGTGGTCAGCACCGCCTCGCGCTGCGGCGGGTTGAGGCCGCGGAGGTAGGGCGGGTCGTCGAGTGTCTGGGCTGGCGCGGTCACCGTCGAACAGGTAGGGAACGCGGGGACGCAGGGCAAGCGGGAGGATGCGGGTGGCGCAGTTGAACTATCTGGAATTGCCGGTAGCGGAAACCGCTCGGGCGAAGGCATTCTATGGCGCGGCGTTCGGCTGGACCTTCGTCGATTTCGGACCGAGCTATGCGGCGACGACGAGTGGCGACACCGATGTCGGGTTGCAGGCCGATGCGGCGGAGACGAGCGCGGCGGCGCTGCCGGTGATCGACGTCGACGATCTGGACGCGGCGCTGGCCGCGGTCAAGGGCGCGGGCGGGACGGTGACCAAGCCGGTGTTCGCGTTCCCCGGCCGGCGGCGGTTCCACTTTCGCGACCCCGAAGGGCACGAACTGGCGGCGGTGCGCGCGGACGCGCCCGCGATCGATCCGGTCGCGGCGTGGCATGCCTATATGGCGGCGCCGAGCGAGGCTTCGCTGAGCGCGCTGCTCGACGACGATGTCGTGTTCCGATCGCCGGCAGTGCACACACCGCAGGTCGGCAAAGCGGTGACGCTGAAGTACCTGCTTGCCGCCGCCGAGGTGCTCGGCGTGCCGTCGTTCCGCTACGTCGGCGAGTGGCGGGCGGAGCGGTCCGCGGTGCTGGAATTCGCGCTCGATCTGGACGGCATCGCGGTCCACGGCGTCGACATGATCGCGTGGAACGCGGCGGGGCTCATCACCAGCTTCACCGTCATGATGCGGCCGATGAAGGGGTTGCAGGCGGTGGTGCCGCGGATGGCTGCGGTGCTGGTACACGGATGACGGCGCCCGCATCGCCGCGCCGGGTGCTGGCCGCCAGCTTCGTCGGTACCACGGTCGAATTCTACGACTTCTACGTCTATGCGACCGCCGCCGCGCTGGTGTTCGGCGAGCTGTTCTTTCCCAAGGGTGCGCCCGGCACGCAGCAACTCGCCGCCTTCGCGACGCTGGCGGTGGCGTTCTTCGCGCGGCCGGTGGGGAGCGTCGTGTTCGGGCATTTTGGCGACCGGATCGGGCGCAAGTCGACGCTGGTCGCCAGCCTGCTGACGATGGGGATATCGACCGTGCTGGTCGCCGTGCTGCCGACCTATGCGCAGGCGGGATGGATCGCGCCGGTCGCCTTGTGCGTGCTGCGCTTCGGCCAGGGGTTCGGGCTCGGTGGCGAGTGGGGCGGGGCGGCGCTGCTCGCGGTCGAGCATGCCCCTCCGGGGTGGCGCGCGCGCTACGGCTCCGCGCCGCAACTCGGGGCGCCCGCCGGGTTCATCGCGGCGAATGGGCTGTTTCTGCTGCTCGGAGTCTGGCTGACTCCGGCCGAGTTCCGCGACTGGGGCTGGCGCATCCCTTTTGCGGTCAGCGCGCTGCTGGTCGCGGTAGGCCTCTGGATCCGCCTCAAGCTGACGGAGACCCCCGAGTTCGCCGCCGCGCTGGCGCAAGCGCCGCCGCCCGCGGTGCCGATCGCCGAGCTGTTCGGCCGTCACCTCGGCGCGACGCTGACCGGCACGATCGGCGCGATCGCCTGCTTTGCGGCTTATTACGTCGGCACCGCCTTCCTGCTCGGTTACGGCACCAAGACGCTCGGGTTTACGATGCAGGCGTTCCTGCTGATGCAATTGGGCGCGATCCTGTTCATGGCGGCGGGCATCTGGATCGCGGCGTGGCTCGCCGATACGCGGTTCGACGAGCGGCGCGTGCTGGCGGGCGGATGCGTCGCGACGATCCTGGTCGGCTTCGCCATCGCGCCGCTGATGGCGGCCGGCGCGGGTGGGGCGTTCGCATTCCTGGCACTGACCCTGTTCGCGATGGGCTTCGTCTACGGCCCGCTCGGCGCGTGGCTGCCGGGGCTGTTCCCGCCGCGCGTGCGCTACACCGGCGCATCGATCGCGTTCAACGTCGCGGGGGTGATCGGCGGCGGGCTGACTCCGTTGGTCGCGCAGGGGCTGGCGATGCGGCAGGGGCTCGCGGCGGTCGGCTGGTATCTGAGCGCCGCGGCGGCACTGAGCCTAGTGGCGCTGATTGCCATGCGTCCGAAAGCCGCCTGAACGAAGATCCTCGCTGTCCTACAGAGCCGGATCGTGGCAGCCCGGGCGAAGACTCGGGCCGATCTTCCTCAAGGGTGCATGAATGGAAACGATCGGCACACGATCACGTGTCAATCAGAGTCAACGTCATCCGATCCGGGCGGGTAAACGGATCGCGTTCGGTGTGACTTTTCAGTGACCTTCCGCCTCGGTCGCGCGCAGCAGCGTGATCCGCGCCTTGCCGTGAACGCGGGTCACGTCGACCTCGAAGCCTGCGACGTCGACCTCCTCGGCCTTGGCGGTCTCGATGCTGACCCAGGTCGCGGGGCCGGTCCAGCCGAGCCGGGCCAGCCGGTCGAGCGCGACGACTCCCGCGCCGGTGCCGTAGGGGGGGTCCATCAGGATGAGATCGAGCGGCTTGGACGCGGGCGGGAGCGCCATGACCGATCCCGCACGGACATCGCCGCGGGCTTCGAGTTTGGCGAGGTTGGCGCGCAAGGCGTCCAGGGCCACGCGGTCCTGCTCGACGAACAGGCACGACGCCGCACCGCGCGACAGCGCCTCGATGCCGAGCGCGCCCGAGCCGGCGAACAGGTCGGCCACCGCGAGCCCCTCGAAGCTGCCCAGGCGGCTGGCGAGCATCGAGAACAGTGCCTCGCGCACCCGGTCGGCGGTCGGCCGCGTGGCGTCGTCCTTCGGCGCGACGATGGTCCGCCCGCGCCATGCCCCCGCGATGACCCGCATCAGCGCTTGCCCCCGCGGGGGGCGCGCGGCGGATGTCCGCGCCCGGCCGACGGTCCCTTGCCGGGCTGCGCCGGTCGGGGCGCACGCGGGGGCCGGGGCGTGCCGTCGTCGGTGGGGCGGCCGCGTGCGCTGCGGGCGGCGCGCCTGTCGAGCGGCGCGGCCGGACGCGCGTCGCTCGCAACGGCATTGCGCGGCGGCTTGGCGGCGCGGAAATGCTTGACCTTGGGCGGCCCGGACGGGCTGGTGCTCAGCGGCTCGCCGCGGTCCCGATCGTCGCGGCGGGTGGGCGTGGCCCTGTGGGTTGCGGGGCGTGCCGGACGCTCGCCCGGCTGGGGCCGGGTCCACGGGTTGGCCGCGTCGCCGCGCTCGGTCACTGTGGTCGGCCTGATCCGCTCCGGCTTGGCGCGTGCCGGACGCGCCGGTGCCGACTGTGACGAAGCGGCCCCGGGCTGCGGCGCGCGGACCGTTGCCGAGCGGGCCGGGGCCGTGCGGGCCAAGGCTGTGCGAGCCTGAGCCGTGTGAGCAGGGGCGGTGCGCGCAGGGGCCGCACCGGCCTGGGCGGTCGTTCGCTCCGGTCGCGGGCGCCGTGCGACCGTCTGCGGCGTACGTGTGCCGCGGGCGGAGGTGCGCGGTTCGACCGGCTCGACGCGGACGTCGCTCGATCGCCCGTCCTTGAGCGCCTTGGTGAAGGCGACCAGATCGTTCTGGCAGACTTCGCCGATCGCGCCGGCGGGCAGGTCGGCCAGGATGAACGGGCCGTAGCGGGTGCGGATCAGCCGCGAGACCTGAAGCCCCAGATATTCGAGGACGCGGCGGACCTCGCGGTTCTTGCCCTCGGTCAGGATCAGCTCGATCCAAACGTTGGCGCCGGTGCGGCGTTCGAGATTGGCGTTGATCGGGCCGTAGCGGACGCCCTCGATCTCGACTCCGTCCATCAGGTCCTCGAGCCGTGCCTGGGTGATCTCGCCATAGGCGCGCGCGCGATAGGCACGCTCGACCCCGCTCGCGGGCAGTTCCAGCGTCCGCTTCAAGCCGCCGTCGGTGGTCAGCAGCAGCAACCCTTCGGTCGCCAGATCGAGGCGGCCGACGGGCACGACGCGAGGCAGATCGGTGGGCAGCCGGTCGTAGATCGTGGGGCGCCCGGCCGGGTCGCGCTCGGTAACGAGCAGCCCCGGCGGCTTGTGATAGACGAACAGCCGCGCCGCTTCGGCCGCCTCGACCGGATCGCCGTCGACCGTCACCCCGCGCAGCGACGGCAGCACGGTCGCCGGCGTGTCGAGCACCGTGCCATCGAGCGCGACTCGGCCGTCGGCGATCATCCGCTCGATCTCGCGCCGCGACGCGATGCCGGCGCGCGCGAGCAACTTGGCGATACGGTGTTCCGGCCGGGGTTCCGGGCGCTTCTCTGTAGTCATCGCGCACGCAGATACATGCGAATGGCCGTGCGCGCGAAAATTTTCGTGCGCGTGCGGTTTTTGCGACGCGATCGTTCCACAAGCGTTATCGTGCGACTCGTTCGGGGATGGTCATGGTGTTCGGGAGGAAAAAGCGGCGGATCGAACGCCTGCTCGTCGTCGAGGACGAGCCGCTGGTCGCGTTCGACACCGAGCATCACCTGACCGACGCAGGCTATACCATCGTCGCGACGGTCGACCGGGTGGCCGATGCGATTCGGGTGATCGATGGTGGCGCGACGGTCGACATGGTGCTGCTCGACATCCAGCTCGCCGACGGGTCTGGGGTCGACGTGGCGCGCGCGGCGCAGGCGGCGGGGGTCGCGGTGCTGTTCGTTACCGGCAACTGCCCGGTCGAGGCGGCGGCGCTGGCGCATGGATGCCTCGCCAAACCCTATGCGCAGCGTGACCTGATCGCCGCGATCGCTGCGATTGAGCAGGCGATGGAGGGCAAGGCGGCAAAACGGCTGCCAGGCGGGCTCACGCTGTTCGCTGCGTCGGCCTGAGGCAGGCCGACCCGAGGACTGGCGCCACCGCGAAACGGCGCTAGGGTTTGCCCGATGAATACGGGTACGAAAACGGCCGGCGATAGCGGCGCAACACGGGCGCGGCCCAAGGGATGGCGGCTGCTGAAGGCGGCGCTGAAGACGCGCAAGGCGGCAACGATGCTGGCGTTCGGCTTCTCCTCCGGCCTGCCGTTCGCCCTCCTGATCGGGACGCTCAACGCATGGCTGGGCGAGGCGAAGGTCAATCTGGCGACGATCGGCGTGCTGTCGTGGATCGGCATCGCCTATGCCTTCAAGTTCCTGTGGTCGCCGGTGGTCGACCGGTGGCGGTTGCCCGGGGTCGGGCGGATCGGGCGGCGCAAGAGCTGGATCGTGGTGTGCCAGGCGCTCATGGTCGTCGCGCTGATCGGGCTGGCGGCGACCGATCCGGCTACCGCGCTCGGCACCTTCGCGATCTTCGCGGTCATCGGCGCGCTGGCGTCGGCGACGCAGGACATCGCGATCGACGCGTGGCGGATCGACGTCGCCGACGAAGACACCCCGGTCGAGCTGCTGTCGGCGCTCTATCAGTTCGGCCATCGCTCCGCCGCGATCGTCGGCGGGGCGTTTGCGCTCTTCCTGGCAGCGCGGATGTCGTGGCCTGCGGTGTACCTCGTCATGGCCGCGCTGATGGCGCTGCTGACCGGCATCGCGCTGTTCGCCCCCGATACCGAGCGCCCGCCGCGCGCCGCGCAGCATGAGGCGCTGATGCAGCCCGGCGAGATCGACCGGCGTGCGCGCGGCGTCGCGCTGGCGGTCGTCGGCCTGTGCTGGGGTTGGGCGATCCTGACCATCGTGCACTTCATGATCGGCATCCTGACCCCGCCAGAGCCCGGCACGGTCGCGCCCTCGGCGGGCGACTTCCTAAAACATTACGGCCCTCCGATCGTCGCGGCGACGATCCTCGTCCCGCTGGCGGTCGCCGCCGCGATCAACGGGCTCAAGGCGCGCGGGCGGCATGTCCAGCATGAGACTGCGGCGATTCCGCTGGGGAGACGCGCCGCGGCGGACCACCTCTACATGGCGCTGATCGCGCCGCTCGACGAGCTGGTCGCACGGCTGCGCTGGGGCGTGCTGATCGTGATCGGGCTGATCCTGACCTATTCGCTTTGCTACAACGTCTGGGCCTCGTTCGCTTACCCGTTCTATCTCGACTATCTGCATTATACCAAGGACGAGGTCGCGTTCGCATCGAAGATCTTCGGCATCGTCATGACGATCCTGGGGGTGAGCATCGGCGGCATCCTGTTCCTCAAGATTGGGCGGTTCGCTACCGTGCTGATCGGTGCGACGCTGCCGATCCTGGGCAACTTCCTCTACGCCGACCTGGCGGACGGCGGGCTGCACATCGATGTGGTCGCGCGCGCGCTGCGGCTGGACGTGTTGGCGAGCGCGATGGGTAGCGACCTGCGCATGGTGCGGCTGCTGATGACGATATCGGCGGAGAACATCTCGACGGGCATCGCGGGCGCGGCGTTCGTCGCTTATGTCTCGACGATCGTGTCGAAGCGGTTCGCGGCGGTGCAATATGCGCTGCTGTCGTCGCTGACCTTCCTGATCGGGTCGCTCGGGCGCGGGGTCGCGGGCGAGGCGTTCGACACCTACGGCTATGCGACCGTGTTCCGTTCGGTGGCGGCGGTAGGGTTGCTGGCGATCGGGTTCGTGCTGCTGGAATGGTGGCGGGCGACCGTGGTGGCGCGGCGGGCCGAGGTGGGTGGGACGGGGAGCGACACCTGAGCTCGGCTCAGTCGGGCAGCTCGCCATTGGCGGTCAGGACGAGTCCCGCAAGGTACAGCGAACCCGCTACCAGCACCGACGATCCACCGCCGGTTCGCGCGAGCAGGTCGAATGCGTCCTCGATGGACCGAGCAGCGTAGGCGGCGGTCGCGCCGTGATCGCGGGCGAGCGTGGCCAGGTCTTCGGGGGCATGATGCGCGTGGCCGGGCACCGGCACGCCGACGAAGGTGCACGCGCTGCTGGTATCCACCAGTTCGGCGATCACGCCCTCGGCGTCCTTGTTCGCCAGCATCCCGGCGACGACCGCAGTCGCCACGCCATTGGTCCACGTGTCGCCGATCGCCTGCGCGGCCGCGAGGTTGTGCGCGCCGTCGAGCCACACGCCGAACTGCCGCTGCTCGGGCGAGAGCCGCCGGGTGAGCGGACCGTCGCGCAAGCGCTGCATCCGCGCGGGCCAGCGCGCCGCGAGCGGCATCGCCTGCAACGCCGCATCCGGGACCGCGACCTGCGTCTGATAGCGAAGCATCGCCGCGGCGAGCCCGGCGTTCAGGACCTGGTGGCTGCCCGCCAGCGTCGGGTGCGGCAGGTCCAGCGTGCCGTGCGCGTCGCGGTAGCGGCTGCCGCTTGCGTGATGCTGGATGTGCCAGTCTCGACCGAGTGCCAGCACCGGCGCGCCTGCTACGGTTGCGACGTCGTTGACGGCGGCGGTGATCGCTTGATCGTAGGCGAGCGTAACCAGAGGCGCATGCGGCTTCGCGACACCCGCTTTCTCGCGCGCGATGCCGACGGGGTCGGAGCCGAGAAAGGCTTCGTGGTCGACGCCGAGTTGGGCGATGCCGCAGGCGGCAGGGCGGAGCAGAACGTTGGTCGCGTCGAGCCTGCCGCCCAGACCCACCTCGACAACGCAGGCGTCGGCGGGCGTGCGCGCAAAGGCAAGCAACGCAGCGGCGGTGGTGACTTCGAAGAAGCTCGCGCCGATGCCGTCCGCCTGGTCGAGGACATCGGCAAGCAGGGCCGCGAGCGCGTCGTCGTCGATCAGCCGTCCGGCAAGGCGAATGCGTTCGTTGAAGCGGACGAGGTGAGGGCTGGAATAGACGTGGACCCGGTGCCCTGCGGCCTCAAGCGCCGCGCGCAGGAAGGCGCAAGTCGAGCCTTTGCCGTTGGTGCCCGCGACATGGAACACCGGCGGCAAGCGACGCTCGGGGTTGCCGAGCCGGGCGAGCAGCCGGGTGATCCGCTCCAACCCAAGGATATCGGCGCCCGGCGATAGCGCCCAGAGCCGGTCGAGCTGCGCCTGAACAGCCGGCGCTGAAGATGTGGCGTGATCAGCCACTTACGCGGCCTTCTTCTGTCCCGATAGATAGCCGATGATGGTTGCGAGCTTTGCGCGAAGATCGTGACGGTGGATCACCATGTCGATCAAGCCGTGGTCGAGATAGTATTCCGAAGTCTGGAAATCCTCCGGCAGCTTCTCGCGGATCGTGCTCTCGATGACGCGGCGGCCGGTGAAGGCGAGCGTCGCCTTGGGCTCGGCGATCTGAACGTCGCCGAGCATTGCGTACGCCGCCATGACGCCGCCCGAGGTCGGGTCGGTCAGCACCACGATGTAGGGGAGCCCGGCGTCGTGGAGCATCTGGATCGCCACGGTGCTGCGCGGCATCTGCATCAGGCTGAGGATGCCCTCCTGCATCCGCGCGCCGCCGCTGGCCGTGAAGATGATGTAGGGCGCGCGCTCTCGGATCGCGGTCTCGACCCCGCGCACGAACGCCTCGCCAACTGCCAGGCCCATCGACCCGCCCATGAAGGCGAAATCCTGCACCCCGACGACCGCGCGATGGCCCTCGATCGTGCCGGTCGCGTTGACCAGCGCATCGGGCTCGGCGGTATCGGTCCGCGCCGCTTTGAGGCGATCGGCGTAGCGCTTGGTGTCGCGGAACTTCAGCGGGTCTTCGGGCACCTTGGCGGCGGGAACGATCGCCGATGTGCCGGCGTCGAACAGCTGGCGGAAGCGTTCGGTGGGACCGATGCGATCGTGGTGGTCGCACCTTGGGCAGACGAAGCCGTTCTCCTCTAACTCCTTGGTGAACACCATTTGCCCGCAGCCTTTGCACTTGTGCCACAGGTTTTCGGACGTTTCCCGCTTCGAGACGAAGGGCAAAGCGTTGCGGACGCTGTTGAGCCAGCTCATGACGTGACCTTTCCGGCGCAAGCAATGGCTTGGGCGAGACTTGCGATACAGGTTCGAACCGGCTCGGCGGCACCGGCGCCGTGCTGCGCCACGATCTCTACAATGGCCGAGCCGACGACGACGCCATCGGCAACCCGCGCGACTGCGGCGGCCTGTTCGGGCGTGCGGATGCCGAAGCCGACCGCGACGGGGAGGTCGGTCGCGGCTTTCAGGCGCGCCACCGCGGTGTCGATCGATGCCTGCTGTGCCTGCTGAAGTCCGGTGATGCCTGCCACCGACACGTAATAGACGAAGCCGCTCGCGCCATCGAGGACGGCGGGGAGGCGGGTGGTATCGGTGGTCGGCGTGGCGAGGCGGATCGGCGCGATACCGTGGGCGCGCAAGGCGGGGCCGAGCGCGTCGTCCTCTTCCGGGGGCAGGTCGACGCAGATCACGCCATCGACGCCCGCCTCCGCAGCGGCTGCCGCGAACCACTCGGGGCCGCGGCGTAACATCGGGTTGGCGTAGCCCATCAGTACCAGCGGCACGTCCGGATGGCGCGCGTGAAAGCCCTTGGCTATCCGCAAGATATCGGCGGTTCTTGTGCCCGCTGCGAGGCTGCGGATGTTCGCCGCCTGGATCGCGGGGCCATCCGCCATCGGATCGGTGAACGGCATGCCGAGCTCGATCACGTCCGCCCCGCCCGCGACGAGCGCATCGAGGATGGCCGGGGTTGCCGCGGGGGTCGGATCGCCTGCGGTGACGAAGGCGACAAGGGCGGGACGACCCTTCGAAAATGCGGCGGCGAACCGACTCACATCTGCACTCCCAGCGCCTCGGCTACCGTGAAGATGTCCTTGTCGCCGCGACCGCACAGGTTGGCGAGGATGATCTGGTCTTCGCGCATTTCGCGTGCCTTGCGCGCTACCGCTGCGATGGCGTGGGACGGCTCGAGCGCGGGGATGATGCCTTCGGTGCGGCATAGCAGCTGGAATGCGTCGAGCGCCTCTACGTCGGTTGCGCTATCGTATTGCACGCGGCCGATGTCGCGCAGCCAGGCGTGCTCGGGGCCGATGCCGGGATAGTCGAGGCCGGCGGAAATCGAGTGCGCCTCGGTGATCTGACCGTCCTCGTCCTGGAGCAGATACGTCTTGTTGCCATGGAGCACACCCGGCGCGCCGCCCGCCAGGCTGGCGGCGTGCTGCTTGTCGAGGCCGTGACCCGCGGCCTCGACGCCTAGCATCGCTACGTCGGCATCGTCGAGGAACGGGTGGAACAAGCCGATCGCGTTCGATCCCCCGCCGATTGCCGCGACGAGCAGGTCGGGGAGGCGTCCGACGCGTGCGAGCATCTGTTCGCGCGCCTCGCGGCCGATCACGCTCTGGAAATCGCGGACGAGCTCGGGATAGGGGTGCGGGCCCGCAGCGGTGCCGATGATGTAGAAGGTGTCGTGGACGTTGGCGACCCAGTCGCGCATGCCCTCGTTCATCGCGTCCTTGAGGGTATGCGCACCGCTGGTGACCGGGCGGACTTCGGCGCCGAGCAACTTCATGCGGAACACGTTGGGCTGCTGCCGCTCGATGTCGCGCGCCCCCATGTAGATCACGCAGGGCAGGCCGAAGCGGGCGCAGACCGTCGCCGTGGCGACGCCGTGCTGGCCCGCGCCGGTCTCCGCGATGATCCGCGTCTTGCCCATGCGGATCGCGAGCAGGATCTGGCCGATGCAGTTGTTGATCTTGTGTGCGCCGGTGTGGTTCAACTCGTCGCGCTTGAACCATACCTGCGCGCCCATGCCATCGGGCGCGCTCTCGCGCAGCGCTGCGGTCAATCGCTCGGCGTGATAGAGCGGCGATGGCCGACCGACGTAATGTTCGAGCAGGTCGTCGAACTCGGCCTGGAACGCCGGATCGGCCTTGGCCGCGCGGTATTCGCGGTCGAGGTCGAGGACGAGCGGCATCAGCGTCTCGGCGACGTAGCGCCCGCCGAACTGGCCGAAATGGCCGCGTTCGTCAGGCTGGGCGCGAAAGGAGTTGGGCGCGTTCATAGTCGGGCGGCTTTAAGGAAGGCGGCGATCTTGTCCACATCCTTGACCCCGGGCGCGCTCTCGACTCCCGAGGATACGTCGACCAGCGGCGCGCCGGTACGCCGGATCGCTTCGGCGACGTTGCTCGGGTCCAAGCCGCCCGACAACACCCAGGGGAGCGGGTGGCGGAAGCCGTCGAGCAGCGCCCAGTCGAAGCGGACGCCCATGCCGCCGGGCAGCGCCGCGCCCTCCGGCGTCTTGGCGTCATAAAGGATGCGGTCGGCCGCATCCGTATAGCTGCGTGCGAGGTCGAGGTCGGCCCGCGTCCGCACCGCGACCGCCGCCCAGACTTCGCGGGCCAGCTTCGCGCGGATGGTTGCCGCGCGAGAGGGCGCCGTGGCGTGGAGCTGGACGACATCGATATGGGCGGACGCGCGCTCCAGCACCTCGTCGGCCGGATCGACGAAGACGCCGACGCGGCGGACATGCGCGGGCACTCGCGCCGCGAGCTCGGCGGCACGATCGTAATCGACGTTGCGCGGGCTGGCCGCAAAAAACACGAGACCGACGTGGCTCGCGCCGCCGCGCAGGGCCGCGTCGAGGGTCTCGGGCGCGGAGAGGCCGCAGATCTTGGTAAAGGTCATATGTTGTCCTTACCCCTTTCCCGCCGGGAGAGGGAGTGGCCCGCTGCCGAAGGCAGTGGGAGGGCGAGGGCGACAAGAGCCGAGCGGTTCACCCTCACCCTTCCGGCGCTTCGCGCCTCCCTCCCTCTCCCGGCGGGAGAGGGACTATAAAGTCGCGCCGATCGCGCGGGCGGCGGTGTCGGGGTTTTCAGCGCCAGTGATGGGGCGGCCGATGACCAGGATCGAGGCACCTGCGTCCAACGCGGCCCGCGGGGTCACGACGCGCTTCTGGTCGCCCAGCGTGTCTTCGATCGGCCGCACGCCGGGGACGACGAAAAAGCCCTTCGGCCAGATCGCCTTCGCCGCGGCGACCTCGGCGCCCGAGCAGACGATGCCGTCCAGCCCCGAGTCGCGCGCCAGTTCGGCGAGGCGGACGACATGGTCGTGCGCGCTTCCCTCCACCCCGGTCGCCGCCAGATCGTTCGCGTCGAGGCTGGTCAGCATCGTCACCGCCACCACCTTCGTCCCCGGGGGCGCCGAAGCCTTGGCATCCTCCATCATCGCGCGTCCACCACCTGCGTGGACGGTAAGGATCGCCGGATCGAGCGGGGCGAGCGCGCGCACCGCCTTGGCGACGGTGTTGGGGATGTCGTGCAGCTTGAGGTCGAGAAATACCGGCAGGCCAAGCGCCGCGATCTCACGCACGCCGGGCTGACCATGCGCGCAGAAGAATTCGAGCCCGAGCTTCACGCCGCCGACATGGTGCCGCACCCCCGTCGCCAGCGCCTTTGCCGCCGCGAGATCGGTCGTGTCGAGGGCCAGATAGATGCGGCTGCTCATGCGACGGCGGTCGGGATCGTCGGCGGAGACGGCTGCGGCACGGTTTCGTTCAGCAGCGTCGCCGGCAACGCGACGGGAACAGGCGCGCTCAGCACCGCGGCACGCTGCTCCGCGGCCTGCAACCGCTGGCGCAGCCGCCAGCGGACCGCGTGATGATAGGCGAGCGTCGGCACCAGCCCGGCCAGGAACATGATCAGCAACAGCAGCGGGAGGTTCACTGAGGCGGTGATGCCGTTCCACAGATGGATGTCGACGCGGTTCCAGTTCCCGACGGTGAACACCGCCGCCAGAAAGGCGAGCAGGCACCAGAACAGGATTTTCAGGAACTGCATCGGCTACCCTTTGCGCCGTTGATCAGGACGTACAGGCTAGCGCGATGCGGCGCGATTGACCAGTCGTCAGCCGATCTCCCGGCGCAACGTCGCGAACAACGGCGCGATGCTGCTCAGCCGCGGTTCTTCCTCGTCCAGGATCGCCAGGAACGCCGCGCGCTTGATCGCCGCGACCCGGCCTGCGCGCAGCCGTACGGGCAAGGTCGAGACGGTAATGTCGATCATCCGCTCCGCACCATGGAGACGGCCCCAGAGATAGTCGTTCTCGCGGTAGGCGCGGCTGAAGAACGCGCCGAAGCTGTTGAACTGGATGCCCTTGAGCGTCGCCTCCGCACCGCCGCTGCGGATCCCGGTCGCGTCGTCGGGGGCTATGCGATCGACCTTGATCGCGTCGAACTCGTCGAGCCCCTCTCCCTGGAGCAAGGGCAGAGTCGCGATGTCGAAATAGGCGAAACCCAGATAGGCGAGGAGCAGCGGGCGGCGGGTGTCCTTGGGCAGTCCCGCCAACCCCTCCGCCAGCCGTGCGTCGGTTTCGGCATCGTGGCGCGGCAGGTCGTAGGAGGCGGCGATCGCGTCGAGCAACGCCGCGCCGTCGCCCTGCGCCCCCCGGCGTAGATCGGCGTGGCGATCGCGGCGCTCCAGGTCGAGATAGGTGGCCAATGACGCATACACCGCCTCGCGCATCGCCGTCATGCCGTCTCCGACCGCCTCGATCTCGGCGATTCGCCGGGCGAGGAGACGCAGGCGGCGGATGCGAAAGCCCAGGTCGAAGCGGCGCAGGAAATCGATGGCGGCCGGGCTGCTGCGGCCAGCAAAACCGCCGCCGACCTCATTCGCGCCGCTCGTCGCCGCCGCCGCCTCAAGCCGCGCGCGTAGCCGCCGCCGTCGCGGGCCGCCCGGTGCGTCGCTGCGGTCGAGCAATCGCGTGAGCACCTCGACGATGCCGGCCACCTTCATATGCGCGTAGGCGGCATAGCCGTAACCCGACCCGGTGGTCGCCGCAACCTGCGCACGGCGGCGCCATGCGGCGAGGCGCGCGGGCGTCGGCCGGTCGAGGAACAGGGTGTAGCCGAACAGCTGCTCGACCTCCCCCTCCACCTCGCTGCGGATCGCGGCGACGATATGGCGCATCCGGTCGATCCGTGCCGAGCGTTCGGCGATCGCCTCGAGATTGTCGCGGATCGGCTGCTGGCGCGGGAGTTCGCTGATCGCGCCGATGATGGTCTGAAAGAAACCGGGTTCGGCATCGTGCTTGCCGAAGCGGAATTTCAGGCCCGGGTGCGGATCGATGTAGATGAAGCGGCGATCGATCTCGCGCCGTGCCGGTCGCTGCTTGAGCGCGTCGATGGCCGGGCGGAAAGGGGCGTTCGCCAGCACCGATCCGTCGATCAGCACCGCCGCTTCGGCGCCGCGGGCGGCGGCGTGGCGGGGCAGGATGCGTTCGAGAAACGCGTCGCGTTCGGGCCAGCGCACCTTCCGGGACTCCAGCACGCTGTCGAGTTCGCGCACGGTGAAGGGCGGAAAGGCGCCGGGAAAGCTCGAAGTGGCGCGCGCCGCGAAGGCGAGTTCGGGCACCGCTGCCAGCGTGTCGACCGCAGCGCCATGGTCGCAGAAGCCGACCACGAGGCGATGCTCGGTCTCGACGACCTCGGCCGGCGAGTTGAGGGTGAGGCGCTCGGGGTGGCCGGTGAAATCCGTCACGGTGACGAACAGGTCGAGCGGCTGACCCGCGGGCAGAAGGCGGGGGCCACGCTCGCTCGCCGCCATGGCGTCGAACGCGTCGAGAAGGAGCCCGGTGAAGGTCGCGCCGCCGAACGGCGGCTCGAACCAGCGCGAGCGGACGAAGTGCGACAGCTTGGCGCGGACCTCCTCGCGGGTCGCCTCGTCGGCCACCGCGTCGAGGCTGTCGGCGCTGCGCCCCGCCGCCATCCACGCGAGCGGCAGCGCCCAGACCTTGGAAAAGCGCGACCGCGGCGCGGCATTGGTGTCGATCAGCGCCTCGACATCGGCCGAGGTCAGCCACAGCTCGGTGAGCGGATCGAGGCTCTGCCCGGTGGCGATCGCCTGTCCTAAAAAAATGCCGTTGATCCCGCCCGCGCTGGCGCCTGCGACGATGTCGGCGAGGACGCGGACGCGGACGTCGCCGCGCGCCTCCATCTCGTCGAGCAATGCGGCGTATACGGCTTCGGAGCCGCCCGCGGACGCGGCACCGTCGGCGCGGCCGCGGCTGGCGCGGACCAGGTGCCAGATCTCCTTGGTGATGCCGTGCATGTAGACTGCAAGGCTGATGCCGCCGTAGCAGACGAGCGCGAGGCGCAGTTCCTTTTCGTGCACCTCAGGCCCAAATTCGCATCAAGGGTGGTCCAGGACCGCCCAGATCGGGAGATGGTCCGATGCCTTGCGTGCCGCGGCACTGGCATGGACGCCGCAGTTCACCACTCGCAAGTCGCGCGACACCATGATTCGGTCGAGTCGGCCGACCGGACGGCGGGCGTGGAAGCTGGGGCCGGTGGCCGCGAAGTCATGGTCACGCGCGAAGTCCCGGAGACAGCCCGCGGCGGCGGTCCATTCGTTCAGGTCGCCCATCATGACGGTGGGCATCGGCTCCGCACATGCCTGACAATGGCCGATGATCGCCGCAGCCTGCTTGCGCCGCCACAGTCCCGACAGGTCGAGGTGCATGCCGACGACCCGCAGCGCGGTGCTTCCCAAACGGATATCGGCCCGAACCGCGCCGCGCGGTTCGAGCGCGGGGAGATGGATCGCATCGCATCCCGCGACCTCGGCGGATTTGCGGATAAGGAGCGCGTTGCCGTGCCAGCCCATCGAATGCGCGCGCTTGGCGATGCCGACCGCCTTCCAGTCGCTGTGTTCGTCGAGCAGGTGCGGCGGGATGACGCTGGCGCGCTCACCCAGGCGACGGTCGGCCTCCTGCAACGCGACCACGTCGGCATCGATTTCGCGCAGGACCTCCAGGATACGCTCCGGGCTGCGGCGGCGGTCGGTGCCGATCCCTTTACGCATGTTGTAACTGGCGACTTTTATCATTCCGGACGTGCAACGCCGCGGTCGTGGTGCCGGTTGCAGGAATCGAACCCGCGGCATCCAGTTTACAAAACTGGCGCTCTACCAACTGAGCTAAACCGGCGCGGAGCCGTAAATGCGTCAGGTGACGCCGAAGGTCCAGCCCTCGGTGCGCGCGATGTGTGCGGTCATGGCCGGCGGATGCCACAGTTCGGGGCGATGCGCGTTGGCGCGGAGCCAGGCGGCGGTGAGCAGGGCGTCGCTCTTGTGGTCGTCGATGGTGCCCGCGCCGGGCACGGGCTTGCTGCCGATCATGCGCAGCGCCGCGGCGAGATCTTCGACCGTCCGCATCTTGGCGCGGCTTTTCGTGCGCCCGCCGGCGAGCGCGGCGACCGTGGTGTAGATTTCAATCACCGTTGAAGTGTCGCCTGGCATGTCGAAGGGCCAGATCGGCAGGACGCCGCCCAATCGGTGGAGGACGCGCATGCCGGTCAGGCTCGACTTGCCGACCTGCGCGGCGCCGACGAGGTTGAGGTTGCTGTACGGATTGAGGCCCTGCGCGCGCTGCGCGAGCTCGGTCACGCGCAGGCGGCCGGCGCCCTCGAAGAACAGGCCCTTGCGCCCGCCGTGGCGCCGGAAGTGCTGCGCGGCGTCGGGGTGATCGACTAAGCCGGTGGCGGCGAGGTGGGGATCGTCGGCGCAGAGTCGTTCGACCAGCGCCCAGAGCGCGCGCGCATGGGGCGGGCTTTGCGCCCAGCCGGGAAAATAGGCGCCGCGATCGACGAAGGGGAGCGAGGCGCCGAGATCGAGGCCGGCGAGGGTCCGCGCAGGCATTTCGCCGGTGAGCCACGCATGGACCTCGATGCGCGACCAGATGTGCCCCGGCCGAACCAGCACCGGTGCCGCCGTGCCGCGCGAGCAGATCGCGACCGCAATGCCGCGCTGGCGCGGGCCGATCGCTCCCGACCAGTCGATCGCGACGAAATGCTCGAACTCAGGGGCGATCGCCGTCGGCCTCGGGCAGCGCCTTTGCGATATCGGCGGAGAAGCGCGCGATGTCGAAGCGCGCCGCGCCGGGATCCTCGCCGCGGCGGACGATCACCAGGTGTTTGGAGGGGATCACCATGACGTACTGCCCGCGATTGCCCTGCGCGGCGTAGCTGCCTTCGGGCAAGCCCTGCTTCGGACCGAACAGCCACATCGTGGCGCCGTAGCCGGGACCGTCGGCGGGCTGCGGGCCCGATGGCGTCGTCATGTAGCGCATCCAGCCTGTGGGGAGCAGGCGCTTGCCCTGCCACACGCCGTCCTGCAGCCAGAATTGGCCGAGTCGCGCAAGGTCGCGCGCAGTGGACCAGACCTGGCTGGAGAGGATGAAGTCGCCGCGCCAGTCGGTCTCGGCGACGGTGTGCGTCATGCCCAACGCGTTGAACAAAGCGCGCGGCGCGTCGGCGTGGCCACGGTCCCCGATCGCGCCGCGCAGGGCGTGCATGGCCAACAGGATGTCGTTGTTGGCATACCGAAAACGCGTTCCCGGTTTAGCCTCGAGCGACCAGCCGGTCGCCTGTTCGGCAACAGCGGTTCCGCCGAAATAGATCGCGTCGGTGCGGTTGCCGGCGGTGTCGCTGTGCAATCCGCTGGCCATGCGAAGCAGGTGGTCGGTGGTGATCGCCTTGCGCGCCTCGAACCACAGGCCACTGCGCCATTCGGGTACCGGAGCCGGCTTGGTCACGTCGATCTGTCCGCGCGCCTGCGCCGCACCGATGATGCTGCCGGCGACGCTCTTGGCGACCGACCAAGTGCGATTCGCGGTGAACGGGCCAAATCCCGCGCGGTAGCGTTCGGCGACGATACCGCCATTTACGACGACGATCACGCCGATGGAATTCGATCCTTCGCCGTAAGTGCGGGCGTCGAACGCCGCAGCGATGCGCGCCGCCAGCACGGGCGATGGCCGCGGGTGAATGCCGCCGTCACCTTGTGGCCACGCGCGCGGATCGGCCGGGGCAGGGCCGATGCTCTCCTGCACCACCGTCAATGGCGAAGGTTCGGCACCGATGGGCATCGTGACGCAGCCTGTATCGCGAGCCCAATAGGCGAGGCGCGGCGGCATCGTCTCCGACCAGGCGACTTGGACGACCCCGACCCTGCGGTCGACGGTCGCAGTCAGCGTCGGAACAATGGCGTCGTATTCGGGGTAGATGCCGCGTAGCTCGTCCGCCTCGATCTGCGCCTCGGTGCGTCCCGCGTTGAAGATGCCCGAACATAGCATCGCCGCTTTGTACCCTGCCGCGATCGCACGAGGGTAGGGGGAAGGGGCGGGCGCAGAAACCTGCTGCGCCGCCGCAGGCGCGGCGAGCAGGAGGGCGAGGCTAAGCAGGGTTCGCATGGCGCCGTTCGTCCCACCACGCGAGGCGCTCCGCAAGCCGCTTTTCAAATCCGCGTTCGGTGGGTTCGTAGAAGCGTTGCGGGGGCAGCGCGTTGGGCCAGTAGTTCGCGCCGGAGAAGCCGTCCTCTGCGTCGTGGTCGTACTGATACCCCGCGCCGTAGCCGAGGTCGCGCATCAGCTTGGTCGGTGCGCCCAAGATCGACTTGGGCGGGCTGAGCGAGCCGTGTTCCTTGGCGACCTTCCACGCCGATTTCTGCGCCATGTACGTCGCGTTCGATTTCGGCGCGGTCGCCAGATAGAGGCAGGCCTGGACGATCGCGAGCTCGCCTTCCGGGCTGCCGAGGAAGTCGTACGCGTCCTTGGCGGCGATGCACTGGACGAGCGCTTGCGGGTCGGCGAGACCGATGTCCTCGACCGCGGCTCGGGTCAAGCGGCGCAGTACGTAGAGCGGCTCCTCGCCCGCGGTCAGCATTCGCGCGAGATAGTAGAGCGCGGCTTGCGGGTCGGAACCGCGGATCGACTTGTGGAGCGCAGAGATCAGGCCGTAATGGCCCTCGCGGTCCTTGTCGTACATCGCGACGCGGCGCTGGAGCAGCTGGCCAAGCGCGAGCGGGTCGAGCGGTTCGGGCAGGTCGATCGCGAACAGCGTCTCGGCCTGGTTGAGCAGGAAACGCCCGTCGCCGTCGGCGCTGGCGAGCAGCGCGTCGCGCGCGGCGGAGTCGAGGGGCAGGGGCTTGCCGACTAGGTCCTCAGCGCGCTGAAGCAGGAGGTCGAGCGCGGCATGGTCCAGGCGGTGGAGGATCAGCACCTGCGCGCGACTGAGCACCGCGGCGTTGAGTTCGAAGGACGGGTTCTCGGTCGTCGCGCCCAGGAGCGTGACCGTGCCGTCCTCTACGTAGGGCAGGAAGCCGTCCTGTTGCGCGCGGTTGAAGCGATGAATCTCGTCCACGAACAGGAGGGTGCGCTTGCCGATCTTCGCATGGTCGCGTGCCTCGGCGAAGACGCGCTTGAGGTCGGCGACGCCGGAGAACACCGCCGAGATCGCGACGAAGCGCAAGCCTACCGCATCGGCGAGCAGCCGCGCGATCGTCGTCTTGCCCGTGCCGGGCGGGCCCCAAAGGATCATCGACGACAACCGCCCCGCCGCAACCATCCGGCTGATCGCGCCCTGAGGGCCGTTCAGGTGATCCTGCCCGACGACGTCCTCCAGCCGCCGCGGGCGCATGCGGTCGGCGAGCGGCGCGTCCGGGGCGGGCGGGTCGGGTAAGGCGGCGGGTTCGAGCCCGGCGAGCAGGTCGGCCATGAGAATGGACATAGGCGTTCACTGCCCTTGCGTCATCAGCCGCTGACCATATCTACGATATATCTTGATCTATTCACTCTAAGATGTATCTTAGATGTATTATGGCGTCGTAGGGATTTCGCATGTTTAGATTTTCGCAAAGCGTCCGCGATTGCGGGCCGCGCGGTGGTGGACAGGTTCGGCGACCGGAAATGGATGTCGAGCGCTTCTTCCACTGGGTGGAACGGCTGAACGCCCGGGAGCCGGGCCGCGGCCGCTCACGGCGGATGTTCGATGGCGGCGAGTTGCGCCTGGTGCTGCTCAAGCTTATCGCGGACGAACCGCGCCACGGCTACGAGCTGATCCGCGCGATCGAGGAGATGACCGGTGGTGCGTATGCGCCGAGCCCGGGGGTGGTCTATCCGACGCTGACGCTGCTCGACGAAATGGGACTGACCCAGGAGCAGGTGTCCGACGGCGCCAAGAAGCGGTTTGCGGTTACCGATGCCGGGCGCGCTCACCTCACGGAGAACAGCGAAGCGGTCGATGCGCTGATGGCGCGGCTGGCCGCGGTCGGCGCGCACCGCGAGCGCACCGATGCCGCACCGGTCCGTCGTGCGATGGGCAACCTGCGCCAGGCGCTCCAGGACCGGCTGGGGCGCGGCGACCTGTCCGACGACACGCTTCACGACGTGGTTGCGCTGATCGACGCGGTCGCCCAGAAGATCGAGCGGCTCAAGTGAGTACGTCCGCGGCGCATGTGCCGACGGCGTCGGCCAGCCGTTACCTCCAGCAGCTGTGCAAGCATTGGACGCACAATCTGCAGGTGGCGTTCACCCCCGAACATGGCACGATCGTCTTCCCCAAGGATGCGCGCGGCGCTAACCATCCGGGCGACGGGCTCGTGACCCTCGACGCCCGAGCGGACACGCTCGATGTGCGGATCGAGGCGACCTCGCCCGAACAGCTCGAGGGGTTGAAGGGTGCGGTTTCGCGCCATCTCGACCGCTTCGCCTTTCGCGAGGCGCCGCTTACGTTCGACTGGCGCGACTCCTCATAAGCGCCAGATAGGTGTCGAGCACCGCGCGGTTGGCGCTGTCCCAGCGATATTCCGCCGCGCGGGCGTGCGCCGCCTCACCCATGGAGCGGCGCAGCGCCGGATCGGCGACGATCCGTGCGATCACGTCGGCATAAGCGGCGATGTCGCGTGGGGGCACCAGGAAGCCGGTCTCTCCCTCGACGACCAGATCGACCGCGCCGGTCGCGCGCGCGGCGACGACGGGAACGCCCGCGGCCATCGCTTCGGTGGTGACATTGCCGAACGTTTCGGTGACACTGGGATTGAAGAACACGTCCATCGAGGCGACCGCGCAGGCAAGCGCGTCCCCCGACAGGAAGCCCGCAAACACCGCTTCGGGCACCGCCTGCGCAAACCAGTCGCGCGCGGGGCCTTCGCCGACGACGAGCACCGTGTGGGGCACCCCGCGGCGGCGGAGTTCGGTCGCGACGCGCGCGAAGACGCCGAGCCCCTTTTCCTTCACCAGCCGACCGAGAAAGCCCACCACGGTCGCATCGTCGGCGATGCCGAGGGAGCGGCGCCACGCGAGATCGCGGCGGCCGGGGTTGAACCGCGCATGGTCGATCCCGCGCGACCAGATGCCGATCGGTGTCGTCACCCCCCACTCGCGCAGCAACGCGCCCATGCTGGGGGAGGGCACGACGACGCGGTCGAAGCGGTTGTAGAAGCGCGTGAGCAGATGCTCGAGCACCGGCTCCAAGAAGGCCATGCCGTAATAGCGCGGGTACGTCTCGAAGCGGGTGTGGAGCGACGCGACGCTGGCGACATCGTTGCGCCGGGCCCAAGCCACCGCGGCATGGCCGAGCAGCTCGGGCGCGGAGACATGGACGAGATTGGGCGCGAACGCCGCCAGATCGCGGCGCGATTCCGGCGGCAGGCCCCAGGCGAGCTTGTATTCGCCGCGCCCCCCCGGCAGCCGCATCGCGCGCACCTTGACGAGATCGCCGACGGGCTCGAATGCGGGCCGCTGGCTGGTCGGCGAATAGACGCGCACCTTCACGCCTTGCTCCAGCAGATAGCCGACCAGCAGGTTCAGCGCCTGATTGGCGCCGTCGCGGACGTAATTGTAATTGCCGCTGAACAGGGCGACACGAAGGTCCTGGGGGCGCATCATCGCGGCGGATAACGATTGACCGCGTAAATGACTACCAGCACGACGGTGTTCCCTTCTCGTTCCAGCATCGCTACGTAGGTTCGCATGGCCAAACCCCAGAAAAGATACGTGTGCCAGGCGTGCGGATCGGTCGCGTCGCGGTGGCAGGGGCAGTGCGTCGACTGCGCCGAGTGGAACACGCTGGTCGAGGAAGCGCCGCTGAACGCGACGCCGTTCCAGGCGAAGCACAACCTCCAGAGCGGCGGGCGGGCGATCCAGCTGGTCGGGCTCGATGCCGAGATCGCGCTGCCCGAGCGGATGGCGACCGGGATCGCCGAGCTCGACCGCGCGCTGGGCGGGGGGTTCGTCGAGGCGTCGGCGACGCTGATCGGCGGCGATCCGGGGATCGGCAAGTCGACGTTGCTGCTTCAGGCGGCGGCGAAGATGGCGAATGCGGGGCTGTCGGTCGCCTATGTATCGGGGGAGGAAGCGGCGGACCAGGTGCGGCTGCGCGCGCGGCGGTTAGGGCTGGGGGATGCGCCGGTGCAGCTGGCTGCGGCGACCTCGACGCGCGATATCCTAACGACCTTGTCGATGGGCAAGCCGCCTGCTTTGCTGGTGATCGATTCGATCCAGACGATGCATTCGGACCTGATCGAGGGTGCGCCGGGGACGGTCAGCCAGGTACGCGCCTCCTCGCAGGAACTGATCCGCTTCGCCAAGGAGCGCGGGACGGCGGTGGTGCTGGTCGGGCACGTTACCAAGGACGGCAGCACCGCGGGGCCGCGGGTGCTGGAGCATATGGTCGATACGGTGCTCAGCTTCGAGGGCGAGCGTTCGCACCAGTACCGCATCCTGCGCGCGATCAAGAACCGCTTCGGCGGCACCGACGAGATCGGCGTCTTCGCGATGCAGGGCGAGGGGCTGACCGAGGTCGCCAACCCCTCGTCGCTGTTCCTGACCCAGCGCGACGAGAGCGTGACGGGGACGACGGTGTTCCCCGCGCTGGAGGGCACGCGCCCGGTGCTGGTCGAGATACAGGCGCTGACGGTGCGGCTCGCGTCGGGGGCGACGCCCAGACGGGCGGTGGTCGGGTGGGATGCCGGGCGGCTGGCGATGATCCTGGCGGTGCTGGAGGCGCGGTGCGGCTTGAGCTTCTCGGCGTGCGAGGTGTATCTGAACATCGCGGGGGGCTACCGGGTGCAGGATCCCGCCGCGGACTTGGCGGTGGCGGCGGCTCTGGTGTCCGCGCTGTCCGAGCGCCCGGTGCCGATCGACGCGGTGGCGTTCGGCGAGGTCGCGCTGTCGGGGGAGGTTCGGCCGGTGGCGCATGGGCCGCTGCGGCTGAAGGAGGCGGCGAAGCTGGGGTTCGAGCGCGCGCTAGTGCCTGCGGCGTCGAAGGACGAGCGGACGACGATGCGGCTGTCGGGGTTCCGGACCTTGGGGGCGTTTGTGGACCACATGCTGGGGCGGGGGTGACCAGAGGTCGCCCGACCGACTCTAAACGAGTTCCAGCTCGACCATACCCGCTACGCTCGTATTCGGATGCGCCTCGACCCGAATGGTGACATGCGCCCCCACCCGCGCGACGGCATCGAGCAGCTTGTCGGTCGACATGCCGTCGAGCTTGCCGTTGTACAGCTTCGACAGGCGTGGTTGCGGGATGCCGACGAGGCGGCTGAACGCGATCTGGCTCAGGTTGCGCTCCCGCTGCGCACGGTGCAGCACACCGACGAGGTCGGCCTTGTGCGACAGCCGGGCCGCATCGGGGGGGGCGAAGCCGATGTCGGCGAAGACGTTGCCGCTGCCTTCCTCATACTCGATCGTCTCGGTCATCGGCTCTGTCCTCTGCGGGCGTGGAGAAGGCGGGCGTCTTTGAGGCGACTTTCGATCCGCTCCAGGTCGGGTTTGGGCGTGGCGATGCCGCTCGTCGATTTCTTCTGAAAGCAGTGAAGGACGTAGACCACGCCCTCCAACTCGACCGTGTAGATGGCGCGATAGGTGTTGCCGTCGTGATCCTCCGACAACTGCGTCGTGCCTTTGATCTTGCCTTTGAGCGGCTTGGCGGCATCGGGCGTGCGACCCTGTTGAGCAGCGTGGAGCGCACCGCCAAAATCCTTCCGTACGCCCTCCGGCATCAAAGAGAGATCGCCTCGGCTGCCTCCCATCCAGATGATCGGCTTCCTCGGGTTCACGCTGACTCTATATCAGAAATGGTCTAATCTGCAATGGTAAAGGTCGGGTCAGCGGCTTGCCTGCTTTGCCGGTCGTTGCCCCTGCCATCCCCACCCTCTACGTAGACGCGCATGGCGCTCACCGCACTCGACATCGTCGTCCTCCTCGCCGTGCTCGGCTCCGCTGCGCTGGGGTTCAAGCGCGGGTTCGTTACCGAGGTGCTGTCGCTGTTCGCCTGGGTGGCGGTGGTGGCGGGGTTGAAGCTGTTCCACATCTTGCTGGCGCAGGCGCTGACCGGGGTCGTCGGCACGCCGTCGGGCGCGGCGGTGCTGGCGTTCGCGGTGATCGTCGGGGTGACGTATTTCGGCGGCAAGATGGTGGCGCGGGCGATCGGGGCGCGGACGCGGGAGTCGATCCTGGGACCGGTGGACCGGGCGCTCGGCTTCGGGTTCGGGGCATTGAAGGGACTCATCCTGGTCAGCCTGGTGTTCCTGCTCGCGGCGCTGGTGGTCGACACCGCGCGCGGCGGCGCGGCGCGGCGCCCGGCGTGGATGACCGAATCGCGGACCTATCCGCTGCTTAACGCGACCAGCGCGGGGATCGGCGACTTCGTCGACCGGCGGCGGCGCGGGCAGCCGGTGTTCGGGGCTCGCGTGCCCGACAATGCGAGTTCGGCACCGTGAGCGCGCCTCTCTACAATGCCGACATTCTGCGCCTCGCAGCGTCGATTCCCTATCACGAGCAGCTGGCGGCACCGATGGCGACGGCGGAGCGGCGGTCGCCGATCTGCGGTAGCCGGGTTACCGTCGACGTCGATGTGGATGACGACGGCCGAGTGAGCGCGGTCGGGCTGCTGGTGCGGGCCTGCGCGCTGGGGCAGGCGTCGTCGTCGCTGCTCGCCGCCAACGTGCTGGGGCGCACGCCTGAGGAGCTCGCCGCGGCGCGCGATGCGTTGACCGGGTGGCTCGCGGGTGGTGGCGACCCGCCCGACTGGCCGGGGCTCGACATCTTCACGCCCGCGCTGGCGCATAGCGCGCGGCATCCGTCGATCCGGCTGGCGTTCGAGGCCGCCGCCGAAGCCGCCGAGACCGCGACGCGAGCCCGCACCGATGGATGAATCGGTGTCGCTGCTGCGCGACGGGGTGATCCTGCTCGGCTTCGCGCTGGTCTTCGTCATGCTGTTCCGCAAGCTGGGGCTCGGCGCGACGCTGGGCTATCTGGTGGCGGGTGCCGTCGTCGGGCCGCATGTCCTGGGGCTGGTCGGCAATGCCGAATCGAAGCTGGGGCTCGCCGAATTCGGCATTACGCTGCTGCTGTTCCTCGTCGGGCTGGAATTGAGCCCGACCCGGCTGTGGCAGATGAAGCGCGATATCTTCGGGCTGGGGTTGATCCAGGTCGTGCTGTGCGGGCTGGCGATCGCGGCGGTGATCTGGGGACCGGCGCAATTCTCGCCCGCCGCAGCGCTGGCGCTGGGGCTGCCGCTGGCGCTGTCGTCGACCGCGCAGGTGCTGCCCATGCTGCAATCGGCGGGGCGGATGAAGACGCCGTTCGGGGAGCGCGCCTTCTCGATCCTGCTGTTCCAGGACCTGTCGATCGTCCCGCTCATCACCATCGTCGCCGCCTTGAGCCGCGCGCCTGCGCCGCCCGACGCGGTGCCGGGATGGCTGCTGGCGGTCGAGACGGTGCTCGCGGTCGTGGGCCTCGTCCTGGCGGGGCGCTTCGTGCTCAGGCCGCTATTCCGGCTGATCGGCAATCTGGGCGAGCGCGAGATGTTCGTGTTCGCCGGGTTGTTCACCGTCGTCGCGAGCGCCGCAGTGATGGAGGCGCTGGGGCTGTCGACCGCGCTCGGCGCGTTCGTCGCCGGGGTGATGCTGGCGGACAGCCCGTACCGGCACGAGCTGGAGGCCGATGTGGAGCCGTTCCGATCGATCCTGCTGGGCCTGTTCTTCCTGGCGGTCGGGATGATCCTCGACCTGCATGCCATCGCCGAGCGGCCGTTCTTCGTCGCGGGGATGGCGGCGGCGCTGATCGCGGTGAAGGCGGCGATCGTATTCGGCATCGGCCGCGCGTTCGGGATGCCGTGGCGCGGTGCGCTGGCATTGGGCCTGCTGCTGAGCCAGGGCGGCGAATTCGGCTTCGTGCTGTTCGCGCAGGCGCAGAACGCGCTGCTGATCGCGCCGGAGGCCGCCAGCCTGTTCACCGCGGTGGTCACCGTGTCGATGGCGACGACGCCGTTCCTGATGATGGCGACCCGCCGCTTCCGCGCCGAGCCGGTGCGGACGGGCGAGGGGCTGGCCGGGCCCAAGCAGGACGGCGCGATCGCGATCGTGGTCGGCTACGGCCGCTTCGGGCAAACGGTCGCGCAGATGCTAATCCTCCAGAAGGTCGCTGTGACGTTGATCGACCGCGATCCGGCGCGGATCGAGATTGCGGGCAGTTTCGGCGCCAAGGTCTATTACGGCGATGGCACCCGGCTCGACCTGCTGCGCCAGGCGGGGGCAGCCGACGCGCAGCTGCTGCTGTTCTGCATCGACGGCGACGTGATCGACGCCGACCTGCTCCGGTCGGTGGCGCATGCCTTTCCGGACGCGTCGGTGTTCGTGCGCGCTTATGACCGGCGCAGTCTCATGAAGATGGCGGGCGGGCCGGTGACCGGCACGGTGCGCGAGGTGTTCGAGTCGGCTCTGTGCATGGCGCGGTTGGCGCTGGACGACATCGGGGTCGACGGCGGCGAGATCGAGCGCAGCGAGGACGCTTACCGAGACCGCGACGCCCAACGGCTCGCGGCACAATCGGAAAGCGGCGACATTCGCGCAGGGTTCGACCGCGCCGATGTCGAGGGCTTGGGAGGACGGGCATGAACTGGCTGGTGCTGTTGGCGGCGCTGTCGGGCGCGATGGCGGTCGGAGCGGGGGCGTTCGGTGCGCATGGCGCGAGCGGCGCGGCGGCGGAGTGGCTGAAGACCGGTGCGCACTACCAACTGATCCACGCGGTCGCGGCGCTGGTCGCGGTGCGGATGGAGGCGCTCGGTGCGGGATGGCTGTTCGTCGCCGGCGGCGCGGTGTTCGCGGGGACGCTGTACCTGATGGCGCTGGGCCTGCCGCGCTGGCTGGGCGCGGTGACCCCGATCGGCGGGGTGCTGTTGATCGCGGGGTGGTTGTGGCTGGCGTGGGCGGCGGCACGGTAGGGGAGGACTTTGGTGGTGAAGCTGTACCGATGCGTTGCGGCTATCGTCGGGATCATGGCCGTCACCGGTTCTGCGACGGCCGAATGGACCGCCGGCAATCCCGTCGTCGCCGCGGCAACCAAGGACCCTAGGGTCGTGGGCGCGCTGGACGCGGTGAACGCGATCGACCGGGCGGCGGTCAGCGACGATCACGCCGCCTTCGCCGCGCTTCTCGCGGACGATCTGGCGGTGAACAATCCGCAGAACGGCGTGTCCGTCCGCGGCGCGACCGCGCAACGCAGCGCGGCGGGGCAGATCAGCTATGACCGGTACGACCGCGTCATCGAATATGCCGGCCTGCGCGATGGCATGGTTCTTCTGATGGGCGAGGAAGTCGTTCGTCCGAAGGCAATCGCCGGCGCCTCTGCCACGGTCGTCCACCGCAGGTTCATGGATCTCTGGAAACAGGCCGGCGGAGCATGGCGGCTCACCGCCAGGCAGGCCACGATCATCGTTCGACCCTGATTGCCGGTCTATCGCGCCCGGCGGCATGCGTCCGAGCAATAGACGACATTCTCCCAATCGCGCGCCCACTTCTTGCGCCACGCGAACGGGCGGTCGCAGGCCGGGCAAACCTTTGTCGGCAGGTTGGCCTTGGCGACGCCATTGGGCATCAGCGCGCCGCGGCCAGGAACGCCTCGACCTCGGCCAGGTCAACCGAGTTGTCGAGATAGGTTCGGCCGATGCCGTGGGCGAGCAGGAAGGGGAGGGTGCCGGCGGCCATCTTCTTGTCGTGGCGCATGTGCGCGATCAGGCGGGTAGCGGGAGCGTCGATGCCCGCTGCGGCGAGACCGTCGGGAAGGCCGACGCTGCGAAAATGCGCCGCCACGCGCGCGGCATCCTCGGCCGCGCACAGCCCCTTTGCGGCCGAATAATCGAACGCCAGCGCACAGCCCGCCGCCACCGCTTCGCCGTGGATCAGCGCGTGGCCGAAGCCCGCTTCCGCCTCCAGCGCGTGGCCGAAGGTATGGCCGAGATTGAGCAAGGCGCGAATGCCCCGCGTCTCGTATTCGTCGGCGGCGACGATGCGGGCCTTGGCCGATACCGCATGGGCGATGGCGTAGCGCCGCGCTTCGGCGTCGCCCGCCAGCAGGGCCGCACCGTTCGCCTCGCACCAGGCGAAGAAGGCAGCGTCGTCGATCAGGCCGTATTTGACCACTTCGGCATAGCCGGCCGCCAGTTCGCGCGGGGGCAGGGTGTCGAGCACCTGCGGGTCGATCAGCACGATCTCGGGCTGTTTGAACGCGCCGACCAGGTTCTTGCCCGCCGCCGTATTGATCGCGGTCTTGCCGCCCACCGACGAATCGACCTGCGCCAGCAAGGTCGTCGGCACCTGCGCGAAGCGGCAGCCCCGCTTGAGGATCGCGCAGGCGAAGCCGACCAGGTCGCCGATCACCCCGCCGCCGAGCGCCACCACCAGGTCGCCGCGCTCGACGCCGTGCGCGAGCAGCGCGTCGCACAGCCGCTCCAGCATCGCCCAGCTCTTGCTCGATTCGCCCGGCGGCAGGATCACCGTCTCGCACCCGTTCAGCGCCTCGACCAAAATAGCGAGATGCCCGGTCACGTTCTCGTCGGCGACGATCACGATGCGGCGCCCCTTGGCGAGCGGCGCCAGATGGTCGCCTGCCCGCCCCAGCAGCCCGGCCTCGATCAGCACCGGATAGGTGCGCGCGCCGAGGTCCACCGTAATCGTCGTCATCGTCCGATCGCCTTCAGGATCGCGGCGACCGTCACCTCGTGCGGCGAACGGTTGCTCAGCACGTGGATGTGCGCCTGCGCATAAAGCGGGTTGCGGACACGGGCGAGCTCGCCCAGCACCTCGCCCGGATCGCGGCCGCGCAGCAGCGGGCGGGTGTCGCGGCGGCGGACGCGGTCGACGAGCACGTCGGGATCGGCGTGGAGCCACACCGCAGTCGCTTCGGCCAGGATCAGCGCCCGGGTGTCGTCCTGGACGAACGCGCCGCCGCCGGTCGCGATGATCTTCGGCGTGCCGTCGATCAGGCGCGCGATGACGCGGCGCTCGCCGGCGCGGAAATAGGGTTCGCCGAAGCGGTCGAAGATCTCGGGGATCGACATCCCCGCGGCGGACTCGATCTCGTTGTCGGCATCGGCGAACGGGAGCGCCAGCCGCTGCGCGAGGCGTCGCCCGACGGTCGACTTGCCAACCCCCATAAGGCCGACGAGCACGATCGGCCCGCCCGCCCACGCGCCGTGGCCTTCGCGCTTGTCGGTCGTGTCGGGAACCGGGCTTTGCAACATCGTGACCGGCGCTATACAGCGGCCCCGCGCCGGGCAACACCCGCGCCTGTCTGGTGAAGGTTTCCCACGCTCCCATGTCTCGCCTCATCGTCTCAATCGTCGTCGTCCTCGTGGTCGTGATCGGCGTCCTGTTCCTGCTCGCCGGCCGCGCGAGCGAGCGTCCGCAGACCCGTGTCGAGAAGCCGGTGTCGCTTGCGAACCTCCAGGGCTAGGGCAGGATTGCGGACCGCGCTGGCGCTGGCGCTCGCCGGCGTCGCGCTTTCCGCCTTTACGCAGGACGGGGGGCAGGACCGGCCCGAATCGATCCTGCCGCCGGGGTTCGGCGAACCGGCGCCGCCTGCGCCGCGCGCCACCCGCTCCGCCGAGACGCCTGCGCCCGCCGCTCCGGTCTCACCGGCCGCGCCCGCCCAGCCGCTGCCATCGGCCACGCCGACACCGCCGCCGACGCCCAGCGCGACGCTGACCCCCGATGCGGCGCTGCTCGCGCGCTACGAGATGCCGCCCTCGGCGCGGCGTTCGCTGGCGCTGGTCGGGGCGGCGGACGAGCGCGAGAGCGGGGTCGCGGCGGATGCGTTCGGGGCGGCCGACGGCGCGTATCTGGAGCAGTTGATGCGGCGGCTCGACGCGCCGTTGCCGTCACGCTGGATGTCGATCCTGCTGCGGCGCACGCTGACGGCGCGGCTGGATACCCCGGCGCGGGTGAACGGCGCCGATTTCGCCGCCGAGCGCGCCTGGCTGCTGCTGCGGATGGGCGAGGCGACCGCGGCGCGCGCGGTGGTGCAGGGCGTCGATACTGGGAACTACACGCCGAAGCTGTATCAGGTCGCGATGAACGCGATGCTGGCGGCGAGCGACCCGGCGGGGTTGTGCCCGGTCGCCGATGCGGGCGCGCGCTTCACGGGCGAGCGCGGGTGGACGATGGCGCAGGCGATGTGCGCGGCGCTGTCCGGCGGCACGGCGCGCGCCAACGCCTTGCTCAAGGCGGCGCGGCGCGGCCGCGTTGCCACGGGGGTCGATCTGCTGCTGGCGCAGAAGGTGATCGGCGCGGCGGGCGGCGGCGGTGCGGTGACGATCGAATGGCCGGGCGTCGACCGGCTCACCGTCTGGCGATTCGGGCTGGCCAGCGCCACCGGCGCGGCGATCCCCGACGACCTGTATGCGGGCGCGGGCCGCCAGGCGACCTATTGGCGCGCGCTGTCGCCCGCGGTGCCCTTGGCCGAGCGGGTCGCGCCGGCCGAGGCGGCGGCGGGGCAGGGCGTGCTCTCCAATCTGGCGCTCGTCGATCTCTACGGTGCGGTGGATGCGGCCGACGATGCGCCGGCACCTGCAAACGCCACCGCGGCGGACCTGCGGACCGCCTATACCGCAGCGACCAGCGATGCGCGAATGGCGGCGCTCAGGCAATTGTGGGGAACGAACCCCGACTATGGCCGGCTGGTGCTGACCGCGCGCGCAGCGGTCCGCATCCGTCCGGCGGCGGGCAATCCCGACGAAGCGCGGATCGTCGCTTCGCTGCTGGCGGGCGGGCTGGACCGCACCGCGGCGCGCTGGCGGGGCCAGGTCGAGGAGGGCGGCGATGCGTGGGCGATGCTGGTGCTCGCCGACCCCGATCTGAGCGAACGGTTGAGCTACAGCACGCTGGCCGGCTATGCCGGAACCGGCGATGCGGCGCTGAAGCAACGATTGTTGTTCGCCGGGCTCGCCGGGCTCGGGCGGCTGGCGCCCGACGATATCGAGCGGGCGGCGCAGGCGCTCGACGTCCGGATCGGCGCCGAAAACGCCTGGACCCGCGCGCTCGACCGCGCGGCGCGGGCGAACCAGCCGGGGACGGTCGCGCTGCTCGCGGCGATCGGCATGCAGACCCCGCGGTGGCGCGGGGTGCCGCCCGAAATGCTCTACCGCATCGTCGGCGCGCTGCGTGCGGTGGGCTTGGGCGGCGAGGCGCGGATGATCGCCGCCGAAGCGATCGCGCGGGGCTAAGATGCCGCCGCTGGCCGATGCCGCACTGATCGACCGGTTCCTGGAGATGATGGCGGCGGAGCGCGGGGCGGCGGCGAACACGATCGCGGCGTATCGCAGCGACCTGATGCTCGCCTCGCAGGCGCTGGACGGCGAGCTCGCGGCGGCCGGCAACGACGCGTTGGCGACACTGGTCGCCGGTTGGTCCGCACTCGCCAGGTCGAGTGTCGCACGCAAAGCGGCGGCGCTGCGGCGCTTCTTCGCCTTCCTCGCCGACGAGGGCCACCGCGCCGACGATCCGGGTGGGGCGCTCCCCCGGCCGGGTGCGGCGCGCGGGTTGCCCAAGACCTTGTCGCATGCCGATGTCGACCGGCTGTTCGCCGCCATCGCCGAGCGGCTGGGGCGCGAACCCACCGATCCGCTCGACCTGCGGCTCGCGGCGCTGATCGAGCTGCTCTACGGATCGGGGCTGCGCGCGAGCGAGCTGGTGTCGCTGCCGCGCAACGCCATCGCGCCCGACCGGCCGTTCCTGATCCTCAAGGGCAAGGGCGGGCGCGAGCGGATGGTGCCGCTGTCCGACCGGGCCCGCGCCGCGGTCGGCGCCTGGCGCGCGCATGTGCCCGTCGAAACGCTGTGGCTGTTCCCCTCGGGTCGTACCCATCTGTCGCGGATGCGGTTATACCAGCTCGTCAAGGCGCTCGCCGCTGACGCGGGGGTGCCGCCCGACCGGATCAGCCCGCATGTCCTGCGCCACGCCTTTGCCACGCATCTGCTGGAGGGCGGTGCCGACCTGCGCGCGCTCCAGGCGATGCTGGGCCACGCCGACATCGCGACCACTGAAATCTACACCCATGTCGACGCCAGTCGGCTGGTCGCGCTGGTCAACGCGCGGCATCCGCTCACCGATCCGCCACGGCCCCGCGTTGACGGCACCGTTGCGCCGCCGTAACCGCCGCCGATGCCCAGTTTCCTCGATTTCGAAAAGCCGATCGCCGAACTCCAGGCGCGTATCGACGAACTTCGCGAGACCGCCGCCGACGGCACGGTCGACCTGTCCGCCGATATCGCGCGGCTCCAGACCAAGTCCGATCGGTTGCTCAAGGACACCTTCGCGCGGCTGACCCCGTGGCAGAAGACGCAGGTCGCGCGTCATCCCGAACGCCCGCATTTTCGCGATTACGTCGCCGGGCTGTTCGACGAGTTCGTGCCGCTCGCCGGCGACCGCGCCTTTGCCGACGATCAGGCGATCCAGGGCGGGTTCGCCACCTTTCGCGGGCGCAAGGTGATGGTGCTCGGCCACGAAAAGGGCTTCGACACCGCGACCCGCCTCAAGCACAATTTCGGCATGGGCAAGCCCGAGGGGTATCGCAAGGCGATCCGGCTGGTCCAGGTCGCCGACCGGTTCGGGCTGCCGATCGTGACGCTGGTCGACACGTCGGGTGCATTCCCCGGCATCCAGGCCGAGGAGCGCGGGCAGGCCGAGGCGATCGCGCGATCGACCGCGGCGTGCCTGGCGGCGGGCGTACCGGTTGTCGCGGCGATTGTCGGCGAGGGGGGGTCGGGCGGCGCGGTGGCGCTGGCGGCGGGCAACCGGGTGCTGATGTTCGAGCACGCGGTCTATTCGGTGATCTCGCCCGAGGGCTGCGCGTCGATCCTGTGGCGCACCGCCGACAAGGCCGCGGAAGCCGCCGAGGCAATGAAGGTGACGGCGCAGGACCTGAAGGGCTTCGGCGTCATCGACACGATCATCGCCGAGCCGGTCGGCGGCGCCCACCGCGCCCCCGCGGTCGCGATCGCGGCGCTGGGCGATGCGCTGGAGAAATCGCTGACGGGGCTGGATGCGCTGTCCGCTGACGCCTTGCGAAGGGCGCGGCGCGAGAAGTTCCTGGCGATGGGGCGGCTTTGAGGAGTCGACCGTGATACGTATCGTACCATGACTGGACATTGAGCCGGTGAAGGTTCTCGTCCTGGGCGGAAGCGGCTATCTTGGCCGCGCGCTTCTGACGCATATCGACGAGCTTGATTGCGCCATCGACGTCGTGGTGCGGTCCGAAGCGGGCGCCCGGAAGGTGAAAACCGCATCCGCACGTGCGGGCGTTTTCGACACGCTGGACGTCACCGGGCGGGCGTACGATCACATTATCAATCTCGTCGCGGATTGCGGACGTGGTGATATCTTGCTGTCCGATGTCGTTCGGGCCAACCTGATTTACCCGCTTGCGCTGGTTGAAACGCTCGCTTTCGGCGCTGTGCTAAACGTCTCTACTGCGCTTCCGGAATTATACTCCAACTATTCTCTGTCCAAAAGGATGCTCGAGCGTAGCCTTGTTCGAGTGGCGGCACGCAAAGATGCTCGCGTTCTCAATGTCCAGGTGCACAATATGTACGGGCCAGGAAGCGACGAGACGAACCTGGTCACGTCGCTGATTTCCCGGATGAGGGGATCGAAGCCGATCATGCTTTCCAGCTGCACGAACAGCCGAGACTTCGTCTATATCGACGACGTGGTCGGCGCTTTATCCGCCTTATGCTTTCGGATCGATAGAATAGCGCAATTGTCCACCGTCCAAGTCGGCAGCGGCCTACCTGTTCGGCTTCGCGCACTCGTCGAAAAGCTGCAGGCCAAAATCGGCACGTCGTCCGAGATCGTGTACGGAGCAAGGCGAGATAATATTCACGAAATGCCGGTCCTCGCTGCCGATCTTACCGCAATAGCCGCGACCGGCTGGAAACCGGCTTGGTCGTTGGATGCCGGGCTGGATGCGACAATTCGATCCCTGAAAACCTAAAAGCCGCGGCAGGCCGCCCGTATCGTCCATAGCAGCAGCGGCCGATCGCGCACGATACGAACTTCGAGCATTCTGGAAACGTCCTCTGGTGTTACCGCCACCCGGTAGAAATGGCTCATCGCCGTCACCTGACGCGCGATCAGGAGCGGGAGCAACCTCGTCCACCAGCGCGGCGCACCGGCGGCGATGCAGGCGAAGCGTATCTGGTGATCCTGGTATGCACACGCGAGGTGCGTCTCACGCTTGAGCAGGCTGTTGTCGGCGATCCGGATCGATACGAGAACCTTTGCGTACTGATACATCTGGAACCGCTGAGCGAAGCGAAGATAAAAGGCGTGGTCGGAATTCGGACTCTCGTCGGCGCGAAAGCCGCCGGCAGCCTCGTAATCGAGCTTGCGGGCCACGAAGCCCACGGTGTTGCCCGGGCATTCCCAGAACAGCTTGCGCGCGTCGATCCGGCGAATATCTCGCCAGCCGAATTGCTGCCAGGATATGATCCGGCGAGCCATCGACTTCAGCCGGCTCTCCCCGACGGGCGCTTCGCGTTGGTCCAGGTTGAACCGGCGGCAGATAAGCCCGTCGACGTCGGGCCGCTTGTCGAGCAGCGCAAACATCTCGCGCGCCCAGGATTTGTCCAGCAAATCGTCATCGTGCAGGATCGTGACCCACTCGCCCCGCGCTTCGGCGATCCCGCGATTCCAATTGTCAGCCTCCCCAACATTATGCCGGTTGCGGAAATAGCGGAGTGGCGCGTTGCGAAGGTGTGGCGCTGCTGAAATCAACAACCGATCGTTGCGAGAATCGGGATCGTTATCGATGACGATCACTTCAAATTGCCGATTGAACTCCTGCCCTACAGCGGAGGCTACCGCCTCGCGTAGCAGTTCGAGCCGCCGAAAGGTCAGAATGACAATAGACAGGAAAGGTCGCTCGACCGGGCGGCCGACAAACATTTCCTCGGCTCCGTCATCGCAAAGATCGATCATCGCTGCCAAATTTTTCCACTCTACGCCCGAAATATGGAAGACCGATCAGCAGCATGGCGCCGAGCCACCCGTCACGCAAGGTCGTCGATTGCTCCTGAGCCTGAGCCCCAAACGAAAAAGGGCGGCGAACCCTTCGGTGCGCCGCCCCCGTTCGGATCGTCGTGAAGGTCTTACGTAGCCTTCATGTTCGACGAGACGTTGGTGAAGGTCGTGGTCAGCTTGTTGCCCAGGCCCTGCATCGCGGCGATGGCGGCGACGGCGATCAGCGCGGCGATCAGGCCGTATTCGATGGCGGTCGCGCCCTTGTTGTTGCGGACGAACTTGCGAATGGTCTGCATTGCGGTCTCCATGCGTGTGGTGCTTCAGTTACCCGGCCGAACCGGGATTACCGGACCAGCGAGCGAATCATTAGGTGGCGGAGGTTGAGAAACCTTTAAGCCCGGCGAAACTTGCGTCATCCGGCGTGCGTCACCTTGTCGTTGACGTTGTTCCACATGCCGGTCGTCGCTTCGGCGACGCTGACGATCGCCATGATGGTGGCGATGACGACCAGCGCGACGATCAGCCCGTATTCCACCGCGGTCGCGGCGCGCGTCTCGCCGAGCAGCCGGCGAAGGCGGCGAAGCTTTACGAGGCGCGGACGGACCTTCATGGGGACGGCGATAGCGATGGGGGTCTTAAGGAATGGCTGACACGGCGACGATGCTGCTGCCGGTGGTCGCCGCCGCGCTGGTCGATGGCGAGGGGCGCGTCCTCCTTCAACAGCGCCCGCCCGGCAAGGCGATGGCGGAGCTGTGGGAGTTCCCCGGCGGCAAGGTGGAGGCAGGGGAGACCCCCGAAGATGCGCTGGTGCGCGAACTTGCCGAGGAGCTCGGGATCGCGGTGACGGTGGACGCGCCCGTGCCGCTGGCATTCGCGAGCGCGGCTGCGGGCGAGCGCCACCTGCTGCTCCTGCTCTATCTGGTCGAGCGATGGACGGGCGAGCCCCGCGCGCTGGAGGCCACCGGCCTCGTCTGGATCCGCCCGCGCGACATGCACACGCTGCCGATGCCGCCCGCCGATCGCCCGCTCGTCGATGCGCTCGCCCGGCGGCTTGGCGGTTGACCGGACGCGGGCAGCGCATTAGCGCAGCCGTCCACGCATCGGGGCCCGATGGCGGAGTGGTGACGCAGAGGACTGCAAATCCTTGCACCCGGGTTCGATTCCCGGTCGGGCCTCCAATACCTATCCCCTTGGCGCTCCCGATCTGCCACGCTACCAAGACGGCGCGCGGCACGTGTATTGCGTAGCTAAGACAGTTGTGCGACAGGATAGGCCATGACGACGACCAGCCTCGATTCCCCGCCCCCGCTCGCGACCGATCATGCGGCGATGCGCCACGCGATGGTGGCCAGCCAGCTGCGCACCAATGCGGTGAGCGACCAGCGCGTGGTCGCGGCGATGGCGACGGTGCCGCGCGAGGATTTCCTGCCCGTCGACGCGCGCGCACTCGCGTACCGCGATGCGGCGATCCCGCTCGGGCGCGCACGCTGGGCCAATCTGCCGATGGCGACCGGACGCTTGCTGACCGAGGCCTATCTGCTGCCGACCGACCGCGTGCTGCTGATCGGTGCCGCGGGCGGCTATGCCGCGGCGGTGCTGTCTGGGCTGGTGGCGCACGTCGTCGCGGTCGAGAGCGATCCGGTGCTGGCCGCGGACGCACGCGATGCGCTGGCCGGCTTCGCCAACGTCACCGTCGTCGAAGGCGCGCTCGACGCCGGCCATGCCGAGGCCGCGCCCTATGACGTGTTGGTCGTCGACGGCGCGATCGAGATGGTTCCCGAGGCCCTGGTGGCGCAGGTTCGCGCCGACGGGCGTGCGGTGTCGGGGGTCGTCGACCACGGCGTCACCCGTCTCGCGGCGGGGCGCCGCACCGGCGGCGGCTTCGCGCTGGTGCCGTTCGCCGACGTCGAATGCGTCGTCCTGCCGGGCTTTGCCGCCCCCAAATCTTTCACCTTCTGATCGGGAGGACGTGTCCGTGATCCGCCGCCTGCTCCTCGCCGGCGCGAGCCTGCTGCCCGCGCCCGCCGCCGCCGAAACGCTGCGCGAGGCGCTGGTCCGCGCTTATAAGTCCAATCCGACGATCACCGCGCAGCGCGCGAGCCAGCGCGCGACGGATGAGACCGTGCCGATCGCGCGCGCGGCCGGGCTGCCGACCGTCGATGCACGGAGCAGCTACAGCCAGAACCTGATCCGCGGCGGCAATTCGCTGACCAATCCGCAACGTCAGCTCAACGGTTTCGCCGGCGTGACCGTGCCGGTATACACCGGGGGCGCGGTCACCAACTCGGTTCGCGCGGCCGAAACCCGGGTCGAGGCGGGCCGGGCGACGCTGCGCAGCGTCGAGGCGACGACCTTCAGCGATGTCGTATCCGCCTACAACGACGTCATTCGCGACGAGGCGATCGTCGGGTTGAACACCCAGAACGTGCGGGTGCTGGACACCAACCTGCGTGCCAGCCGCGACCGGTTCCAGGTGGGCGACCTCACCCGCACCGACGTGGCGCAGTCCGAGGCGCGGCTGTCGCTCGCCCGCGCGCAGTTGCAGGGCGCACAGGCAACCCTGATCGCGAGCCGCGAGAATTACATCAGCCTGGTCGGTGATGCGCCGGGCTCGCTGGAGCCGCCGCCGCCGCTCCCGTCGCTGCCTGCTACGTCCGACGCGGCGGTCGAAGCCGCGCTGCGGGACAGTCCGGCCTTGCTGGCCGCGCAGAAGCAGCGCGATGCCACCCGCTTCGATGTGCGCGCCGCGCGGGCGCAGCGCTTGCCGCAATTCGGCGTCACCATCGGGCAGAACTACAACAATTTTCTCGGCTCGCTGGGTTCGGGGCAGGGGTTCAGCACGCGTCAGTCGGGCACCTCGACCGTCGCCGGCGTCTCGCTGCAGGTTCCCATCTTCCAGGCGGGCCGTGTCGGCGCGCAGGTCCGGCAGGCGCAGGCGCTTCGCGCGCAGGCGATCGAGAATGCGACGGGCACCGAACGGCAGGTGATCGCCGCGACGCGTTCGTCCTTCGCGATCTGGAAATCGTCCCAGTTGGTGATCGAGTCGGCAGAGGCCGCGGTCAGCGCCAACCGCCTGTCGCTGGAGGGCGTTCGCGCCGAGAACAGCGTCGGCACGCGCACGATCCTCGATATCCTCAACGCCGAGCAGGAGCTGCTCAACAGCCAGGTGACTCTCGTCACCGCCAGGCGGGATGCCTATGTCGCCGGTTTCGCTTTGCTCGCGGCGATGGGGCATGCGGAAGCGGGCGATCTGGGGCTCGACGGCGGGCCGCTCTACGATCCGGTCGCGAACTACAACCGGGTGCGGCACTCGATCAACGATTTCGCGAGCGACGGCGAACCCGGTGCGGTGGCGACGCGCACGACCGGTACGCCGGCGCAGACCGCGGTCGTCACCAAGCCGCTCGACGCCGAACTGGACACGCCGGTTGACAGGAACCCGGCTTTGACGACAGGTGCGGCTTCGCCGAACCGGCAGTAGCAGCGAAGGTCGCGTCGATGGGGGATATCAGCGCCGAGCCGTCGATGGAGGAAATCCTGTCCTCCATCAAGCGGATCATCGCCGAGGAAGGCGAGGGGTTGCCGCCGCGCACGCGCCGACCGCAGCGCGCCGTTTTGGCCGCGGTGCCGCCCGCCGATCGGACGCGCGACGATGCCGAGGAGGTGCTGGAGCTGAGCGAGCCGATCCCGTCGCCTGCGCCCGAACGCCCGTCGGCCGACCGGATCGCGCCCGCACCGCCTGGTGCGCACCAGCCTGCGCCGCACCCGGTCGCCGCCGCCGCGCCCCGCGCGGTCGATCCGATCGTCTCGCAACAGACCGCCGCCGCCAGCCGCGGCTCGCTGGAAGCCCTGTCGCGGTTGGTCGTCCGGCCCGATGGCGCGACCGCGACCGATCACACGCTGGAGGCCATGGTCCGCGAGATGCTGCGCCCGATGCTGCGCGAATGGCTCGACGCCAAGCTGCCCGACATGGTCGAGGCGCTGGTCGCGCGCGAGATCGAACGGATCACCGGTTCGCCCACATCCTGACCGGGCTGACTTGCCCCGCGCGGCTCTCCGCGCCGACTTGCTACGCGCGCGCGGTTCTGCTTCACCGGCGCGTATGAAGATCGCCCTGACCGCGAGCCTCCTGGCGCTCGCATTCTCCGCCCCCGCCGCTGCGCGCCAACTCACCATCGCCGACGTCACGATGCTCAGCCGCGTCGGCGCACCGACCGCGTCGAAGGATGGGCGTTGGCTCGTCTGGGCGCAGCGCGAGACCGACCTCGCCGCGGACCGCGGCCGCTACGACCTGTGGCGGTTCGACCTGACGCGGGCGAACGCGGTCCCCGAGAAGCTGCTCGCCGATCCGCAGGTCGACGAGAACGATCCGCAGATCGTCGGCACCACCGTCTATTACAGCGCCGACGACGCGATCTGGTCGGTGCCGGTCACCGGCGGCACGCCGCGGCGGCTGACGACCTTCAAGGGCGGCTTCGGCGGCTTCAAGGTCGCGCCGACCGGCGACCGGCTGGTCGTCTGGGCGGATCGCAAGGCCGGCGCATCCAGCCTGGAGCCCGCGATGGAGAAGAAGGACCCGAACGCGGGCGCGGCGCGGGTCTATGACAAGATGTTCGTGCGGCACTGGGATACGTGGGCGGACGGCACCCGTTCGCAACTGTTCGTCCTGCCGTTGACGTCGGCAGGCGCGCCGGGGAATGGTCGCGCGATAGTCGGTGCGCTCGTCGGCGACACGCCGTCCAAGCCTTATGGCGGCGGCGAGGAGGTGGCGTGGAGCCCCGACGGTCGCACCTTGTACTTCGCGATGCGCGAGGCCGGGCGGATCGAACCGCTGTCGACCAACCTCGACATCTTCCAGGCCGCCGCCGACGGATCGTCCGCGCCGGTGAACCTCACCGACGCCAACAATGGCATGGACAACCAGCCGACCGTCTCGCCCGACGGCCGCAAACTCGCGTATTTCGCGATGCGCCGCCCGGGCTACGAAGCCGATCGCCAGGTGCTCACCGTTCGCGACCTCGTGAGCGGCAGGACGGTGTCGTTGACCGAACGCTGGGACCGCAGCGTCGGCTCGATCGCCTGGGCACCCGATTCGAAGTCGCTCTACGTCACCGCCGAGGATACGCAGGAAAACCCGTTGTGGCGCGTCGACGCGGTCACCGGAAAGGTCGCGCGACTGACCCAGCAAGGCAACGTGTCCGCGGTCGCGATCACGCCGCAAGGGCCGGTCGTGGCGATGAACAGCCTGACCGCGCCCGACGATTTCTACCGGGTCGCGGCGGTTGCGCCAGTGCGGCTGACCTCGGTCAATGCCGCCAAGCTCGCAGGCATCGACATGCCCGAAGTGTCGCGCTTCAGCTTCAAGGGTGCGAACGCCGACACCGTCTGGGGCTATGCGGTCAAGCCATACGGGTCGAACGGCAAGGTGCCCGTCGCATTTATGGTCCACGGCGGACCGCAGGGATCGAGCAACAACAGCTGGTCGTACCGCTGGAACCCCGCGGTGTTCGCGGGCGCCGGCTACGGGCTGGTCGCGGTCGATTTCCACGGCTCGACCGGCTACGGCCAGGCGTTTACCGACGCGATCCGGGGCAATTGGGGCGGCTGGCCGCTCGAGGATTTGCAGAAGGGCCTCAGCGCCGCGACGACGCAATTCGCGTGGCTCGACGGCGACAATGCGTGCGCCTTGGGAGCGAGCTACGGCGGCTACATGATGAACTGGATCGAGGGCAAATGGCCCGACCGCTTCAAGTGCATCGTCCAGCACGACGGCGTCTTCGATGCGCGCGCGATGGCGTACGAGACCGAGGAATTGTGGTTCGACGAATGGGAACACGGCGGCAAGGCCTATTACGAGGACCCGCAGGCGTACGAGAAGTGGAACCCGGTCAATTACGTCGACAGGTGGAAGACGCCGATGCTGGTCATCACCGGCGAGAAGGATTTCCGGATACCGTATACGCAGGGGCTCGCCGCCTTCACCGCGCTCCAGCGGCGCGACATTCCCTCGCGGCTCGTGGTGAACCCGAACGAGAACCATTGGGTCCTGAAGCCCAAGAACTCGCGCCAATGGTATGGCGAGGTTTTGGGATGGATGGATAAGTGGACGGGGAGGGGCGCGCCCCCGAACTGAGGGCTCACTCCCTGCCGTTCGCCCTGAGCGAAGTCGAAGGGCATGGGGAAGGACTTCCGCCCCGCCAAGTGCTTCGACTTCGCTCAGCACGAACGGAGGTTGGAAGGTGAGCCTCGCTCGCTTATGCGCCACCCCATGACCGAGCTCCCGAAAACCTTCGACCCCGCCGAGATCGAATTGCGCTGGTACGCGCATTGGGAGGCGACCGGGCAGTTCCACCCCGAACGCCCTGGCGCCGAGCCGTGGACGATCGTCAACCCGCCGCCCAACGTCACCGGCTCGCTTCACATCGGCCACGCGCTCGACAACACGCTCCAAGACATCCTGACCCGCCACGCGCGGTTGAAGGGCAAGGACGCGCTCTGGGTCGTCGGCACCGATCACGCGGGCATCGCGACGCAGATGGTGGTCGAGCGGCGGATGGACGCCGCGGGCGAGAAGCGCACCGATTACTCGCGCGAGGCGTTCGTCGAGAAGGTGTGGGACTGGAAACGCGAGAGCGGCGGCGAGATCACCCGCCAGCTCCGCCGCCTCGGCTGCTCGATGGACTGGGCGAACGAACAGTTCACGATGGACCCGCATTTCAGCAAGGCGGTGCTGAAGGTCTTCGTCGACCTTCACCGCGAAGGCCTGCTGTACCGCGACAAGCGACTGGTGAACTGGGACCCCGGCCTCGGTACCGCGATCAGCGACCTGGAGGTCGAGACGCGCGAGATCGCGGGCAAGTTCTGGCATTTGCGCTATCCGCTCGCCGATGGATCGGGATCGATATCGGTCGCGACGACGCGGCCCGAGACGATGCTCGCCGACATGGCGGTCGCGGTGAACCCGAGCGACGAGCGCTACGCGGCGCTCGTGGACAAGATGGTGAAGCTGCCGATCACGGGTCGCGAAATCCCGATCATCACCGACGAGCATGCCGATCCTGAGCTCGGGTCGGGTGCGGTGAAGATCACGCCGGGGCACGATTTCAACGATTTCGAGGTCGGCCGGCGCGCTGGAATCGAGGCGCGCGACATGCTCAACATGCTGGATGCGAAGGCGCGGATCGTCGATTGCGGCGGCGTGCCCGAGGCGCTGGTAGGTCTCGATCGGTTCGACGCGCGGACGGCGGTCGTCGCCATGCTGGAAGCCGAAGGCGCTTTGGAGCGGGTCGAGGATCGCACGATCCAGACCCCCTATGGCGACCGTTCGGGCGTGGTGATTGAGCCGTGGCTGACCGACCAATGGTACGTCGACGCCGCGACCTTGGCAAAGCCCGCAATCGAAGCGGTGCGCTCGGGCGCGATCCGCATCGTGCCGAAGACGTGGGAGAAGACCTTCTTCAACTGGATGGAGAACATCCAGCCTTGGTGCGTGAGCCGGCAATTGTGGTGGGGGCACCGGATACCGGCTTGGCACGGACCAAGTCGCCCGTCCGTTGGCATTATTGACTATTCTCGCGCACAATACTTCGTAGCGGAGACGGAGCAAGAAGCGTTGGGCCGCGCCCGTGAGGCGTACGCACCCTATACCGTCGAAGTTGTGAAAGTACGGCCAACTGTATCGGGCGCGGACCGTGACCCGAACGAGGATTTGACAGGCGCATCTTCTGTCAAGATTTGGCGTGATAGCGACGTTCTCGACACCTGGTTCTCCTCCGCCCTCTGGCCCTTCGCCACGCTGGGCTGGCCGGAGGACGTCGACAAACTTCCGTTCGCCCTGAGCGAAGTCGAAGGGCAAGCCACGAGCGCTCCCCCCGGGGCGACGGGTGCTTCGACTTCCCCCGGATCAGGTCCGGGGACGAACGGAGAAGAGAGCAACGGTTTCCTAAACCGTGGGCCGCAACTCGCAGGCCGCTACCCCAACGACGTGCTCGTCTCCGGCTTCGACATCCTGTTCTTCTGGAACGCCCGGATGATGATGCAGGGTATCCACTTCATGGGAGATGTGCCCTTCAAGATCCTGTATCTCCACGGTCTCGTCCGCGCCGCCGACGGCGCGAAGATGTCGAAGTCGAAGGGCAACACCGTCGACCCGCTCGGCCTGATCGACAAATACGGCGCCGACGCACTGCGCTTCTTCATGGCGGCGATGGAGAGCCAGGGCCGCGACATCAAGATGGACGAGAAGCGGGTCGAGGGCTACCGCAACTTCGCCACCAAGCTGTGGAACGCCGCCCGTTTCGCGCAAGGCTACGGCATCGGCGGCAGCACGACGCTGGAGCCGCCAGTCACGACCCTCGCGGTCAACAACTGGATCGTGGCGGAGACGGTCGCGACGATCCAGGCGGTCGACCTCGCGCTCGCCGACTATCGTTTCGACGGCGCGGCCAACGCGATCTACCAGTTCGTCTGGAGCCGCTTCTGCGATTGGTATCTGGAGCTCATCAAGCCCCCGATGAACGGCGACGAACGCGGTACGCTCGACGACGAGACCAAGGCGGTCGCGGGCTGGGTGCTCGACCAGATCCTGGTGATCCTCCACCCGTTCATGCCGTTCATCACCGAGGAACTCTGGCATGCGCTCAGCCCACGCGACCACGACCTGATCGTCGGCCACTGGCCGAGGGCGGACGCCCGCGCGATCGATCCGGCGGCGAGCCAGGAGATCGACTGGCTGATCCGCCTCGTCAGCGAGGTGCGAACGGCGCGCACCGAACTCAACGTGCCGCCAAGCGCCCGCGTATCCTTCGCGGTGACCGGCGCCTCCGAGGCGACGCTGGCCCGCCTGGACCGTCACGCGGCGACACTCGCGCGGCTCGCACGAATCGAGTTCAGCATCGCGGTGGCGGGCGAGGCACAGGTCGTTGTAGACGAAGCGACCTACGCGCTGGCGCTCGGCGATGTCATCGACCTCCAAGCCGAACGCGCCCGCCTGAGCAAAGCCATCGCCGCCGCCGAGAAGGAACGCGATGCACTGAACGGCCGCCTGTCCAACGCCAGCTTCGTCGAGCGCGCCAAGCCCGAGGCGGTCGAGAAGGCGCGCGCCGATCACGCCGACAAGGCGGCCGAAGCTGAGCGCCTGCGCGCCGCGCTCGGGCGGCTCGGCTGATGGCGGGCCCCCAGCGCAACCTCACCGAAGGCCCGATCGGCCGCACGCTGATGGCGTTTGCGCTGCCGACGCTCGGCTCCAGCATCCTCCAGTCGCTCAACGGCTCGATCAACGCCGTCTGGATCGGGCAATTCCTGGGTCAGCGCGCGCTGGCGGCGACGACCAACGCCAACATCATCATGTTCCTGCTGGTCGCGGCGGTATTCGGCTTCGGCATGGCCGCGACGATCCTGATCGGTCAGGCGATGGGGCGGCGCGACATCGACGCGGTGCGCTGCACGCTCGGCACCGCGTTCGGCCTGTTCGCGATCATCTCGGTGCTGACCGTGATCCTCGGCTGGCTGGTCGCGCCCGCCATCCTGCACCTGCTCGCGACTCCGGCGGAGGTGTACCCGCTGGCGCTCGGCTACCTCCGCGTGATCTTCGTCGCGATGCCCGCCGGGTTCCTCACCGTGCTGCTCACCATGGCGTTGCGCGGCACCGGCGATTCGCTGACCCCGCTCAAGTTCATGGCCGTCGGTGCGGTCCTCGACGTGGCGCTCAATCCGGTCTTGATCCGCGGCTTCGGGCCGATCCCCGCGCTCGGCATCGAGGGCTCCGCCACCGCCACGCTGATCGCCAACACCGTCTCGTTCGCTGCGCTGCTCGCCTACATCTACGCCAAGGATCTGCCGATCCGGCTGCGCGGCGCCGAGCTGCGCTACCTGGTCCCGGACCCTGCGCTGCTGCGGACGATCGTCGTCAAGGGCGTGCCGATGGGTCTGCAGATGCTCGTCGTCTCGGTGTCGGCGATGGCGATGATCGGGCTGGTCAACCGCCACGGCACCGCGACTACCGCGGCCTATGGCGCGGCCAACCAGCTGTGGACGTATGTCCAGATGCCCGCGATGGCCGTCGGTGCCGCGGTCAGCGCGATGGCGGCGCAGAACATCGGTGCCGGGCGGTGGGACAGGGTCGACCGGATCACCCGCGCCGGGCTGCTGATGAACCTGGCGCTGACCGGCGGGCTGCTCGCGGTGCTGACGCTCCTCGACCGCCACGTGCTGTGGTTGTTCCTGGGGCAGGACGCCGCCGCGATCGACATCGCCGCGCGGGTCAATCTGATCGCGGGGTGGAGCTTCATCCTGTTCGGCGTGTCGATGGTGCTGACCGCCACCGTCCGCGCGAACGGTGCGGTGGTGGCGCCGCTGGTGATCCTGGCGGCGGCGCTGTTTCCGGTGCGCATCGGCCTGGCGACGCTGCTCGATCCGACATGGGGATCGGACGCGATCTGGTGGAGCTTTCCGGCGGGCTCGATGGTCTCGGTGCTGCTGACGATCGGCTATTACCGCGCCGGAACGTGGCGCAAGCTGCGCGTCCTGCCCACCGCGCGCGAGGAGCATCTCCCCGCCGATTGCGAGCCGACCGCCAAGGCGATGCCCATAGGCTAGACCGGCGCCATCACCCGGATCACCCCGGCCGCGATCTTCGCCATCACCGGCGTGTGCGCCAGCACCTCGCCGTCGATCGAGATCGGCAGGCGGGGGATCGTGTCGACGCGAAGTGCCTTGCCGCGGAATTCACGCACCTCCTCGTGCCGCGTCTCGTGCCGGATCGCGCTGGCGAACCAGTTGCGGATGAGCCGACGCTTCACGTGGCCGCATACCGCCTGCACCACGATCTCGCCCGAATCGACCTCCGCCGAATCGACCAGCTCCATTCCGCCGTGATACGGGCCGTTCGAAATGCGGACCTCGACGACGCGCATCCGCTCGCGCGTCTCGTCCTCGCCGACGATCAGCGTGAACGGGCGGAAGCGCGCGAACTGGTACACGGCCCAGCCGAGATAGCCCGCGCGGCCGAGGTACTTCTTGAGGTGGTGCGGCACCGTTTCGGCGATCTTCGGGCTCAGCCCCATGGCGGCGCAATTGGCGAAATAATCGCCGTCGATCATCCCCAGGTCGATCCGCCGCGGCGTGCCGGTGCGGATCACCTCCACCGCGCCTGGAATGTCGCGCGGAATGCCGAGCGTGCGCGCGAAGCTGTTCGCGGTGCCGAGCGGCAGCACCCCCAGGATGACGTCATGGCCCACCATCAGGTCGACCAGCCCGCTGACGGTGCCGTCGCCGCCGCCCAGGATCAGCAGGTCGGGCTTCTTGGCCAGCGCGGCGCGAACGGTGCGCTCCAGATCGTCGGGGTTCTCCACCGCATGCGCGTCGACCGGATAGGGCAGCGCCTCCATCGCCGCGCAGGCCCGTTCGAACATCTTCTGACCTTTCCGCGACATGGCGTTGACGACCAGCGCGGCGGACTTGATCTCGGTCATTCGTATCCCATCGGTTTGCCCGGCGTAACGCTTGCGGCTGCGCGTACGATCCAGCAAGGTCGGGCGCATGACAGCCCGCTTCCCCGCCGTCCGCCTGCGCCGCACCCGCGCGAGCGCCTGGAGCCGCCGCCTCCATGCCGAAACGGTGCTGACCGCGGCCGACCTGATCTGGCCGATGTTCATTGCCGAGGGGCAGGGGGTGGAGGAGCCGATCGCCGCGCTGCCCGGCGTCTCGCGCTGGTCGGTCGACGGCATCGTCGAACGCGGGCGGGAGGCACGCGATCTCGGCATCGCCTGCGTCGCGCTGTTTCCCAACACCCCCGCCCACCTGCGCTCCGACGACGGCGTGGAGGCGGCGAACCCGGACAACCTCATGTGCCGCGCCATCCGCGCCTTGAAGGATGCGGTGCCCGAAGTCGGCGTGCTGACCGATGTCGCGCTCGATCCCTACACCACCCACGGCCACGACGGGCTGGTCGATGCGGCGGGCTATGTCGTCAACGACACCACCGCCGACGCATTGGTCGCCCAAGCACTGAACCAGGCGCGGGCGGGCGCCGACATCATCGCACCCAGCGACATGATGGACGGTCGCATCGGCCTGATCCGCGACGCGCTGGAGGCGGATGGCCACCACAATGTCCAGATCATGAGCTATTCCGCCAAATACGCCAGCGCCTTTTACGGCCCGTTCCGCGACGCGGTCGGCAGCCGCGGGCTGCTAAAGGGCGACAAGAAGACCTATCAGATGGACTCGGCCAATGCCGAGGAAGCGCTGCGCGAAGTCGCGCTCGATCTGGCGGAGGGCGCCGACAGCGTCATGGTCAAGCCCGGCCTGCCGTATCTCGACATCGTGGCGCGGGTAAAGCAGCGCTTCGAGGTGCCGGTCTTCGCCTATCAGGTGTCGGGCGAATATGCGATGATCGAGGCGGCGGTGGCGGCGGGCGCGGGCGAGCGCGACGCGCTGGTGATGGAGACGCTGATGGCCTTCAAGCGGGCAGGGTGTTCGGGGGTGCTGACCTATTACGCCGCGCATGCGGCACGGCTGCTGGCGCGATGATCGACACCCCGCGCACGACGCTCCGGGGATGGCGCGACGCGGATATCGCGCCGTTCGACGCGATGGGCCGCGATCCGCGGGTGATGGCGCATTTCCCTGCACTGTTCCGGCCCGGCGAAGCCGCCGCGGCGGTCGCGGGGCAGCAGGCACTGCAGGCGATCACGGGCTATTGCTTCTGGGCGGTGGAGCGCAAGCGCGACCTTGCGTTCCTGGGCTTCTGCGGGGTCAAGCCCGGCCCGGAGGAGACGCCGATCGAGGGCGAGCTCGAGATCGGCTGGCGGCTGGGGCGCAACCACTGGGGTCAGGGCTATGCCAGCGAAGCCGCCGAGGCGACGCTCGCCTGGGTATGGGCGAACACGCCGCGGCGGCGGGTCTTCGCGATCACCGTGCCTGCGAACGAGCGCAGCCGCACGCTGATGACCCGCATCGGCATGACCCATGTCGAGGACGGCGACTTCGATCACCCCGCGCTCAGCCTCGGCCACCCCCTCCGCCGTCACGTGCTGTACCGGATCGATCGTCCGTCCTGACTGTCGCGACTTCCGCTGTCCTACATGGCGTGAGCCGTCTAGCGAGGCGCCGATGACAAACCTGTTGCCGATCTCCCCACCGACCCCCGCTTGCGACGCGTCTCTGCCCCGACGTCGCCGTGTCCGGGCGGAAGTCTGTCCCGACCAGATGGAACAATCCTCTCCGTTGCGGGGGAGGATCAAGGAACGCGTCACGAGCTTCATCCTGAACCAAGCAGATTACGGCTTGCTGAAGCTGCCCGAACGGGATCGGGCCGCTTGCAGTTTCGCGCAACATTATGTCCTGCTCTCGACATGCAATTGCCGAACTGGCGTGACATGTGTGTCACGTCGCTCGAAATCTCCAACATTTGGGGCGGTGCTCCGCCCGCGGACGATGACCATGCCGCCTATCGCGACCCACCCCATCGCGCAGGTCGGCGCCCGGTGAGCACGCCCATATCGACCGGCCGCGCGAGTCGCGCCCTCTTCGTCGCGACCATTCTCGGCGGATCGTTCCTGCTGTTCCTGGTCCAGCCGATGGTCGCACGGATGGCGTTGCCGCGGCTCGGCGGCGCGCCCGCGGTGTGGAATTCGGCGATGCTGGTGTACCAGGCGCTGCTGCTCGGCGGCTATGCCTATGCGCATTGGCTCGGGCGCGTGCCGCCGCGGGTGCAGGCGGCGATCCACGTCGGGGTGCTCGCGTGCGCCGCCTTGTGGCTGCCGATCGGGCTCGCCGCGACCCAGCTTCCCGCCGATGCCTCGCCCGCCTTGTGGGTGCCATGGCTGCTGGGGCTTTCGATCGGGCCGCTGTTCTTCGCGGTGTCCGCGCAGGCGCCGCTGATCCAGCGCTGGTATGCGGTGGCGAGCGGCGGGCGCGATCCGTATGCGCTGTATGCCGCGTCGAACCTCGGCAGCTTCGCCGGGCTGATCGCCTATCCGCTGATCGTCGAGCCGACGATGGCGCTGCACGCGCAGAGCCTGTTGTGGAGCGGCGGCTACGTCGTGCTGGGCGCGCTGGTGATCGCTTGCGCCACGTTGCTGCCGCGCGGCGTCAAGGCCGAGCATGTCGCCTATACCAGTCCGCCCGCAGGCCGCGCGCGGGTCGCCAAGTGGATCGCGCTGGCACTGGTCCCCTCGGGCCTGATGCTGGCGACCTCGACGTATCTCACGACCGACATCGTCGCGATGCCGCTGCTGTGGGTGTTGCCGCTCGGGCTCTACCTGCTGAGCTTTTCGGTCGCCTTTGCGCAGAACCGTGCCGCCGCCGACCTCATCACCCGGATCGCGCCGGTGACGATCCTGCTGTTTGGCGGGGTGATGATCGGCGGCTATCAGGCGCTGCCCTATTTCAATGCCGCCATTGCGTTGCTGCTGCTGTTCATGGCGGCGACCGCGCTCCACACCGCACTCTATCGCAGGCGGCCCGATGCCGACCGGCTGACCGGTTTCTACCTCGCCATGTCGGTCGGTGGCGTGCTCGGCGGGGTGTTCGCGGGGCTGGTCGCGCCGGTGGTCTTCGACTGGACTTACGAATATCCGCTGCTGATCCTGGCGGCCGGGGTGCTGGTGCCGCAGACCTTCCTGCTCGCCCCGGTCCGCGACATCTGGTTCACCGCCCGGCCAGCAGCGTTCGCCACGGTGATCTTCGCGATCGCGCTGCTGATCGGCCTGCGCGCCTGGGGCCCCGCCGATCTGTTCGGCGAGGACCATCTGGGGCTCACCTTCCTGGTCGTAGCGCTGGTCGGCATTGCCACCATCGGCGCACGGTTGCCCTATGTCGTGCTGCTGGCGAGCGCGCTGATACTGTTCGGCGGCTATCGCTCGCTCGCCTTGTCCTATGCCGGTGACGCGCGGACGCGGAGCTATTTCGGGGTCTACACGGTCCGCGGCGACGCGGCGATGCGCGAGCTCGATCACGGCACGACGGTACACGGCATCCAGTTGCGGGGCTCGCCCGCGCGCGAACGCACGCCGACGACCTATTACGCACCGCGCTCGGGCGTCGGCCGCGCGATGCTGCGGCTATCCGCCACCGCTCGGGTCGGGGTCGTCGGCCTGGGGACGGGAACGCTTGCCTGCTATGCTCGACCAGGCCAACACTGGCGTTTCTACGAGATCGATCCCGCTGTCGTCCGCATCGCGCGCGATTCGGGGCAGTTCACCTATCTCGCGCGCTGCCTGCCGGCGCCCTCGATCCGCCTCGGCGACGCCCGGCTGCGTCTCGCGCAGGAGCCGTCCGCAAGCCTCGACCTGCTCGCGCTCGATGCCTTTTCGTCCGATGCGGTGCCGATGCACCTGATGACGCGCGAGGCGTTCGCGACCTATGCGCGGGTGCTGGCCCCCGGGGGCGTGCTCATGGTCCACATCTCCAACCGGTTCCTCGATCTGGAGCCCGTGGTCGATGCCGCGGCGCGAGCCGGTGGCTGGCAGGCGCGGCGGCTCGACTACCGCCCAGCGCCGGAGACACCCGGCAAGCCATCGGCGTCGCTGTGGATCGCGCTCACCCGGGACCCGCGTACGATGGCGGCGTTGACACAGGGCGACCCCGATTGGGCGCCGCTGCGCGGCCGCGCCGGGTTCGTCGGCTGGACCGACGATTATTCGACGATCCTGCCGTTGCTCAAAGGTTTCTAGGCGGGTGCGAGCATCGCTTGGAGCCGGGCGATCGTCCCGCTTTGCCGCGCCGCTTCGGCATCCGCGCGCGCGCCGAGGGCGGTCAGCGCCGGATAGTCGGGGGCCAGCGCCGCCCCGCGCTCGATGCCGATCTGCTCGATGTCGGTTGCCAGCGCCGACGTCTGCGCGCGCCAGTCGTCGAGCGACGCCAGCGCGGTCTGCGCGGTGAGCCACGCCTCGCTACCCGCCGGTTTGCCCTTCGCGGCAACCGCGTTGCGCTCCGCCGCCGCCGCATCGCTCGCGAAGCCCTTGGCGACGGCGTCGAGCCGCGCGGCGAGCGGCGCCAGCCGCGCATCGAGCGCAGGGTCGGGCGCCGCGACCGCCACCGCCGTGTCCGGCTCGCCGAACCCCTGCTTTTCGACGCCGCGTGGCGCCAGCGACGGGTATGCGCCTTCGCCGGTCGCGCATCCGGCGAGTGCGAGCATGAGGACGGCGGCAAGAGCGGAACGGGTCATCGGCCGCGGTCTAGGTGGGGCAGCGGGGCCACGCAAGAAAATGCCGTGCAAAGGGTTGCGCCATCCGCCGCGCCTGCTAATAGCGCCCCTCCGATGTGCGCCCGTAGCTCAGCTGGATAGAGCATCAGACTACGAATCTGAGGGCCGGGCGTTCGAATCGCTCCGGGCGCACCATTTTCCCGTTTTATCGTGATCTCACGTAGCCGGTGCTTTCGGACTGCACCCGACGATGCGGCGATACGCCCGGGAAAAGCTGCTGGCGTCCGCAAAGCCGTAGCGCGCCGCCAACTCGCCGATCGATACGTCGCGAACCGACATCTCGCGTGCGGCGAGTTCGACCCGTAAACGCCGATGGTATTCGGCCGGCGGTGAACCATGGACCGCACGAAAGGTCCGCGCCAGGTGAAAGGGCGACATCGCAGCGACTTGGGCAAGCTCGGGAAGTGGCACCGCGCGGCCGGTCTGGTCATGAAGGAAATGCCGCACCCGCTCCATCTTCTGAAGCAACTCGCGGCGGGTCGCGGGCCGGGCCGCCTCGATCCTCATCAGCTTCGGCGCCAATTCGGCGGTCAGTCTCTCCAGTCCCACCGCCACTTGGTGTACCAACGTATCGGCGATCGCTGCGCCCTGTTCGGGGTGCTGGACGAGGTGGGTTCCGATCGCCTGCAATCGCCGGCTGAAGCCGCTCCCGGCAGGCGTCAGCTGGAAGGCTTCGCCCAACGGCGAAGCCGAGCTCTCCCCTGGCGCATCGGGCAGGTAGATGCACAGGCCTCGCGTGATCTGCCGCAGGGGCAGCGTCGCATGTGCGGTCGTGCCGCCCTCGACCAGGATGAACTCGCCGGCCTTGACGGTGAAGACGCGGCCGTTGATCGCATAGCGCTCCACCCCGTCGAGCACGACGTTGAGGCACCGTGTCGTGCACACCACCGGACTGTCGCCGCGCGGGAGCTCGGACAGGACGAGCCGGCCGGCACCATCGCCGGGACGGGACTCGCCCCCGTTACCGCGACGGCACAGCTTCGCGGGGATATCCATGTCGGCCTCGACGACGTGGAGAGCGACGGCGACTCGCGGCAGGGCGTGACCTACGGCCTGACGCTGGCATACGACATCACCCGCAAGGCGATGCTGCTGGGGCTTCAGGTCGATCTGGACGCGAGCGCCAACCGGGCTTGCGAAACGGGCCTGATCCTCGCGGGCGACCGGGCCTGTGTGGCGGCAAAGCGCGATTCCGCGATCAGCCTGCGGCTGGGTAGGGCGCTGACGGGCTCGACCGTCGCCTATGGAACGCTGGGCTATGCCAATGCGCGGGTCGAGGCGCGCTATCGCGGCGGTGGCATCAAAGAGTCGGATCACGAGACGCTGAACGGGGTCCGCGTCGGCGTGGGTCTTTCCACCGACCTTTCGCGCAAACTCTTCGGCAAGGCGGAGTACCGCTACACCAATTACGACCAGGGTGTCAGCCGCCACCAGGGGCTGGCCGGCCTCGGCCTGCGCTTCTGACCGCGCCAGGAGCCGATCGGTCGTGCGCCTCGTGGATCAAATTGCCCAGGCTCGCCCAGATCCGGCCACGCCGATCGGCACGCAGACGGTGCAGGTGACGTCCTGAGCCGACTCCGGTGCACGGCGGCCGACGCGTTCAGCCGCACCGCGATGCAGCGATCGCCGCCAGCATCTCGTCCGCGATCGCGCGCCGGCAGATCAGCAGGTCGGGGAGCAGCGGGTTCTCGCAATTGTAGACCAGCGGGCTGCCGTCGATCCGCGAGGCATGCAGTCCCGCGGCAATCGCGACGGCGGCGGGCGCGCAATTGTCCCACTCGTACTGCCCGCCGTCGTGGAGGTAGGCGTCGGCGCGGCCGTCGACGACCGCCATCGCCTTTGCACCCGCCGAACCCATCGCCAGCATCGCCGCGCCCATCGCCTGCGCGGTGCAGCGCGCGATCTCGGGCGCACGCGTGCGGCTGACCGCGATGGTCAGCGGCGCGCAGGGCCCGCGCGGACGAACCGGGTCGTCGGTCGCGAACACCCTGCCCATCGCCGGCACCGCCACCGCGCCGACCAGCGGACGGCCATCAACCGCGAGGCCGATGTGGACCGCCCAATCGTCGAGCCCCTCGGCATATTCGCGGGTGCCGTCGAGCGGATCGACGATCCACACCCGGCTGGCGGCGCAGCGTGCGCGATCGTCGACCGATTCTTCGGAGAGGACGAAATCGTCCGGTCGCGCCGCGCGCAGCCGCTCAAGGATCAGCGCATTGGCCTCCGCATCGCCGCGGTCGCCCAGCGCGCGCCCGGTCCCGCCTTCGCCGCGGATCGCCAGCAGCAACGCACCGGCTTCCTGCGCCACCGCCCGCGCGAGTTCGGTGTCGTTCACAGATCGGGGCTCCAGATGCCGACGACATGCTCGACGATCCGCTCGGCGGCGGCTTGCGGGGTCTCGGCGCGCGTGTCGATGCGGATTTCGGGGGCGAGCGGCGCTTCGTACGGGCTGTCGATGCCGGTGAAATTGGCCAGCTGCCCGGCGCGGGCCTTGCCGTACAGCCCCTTGACGTCGCGCGCCTCGGCATCGGCCAGCGGCGTAGCGACGAAGATCTCGACGAACTCGCCCTCGGGCAGCATCGCGCGCACCAGGTCGCGCTCGGCGCGAAAGGGGGAGATGAAGGCGGTCAGCACGATCAGCCCGGCATCGGTCATCAGCCTGGCGACTTCGCCGACCCGGCGGATGTTCTCGACCCGGTCGGCCTCGGTGAAGCCCAGATCGCGGTTGAGGCCGTGGCGGACGTTGTCGCCATCGAGCAGGAAGCTGTGGCGGCCGAGCGCGTGCAGCTTCTTCTCGACCAGATTGGCGATCGTCGACTTGCCCGCCCCCGACAGCCCGGTGAACCACAGGACCTTGGGCCGCTGACCCTTCTGCGCGGCATGCGCCTCGCGCGTCACGTCGATCGCCTGCCAGTGAACGTTTTGCGCGCGCCGCAGCGCGAAGCGGACCATGCCCGCCGCGACCGTGGCGTTGGTCGCGCGGTCGATCAGGATGAACCCGCCAAGGTCGGCACCCTCGTCATACGGCTCGAAGACGATCGCGCGGTCGGTATAGACCTCCGCGACGCCGATATCGTTCAGCTCCAGCGTCTTGGCCGAAAGCTCCGCCTGGGTGTTGACATCGACGACGTGCCCCGGCGGCTGGACGGTCGCGCCGACGCTCTGGGAGCCGAGTTTCAGTTGATACGCACGGCCAGGAACGAGCGGCGCGTCGGACAGCCAGACGAGCGTCGCCGAGAATTGATCGGCGGCCTGTGGCGGCGAGTCGGCGGCCGCGATCACGTCGCCGCGCGAGCAATCCACCTCGTCCGCCAGCATCAGCGTCACCGACTCGCCCGCCTGCGCTTGGCCCCGGTCGCCGCCCATCGCGACGATCCGCTTGACCGTGGTCGTTCGCCCCGACGGCACGACACGTACCGCATCGCCGGGCCGTACCGTCCCGCTCGCGATCATCCCCGCAAAGCCCCGGAAGTCGAGGTCCGGGCGGTTAACCCATTGCACCGGCAGCCGGAACGGTCGCGCGGCGGCGCGGTCCGCATCGACCGGAACAGTTTCCAGATGGTCGAGCAGCGTGGGCCCGTCATACCAGCGCATCTCGGCGCTCGCCTCGGCGACGTTGGCGCCGGTCAGCCCGGACAGCGGGATGGCGACGAACCGGTCGATCCCGATCGACCCGGCGAAGGCGCGATAGTCGGCGACGATGGCGTCGAACGTCGCTTCGTCATGGCCGACGAGGTCCATCTTGTTCACCGCCAGCACGATCTCGCGGATGCCGACGAGGTGCGCGAGGTAGCTGTGCCGCCGCGTCTGGGTCAGCACGCCCTTGCGCGCGTCGATCAGGATCACCGCGAGGTCGGCGGTCGACGCGCCGGTGACCATGTTGCGGGTATATTGTTCGTGCCCCGGCGTGTCGGCGACGATGAACTTGCGCCGGTCGGTCGAAAAGAAGCGATAGGCCACATCGATCGTGATGCCCTGCTCGCGCTCGGCGGCAAGGCCGTCGACCAGCAGCGCGAAGTCGATATCCTGGCCTTGGGTACCGACGCGCTTCGAATCGGCTTCGAGTGCCGACAATTGATCCTCGAAAATCTGCTTCGAATCGTAGAGCAGCCGGCCGATCAGCGTCGACTTGCCGTCGTCCACCGACCCACAAGTGATGAACCGCAACATCGACTTGTGCGCGTGGGCGTCGAGATAAGCATCGATGTCCGCGGCAACGAGCGCGTCCGGGGTATAGGCGTTCATCAGAAATACCCCTCGCGCTTCTTCTTCTCCATACTCGCGGCCTGATCGTGGTCGATCGCGCGGCCCTGGCGTTCGCTGGTGGTCGTCAGCAGCATTTCCTGGATGATCGCCGATAGCGTCGCCGCCTCGCTCTCCACGGCGCCGGTCAGCGGATAGCAGCCGAGCGTGCGGAAACGGATCGACCGCTCGACCGGTGCCTCGCCCGGCAGCAAGCGGAACCGCTCGTCGTCGACCATCAGCAGCATGCCGTCCCGCTCGACCGTCGGGCGCGGCGCGGCGAAGTACAGCGGCACGATCTCGATCCCCTCGGCCAGGATGTACTGCCAGATGTCGAGCTCGGTCCAGTTCGACAGCGGAAACACGCGGATGCTCTCGCCCTTGGAGATTCGCGCATTGTACAGCCGCCACAATTCGGGCCGCTGCGCCTTGGGGTCCCATCCGTGCGCGGCGGAGCGGAAGGAAAAGATGCGCTCCTTCGCGCGGGACTTTTCCTCGTCGCGCCGCGCACCGCCGAACGCCGCGTCATAGCCGCCCGCGGTCAGCGCCTGCTTGAGCCCCTCGGTCTTCCACATGTCGGTATGCCGCGCGCCGTGATCGAACGGGTTGATCCCCGCCGCTTGCGCCTCGGGATTGCGGTGGACGATCAGTTCCATGCCCGCGTCCGCCGCAGCCTTCTCGCGCAGGTCGTACATGGCGCGGAACTTCCACGTGGTATCGACATGGAGGAGCGGGAAGGGCGGAGGCGCGGGAAAGAACGCCTTCTTGGCCAGGTGCAGCATCACCGCCGAATCCTTGCCTACCGAATACAGCATCACCGGCGCCTGCGCCTCCGCGACGACCTCGCGCAGGATGTGGATACTTTCGGCTTCGAGCCGCTGGAGATGGGTAAGCGCACGCATGGCATTTCAGATAGGCCCATGCCGCGCCGACGCGACCAAATTATCCTGTCAGGGGATGAAGTCGCGGCGTTCGCGCTCGATCGAATCGAGGATGCGCGCACCCGCCATGAACACCGCGACCGGGCAGGCGGCGAACAGCAGGTACCCGCCCCAGCCGGGATATTGCTGCAAATAGTGGACACCACGCTCGATCGCGCCGGTACCCAGGCCATAGATCACCAGGAACGCTTCGAACTTGGTCTTGATGACGAACAGCCGGGCGACGTTCCTGAACATGGGCGACTCCTAGCAAGGCGCAGGCCAATGGCCGAAAGCCGCCGTTCGCGAGCCGGCGATCGTGGTTACCCGTAAATTAATCCGACACTGGACTGCCTGTTAACCCCTCTCGTCTATCCTGCGGGCGGACGAACAAGGGGATTTCAGGATGCAGGCGGGAACCATGAGCGTCGAGGCGCTGATCCATACGGCGGCGAGCGCGACGACGGTGCTGAAGCAGGTGACATCGGGCAAGGCGGCGGAGGAGCACGCCGGCACCAACGTCCGCACGCTCCAGCAGCTGACCGAGATCCTGGAGCGGATGACGGGCGAGCTGTCGACCCGCCGCGCGAGCGACCGCTTCGCGGCCGCGCTCGAGCGCATCGCCGACCTGAAGGTCCGCAGCGCGGGCGAGCTGATCGAGCAAGGCAAATGGAAGAAACTCGCCGAGGAACTCCAGTCGATCGCGCAGAGTGCGCTCAACCCGGACGGGGCTACGTCAACACGCTGAGGTCGAGCGCTGCGAGGAGCGCCGCCCGTGCCGCGCGGGCAGCGGGCCAGTCGCCCAGCGTGACATGATCTTCGGGCCCGACGCGCTCGGGCCAGTGCTCCGTCACGACTTCAGCGATCCGGTCGAGCTTGGCCTCGTCCACCAGAAACCGCGGATCGACCGTTGCCGGATCGCACACCACGCGCAAGCGCAGGCAGGCGGGGCCGCCGCCGTTCGCCATCGATTCTCGGACGTCGACCGGCACCAGCGTGCGGATCGGGCCGTTTCCGGCGACCAGCGCTTCGAGCCAGCGCCATACCCGCCGATGCGCCTGGGCTTCTGTGGGAAGGACGAGCGCCATGCCTCCGCCGGGCAACGTCACCAATTGCGCGTTGAACAGATAGCTCGCGATGGCATCCTCCAGCGAGACGGCGGCGGCGGGGACCTCGACGATCTCGGCCTCGGGCAATCGGTCGCGGAGCGCGGCGTAGAAGCCGTCGCGATCCGCGAACGCCTGCTCGTGCGCGAACAGCACCCGCTCGTTGGCGACCGCGACCACATCGTTGTGGAACGCCCCCGCCGCGATCGCCTGCGGGGATTGCTCCACGAAGAGCGTGGCAGCCGGATCGAGCCCGTGGCGGCGCGCAACACTCTCGCTCGCGATGCGGTGCTGGCGCGCGGGAAAGCGGCCGCCCTGCTCGCCATAGACGAAAACTTCGACGCCAGCCTTATCGTGGGCCGATGCCAGCCGCATGTGATTGGCGGCACCTTCGTCGCCAAAAGGCGCAGGCACCGGCGCATGCACCGCGAAATGGCGCGTGTCCGCGAAGGCGAGCTGCAATTGCGTCAGCGTTTGTGGCCATTCGTGCGCGCGGTGCGGCATGGTGACCAGATTGGCGACGCTCAGGTGGCACCGCCCGTCGCCGGTGTCGGCGCCGGGGGACACCGTGGCCGCGTTGGCTGCCCACATCGCCGAGGCCGATGTCGCGGCGGCCCACAATCCGCCCGCTTGCACCGCATCGGTGCCGAGTGCCGCGAGCCAGTACGTATCGGGCCGGTCGTGCGGGAGCAGGATACCCTGTGCCAGCCCGAGCGCCAGGGTCGCGCGCATCTTGGCGATACCCTGCAACGCCGCCGCACGCGGCCATGACGGCGCGCCTGCGTTGCTGGTGGCCGCCAGATTGCCGGGGCTCAGCCCCGCGTAATTGTGGGTCGGCCCGACGATGCCGTCGAAGTTGATCTCCGTCAGGCTCACACCCGCAAGGCCCAGGTCACGCGGTCGTCCTCGGCCAGGTCGAGCGCCTTGGCGCATTCGACCGACAGCACGATGCCGTTGCCCGCCGGGCGCACGCGGCCGTAGGCGGCGCGGAAGTCGCCGAGCCGTCCCGTGGCGACGATCGCCTCCTCGCCGCCGTCGCGGTCGATGGCGACGATCGGCGAATCCTGCGCCTCGCGTACGGTGCGGACGCGATCCGTGCGCGCGGTCATCGTCGGGCCGCCATCGAAGATATCGACGTAATTCTCGAACGAGAATCCCTCGTTCTCCAGCATCCGCATCGCCGCCCGACCCGAGGGGTGGGGCAGCCCGATCGCCGCGCGGGCATGTTCGGGCAGCATCGCGGTGTAGATCGGGTGCTTGGGCATCAGGTCGGCGATGAACTGGTGCCCATGAACCGCGTTGAACCGATCGGCGTCCTGGAAATTCATCCCGAAGAACCGCCCCGCCAGCCCGTCCCAGAACGGCGATCCGCCCGCCTCGTCGATGACGCCGCGCAACTCGGCCAGGATACGATCGGCAAAGCGCGCGCGGTGCGCCCGTATGAACAGATAGCGGCTGCGCGCCAGTAGCAGCCCGAGACCGCCCGCCCGCTCGCCGGGGTGCAGGAACAGCCCGCCGACCTCGGTCGACCCCTCCAGGTCGGTTGCGAGCGACAGCATCTCGGCTCGGAACGTTCGCTTCAACGCGCCGCTATATTGGGTCAGCGTGCCGATCCGGTAGCTGTAGAACGGGTGCTGCTGCCCGACATGGGTGAAAATCTGGCAGGTTCCGCGCACCTCGCGCGTCTCCGCATTCTCCAGGATCAGCACGAACAGTTCGTCGGCGATGACCCCGTCCGGTGTCTCGTCGCGCGCGAACGCGGCCCCGCTGCGCTCCAGCTTGGCGGACAGCGCCTGACGGTCGGGGGGAAGATTGGTGAAGCCGCCGCCGGTCAGCTTCGCCATCTCGTATAGATGCTGAAGATCGTCGACACCGGCGGCGCGGATGCGAAAGGTCACGGGCGGCCCTCGCGTGCGATGCGCAGGATCGTGACCGCGGACAGCGCGGCGCGCTCGCCCAGGCTGTCGGGAATCATATATTCGTCTATCGAATGAATTGCGCCGCCGCGGACGCCCATCGTGTCGACGACGGGCACCCCCGTGGCCGCGATCGTGTTGCCGTCGCATACCCCACCCGTAGCGGCCCAGGCGATCGGGATGCCGAGGTCGGCGCCTGCTGCCTTAACGCGGTCGAGCAATCGTTGCATGTGCGTGTCGATTGGCCTGGGCGGCCGGTTGAAGCTGCCGTGGACCGTGATGGCGACGTCGTGCTCGGCCGCCGCCATCGCCACTGCGGCATCGATATGCGCCCGCGCTCTCGCGATGTCGGCCGCGGTCTGCGGACGGACGTTGACCCGCAGCACGGCGAGATCGGGGACGACGTTGTTTGGCCCACCGCCATCGATCCGCGCCGGGTTGACTGCCAGTCCACGCCCCGCCGCCTTCGCCAGCCGCACCGCGACGTCGGCGGCGGCGACCAAGGCATTGCGTCCGTCCTCGGGATTGCGCCCGGCGTGTGCACTGCGTCCATGCGCGACGATCGAAAAGTTCCCCGTTCCGCCCCGCGCGCCCGCCAGCGTGCCGTCGGCGAGCGCGGGCTCGTAGGTGAGCGCCGCTACCTTGCCGCGGGCCGCTTCGGTGAGGAGCGCGGCGGACGAGAAGGATCCGGTCTCCTCGTCGGAGTTGATGATGACGTCGTAGCCGAAGTGCGCCGCGCCGGGCGATGCCTCGACCGCCGCGAGCGCCGCCAGCATGACCGCGAGGCCGCCCTTCATGTCTGCGACCCCGGGGCCGCCGAGCGCGCCGTCGTCGCGCCAGGCGCAGGTCTGGAACGCATGGTCTGCCGGGTATACGGTGTCCATGTGACCGGTGAACAGCATCCGCACCGGCGCATGCGGACGGACACGCAGGTGGAGATGGCGTCCGTGATCGAGCGCGCGGACCTCGCCGTCCGCACCGACCTGCTCGGCCGACGCCGGCTCGACCAGCCGCAGGTCGCCAGGCAGGATGGAGAAGGCATCCGCAAGCAGCCCCGCCATCGTCGCTAGCCCGTCGAGGTTACGGGTGCCGCTGTTCACCGCCGCCCAGCGTTCCACCTGCGCCAGCATCGGCGCGGCGCGGGCATGCGCGACGGCGTCTCGTTCGATTGTGTTCGGCCCCTCCATCGCCGCGACCCTAACCGGGTCAGAAGCTGTAGACCAGCGCCGCACGGCTAATCGTGTCGGTCGTCTGCCGGTCGATCGGCGGCATGCTCTCGTATTGCACCGAATAGGACAGTTGCGCCGACAGCGGGCCGAGCAGCTTGGCCTGCAGCGCCGACGTGCTGCTGACCGTAGAATTGTAGCGCTGGACATAGGCCGACGCGGTCTGCGTCACCCCGAGACCGGGCAGCACCCGCACTTGCAGGTTGAGCGACCCGCGCCCTGCGACGCTCGATTGCAGCGTACCGTCGGTGAAGCCGGTGTGGCGGTAGGCGGGGCCGAGTTCGAGGTCGAGCTTCAGGTCGGCGGACTTCAGCACGCTGTATCCCGTCCCGACCGACAGCGACACGCGGTTGTCGTAGCCCAGGAACCGGTCGCTCTCGTACTGCGCCGCCCCGTAGACGTAGGCGCGGTTGTCGATCTTGTAGTTGGGCTCGTAGGAGGCGAGATAATGTTCGCGCGTGGTCACGCCGAGGTTCGATTGGAAATCGGCCTGCGCGCGGAACTTGTGCCGCCATTGCAGCCCTTCGCGGGTCGCGTCGAGCACCGCGCTGCCGCCCGCCGAGTCCGAATTGCCGGTCGCGACGAAGCCGCCGAGCTCGGCCTTGCCGGTCCACAGGTTGAGAAAGCTCGCCTGCCGGATCACGCGCTCGCGCGCGGCGGCGCGATCGGCGCGCCAACTGTCGGCGATCGCCAGCACCGCGTCGCCGCTGAGCGGATCGACCGAGCGCGCGTATTTGACGATCGTGGCGACGTCGCCGTCGTTGCCCGACGCAAGTGCGGCATCGAGCATCGCGCGGATATTCTCCGGGATCATCGCGCCGGCGGCGGTCTGGTCGGGCGCCGTGGCCATTAGTAAGATGATTGGCAGCACGCCGACCTCCGTAGCGGCGTCGAACCGCTGTGAAAACCGGTCAGTCTGCCGGATGCGCGCCAAGGTGAGGGCGAAACACGGCGAGCACCGCTTCGTACAAGGCACGCTTGAACGGCACGATGGCGGCGGGCAGCGCCTCGGCCTCCATCCACCGCCACGCGCGGAATTCGGGGTGTGCGGTGGCGATATCGACATCGCGGTCCTCGCCCAGGAAGCGGTACAGGAACCAGCGTTGCCGCTGACCGCGCCACTTGCCCTTCCACACCTTGCCGATCAGCTCGGGCGGCAGGTCGTAGTAGAGTTCCTCCGGCGCTTGCGCGACGAGCTCGACAAGGTCCGGCGCGATGCCCGTCTCCTCGCCCAGCTCGCGGATCGCGGCATCCCGCGCGTCCTCGCCCGGGTCGATCCCGCCCTGGGGCATCTGCCACGCCTCCAGCGTCGAATCGAGCCGCTGCCCGACGAAGACACGGCCGTCGCGATTGACCAGCATCACACCCGCGCACGGGCGATAGGGCAGGTCGTTCACGCGCCCGCCGCCTGGCGCATGACCCGCGCCGCCTCGGCCTCAGAGACCGCCGCACGTACCGCAACAAGGTAACCGGCGACGTCGCCCACCGCAGACGGGATACCCTGGCGCAGCGTGATGAAGCCGTGAATCGTGCCGGGCGCCTCACGGTACGTCACCGCCACCCCCGCCGCGACCAGCGCCGATGCATAGGCGCGGCCCTGGTCGCGGATCGGGTCCAGGCTGGCGGTGACGATGACGGCCGGGGGCATGCCCGCCATGTCGCCCCGGAGCGGCGAGCCGCGCATGTGCTCGACGTCGGCGCGGTAGCAATCGTCGAACCACGCCATCGACCCGCGGGTCAGCAGATACCCTTCGGCGAACTGCTCGAAGGACGGGTAGGCGCCGCGTGCGTCCGTGGCGGGGTAGATCGGCGCCTGGACGATCACCGGCACCGCCGCGGGCGTGTCGCGCAACGCCATCGCGGTCGTGATCGTCAGTGTACCGCCGGCGCTGTCGCCGCACAGCACCAGGCTGGTCGCGGTGCGCCCCAACTCAGGCGGATTGCTCGCGACCCAGCGCGCCGCCGCTTCGCAATCGTCGGGCGCGGCGGGCCAGCGGTGCTCGGGAGCCAACCGGTAATCGACCGCGACGACGGGCATGTTCAGCGCGCGCGAGGCCTCCGCGCAGAAGCTCGCGTGCGTCTCCAGGTCGCCGATCACGAACCCGCCGCCGTGAAAGAAGACGGTGACCGGTCCGGGTTCGCGGTGTTCGGCCACATCGAACAGCCGCGCCGGGATCGGTCCCGCAGGTCCAGGGATCGTCAGGTCGTTGACGGTGGCGAGTTCGCCCTGCGGCAGGTCCGCCACCCCCTTGGTCGCGACATACATCGCGCGCGCCGCGGTCGGGTCCATCTCGTGCATCTTGGGGCCGGGTAAGGCGTTCAGATAGTCGAGGAACAGGCGCACGTCGGGACGGACGAAGGGCGTGTCGGTCATGCGTCTCTCCTTGGGCCCGCCGGGCTTTGCGCCTACCTATTCGCGGTGATCCCCGTCGTCCATCATCCCGATTACGTCGCCGCGGCACCGGCGCGATCGACCTATCGCTGGGGCAAGAACGGCCTGATCCGCGATCTGCTCGCGGGCGAGGGCGCGCGGATCGCATGGCACCGTCCCGACACGATGCCTGAGCGCTGGCTGGAGGCGGTGCACGATCCGGAATACGTCGCCGAGGTGCTCGACGCTCGAGTGCCGCCCGACAAGACGCGGCGGATCGGCTTTCCTGTAACCGGCGCCGTCGCGGCGCGGGCGGCGGTCGTGCCCGGGGGGACGTGGCTGGCGGCCCATCTGGCGCTGACGCACGGGTTCGCCGCCAATACCGCAGGCGGCAGCCATCATGCGCTGGCGGGGACCGGCGCGGGCTATTGCGTCTTCAACGACCTCGCGGTCGCAGCGGTGCGGCTGGTCGAGGAGGGAACCGTATCGCGGCTGCTCGTCGTCGATGTCGACGTCCACCAGGGCGACGGTACCGCGGCGCTGCTGGCAGGACGTCCGGGACTCGCCACCTATTCGATCCACGCCGCCAAGAACTTTCCCACGCGAAAGGCACGATCGACGCTCGACGTGCCGCTCGCGGACGGGGTGGGGGACGACGAATATCTAGCGACGCTGGAACAGACGCTGACGCCGCTGCTGGACGAGGCGCGCCCCCAGATCGTGCTCTACCAAGCCGGAGTCGATCCCTTTGTCGGCGATCGGCTGGGCCGCCTGGCGCTGACCGAAGACGGCCTCGCACGCCGCGAACGGCTGGTCGCGGCGATGATGCGCGCGCGCGGCATCCCGGTGGCGAGTACGGTGGGCGGCGGCTATGGCGACGATGCGCTGGCGATCGCCCGCCGCCATGTCGCCGCGATCCTGACGTTGGGCGCAGCGTTCGGGCTCGGCTGACGGAACCGCGTGTGCCGCGCGCGCGTAGCGACACGCGATGACCGAACCCGTCCTGCTCTGGCTCCGCCAGGATTTGCGCCTCCACGATCAACCCGCGCTGCTGGCTGCCGCCCGTTCCGGTCCGGTCATTCCCGTCTACGTCCTCGACGACGAGTCGGCGGGCGACTGGCGGATCGGTGGTGCCCAACGCTGGTATCTCCACCACGCCCTGGAAGCGCTTGCAGCGTCGCTGGAGGCGATGGGCTCGCGGCTGATCCTGCGGCGGGGCGATGCCGTCACCGTTTTGCGCGCGCTGCTGGAGGAAACCGGCGCGGCCGCGATCCATGCGATTCGCCACTACGAACCATGGTGGCGCAGTGCGGAAGCCGCGCTTAGCGACGCACTGTACCTGCATGACGGAAACCATCTCGCGCGGATCGAAGATTTGACGACCGGCGCGGGAACGCCGTTCCGGGTCTATTCGAGCTTCTGGAAGGCGCTGTCGCAGCGGATGCCGCCCGATGCGCCTTTGCCGGCGCCCAACACGCTCGCTGCTCCCGCAAAATGGCCGGGCAGCGACGTGCTTGCCGATTGGGGGCTGCTGCCCAAGCGCGACTGGGCGAAGGCGTTCGATGCGGCGTGGACGGCGGGCGAAGCAGCCGCGCGCAATGCCGTCGATGCGTTCGCCGGGCAGGTCGCCGCATACGACACCGATCGGAACCTGCCGTCGGTCGAAGGCAGCTCGCGGCTGTCACCGCATCTCCATTTCGGCGAAGTGAGCCCGCGTCAGGTCTGGCATGCGCTGTCCGGGCTTGGCGAGGGCGTGCAGACCTTTCGCAAGGAGCTTGCCTGGCGTGATTTCACCGACGGCGTCGTCACGGCGCTCCCGGATTACGGCGATCGCAACGGACGTCCGAAGTTCGATTCGCTGTGGCGCGACGGCGCCGACGCACAACGCGACCTGAAGGCCTGGCAGACGGGCCGGACGGGCTACCCGATCGTCGATGCCGGGATGCGCCAACTGTGGACGATCGGTTGGATGCACAACCGCGTTCGCATGATCACCGCCAGTTTCCTCATCAAGCACCTGCTGCTCGATTGGCGTTGGGGCGAGCGCTGGTTCTGGGACTGCCTGGTCGACGCCGATTACGGCAACAATTCGGTGAACTGGCAATGGGTGGCAGGGACCGGCGTCGACGCCAACATGTTCGGGCGGATCATGGCGCCGCTGACGCAATCGGAAAAGTTCGACGCGGGCGGGTATATCCGCCACTGGGTGCCCGAGCTTGGCGGCCTTTCCGATGCGGTGATCCACGATCCGGAAGCCGGGGGCTGCCGCCCACGCGGCTATCCGGTCAAGATCATCGGCCACCGCGAAGCGCGCGAGCGGGCGCTGGCTGCGGCGGCCAGGATGCGCTGAACCCTTTTCGATTTCGCCGCGTGCTGGCATGGGCGCCCGCGATGAACGATCCGCGCACCGTCGCCCCCGAACCCGACCACCGCGCGTCCGCCGCCGCGCGCCTAGTCGCGCCCGTGTTCCACCGGATGCTCGACCGGATCGATCGCGCGTTAAAGATGGGGGCGATCGAGGCGACCTTGCCCGATGGCACCCGGCGGCTGCTCGGTGGACGTGCCGCCGGGCCGGTCGCGGTCGTCGACCTGCGGCGCTGGCGTGCTCTGGTCCGGCTGGCGACCGGCGGATCGGTCGGCTGGTACGACGCGTGGGCGGCGGGGGACTGGGACAGCCCGGATGCGGTGCCGCTGTTTGCGTTGTTCATGGCGAACCGCGTGGCGCTGGGGCATTCGGCGCGGTCGGGCGGCTTGGCGAAGCTGGCGGCACGCGCGTGGCACCGGCTGCGGCGCAACGATCGGGCAGGCGCGCGACGCAACATCGCCGCGCATTACGACCTGGGCAACGATTTCTACTCGCAATGGCTCGATGCCGGGCTGACCTATTCAAGTGCAATCTTCGCCGAAGCGAACGAGCCGCTGGAGACCGCGCAGGACCGCAAGATCGCCGCGGTTCTCGCGCGAACCGGCGCACGGCCCGGCGACACGATCCTGGAGATCGGTTGCGGCTGGGGATCGTTTGCGGCGGCTGCGGCGGCCGAAGGTAACGAAGTTCACGCTATTACGCTGTCCGCCGAGCAGAAAGCGGCGATCGAGGCGAAGGCGCTGCGGGGTGTCACGGTCGCCCTGACCGACTATCGCGATGTCAAAGACCGTTACGATGCAGTCGTCAGCATAGAGATGGTCGAGGCTGTAGGACAGCGCTACTGGCCAGACTTTCTCGACATGGTAGCGCGGGTGCTGAAGCCGGGCGGGCGGGCAGCGATCCAGTTCATCACGATCGCCGATGACGTGTTCCCTGCCTATGCTTCAAGCGTCGACTTCATCCAGCGATACGTGTTCCCCGGCGGCATGTTGCTGTCCGAGTCGCGCTTCAGGGCGTCGGCGGAGGCACGCGGACTGGCGTGGCGCGATCCGCACCACTTCGGGCTCGACTATGCCGAGACGCTCCGGCGGTGGCGGGTCGCGTTCGAGGCGGCGGTGGCGGAGGGCAGATTGCCTGCGCGCTTCGACGAGCGATTCGTGCGGTTGTGGCGCTATTACCTGATGTACTGCGAGGGCGGGTTCCGGGGTGGTGGGATCGACGTCGTGCAGGTTACGCTGACGGAATATTGAGCTTTAAGAAGAAGCGGGCCCCGGCTCCAGGGCGGGGCGACGGAAGATCGGAGTCAGCCTTCGATGCGCTCGAAATGCCCCGCCTCGAAGCCGTCGATCGCCAGTGTGGCGATACGTTCGGCGACGACAGCGGGATCTTTGACCGAGCTCGGGTCTTCGCCGGGATAGGCGCGCGCGCGCATCGCCGTGCGGGTGGAGCCGGGGTCGAGGATCCCGGTACGGATGCTGCTGATCGCCGCGACCTCGTCGCCGTAGGCGCCGAGCAGCGTCTCGAATGCCGCCTTGGAGGCGCCGTATGCGCCCCAATAGGCACGCGGCTTGCGCGCGACCGAGGACGTGACGCCGATCACGCGTGCACCTTCCGACCGGCGCAGCATCGAATCGAACGCCGCGATCAGCGCCGCTTGCGCGCTGACGTTGAGGGTCAGGACCGACGCCAGTTCCTTGGCATCGATCGCCGGCACCGCCGCCAGGCTGCCGAGTGTGCCGGCGTTGAGCACAAGCACGTCGAGCGCTTGCCAGCGTTCGCCGACCGCAGTCGCCAGACGGGCGATCGCATCGGTCTGGGTCAGATCGAGCGGTGCGATCGTCGCCGAACCGCCCGCATCGAAAATCGCCTGCTCGACATCTTCCAGACCTTTCGCGGTACGAGCGGTCAGCACGACATGGGCTCCGCGGGCGGCAAGCGCCAGCGCGGTCGCCGCACCGATGCCGCGACTGGCGCCGGTGACGACCGCGAGCTTGTCCGCCAGCGGACCGCTCAAGCCCGCCGCTCCTCTAACAACGCGAACTGATCGACCTCGGCGGTCTCGTCATAGTCGGTCAGCATCGTCGGATAGTCCCCGGTGAAGCACGCATCGCAATATTTAGGCCGGATCTCGGCGCGGTTCGCCTCGCCGAGCGCCTTGTACAGTCCGTCAATGGAGACGAATGCCAAGCTGTCGGCGTGGATGAAATCGGTCATTTCGGCGATGTCGTGGGTGGCGGCGAGCAGCTTGGCGCGCTCGGGCGTGTCGACGCCGTAGAAGCAGCTGTGCCGGGTCGGGGGACTGGCGATCCGCATGTGGACCTCGGCCGCGCCCGCTTCGCGCATCATCTGAACGATCTTGAGGCTGGTGGTGCCGCGGACGATCGAATCGTCGACCAGGATAACCCGCTTGCCCTTGATGAGGGCCCGGTTGGCGTTGTGCTTGAGCTTCACACCCAGATGGCGAACCTTGTCGCCCGGCTGGATGAAGGTGCGCCCGACATAATGCGAGCGGATGATGCCGAGCTCGAACGGGATGCCGCTTGCCTGCGCATAGCCGATCGCGGCGGGCACGCCCGAATCGGGTACGGGGATGACGAGGTCGGCGTCGACGGGCGCTTCGCGCGACAACTGTGCGCCGATTCCCTTGCGCACCGAATAGATCGAATGATCCTCGACGATCGAATCGGGACGCGAGAAATACACCCATTCGAAGATGCACGGCCGCGGCGCCATCGGCGCGAACGGGCGGATCGATCGGACGTCCTTGCCTTGCACGATCACCAGTTCGCCCGGTTCGACCGAGCGTTCGAAGGTCGCGCCGACGACGTCGAGCGCCACGGTCTCGGACGCAAAGATCACCGCGTCGTCGAGACGGCCCATCACCAGCGGGCGGATGCCGAGCGGGTCGCGGCAGGCGATCATGCCTTCGGGCGTCATCACGATCAGCGAATAGGCGCCCTCGACCTGCTTCAGCGCATCGATGAAGCGATCGAGCAGCGTGCGATAGCTCGAGGTGGCGACGAGATGGATGATCGTTTCGGTATCGCTGGTCGACTGAAAGATCGATCCGCGGCGGACGAGCTCCTTGCGAAGCTTGATCGCGTTGGAAATGTTGCCGTTGTGAGCGACGGCAAAGCCGCCGGTCTGGAGCTCGGCATACAGCGGCTGGACGTTGCGCAGCGCGGTGTCGCCCGAGGTCGCATAGCGAACGTGGCCGCAGGCGACGGTGCCCGGCAGCGCGCGAATCACGTCGTCACGGTCGAAATTGCCCGCAACGTGACCCATCGCGCGGTGGGTATGAAAGGCGCGGCTGTCCCAGGTCGTGATCCCGGCGGCTTCCTGCCCCCTATGCTGGAGCGCGTGCAGCCCCAAGGCGACGAGCGCGGCCGCGCCTTGCGTTTCGGACACGCCGAAGATGCCACACTCCTCATGGAGGTGATCGCCGTCGTCGGCGGCTTCGAAAGGATGTGTGGTCAGCATGTCGGCCCGATGGGTTTCGCTTCACGGCGGGATATAGGAGGCAAACATGGGTTTGTCGCCCCCAAGCGATGTCGGCTAACAGCCGCGAAGGTCACGGCGTGTTTATTCACCGGATCACGTGATGCCGAGCATCGCCAGAGCGGGGATGCCGTCGCGGTGAAAACGCGCGGCGTCGGCGTCATCGCAGCGGCGAGCGCCAGGTTCAGGGGAGCGAGCCTGGGCAGGAAATTGTGGGGACGTATTCGACGTCCACGACATACCCGGTCGACCAGTCCTGCGCGGCCGTGCTCATCGTCGTTTTCCCTCCGATCGGAACGCCGGTGTGGACATTGGCAATCCGGGCTACCTTCGCACAAATTCTTCGGCGATTTTCGTTTGCCGGCTATCGTAGGTAAGGCGAAATATGACGTATCGCGAAGAGACATTCCTGTTCGACCCGAAGTTCGATGCTGCCGGTCTCGTTACCGCCGTCGTAACGAACCAAGCGGGCGCGTTGTTGATGGTGGCGCATATGAATGCCGAGGCGATCGCGGCGACGCAGGATTCGGGTGAGGCCACCTTCTGGTCGCGCAGTCGCATGCGGCTTTGGCGCAAGGGGGAAACCTCGGGCAATATTTTGCGGGTCGTCGAAATGCGAGTCGATTGCGATCAGGATGCGCTGTGGCTGGTCGTCGAGCCGGCCGGTCCGGCGTGCCATACCGGGCGAACGAGCTGCTTTTACCGGCGGATCGAACGCGACGGCGCCCTGACCTTCGTCGAATGAGGCGTCCTTATCGTCTTGCGCTAACATTGGCATTGGCCGGCTGTGGACAACAGCCGACCGTCGATGCGCAAGCGGGCGAACGGCTGGAGGCGGCGGCGCGGGGAGCGGGGTTGATCACGGATCCCAAGGGTTCGCTGGTCGGTGCCTGGATGCGCGACACGGATCGCGTCTGCATCATACCAGGCGCCGGTGGCGCGACGCGGATCGGCGCGCTGGTGAACTATAGCGACGGGCAGGCGTGCGCGGCGGCGGGAACGCTGGAACGATCCGGTGAGCGGGTCGGGGTGATCTTTGGCGACTGTCGCTTCGATGCGCGTTTCGACGGAGAGCGGCTGACGTTTCCGGCGGAATTACCAGTGGCATGCGAACGAATGTGCCAGGGTCGCGCTTCGCTGGCGGCGCTCGTGGTCGAGCGGCAGGGGGCGTCCGCCTCCGAAGCTGCGACGCTGCGAGCGCCGGACGGCACGTTGCTATGCGGCGCTTGACGTTAACGTAAAGGGCAAGTAGCGGCCTCGGTATGCCGACCGGTTCAACTTACGCCGTCGTTCCGCCGCGTGCCGATCGCGACGACTTCACGATATCCGATCTGTCCGCCGAGTTCGGGGTCACCGCCCGCGCGCTGCGCTTCTACGAGGACGAGGGGCTGATCGCGCCCGTTCGCCGCAGTACCCAGCGCATCTATTCGCATCGCGATCGTGCGCGGATCGCGTGGATATTGCGGGGCAAGCGCGTCGGGTTCAGCCTCGCCGAAATCCGTGAAATGATCGACCTCTACGACGTTGGCGACGGTCGACGTGTCCAGCGTCAGGTCGCGATCGATCGCTGCCGCGAGCGGATAGCGCTACTGACCCGGCAACGCGTCGACATCGACGCCGCCATTACGGAACTCACCGATTTCGTTGCCGTGCTCGACCGCGGCCGTACCCAGGATCAAGGATAGCTTCATGCCCCAGTACACGCCCCCCGTTCGCGACACGCGCTTCGTCCTCGAGAATGTGGTTGGGCTTGATCGCTATGCCAACGTACCGGGGTTCGGGGCCGCCACCCCCGACACCGTCGATGCGGTGCTGGAGGAAGGCGGGCGCTTCGTCGCCGAGGTACTGTTCCCGCTCAACCTGTCCGGCGACCAGGAGGGTTGCACGCGTCATGCGGACGGTTCGGTGACGACCCCGGCCGGGTTCAAGGAGGCATACGCCAAGTTCGTCGAGTCGGGCTGGGGGACGCTTTCCGCACCCGAAGCGTTCGGTGGGCAAGGCATGCCGCATGTCGTCTCGACCGCATTCCAGGAATACATGATCTCGGCGAACATGGCGTTCGCGATGTATCCCGGGCTTGCTCACGGCGCGATCGCGGCGCTGGTGGTGAAAGGGTCGCCTGAACAGCAAGCCAAGTACCTGCCGAAGATGGTGTCGGGCGAATGGGGTGGCACCATGAACCTGACCGAGCCGCAGTGCGGCACCGACCTGGGTCTGATCCGCACCCGCGCGGAGCCGCAGGCGGATGGATCGTACAGCATAACCGGCACGAAAATCTTCATCTCGGCGGGCGAGCACGACCTTACCGACAACATCATCCACCTCGTGCTGGCAAAGACTCCCGGCGCGCCCGAGAGCTCAAAGGGCATTTCGCTGTTCGTCGTGCCAAAGGTGATGGTCGGCGACGACCGATCATTGGGTGAGCGCAACGCAGTCAGCTGCGGCTCCATCGAGCACAAGATGGGCATCCACGGCAACTCGACCTGCGTGATGAACTACGATGGCGCGACCGGCTGGCTGGTCGGCGACGAGATGAAGGGGCTCGCCGCGATGTTCATCATGATGAATGCCGCGCGGCTGGGCGTGGGCTTGCAGGGGCTGGGGCTGGCCGAGGTCGCGTATCAGAACGCGGTCCAGTATGCGCACGACCGTCGTCAGGGTCGCGCGCTGACTGGCCCCGCCGAGCCGAACGAGAAGGCCGATACGCTGTTCGTCCATCCCGACGTCCGCCGGATGCTGATGGAGGGCAAGGCGTGGACCGAGGGACTGCGCGCGCTGTGCCTATGGGGGGCGCTCCAGGTCGATCTCGAACATGCCGCACCCGACGATGCCGATCGGCAGATGGCCGCCGACCTGATCGGGCTTCTGACCCCGGTCATCAAGGGAGTCGGGACCGACAAGGGTTACGAGATCGCGACGACGTCTCAGCAGGTCTATGGCGGGCACGGCTATATCGCCGAATGGGGTATGGAGCAGTACGTCCGTGACGCACGGATCGCGCAGATCTACGAGGGCACCAACGGCGTGCAGGCGATGGATTTGGTCGGGCGCAAGCTGGCTGCCAATGGCGGGCGCGCGGTGCAGGCGTTGTTCCGGATCGTCGGCGAGGAAGTCGCCGCGGCGAAAAACGTGGAGGCGACGGTAGCGTTCGCAACCGCGCTGGAGCGGGCGAACAGCGAGCTTCAGACCGCGACGATGTGGTTCATGGCAAACGGGATGAAAGACCCTAACAACGTCGGCGCGGGCGCGGTATCCTACATGCACGTGATGGGCATCGTCGCGGTCGGCCTTATGTGGCTGCGTATGGCGGCGGCGGCCGCACGATTGAAGGACGCCGGCGAAGGGGATGCCGCGTTCATGGACGCCAAGCTGGTAACCGCGCGCTTCTTTGCCGAACGTGTGATGCCCGAGGCAGGGGCGCTGCGGCGCAAGATCGAGGGCGGGGCGGAAGCGATCATGGCCCTGCCGCCGGAAATGTTCATGGCGGCGCGAGCGTGATTGTTGACCGCGCCCCTTGTGAGAGAGGGAGGGAGCAGCCGCAGGCTGCGGAAGGGTGAGGGGCGGCTGCGCAGCAGCCGAGAGAGCCGGCGGCGCGCAGCCCTCATCCGACAGGGCGCGCCACCTTTTCCCACAAGGGGAGAAGGAAAGAACGACCTATTTTGCCGCCGGCGCGGCAGTCGGGGAAGGTATTGCTTCGCCCTTCCGCCGCACTCCCGCCAGCGGCTCCGCAGCTGGTGCGGTTACCACCGGTGCCGCCACCGGCGCCTCGATCCGCAGCACCTGTCGCCGCATGCATTCGGTCTTCACGGCGCGAGGGAACGTGGCGCAATTCCAAAGCGCGCGCTCGAAGTCGCCCTCGCGGTTGCGCAGGTAGCTGAAGCCCATTGCGTCGGATTGGTTGGGCAGCAGGCTGGCGCTGACCGGCATCAGCGCGCGGTCGGTCCAGCCCATCACGACACAGTGCGGCCTGTCGGCACAAGCGGCGAGCGCCATCGCCTTGTAGGAGTCGGGCGCCGCCTTGGGATCGAGCGCGACGACGAAGGTGTCGGGGTCGCTCGGCAGAGCAACCGGGACGGTGCCGGTGTAGGCCGCGACCGCAAGCACCGCTGCGTCGCCCTGTGCCAGCGCCGCGGCCATGCCGTGCGCAGGCGAGACGCCCGCAAGCGCGGCGACCGCGGGCTCGCCGGTCGCGACCTGGCGGTTGAAGGCCGGAGGCGTGCCCCACCAGCCACTCCAGCGGAAGAACAGGTGGCTCCCGACGCGCGCGACCTTGTCGAGGCTCGACTGCCAATAGGGAACCACCCAGTCGGTGTGATAGTGAGTCGAATAGCCGACGGGCTTGTAGACCGCCCCCGACAGCGCGAGTCCGGCGACCTCTCGCGCGCGTTTCCAGCCCGCTTCGGACGGCTTCCAGCGGGTGAGCGCGCCGTCGCAGGTGAAGGTGAACTGGCAGCCGGTGGTGCGTTCCGACCCTTCGAACACGACGCCGCAGACGGTCTTGGGAAATGCAGGGTGGCGGAGGCGGTTGAGGACGACTTGCGCGACCGCGCGCTCGCCGACGCTGTCGTCGCCCGCTTCGTAGAGGACGCCCGCCGCCAGGCAGTCGGTCGCGCGCTCGCGATCCTCGGCCGATCCGGCGAATCGGAACGGACGCGCGGCGGGGTTGGGCAGGGTCGAGAACGGCACGGTTTCGTTGAACGCGCGTGCGTCGTCGGGGGCGAGGTCGACGAGCTTGACCGGCTCCACCGGCGGCAGCTCGGCCTGGGGCACCACGCGGCGGGGCGGCAGCTTGGCGGGCCTGATCGCCCGTTTTGCTTTGGCGGGCGGGTGCGTGACGACCAGCGCCGGGATCGTCACCGCCGCGGCGGCGACCGCGACCAGCGCGGCGCCGACGCGCTTCGAGGGAGCGGGCATCAGCTCTCGGGCAGGAAGTCGGGAACCGAGAGGTAGCGCTCGCCGGTGTCGTAGTTGAAGCCGAGCACGCGGACGTCGTCGGGTAGGTCGGGCAGCTTCTGCAGAATTGCCGCTAGCGTCGCGCCCGAGGAGATGCCGACCAGCATGCCCTCTTCGCTGGCCGCGCGGCGCGCCATGTCCTTGGCGACTGCGGCGTCGACCTCGATCACGCCGTCCAACGCGGCGGTGTGGAGGTTGGCGGGGATAAAGCCGGCGCCGATGCCCTGGATCGGGTGGGGCCCAGGCTGACCGCCCGCGATGACGGGGGAGGCGGCGGGCTCGACCGCATAGGCTTTGAGGTTGGGCCAGGTCTTCTTGAGCGTTTCGGCGACGCCGGTGATGTGGCCGCCGGTGCCGACGCCGGTGATGAGAACGTCGATCGGCGTGTCGGCGAAGTCGTCGAGGATCTCCTGCGCCGTGGTGCGGACGTGGATGTCAATGTTGGCGGGGTTCTCGAACTGCTGGGGCATCCAGCTGTTGGGGGTCTGATCGATCAGCTCCAGCGCGCGCTCGATCGCGCCCTTCATGCCCCGGTCGCGCGGCGTGAGATCGAAGGTCGCGCCGTACGCCAGCATCAGACGGCGGCGTTCGAGCGACATCGATTCGGGCATGACCAGGACGAGCTTGTAGCCCTTGACCGCGGCGACCATCGCCAGGCCGACGCCGGTGTTGCCGCTGGTCGGCTCGATGATCGTGCCGCCGGGCTGCAGGCGTCCGTCGACTTCCGCTGCTTCCACCATCGCCAGCGCGATCCGGTCCTTGATCGACCCGCCGGGATTGGAGCGCTCGGACTTGATCCACACTTCGGAGTCGGGGAACAGGCGGGCCACGCGGATGTGCGGGGTGCGCCCGATCGTGTCGAGGATCGTGTTGGCCTTCATGGCGTGGCTGCTCCATGCTGGGGTTCGGGGATGACTTCGGGCGGATCGAAGGTCTTTGCAAGCCTGAGTTCGGGAAACAGCCGCGCCCAGAGCAGCGTGATCGCGATCGCGCCGACCCCGCCGAACACCACTGCCCCGACGGGACCGAGCAGCGAAGCCAGCAAACCGCTTTCCGCTTCGCCGAGCTCATTCGAGGCGGAGATGGTCAGCTGCGATACTGCGCTGACCCGTCCGCGCATGTGGTCGGGGGTGTGGAGCTGGATCAACGAAGAGCGGACGTAGACCGACACCATGTCGGCGCTGCCCGCCACGATCAGCGCGGCGAGGCTGAGCACAAAGCTGGTCGATACCCCGAAGGTCAGGATCGCCAGCCCGAAGATGACGACGGAGGCAAGCATCTTGACGCCGACGTTCTCGGTCATCGGCCGGACCGAAAACCACACGGCAGTCGCCGCGGCGCCGATGCCCATGCCCGCCGCGAGCAGGCCGAGACCGCTCGCGCCGACGTGGAGGATGTCGCGCGCGTAGATCGGCAGCAGCGCAGTCGCGCCGGCCAGCAGCACCGCGAACAGGTCGAGCGTGATCGTCGCCAGCACCAGCCGGTTGTGGCGGACATAGGCGAAGCCGTCGAGGATACGGACAAGCGGATGGCGGTCGGTCTCAGCGGGCGGCTGCGGCACCGGGCCGATGAACAGCATCGCACCGAGCGCCAGCGAGAGCAGGCCGACGATCGTGGCATACGCAACATCGGGGTGGATCGCATAGAGCAGCCCGCCGAAGCTGGGGCCCGCGATCGATCCGACCTGCCAAGCGATCGAGCTGATCGCGATGGCGGTCGGCAGACTCTCTCGCGGCACCAGATTGGGCGCGAGTGCCGAATAGGCCGGGCCGGAGAAGGCGCGCGCGACGCCGACGAACACTGCCGCACCGAATAGCGCGGGCAGCCCGAGCATGCCCGCCCATGTCAATGCCCCGAGCGTCGCCGCGACCAGCATCAGCAGGGCGGTCGTCACGCGGACAATCCACCGCCGGTCGAGGGTGTCCGCGACCAGGCCGACAACGGGGGTCAGCACGAACAGCGGCACGAATTGCGCAGCGCCGATCATGCCGAGCAAAAAGGCGGCCTCGCGGATGTCCATCGTCTCGCGCGCCAGGCCGTAGACCTGCCAGCCGATGACGATCGCCTGTGCCGCCAGCGCGATCGTACCCAGGAGCCGCGACAGGAGGTACGCACGGAACGCGGGGATACGATACGGGTGGATAACCATTGACCGGGGGCTCTAGGCGCTCCGTAGCGTCAAGGGCAACGATTGAAGTTCGCGCGGGACCGCGGCTATAGGCACCGGACCGCGACTTTCGGAGAGGTGAACGTAACTGTGGCCAAAGCCCCCGCGCCCGCAACCAGCGAGCCCCCCAAGCCGAACCGCGAGCGCCCCGCCGAGCCGCAGCCGTTCCAGGCGACCAAGGAGCAGCTGCTCGACTTCTACAAGCAGATGCTGCTGATCCGGCGCTTCGAGGAGAAGGCGGGACAGCTGTACGGGCTGGGGTTCATC
>NZ_CAXVWL010000015.1:0-15751 GCF_964263785.1 Sphingomonas sp.
GAGGCGGGCAAGCAATACCTCAAGCGCTACGAGACGACCCCGGGCCGCATGCTGCTCGGCGAGACGCTGCCCAAGTCGTCGAAGGTGCCGTTCGAGACGGTCAACCGGCTGCTGACCAAGAAGGATGTCGGCGACGTCATCGACGAGGTCTATCGCCATACCGGCCAGAAGGAGACCGTGCTGTTCGCCGACGCGATCATGGCATTGGGCTTCCGCCACGCGTTCAAGGCGGGCATCTCGTTCGGCAAGGACGACATGATCATCCCGGACGCCAAAGTCGGTCTCGTCGACGACACCCGCGGTCTCGTGAAGGATTTCGAGCAGCAGTATCAGGACGGGCTCATCACCCAGCAGGAGAAATACAACAAGGTCATCGACGCCTGGAGCCGTTGCGGCGACCAGGTGGCCTCGGCCATGATGGACGAAATCCGATCGGTGAAGAAGTATGAGGACGGCCCCAATGCGGGCCGCGAGAAGCCGATCAACTCGATCTACATGATGGCGCATTCGGGTGCGCGCGGTAGCCAGGCGCAGATCAAGCAGCTCGCCGGCATGCGCGGGCTGATGGCCAAGCCTAGCGGAGAGATCATCGAAACGCCGATCATCTCGAACTTCAAGGAGGGTCTCACCGTCCTCGAATATTTCAACTCCACCCACGGCGCGCGCAAGGGCCTCGCGGATACGGCGTTGAAGACCGCCAATTCGGGCTACCTCACCCGCCGCCTCGTCGACGTGTCGCAGGACTGCGTCATCATCGAGGAGGATTGCGGCACCGAGCGCGCGCTGGAGATGAAGGCGATCGTGCAAGGAGGCTCGACCATCGCGTCGCTCGGCGAGCGTATTCTCGGCCGCACCACCGCGGAGGACATCGTCGACAGCAAGACCGGCGAAATCATCATCCCGACGGGCACGTTGCTCGACGAGGCGATGATCGTGCGGATCGAGGCGATCGGCTTGCAGGGCTGCAAGATTCGCTCGCCGCTGGTGTGTGAATCGAAGATCGGCGTCTGCGGCAAGTGCTACGGGCGTGATCTTGCCCGCGGCACCCCGGTGAACATCGGCGAGGCGGTCGGCGTCATCGCGGCGCAGTCGATCGGCGAGCCCGGCACCCAGCTGACGATGCGGACGTTCCACATCGGCGGCGCGGCGCAGCTGAACGAGCAGTCGAACCTGGAGGCGCCGGTCGACGGCACCGCCAGCTACAAGGACCTGCGCATCATCGTCGACCAGCGCGGCCGCCGCGTCGTGCTCAGCCGTTCGGGTGAGATCGTCATTACCGACATGGACGGCCGCGAACTGTCGACCCATCGTATCCCTTACGGCGCGTATGTCCTGTTCGACGACGGTCACATCGTCGAAAAGGGCGACCGGATGGCGGAATGGGACCCGTTCACGATGCCGGTCATCACCGAGAACCCGGGCACCGTGAAGTTCGTCGACCTGATCGAGGGCAAGACGCTCACCGAGCAGACCGACGAAGCGACCGGCATCTCGCAGCGGGTGGTGATCGAGTATCGCACCTCGACCAAGACCAAGGAGGATCTGCGTCCGCGTCTGACCCTGCTCGACGATGCTTCGGGCGAAGCCGGCCGCTACATGCTAGTCTCCGGCGCGACGCTGTCGGTCGAGGACGGTGCGCAGGTCCAGGGCGGCGACGTGCTGGCGCGCGTCAGCCGTGAATCGGCCAAGACCCGCGACATCACCGGCGGTCTGCCGCGGGTGGCCGAGCTGTTCGAGGCGCGTATCCCCAAGGACTCGGCGATCATCGCCAAGGTTTCGGGCCGCGTCGTGTTCGGCAAGGATTACAAGGCCAAGCGCAAGATCGGCATCCAGCCCGAGGATGGCGGCGAGGTCGTCGAGTATCTGGTGCCCAAGTCCAAGGTCATCGACGTCCAGGAGGGCGATTACGTCAAGCGCGGCGACAATCTGATCGGCGGTTCGCCCGATCCGCACGACATCCTGGAGACGATGGGGGTAGAACCGCTGGCGGAATACCTCGTGTCGGAGATCCAGGAGGTCTATCGTCTCCAGGGCGTGAAGATCAACGACAAGCATATCGAGACGATCGTCCGCCAGATGCTCCAGAAGGTCGAGATCACCGACGGCGGCGACACCACGCTGCTGAAGGGCGAGCAGGTCGACCGCGAGGAAATGGACGCGACCAACGAGAAGCTCGACAAGAACCAGACGCGTGCACAGGGCAAGCCCGTCCTGCTCGGCATCACCAAGGCGTCGCTGCAGACCCGCAGCTTCATCTCGGCGGCGTCGTTCCAGGAGACCACCCGCGTCCTCACCGAGGCGGCGGTTCAGGGCAAGCAGGACACGCTGATGGGCCTGAAGGAGAACGTCATCGTCGGCCGCCTGATCCCGGCGGGCACCGGTGCGGGCATGAACCGCCTGCGCGTGGCGGCCACCAGCCGTGACGTGGCGCTCCGCGCGCAGCAGAAGCGCCTCGCCGAGGTGATCGTCGCCCCGCTCAGCGCCGCCGAACAGCGTGCCGCCGAAAAGGCGCGCACCCCGCGCGAGGACGCCGGCACCGGCGACGACGCGCTCGCCGAGGTGGTGACCTCGGGCACCGGCACCGATGCCGATGCGGGCGAGTATCTCAACGACTGATCGCCGGGATCACCGCTGAGGTTCGGATAAGCCGCCGCTCGGAAAGCCGGGCGGCGGCTTTTTCGTGTGGGGGGTTGCCGGCGCCTTAACCACTATCTCACTGATGGCGGGTAGTGCTATCGAACCATGACCTATCCGCAACCGCCGACCTCGCGCTGGATGATCCTCCAGCTTGCACTGCTGGCGCTGACCGTATGCCTGCTCGCCGGATGGCCGCCGCGCTCGGGCATGCTGCTGCTCGTCCCGCTTGGTCATGCGCCGGCGGAGCGGACGATAGACACAGCCCTGGCAGCCGGAGCATGGCTCGTCGCGCCGGGTCCGCTGCCGCGATCCTACGTCGTGCGCGGCGAACGCGACGCGCTGATCGCGCCGATGCTGGCGGCCGGCATCCTGGTCCTCGCCGCTCCGGCCGCGGGCTGCGGCGCATGACCGGCGTGCGCGCCGGACAGACCGATCTCGACGCCTTTCGCGCGCGTGGCGTCCGCTTTGCGGCCAGCGCCGGCTGGATCGCGACACTCGTGCTCGCGGTAATGGGATGGTGGCGCGACATGGACGGCACGATACCCGCCATCGTCGCCGCCGCTGCGGTCAACGTCGCGCCGACGGTCATGGCATTGCGTGGGCGGCATGACGGCGTCGCGCGGCTGCTGTGCGGCACGCTTGCGGCCGCCCACCCCGCATTGGCGATCTACCTGTTGCGCGGCGACCCGTGGCAGATGGACGCGCACATGTACTTCTTCGTGGCGCTCGCGGCGCTCGTGATGCTGTGCGACTGGCGTCCGATCGCGCTCGCCGCCGGGCTGATCGCGCTGCATCATCTGACGTTGCAAGTGGCAGCGCCCGGCTGGGTCTTCACCGGCACCGGCAATCTCGGGCGGGTCGTCTTCCATGCCGCTGCCGTGGCGCTGCAATTCGCGGTCCTGGCCTATGTCACCACGCAGCTGCGCCGCCTCATGATCCGCCAGCAGGAGGCGCGCCTGCAAAGCGAGCACGATGCGGTCGAGGCGATCGGGAGCCGCGACCGCATGGAAGCGGCGTTGACCAGCGCGTCCGAAGCCGAACGACGCGCCGACGCCGAGCGCGCGCGGCGCATCCAGCTGGAGCGATGCGCCGCCGCCGACCGCCGGACCGAAATGGCCGCCCTGGCCGAGGCGTTCCGGGCGTCCGTTGCCGACATCGTCGATTCGGTCGGATCGGCGGCGGCACACCTCGACGCATCGGCCCGCGCGCTCGATGACCTGGCGCAAACGACGACCCGCAAGACCGGGACAAGTGCGACGACCGCATCGCGTTCGTTGAACAATGCCGCCCGCCTCGGGCAACAAATCCATGCGCTGAGCGATGCGGTGACGTCGATCGCGAGCAGCGCCGAGCAGCAGGTCGTGTTGGGCAGTGAGGCACGCGCAGCATCGGGCGCCAGCCACGCGACCGTCGCCGCGCTGGTCGAGCGAACGCAGACGATCGGCACTTTTGCCAGCGCGATCCACGCCATTGCCGGGCGCACCAACCTGCTGGCACTGAACGCGACGATCGAAGCGGCACGTGCAGGCGTCGCCGGCAACGGCTTCGCCGTGGTCGCGGGCGAGGTCAAGCAGCTGGCCGGACAGGCCGACGCTGCCTCAAGCAACATCCGTTCGCTTGCGGGTTCGGCCGAGGCCAATGCGGCACTCGCGCACGATGCATTGGGCAAGATCGCCGGCAGCATCGGTCAGCTGGCGGATGCGGCCGGCACGATCCGCGACGAGGTCGAGCATCATCGCCATGCCGCGACCGCAATCCAAGCGACCGCGCAGGATACGGCCGCAGGGATCGACGCGATGGCCGAGGATTTCCAGGGTGTCGCCAGGGTCGCGGCCGATACCGCGAGCCTCTCCGCGATCGTTGCAACCGCGGCAAGCGGCTTGTCGAGCACGGCCGGCCAATTGCGTACGGCAACCGACCAGTTCGTCGCCAAGATGAAGGCTGCGTAGCGGCTAGCGACCTATCCCACCAGGACCCGGTCCGGCTCCGGCGACAACGTCCGCGCGATCGCCTCGAACGCGCTGCCCTCGATCCGGATCTCGTTGAACGCCGGCGGCGTGCTGCGCACCCGTTTCGACAGAGTCCCCGCGCCGATCATCCGGATCGTCCGCCCTGCGCGCGTGACGGGGACGTCGAACGGATCGTGGACATGCCCCGACAGCACCGCATGCGCACCGGCCTCGGCAAGCGCGGTCAGCGCCACATCGCCACGGCGGGTGCTGGCGGTGCCCTTCGTCCCGCCTTCGATCAGCGGGTGGTGCGCCGCGACGAAGATCAGGTTCTGCTTCGGCACCTCGGCGATCATCGCCAGCGCGCGGTGAAGCGATCCGGTGCTCACCCGGCCCTTCGACCAGTTCAGTCGCCACTGCGCCCGCGCGGTCGTCTTCAGCGGCACGATGGTGACGCCGGGAAGCTCCAGCGGCCGCTCGATCATCTTTTCGACCGCGGCGTAGCGCTGATAGGGTGCGAACAGCCGGCGGAACGGATCCCAATAATAGGGGATGTCGTGATTGCCGACCTCCAGCGTCACCGGCACCCCGAGCGAGCGCAGCCAGTCGCCGCCCGCCTGGAACTCATTCGGAGTCGCGCGCATCGTCAGGTCGCCGGTCATCACCACCGCATCGGGCTTTTCCTCGGCGACCAGCGCGGAGAACCAGGCGATCGCCGCCGGGTCCTCCGCGCCGAAATGCACGTCGCTGACGTGGAACAGCCGCAGCCCCATCAGGCCAGTTCGTCGAGAGTCTTGGGCTGGTGCAGCGGACAGCCGTTGAACCGCCCGCGATAATCCTGCGAGAACGTATAGGTGTCCTTGCGCACCCGATTGACGCCGCCGAGCGGGCGGTGCGCGTCGAGCGCATTCCAGACGCTATAGGCCAGCGCATCGTCGAGGCCCTCGGTCTCGCCGGGGGTCCACGACAATTGCGGCGGCGCGACCAGGGTGGCGACCGTCACGTACGGGCTCGCCTTCTCGTCCCACTCCTCCGTCGGGTCCTCGACCGGCATCGCGTCCAGATCGGTGTTGAGCTGGACGCGCAACTCCCATGTGCCGCCCTGCTCGATCATCACCTCGCGCACGACCTCACGCAGTGCGTCGGGCCGGTCCGCGGTGACGTTGACGGTGTCGCCGGTCAGCTGGGTCAGCGCAGGCGACACGGGCACCAGCGCGAACTTGGCGATGTGGTCGCCGTAGCGAAAGGCGGTCTGGCTGTAATAGGTCTCGCCGAGCGGATGGACCTGCGGTGCGCCGCCCAATTGCTGGAGCGTCGCCGATTCCAACCCGACCGCCTCCAGCGTCGCCTCGACCCCGCGCAGGATGCCGGACAGCAGCTTCTTGCCGCTCTCGCCCTTGTCCGTGGTCTTGGCGAGCAGCTTCAGGTTCTTGGCGAACGCCTTGGGATCGGGCGCGTTGAACACGGGGCCGTTGACCATGATGAAGTCCTGCGTCGTGTCGCCCTCGGACCCCGCGACCCGCGCGCCGTCCACCCCGAGCACCTTGAGCGCCAAGCCACGGGGCAGTGCGATCGAATCGTCGAGAATGTCGCCCGGATTGGTCGAAATCCGCAGAATCGCCTCGTGCTCGCCAGGCGTCGCGAACAGCCCCTGCGCCAGTTCGGGCGGCAGCCCGCCCTTCACGCTCAGCGTGCCCTTGGCGATGCCGTGCGCCTTGGCGTGGACCGAACGGACCGCGTGGCCGTAATCCTTCGACGTGGTATCCAGGATCTCCTTGAACGACGCCTCCAGATCGCGGACGGTCTCAGCTTCGTCGGGTTCCACTGTCTCCACGGACGGGGCGTAACGGACAGGGCTGGTCATGCGGGCATCTCCGGGCGGTTCGCTTCGTCAAACCGCCGGAGCGCGGGGCTGTTCCCGGATTGAAACTATAACCTAGGAACCATATCGAGTTGAACGGCGCCGCGGCGGAGCCGCGTCGTCGACCGTAGCTGCGCGACGCCGGCCGGACTTGCGCATCTCGCGCCTAAGGCGCGCGCTGCGGCGAGCGGGTGAAGGGAATCGAACCCCAAAGCGCAGCCCGGCAAGGCGAAGCGACCTCAAACAACCGAGGGCTCGCGATTTACCATGAAAATGGAGCGGGTGAAGGGAATCGAACCCTCGTCGTAAGCTTGGGAAGCTTCTGCTCTGCCATTGAGCTACACCCGCGGCACGCCCTTGGTGTAACCGCAGGTGCCGCGCGGTGCAAGACGCCCGCGACGGTCGGCGCCGACGTGCCGCCGCTGCCTGTTGTGCCTCCCCCACCGATGCCTTAGCCTTCAACCGGGGGACAGGATCGATGATAACGCTAAGACCCGGCGGACCGCGATGTTCGCGCTGCTGCTGACGCCGGCCTATGCGCCGTTCGCGATCGCCTTTGCCGTCATGATCGGCATCGGCCTGATCGAGGCGGTCGGGCTGGGCCTCGGGCATCTCGATCTGGACGGCGGGATGGACGGCGGTGTCGATCACGGCGGCGTCCTCGATTGGCTCGGTCTGGGCGGCGAATTGCCGATCCTGGTCTGGCTCACGTCGCTGCTCGGATGCTTCACGCTGACGGGGATCGCGGTGCAGCAGGTCGCGACCGCGGCGACCGGCGCGCCGATCGCGTGGGGCCTCGCATCGGCCGCGGCGGCGGTCGCGGGGGCGCTGCTCAACACACTTGCCGCCAACGGCCTCGCGCGAATCATGCCGGGCTTCGAGACGACCGCCATCGCCACCGACGAGCTGCTGCGCCGCCGCGGCACCGTGCTGGAAGGCACAGCCCGCCGCGGCGCGCCCACGCGCGCCAAGGTCGTCGACCGGCATGGCCAGGCGCATTTCGTCATGGTCGAGCCGCACGACGACGCCGGCACCATAGCGCACGGCGAAACCGCGCTGCTCGTTCGACGGGAGGGCAAGTTGTTCTTCGCCGTCGCCGACACGAACACGCTTCTGCAACCCTTCTGATCCACATCGACCTGCTCATTCGGAGAGGCCTTCATGCCCGCATCGCTCGTGACCATCCTGATCTACGCCGGCATCGTCCTGATCGCGCTCGTCGTCATCGGCATCATCCTCACCCGCCTGTATCGCCGCGCGACCAAGGACGTGGCGCTGATCCGCACCGGCTTCGGCGGCGAGAAGGTGGTGCTGAACGGCGGCATCATGGTCATCCCGGTGCTCCACGAATTGATGCAGGTTCGTCTGACGACGGTGAAGCTGGAGGTGTCGCGGCTCAACAAGGACGCGCTCATCACCCTCGACAAGCTGCGCGTCGACGTCGTCGGGCTGTTCCACATCAAGGTGAAGCCCGATGCCGAATCGATCGCCGCCGCCGCGCAGACCTTGGGCGATTCGGTCAACAGCCCCGATGCGGTGAAGTCGTTGCTCGACGGCAAGCTCGTCTCCGCGCTGCGCTCGGTCGCGGCGACGATGACGATGGAGCACCTCCACGCCAACCGCGCCGACTTCATCCAGAAGGTGCAGGAGGCGCTGATGACCGATCTGGACATGAACGGTTTCCAGCTCGAATCGGTCAGCATCACCCATTTCGATCAGACCGCGTTCGAGCATTTCAACGAGAACAACGCTTTCGATGCCGAGGGGCTGACCGTGCTCACGCGGACGATCGAGGAGCGCAAGAAGATCAGGAACGACATCGTCGCCACCAACCGGGTCGAGATCGAGCAGCGCAACCTGGATGCCAACAACCAGTCGCTCGAGATCGCCCAGGCGGCCGAACAGGCGCGGTTGTTGCAGGAGCAGACCCTGTCCGCCCGCCGCGCCGAACAGGCGACCGCGATCGCCACCGCCGAGGCCGAGCAGACCCGCCTCGCCGAGATCGCGCGGATCACCGCCATGCAAGCGCAAACCGTCGCGCAGACCGAGGCCGACAAGATCGTCAAGACCGCCACGATCGCGCGCGACGGCGCGATCCAGACCGCGACGATCGAGCGCGACCGCACCATCGAGATCGCGCGGATCACCACCGCCGTCCAGACCGCCCAGAAGTCCGAGGAGGAATCGACCGCGACGGCGGCGGCCAACGAGGCGCGCGCGCTCGCCGTCCGCGCCGAGGAAAGCGTCGCCACCGCCAAGGCGACCGAGATCGCCAATCGCAACAAGAACGTCGCGGTCATCGCCGCCACTCAGCGCGCGCAGGAGGAAGCGGTCGGCATCACCGTCGCCGCTTCGGCCGAAAAGGAAGCCGCCGAGGCCCGCGCCAGCGCGCTGCGCACCGAAGCGACCGCCGAGGCCGACGCCGAAAAGGCGCGCGCTGAGGGCCGCGAGGCCGCCTTCAAGGTCGACGCGGCGGGTCAGGCCTCGCTTAACGAGGCGACCAACCTGCTGAGCGATGCGCAGACCGCGTTGCTGGTGCGCAAGGCGATGCTGGAGGCGCTGCCCGCCATCATCGCCGCGGCAGCCAAGCCGATGGAGAATATCGACCGGATCAGCATCCTCGACGCGCGCGGCCTCCACGGCGACGGTGCTGCCGACGGCGCACCCGGCGGCGGCCAAGGCAACCTCGCCGACGCCGCGGTCGCCGCCGCGATGCGCTACCGCGTCGGCGGCCCGCTGATCGACGGGCTGATGGCCGAGCTCGGCATGGCGGGCGGCTCGCTGAATGGGATGCTGGCGGGCAGCCAGGGAATCGAACGAAGCTCGGCAGAAAACCCGCCGCAAGCCCCGCAGATCAAGGCGCTCAACGGCAACGGGGCCGCGCGCGACGCGGCCTGACCCTGGTCAGATCCCGTCGGCCACGACCTCACGACCCGTCGCCTCCAACCGCGCGGCGAGGTCGGCCAGACACGCGTCGGCCGCGTTCGGATCGGGGCTGCGGACGACGAAATTGGCGCCCGTGCGTCCGTCGCGGAAGAACGGATAGCTGCCGATCGCGACCTCCGCGCCGCCGCCGCGGTGCGCCTTCTCGACCGCGCGCAGCAGGTCCGCGACCTCGCTCTCGGCGACCCAGCAGCCGATCGTGCGCGACACCACCGGGCGCCCGCCCTCCAGCGTGCCGGTCAGCGCGTCGAGCATCCCGGCGGTGATGTGCGGCACGCCCGCCATGATGAAGACGTTGCCGATGCGGATGCCCGGCGCGCCCGACACGCGGTTCTCGATCAGCGCCGCGCCGTCGGGCACCCGCGCCATCCGCGCCCGCGCCTCGCTCAAGCCGCCGCGGGTGGCGTAATAGGCCTTCAGGATCGCCATCGCCGCGGGATGATGGACGACGCCGACTCCCAACGCCTGCGCGATCGCATCGACGGTGATGTCGTCGTGGGTCGGTCCGATGCCGCCGGTGGTGAAGCAATAATCGCATGCCGAACGCAACGCATTCACCGCCTCGACGATCGCCGGCGTCGTGTCGCCGACGACGCGCACCTCGTGCAGCCGGATGCCCTGGACGTTCAGCCACGCGGCGAGCTGCGCGATGTTCCTGTCCTGGGTGCGCCCCGACAGGATTTCGTCGCCGATGACCACCAGCCCGGCGGTCCAGATCCGTTCGTCACCCATGGGCCCGCATAGTCTCGCAAACCCCGGATCGCCACGCTATATCGTCACAATGACCGAATATGCCACCGTCACCAGCGACGCCCCTAACGCGCGCACCGGCGCGATCAAGCTCCACGGCCCCGCAGCTTTTGTGGGCATGCACAAGGCTGGGCGGCTGGCCGCGGCGACGCTCGACATGCTCGTGCCGCACATGGTGCCCGGCGTCTCGACCGCGGAGATCGACCGGCTGATCTACGATTTCGTCATGGCGAACGATGCCGTGCCCGCGACGCTCGGCTACCGCGGTTATACGCACAGCAGCTGCATCTCGATCAACCACGTCGTCTGCCACGGCATTCCGGGCGAAAAGACGCTGAAATCGGGCGACATCGTCAACGTCGACGTCACCCCGATCCTGGATGGCTGGCACGGCGATTCGAGCCGCATGTACCTGATCGGCGACGTGCCCCTCAAGGCGCGGAGGCTGGTCGAGGTGACCTACGAATGCCTGATGCTCGGCATCGAGCAGGCGCGCCCCGGCAACCGCATGGGCGACGTCGCCAACGCCATCCAGCGCCACGCCGAGCGCCACCGCTACGGCGTGGTCCGCGATTTCTGCGGCCACGGCGTCGGCCGCCTGTTCCACGACGCGCCCGAAGTCGTGCATGCGGGCAAACCCGGCACCGGCCCCGAACTGCGGCCCGGCATGATCTTTACCATCGAACCGATGATCAACACCGGCCGCGCCGACGTGAAGCTCCTCGACGACGGCTGGACCGCGGTGACCCGCGACCGCTCGCTCAGCGCGCAGTTCGAACATTCGGTGGGGATCACCGAAGAGGGCTGCGAGATCTTCACCCTCTCACCCGCGGGGTACAATCAGCCGCCGTACGGGTAAGGCAATTTAGCGACCAGCCGTTCGACCCCTTCCGGGTCCGCCTCGATCATTCCCAGCAGAACGCGCGCCGGCGCATCCGGCCGGCGGCGCCGCTGCTCCCAATCCCTAACCGTGCCGATCGGCAGGCGAAACGTCCTGGCAAACTCGGTCTGGCTCTTCTTGGTCCTGGCGCGCACGGTCTTCACGTCGATCGGCTCGGCAACGCGGCCCCGGGACTGGTCACCTTCGACATACGCGATGGCGTCCGCCATGCCCTCCATCATCATCTCGAATGCCTTGCGCGCCATCATGATGCTCCCAGTCTGCCGGTCAGTCGTTTACAGACGTCGGCAAAAGCGTTCTGCTCGGCCTTGGTCAGATTGGTCTTCACGTTCTTCGGGAATATCGTCAGCAGAAACACCGGCGTATTCTTCCCGCCAAAATACGTCACGGCGCGGTACCCGCCCGACTTTCCGCCGCCGGGCCGGGCGACCCGCAGCTTGCGGGCACCACCGCACCCCGGCATGATCTCGCCGGCTTCGGGATTGGCGGCGATCATGTCCACGATGGCTTGCTGCTCACCCTCTTCGATACCGGCGAGCTTTGCAGCACGAAGATAGGCGCTCGTCTCGACGACCGTGTGCATCAGCCGGACTATGCGGCAATGCCGTATGGACGTCAAGGCGATGTCCGGTCGTTTTTGTCTGTCCTACAGCTTGCAAGCCGTGCCATCCTTGCCGCGGCTCGGCGACTCCGTGCCTGCTCTTTCTCAAGCGTACGCAAGCCGAACCGATCGAAGCGCCCGATGCAATTTCATCACGCACGATACGCGTCACCTTCGACAACATCGGTCAGGAGCGAACCCCTGTTGGATGCGACTTTCCAGTGACCTTTCGCGCGGACGATTGACGTCATTGGCCTCACCTTAGCCTCACCTTCACCGCGCACGGCGGATGACGCGGGCCGCCCGCACCGCTATGCCCCCGCCATGCCCCAGATCACCCCCCAGATCGTCGCCGACCACGGCCTCTCCCCCGACGAGTACGACCGCGTCCTCCACGCGCTCGGCCGCGAGCCCAACCTCGTCGAGCTCGGCATCTTCTCGGTCATGTGGTCCGAGCATTGCAGCTACAAATCGAGCCGCATCCACCTGAAAAAGCTTCCCACCACCGGCCCCCAGGTCATCTGCGGCCCTGGCGAGAACGCGGGCGTGGTCGACATCGGCGACGGCCAGGCCGCGATCTTCAAGATGGAGAGCCACAACCACCCATCGTACATCGAACCGTACCAGGGCGCGGCAACCGGGGTCGGCGGCATCCTGCGCGACGTCTTCACGATGGGCGCACGCCCGGTCGCCAACATGAACGCGCTGCGCTTCGGCTCGCCGGATCACCCCAAGATGCGCCACCTGATCGCGGGCGTCGTCCATGGCATCGGCGGGTACGGCAATTGCGTCGGCGTCCCCACCGTCGGCGGCGAGGTCAACTTTCACAAGGCCTACGACGGCAACATCCTTGTCAACGCGATGACCGTCGGCGTCGCGGATCAGGACAAGATCTTCTACAGCGCGGCCAGCGGCATCGGCAATCCGATCGTCTACGACGGCTCGAAGACCGGCCGCGACGGCATCCACGGCGCGACGATGGCCTCGGCCGACTTCGGCGAGGACTCGGACGCCAAGCGCCCCACCGTCCAGGTCGGCGACCCCTTCACCGAGAAACTGCTGATCGAGGCGTGCCTGGAGCTGATGGCGACCGACGTCATCGTCGCGATTCAGGACATGGGCGCCGCGGGCCTCACCTCCTCCTCGGTCGAGATGGCATCCAAGGGCGGCGTCGGCATCGAGCTGGTGATGGACGACGTGCCCCAACGCGAAACCGGCATGACCGCGTACGAGATGATGCTGTCCGAAAGCCAGGAGCGCATGCTCATGGTCCTCAAACCCGGCCGCGAGGCCGAGGCGGAGGCGATCTTCCGCAAATGGGAGCTCGATTTCGCGGTGATCGGGCGGGTCACCGACACCGGCCGCATGGTGCTGCGCCACAAGGGCGAAGTGGTGTGCGACATCCCGCTCGGACCGCTCGCTGACGACGCGCCCTGCTACGACCGCCCGCACGTCCCCACCCGGTCCCCCGCCCCCCTGCCCGGCGGCCTCTCCACCCGCGACATCGCCGCGGACCTGCTCAAGCTGATGGCCAGTCCCGATCTCGCCAGCCGCCGCTGGATCTGGGAGCAATACGACACCCAGGTCGGCGCCGACACCGTTCAGCGCCCCGGCGGCGACGCCGCGGTGGTGCGCGTCCACGGCACGAGCAAGGCGCTGGCAATCACCACCGACTGCACCCCGCGCTACTGCTTCGCCGATCCGCGCGAGGGCGGCAAACAGGCGATCGCCGAGACGTGGCGCAACCTCACCGCGGTCGGCGCCACGCCCTTGGCGGCGACCGACTGCCTCAACTTCGCCAACCCCGAGCGCCCGGAGATCATGGGGCAGCTCGTCGGCTGCATCGAAGGCATGGCGGAGGCGTGCCGCGCGCTCGACTATCCGATCGTCTCGGGCAACGTCAGCCTTTACAATGAGAGCAAGGCGACGGGCGGCGGCTCCGCCATCCTGCCCACCCCCGCGATCGGCGGCGTCGGGCTGCTCGCCGACTGGACGAAGTCGGCGACGATCGCGTTCAAGGACACCGGCGACATCATTCTGGCAGTGGGAACCCGCGGCGGCCATCTCGGCCAGTCGCTCTGGCTGCGCGAATGCCACGCCCGCGAAGGCGCCGACGCAGGCCCGCCCCCGCCCGTCGACCTCGCCGCCGAACGCCGCACCGGCGACCTCATCCGCGCAGGGATCGCCGCGGGTCAGCTCACCGCGGTCCACGACGTGTCCGACGGCGGTGTCGCGGTCGCGATCGCGGAGATGGCGCTCGCCGGCAACATCGGCGCGATGATCGACCGCAAGCAACCCTTCGACTGCGCCCGCGCCTTCTTCGCCGAGGACCAGGGCGTCTACATCGTCACCATCGACGACCACGGCATGATGGACTTCCTCGCCGCCGCACATGCCGCCGGGGTCGAGGTCGAGCCGATGGGCCGCACCGGCGGCAAGCGCCTGATTTTCGAGCGCCCCAACCGCGACGACGTAGTGACGCTCGACGCCTTGCGGGCGGCGCACGAAGGTTTCTTCCCCGCCCTCATGGGAGCAGATGCGGCACTCGCATGACCGACCCGACCGGGCGGATCGACACGCTCGATTTCCTCCGCGGCATCGCGGTCATGGGTATCCTCGCCGCCAACCTGCCCGCGTTCGCCTTGCCCGAAGCGGCATATTTCTCGCCGCTGGCGGCGGGCGGCACCGATCCGGCCAGCGTTGCGGCGTGGTTCGCGACGTACGTGCTGGTCGAAGGCAAGATGCGCGGGCTGTTCTCGCTGCTGTTCGGCGCGTCGATGCTGCTTGTCGTCGAGCGCGCCGAGGCGGCCGGCGGGAACGGCGCGGCGGTGCATTTCCGGCGGATGGCGTGGCTGTTCGCGATCGGCTGGGTCCACCTCTACGCGCTTTGGCGCGGCGACATCCTTACCCATTATGCGCTTTGCGGCGCCGTCGCCTACCCGTTCAGGCGCATGCCGGTGCGCGGGCTGGTCACGGTCGCGGCGGCGCTAATCATCTGGGAGACCGCGCAAGGCGCAGCGCTGTACGGCGGCGTGATCCAGGCACAGGCGCACCCCGGGGCGGTATCGCGCGCCTTCCTGGCCGCAATGACGGCGGGGTTCGGCGCGCCGCCCGCGCAAGAGCTCGCCCGCGAGGTCGCAGCCTTGCGGGGCGGCTACGCAGAGGTCCTCGCATGGCGCTGGAACACGGCGACATCCCCGCTCACCCTGCTTCCGGTCCTCGGGCCGGAGACACTCGCGACGATGCTGCTCGGCATGGCGGGGCTGAAGTCCGGGTTCCTGACGGGCGCCTGGCTCAGAGCAAGCTACGCACGCTGGGCGGCGGTGGGGCTCGGCGTATCGCTGCCGGTCTACGCCGCAGCAGCGCTCCACACAATCGCGGGCGGCTTCGCGCTGGAGGACGTCGTGTTCGGCGCGGTGACGCTGCCGGCCGCGATACGTACCCCCGCGATCATCGGCTACGCCGCACTCGGCATCCTGCTCATGCGACCGGGCGGATGGCTGACCCGCCGGATCGCCGCCGCCGGACGCGCAGCCTTCACCAACTATCTGGGCACCTCGCTCGTCATGACGACGATCTTCTACGGCTACGGCCTAGACCTGTTCGGTCAATCGTCGCGATCCGAACTCTACTGGCTGATTATTCCGGCCTGGGCGTTGATGCTCGCCTGGTCGCAGCCGTGGCTCGCCCGGTATCGTTATGGTCCGCTCGAGTGGCTCTGGCGCTCGCTCGCGAAAGGTCGCATCGAAGGGCTCCGTAGTTAATGCGACCTATGTGCATTTAGCTTGCGAGCGCCTCGCAATAGCGGTACACACGTTCCATAGAGTCGAGGGAGCGCCGCGTGGTCGTCTGCGTCTGCAATGCCATCCGCGAGAAGGATCTGCGCTCCGCCGCGCGCACCGGCTGCGAAACGCCGTGTCGCGCCTATGCCGAACTCGGCCACCGCGCGCGCTGCGGCCAGTGCGTCACCTTCGCGCGCTCGATCATCGACTCCGAACGCGCGGCCGCGTAGCGTTCTCACTCGCAAGAATACGAGGATTTCTGCGGGTTTGAAGGGTTGATCCGCGGCGGGTCGCGCGCCTACAAGGCACCCAAGCGAAAGGGCACGG
>NZ_CAXVWL010000016.1:0-3205 GCF_964263785.1 Sphingomonas sp.
GCGGATGTTGCCGACGAAATCGAGGATCGACCAGTCTGCGGTGACCGCGCGCATCGCGCCTTCCCACAGGTGCCGGTGCGCGTCGACGAAGCCCGGGATGGCGATGCAGCCGGCCGCGTCGACGATCTCCGCCCCGTCCGCTTCCAGATCTTCGCCAACCGCAACGATCCGCCCGTCCCCGACCAGCACGTCCCCCCGCGGCAGGTCTCCCAGCGCGTCGTCCATCGTGATGATGCAGGCGCCGCGGATCAGGAGGCGTGGTCCTGTCATCAGCGCATCGCCGCCGTCAGGGTCACGCCGATGATCCGGCGCGGCGCATAGACTTCGTTCAGCCGCACGCCCGAGATGTTGAGCACGGACGACCGATAGCCCTTGTCGGTCAGGTTGCGCGCGAAGATCGCGGCGCTGTACGGCCCGCGCGTCAGCGTCGCGACCAGGTCGAACAGCGTGCGGCTTGGCTCGCGCGTCCCAGGATCGACCTTGGCGTTATCGGGCTCGAAGTAGAAGCTCGACAAGTAGTTCATGGCGCCACGCACCTCCAGCCTGTTTTCACCCAGCGGCACGGTGACGATGCCCGCCAGGTCCACGGTGTTCTTGGGCGAGCGGGTCAGCCGGTTGCCGCTGAAATCGCGGGTCGCCGAGTAGAGGTAGTTGTCGTATTTCGCGTCGAGATACGCATAGCCATATTCGACGCGCAGCCAGTCGCTGGGCACGGCGACGCCCTCCACCTCGAAGCCCCTGATCGTGGAGCGGGCCGCGTTCGACAGGGTGACGACGGGCACGCTGCCGCCGGGCGGCACCTCGATCCGGGGCACCTGAATGTTCTTGTACTTGTATTGGAACACGGTCGCGTTGACGCGCAGCCGGCGGTCGAGCAGGTCCGCCTTGATCCCGGCCTGATAGGCGTCGACCTTCTCGGGATCGACCACCCGGCCCGCCAACGCGGCGGTGAACGCCTGATACTGGAGAGCGCCGCTCTTGAAACCCTTCGCGTAGTTGGCGAACAGCAGGAGGTCGCGGTTCGGCTTGTAGGACAGCGACACGGAGGGGTCGAGCGAGTCCCAGGTCCGATCGCGGTTCAACTCGAAATTGACCGGCACGATGAAGGGGGTCAGCACCGGCGAGCTGGCGCCGATCACCGCGCGCTTGCGGTCGCTGCTGTAGCGCAGCCCGGCATCGAGCTTGAGTTCGTCGGTGATCTTCACGCCGACCTGACCGAACAGAGCATAGCTGCGCGTGTTGACCGACACTGTGCTGAGATTGGTCCAGGGGACGCCGCGGTTGAAAGCGACCAGCGCATTGTCGGTGCCCACCCGGATGCCCTCGTCGCGGTCGACATCCTCTGAGTAATAGTAACCGCCGATCAGCCAGTTGATGGAATCGCCGAAGGTGAGCGCACCGTCCGGCACGGAGCTGAGCCGCAGTTCCTGGCTGAACTGCGACGAATCCTCAAGAATCGGGTTCTGGAGCGTGTCGAGCGCAGTACCGTCGAGATCGCTGGAGCCGACCTGATGGCCGCCGCGGTAGGCGGTGATGGCGGTGAGTGCGACCGCCTCGCCGTCATAGTTCGCCGTCAGCGACACGCCGCCGCCGTGGCGATCGCTGTCGCGTACCCCCGGAGTCGTGGTGAACTTGTAGGGGTCTGGATCGACCGGGGAGGTTAGCCCCGGCTTGGCGAGGAAGATGGTCGACCGAAGCCCGCCCACATCGCTGCCGCGAAAACCCAGCCGATTGCTCGACTTCAGATAGTCGCCGATCAGGTCGAGCTGGAAGTCGTCCGCCGCCTGCCAGACTAGCCGGCCGCGCACCGTGTCGCTCGTCGATCCGTTGAACCGCTGGCCGGTGTTGGTCGCGAGCTGGAACCCGTCCAGGTGGTTGCGCGAGGCGGACACCAACCCGAATAGCTTGCCCGAAACGAGCGGGCCGCTGATGATGCCTGACCAGCCATAAGTGTCGCCATCGAAGTGCGATTGGCGCCCATAGGTGCCCGTCACGCGCGCTTCGGTCGTATCGCTCGGCTTCTTGGTGATGACGTTGATCGCCCCGCCGATCGTATTTCGCCCGAACAGCGCGCCCTGCGGCCCTTTCAGCACCTCGATCCGGTCGACCCCGACCAGGTCCTGCAGCTGCCCGCCGAAACGCCCGATATAGACGCCGTCGACAAAGGTCCCGACCGACGATTCCGCGCCGGCGTCGAACGAACGTGTGCCGATCCCACGCAGGTAGATGTTGGGCCGCGACGGCTCGATCGATTGGTAGAACAGGCCGGGCGCGACGCGGGCAACGTCCTGGACGTTGACCGCGCCTTGGGCGAGCAGCGCGTCGCCGCTGACCACGGAAACGGAGACGGGCACGTCCTGCAAGCGCTCCTCGCGCTTGCGCGCGGTGACGACGACGTCGCCGAGCGTGTTCGCGGGCTCGGGTGGCTGGCCGACCTGCGAGTCTTGGCCGGGAATCGCGGTGGGCGACGGCGCGGCCTGCGCCCCCGGGTCGGTCTGTGCCCATGCGGACGGTGCCATAAGGCACGATCCCAACAGAGCCATGCGGACCAAGTTCCTGCCGGTCATAACCTCTCCCATTACAGACGCTTCGCGTTCTCGGAGTGAGTCATGCTCCCACTTAGATTACTGAGTCAACAGACTTAGACGACGGCATACAATAAAACTAGAAAGATTACAGTTTACCGCGCGAGCGACATGGCGGCTGCGGTCATCATATCGACCAGCAGTCCCTCCAGGCTCGCCTCTTCCCATCCCTCCAGATCGGGGCCGATCAATGCCCGAGCTTCCAGCGGCGACGACAGCAGCACCGACAGGAACGCCACCGTCACCGCACCCGTCAACGCGCTGCGGCTGGCGGACGGCAGCGCGCGGTGAAGCAGGACGGCGTGCTGGCGCAGCATGGCCGATACCCGGTGGCCGATCGTCGCGGACCAAGCTGCGCTGCCCCGCTCGCGCGCGAGTAGGCCGAGAAAGCTCGCCCATAGCGTCGGGTCTTCTTCCTTGAGGCGGAAGACGGGACCGATCAGAGCCGCCATGATCTCACGCACTGGCGGCACGCCTGGCGAATGGCGAAGCTCGAGCTGGCCCAACTGGTCCTGGCGCATCGCGGTTATGCGCGCAGCATGGCGCTCCAGCACCGCTTCAAGCAGTTCGTCCTTGGTTTTGAAATGGTAGGAGATGAGATTGATCGCGACACCGGAATC
>NZ_CAXVWL010000017.1:0-46748 GCF_964263785.1 Sphingomonas sp.
TCAGACGGGCCAAGTCCTGGGCCGCACCGGACGTTGAGAGGGGATACGACATGCGCGTTCTGATCGTCGAGGACGAGCCGAACCTGGGCCAGCAGCTCAAGAACACGCTGGAGGGCGCTGGCTATGCGATCGACCTCGCCACCGATGGCGAGGAAGGACTGTTCCTCGGCCAGACCGAGAATTACGACGCGATCGTTCTCGACCTGGGCCTGCCCGAGATCGACGGGCTGACGGTGCTCGACCGCTGGCGCAAGGAGGGCAAGACGATGCCCGTGCTGGTGCTCACCGCGCGCGACAGCTGGTCGGACAAGGTCGCCGGGCTCGACGCGGGCGCCGACGATTACGTCGCCAAGCCGTTCCAGACCGAGGAACTGATCGCCCGCCTGCGCGCGCTGATCCGCCGCGCCTCGGGCAATGCGTCGTCGGAGCTCAACGCCGGCGACATCCGCCTGGACACCCGCAGCGGCAAGGTGACACGCGCGGGCGAGCCGGTGAAGCTGACCGCGCAGGAATACAAGTTGCTCAGCTACCTGCTCCACCACAAGGGCAAGGTGGTCAGCCGCACCGAGCTGATCGAGCACATCTACGACCAGGATTTCGACCGGGATTCGAATACCATCGAGGTGTTCGTGACGCGAATTCGCAAGAAACTGGGGCAGGACGTGATCACGACGATCCGGGGCCTGGGGTATTCGCTGGAAGAGCCTGGGGCTTAATCCCGGTCCGATGATCACCGGCACCCTTCCGTTCGCCCTGAGCGAAGTCGAAGGGCATGCCCCGGGCTCAGGTGCTTCGACTGCGCTCAGCACGAACGGGGTGAGAGAAATCGTGGCCGCCCAAACCCCCGTTCGCCCTGAGCGCAGTCGAAGGGCATGCCCCAGGCCAAGGTGCTTCGACTGCGCTCGGCACGAACGGTGGAGGGGTTGATGGCCGAACCCCCCCTCGTCCGCACCACCGGCTCGCTCTCCCGCCGCATGATCCTGATCGCCGCCGCATGGATCATCGTCCTGCTCGCCGGCGGCGGGTTCGCGCTCGACCGTGTCCTCACCACCGCGATCACCCAGAATTTCGACGACCAGCTCGAATACGTCCTGCGCTCGCTGCTCAATTCGGCCGAGATCGGTCCGGACGGCGAGGTGATCTTCAACCGCGAACCCGCCGACCAGCGCTTCATCGAACCCTATTCGGGGCTCTACTGGCAGGTGTCGGCGAAGGGTCGCGACGCGTTCCCGTCGCGCTCGCTGTGGGACCGCCAGCTCCCCTATGGCGGCAAGCACGACGACCGGGTCGTCCACACCTACGATACCATCCAGTTCGGCGACGAGCGGCTGCGCATCGTCGAGCGCGACGTCGTGCTGCCCAAGTCGCCGGTGCGCTGGCGCTTCCAGGTCGCGCAGACCCGCGACGGGCTGGACGAACAGATCACCACGCTGCGGCGAACGCTGGTGCGCAGCTTCGCACTCCTGGGTGTCGGGCTGATCGCGCTGGCGGCACTGCAGACGCTCTACGGTCTGTGGCCGCTGCGCCGGGTGCGCGCCGAGATCGCGCGGATGCGCGCCGGCAAGTCGAACCGCGTCGACAGCGCGATGCCCGACGAGGTCGCGCCGATGGTCGAGGAGCTGAACGCGCTGATCGCGCACAACGAGCGGCAGGCCGAGGAAGCGCGCCGTCATGCGGGCAACCTCGCGCATGCGCTGAAGACCCCGCTCACCGTCATCATGAACGCCGCGACCGCTGAGGCGGACGACCTGTCGGAAACGGTGGTGCGCGAAGCACGGACGATGCGCCGCCAGGTCGATCACCACCTCGCCCGCGCCCGGGCGGTCGGCCGCCGCGGCTCCGCGCACAGCCGTGCAGAGGTCTGGCCTAGCCTCGAATCGGTCGAGCGCGCGGTCGGCCGCCTCTACCGCCACGTCCGCATCGACATCACCGGGCCGAAGACGTTGCAGGTCCATGTCGAGCGCCAGGACCTCGACGAGATGCTCGGCAATCTGATCGAGAACGCCGCCAAATACGGCGGCGGCAGCGTGTTCGTGACGGTCGGCGCGCAAGCCGGGTTCGTCGAGTTCCTGGTCGAGGACGACGGCGCCGGCATTCCCGAAGAGGAACGCGTCCGCATCTTCGACCGCGGCGTCCGGCTCGACACCGGCAAGCCCGGCACCGGCCTCGGCCTCGCCATCGTTCGCGACGTCGCCGAAATCTACGAAGGCACCGTCGCTCTGGAGGAGAGCGAAGACCTCGGTGGATTGCTCGTCCGCTTGCGGCTACCGGCTGCGGGCTGATACGACCTGCCTGACATAGGTTGCTGCGCGATGCGGTGCCGCCTGGCTACACGGATCGTTCATCGCCGGAGCCATCATGCCCCATTACTTCTTCCACACTGCGAACGGCGAGCGGCACCGCGATCGGTCCGGCGTCGACCTGCCGGATGATGCCGCCGCTCGCGTAGAGGCGATCCGCTTCACTGGCGCGGTCATGACCGACGAACCCGATGTGCTGTGGGACGGCCGCGATTTCCGGGTTGAGGTGACCGATGCCGAGCAGCGCCCGCTGTTCACCATCATCACCCTCGCCGTCGACGCGCCGCGGTTCGCGAGCGAATGACCGGTCCGGGCCAAGGTCAACAAATGTTAGCCTATTCTGCGTTGGCCTGTGTTAATGAACCAAATCGCCGCTCGGCTAAGCTAGGGTTTCGGCGACTGAGAGATGCGTGTGCTCCCGCCCCGATTGGAGTAGCCGCATGTTCAAAGACACGCCCATGTCGCTGATGGTCCGCAAGCTGGAATCGCGCGGGCCGCTGGACGACGCCGATCGCGCCGCGATCGTCGCGTTGCCGCACCTGCGCCGGACGTACGAGCCATCGAGTTATCTGGTGCGCGAGGGCGAGCCCGCGCGCAAGTTTTGCAGCTTTATCGAGAGCGGACTGGCATACCGGCAGAAGCTGACCGCCAACGGTGCGCGGCAGATCGTGTCGATCCAGATGACCGGCGACTTCATCGATTTCCAGCATCTGTTCCTGCGCCGCGCCGACCACAACGTCCAGGCGCTGACCCGGATCGAGACGATCGATATCGAGCGAGAGGCGTTGCAGGCGCTGTCGAGCGAGCGGCCCGCGGTGGGACGGGCGATGTGGATCGATGCGCTGATCGACGCGTCGGTGTTCCGCGAATGGGTGGTCAATGTCGGCCGCCGCGACGCGCGTACCCGGATCGCGCATCTGTTGTGCGAGGTCGCGGTGCGGATGCGCGCGGCCGGCCTGGCGAGCGACGGCGGGTTCGAGCTGCCGATGACGCAGGAACAGGTCGGCGATGCGACCGGACTGACCTCGGTCCATGTCAACCGCACGTTGAAGTCGCTGGCAGAGGATGGGATCATTACGCGCCACGGGCGCTACATCGGCTTTGCCGATTGGAACCGCATCCGTCAGGCGGCCGATTTCAGCGATCTGTACCTCCACCTGGACCAGACCGCGCCGATTGTCTGATTTAGGTTGGAGCACAGCGCATTGACATGTATTGTGCGAACATTGCCGGAATGGATCATGGCGGTCCCGGCGACTGAGAGAGCGATGCTCCCCGCCCCGAAGCGAGGACGTCGTGTGACCCGGTTCTTTTTCCACCTGCGTGACGGCAACGACCAGGTGCTGCTCGATCCCGAGGGCGTCGAGCTTGCCGATATGGAGGCGATGAAGCGGTGTGCGATGCAGGCCGCCCGCGGGGTGATGGCCGGCGATCTGAGCAATGGGGTGCTCGACCTGCGTTACCGCATAGACGTCGAGAATGCGGCGCACGAGATGATCTATACGCTGGCGTTCCGCCACGCGGTCAGCGTCATCGACGCATAAGGATCAGCGGCGCGGGATCGCCATCGACAGGATCGGACGGTTTGCCCCGACTCTTCGTTCATCGTCGCATAGCGCGACGCCATGTTCAGATGGATGTCGCGGATCGCCTTCGACGTCGCGCGCGCCGCAAGCGCCAACGCCTGCTCCGCGCGCCGTTCGTAATAGCTGGCTTCGTTGTCGTTGTTCATCAGCCTTCTCCTGCCGAGCGACTCTTTCTGGGGAGACACTGTTACGCCCCTGATATGTGCTTGCCCGGAGCAAACGGCGCTCTAAACCAGGTTAAAAGCTGATTTGTTCAAGTATGTTATTGGCCTTTGCTGAGATTACGCTGCCGCGGCGACGTCCTGCATGGCGTCGGCAGCGATGGCGATGCTGCGCTTGCGCGCGTCGTGATCGTAGATCGAGCTGGTGATCATCACCTCGTCCACCCGCGTCCGCGCGATAAAGGCGGCAAGCTCGCCCGCGACCTTGGCGGGCCCGCCGACCGCGGAGCACGACAGCACATGGTCGAGGATCGCGGCACCTTGTGCACCCAGCGACTGGCGGTATCCCGCGACCGGCGGCGGCAGCTGACGCGGGTTGCCGGTGCGCAGGGCCACGAACGCCTGCTGCTGCGACGATGCGAGCAGCTCGGCCTCCGCATCGGTCTCCGCGGCAAAGACGTTGAACCCGGCCATAGCATAGGGCCGCGCGAGTCGGGCCGATGGGCGAAAATCGCGACGATACACCGTCAGCGCCTGATCGAGCGCGTCGGGCGCGAAGTGCGAGGCGAAGGCGTAAGGCAGGCCGAAAGCGGCGGCGAGCTGCGCGCCGAACAGGCTCGATCCCAGGATCCACATCTGCGGGTCCGCCCCCGCGCCGGGGGTCGCGACGATGCCCGTCTGCCCGTCGTTGGCGAAATAGCTTTGCAGCTCGAGCACGTCCTGCGGAAAGGCGTTGGCGTCGGTCTCCAGCGTCCGCCGCATCGCCCGCGCGACCCGCTGGTCGGACCCCGGTGCGCGGCCGAGCCCCAGGTCGATCCGCCCGGGAAACAGCGCGTCGAGCGTCCCGAACTGCTCCGCGATTGTCAGCGGCGCATGGTTGGGCAGCATGATGCCGCCCGCGCCGACCCGGATCGTTCTGGTCGCGGCCGCGACATGCGCGATGACCACCGCGGTCGCAGCGCTCGCGATCCCCGTCATGCCGTGATGCTCGGCGACCCAGTACCGCTGATAGCCACAGCTTTCCGCATGTCGCGCCAGATCGGCGGCATTGGCGAGCGCCCCGGCGACAGTGCCGCCTTCGACGACGGGGACGAGATCGAGCAGGGCGTAGTTGGTCATGGCAAGGAGATAGGAACGCGATCCTTTCGGTGCCATGCCCGTCGCCGACCTTGAGCCACCGCAGGGATCAGGCGCGCGTCCAGTTCTTCGACTTTCCGTCGTACCAGGTCATCGTGTATTTGTTGTTGCCCGCGCCGCTGCCGCCCGCGTGCGATCCCAACCCCCAGACCGTCATCTTGCCGCCCTTCCAGCTGTACCAGACGGTGCAGTTGTTCGCCTTCTGCGTGTCGTGCAGGCAGGATATGCCGTGGACCATTTCCTCGCCCCCCGAACTTGCGCCCCAGGACTCGATCGCCTCGATCCGGCGCTTGTACGGGTCGGATGGCGTGTCGTTGGCGGCGAGCGCGGCGAAGCCCGCGTTGGGCGTCGTGGACCCGCCAGGGCAAGCCAGCAGCGACGCGAAGGTCCGCGTGCCCGACGCCGGCGGTGGGTAGTCGGCGCGGCGATGCGTCGACTCGCATTTGCCGCCCTTCAGCGCGACATTCATGCACAGGACTCCGTCATCCCAATATTGGCTGCACGTCTGCATAATGATTCTCCCCCCGATTTCAGACCGTTGTTCCGAACGCAGCACAATAGACTTCCGTCGGCGTCCCCAAACGCCGACCGGCGACCCAAGAACATGGTATCCCCGAGTATCGCAACTGCCAAGAGCCGGAATGCGGAACCCGGACGTTGTCGCCGGCATCGGGCTCAAGCGCCCGCCCGTACTTGCCCACCCAGGTGGGCTATCCTACAGCCGCCGCCATGCGCGCCGAACTCCGTTCCATCGACACCTGGATCTTCGATCTCGACAATACGCTTTATCCAGCGCGCGCCGATCTGTTCGGGCGGGTCGACTGGCGGATCACCGATTACGTCGCGCGATTGCTGGGGCTCGACCGGGTCGAGGCGCGGCGGCTGCAAAAGGCGTGGTTCATGGATCACGGCACGACGCTGGCCGGGCTGATGGCCGAGCACGCCGTCGATCCGCACGATTTCCTCGCCTACGTCCACGATATCGAGATGGACGTGCTGGAGCACGACGCGCCGCTCGCCGCCGCGATCGCGCGGCTGCCGGGGCGCAAGCTGGTCTTCACCAACGGCGACAAGCCCTATGCCTTGAAGGTCCTCGACCGGCTGGGGCTCGGCGACGCATTCGAGGCCGTCCACGATCTCCACGCGATGAACCTGGTGCCCAAGCCGAACGCCAGCGCCTATCGCGGGCTGTGCGACGCCTACGCCATCGAGCCCACCGCCGCGCTGTTCGTCGAGGACATGGCGCGCAATCTCGCCCCCGCCAAGGCGATCGGCATGACCACGGTGTGGATCGACAACGGCTCCGAACAGGCCGCGGACGCCGATCGCAGCTATATTGACTACACCGTCGCCGATCTCGCGGGCTGGCTGAACACCATCATGGAGGATGCATGACCGATCTCGCGGCAACGATCGACGCGGCATGGGAAGACCGGGCCGACCTGGGCTTCGACACCGCTGGCGAGACGCGCGATGCGGTTGACCGGGCGCTGGCGCTGCTCGATTCGGGGAAGGCGCGGGTCGCCGAGCCAGACGGGGAAGGCTGGCGGGTCAACCAGTGGCTGAAGAAAGCGGTGCTGCTGTCGTTCCGGCTGAACGATAACCAGATCATGCCCGGCGGCTTCGACAAGGTGCCGAGCAAATTCGCTAACTGGAGCGAAACCGAGTTCCGCGCCGCCGGTTTCCGCGCCGTCCCCGGATCGGTCGTCCGCCGCGGCGCGTTCGTCGGCAGGGGCGCGATCCTGATGCCGAGCTTCGTCAACATCGGCGCCTATGTCGGTGAAGGAACGATGGTCGACACCTGGGCGACCGTCGGCTCCTGCGCGCAGATCGGCCGCAACGTGCATCTCTCGGGCGGGGCGGGCATCGGCGGGGTGCTCGAACCGCTCCAGGCCGATCCCGTCATCATCGGCGACGGCGCGTTCATCGGCGCACGTTCCGAAGTCGCGGAAGGGGTGCGCGTCGGCGAAGGCGCGGTGCTGTCGATGGGGGTGTATCTCGGCGCGTCGACCAAGATCATCGACCGCGCCACCGGCGAGGTGTTCAAGGGAGAGGTGCCGCCGTATTCGGTTGTCGTGCCCGGCACGACCGGCGGCAACCCCGCGCTCTATTGCGCGGTGATCGTCAAGCGCGTCGACGCGCAGACGCGGAGCAAGACCAGCATCAACGACTTGCTCCGCGACTGACGCGTCACGCCGCCTTCGCCAGCTCCACGGCGTCGGTCGTCACGGGGCGAGCCGCGTCGAGGTGCGTGATCTCGGCGGTGGCCGCAGAGGTCTTCGCATCGGGGCACAGCAACCGCGTGGCGAGCACCACCAGACCCAGCGCGAGATAGCCGCCGAACATCGCCAGCGGGTTCCACAGGATGCCGACACTCAGCGCGATGCGCAGGTACAGCGGGTTGAAGCCGAAATCCTCCCCCAGTGCGGCGCAGATGCCGAACAGATTGTCTTTCTTGGCGATCGGGGCGGGCTGCTGATCGTGCATCGGTCGAACTCCGTTTCGGCAGGTTGGCGCATCGTGCGCCGCCATGCCCCATGCTAAGCACGAGCCGTGCCAAACCGATTAGGCGAGCATTCCCAACAGCTTGGCCGGTCGCGGCGATCGGGCGCACGACGATCCATGCGGACCTGGCGCCACATGTCGGCATTCCGCACCACCCCCACAACGCCGCTCCGCGCATCTCGACATACCGCCGCGCACTGCCTATCCCGCCGCCAGACCAGATAAGGGGACTTCCATGACCGCCGCCGCCAGCCAGGTACTCGACCGCGTCCTCGTGCTGGAGATGGTGCGCGTCACCGAAGCCGCCGCCATCGCCGCCTCGACCCTGGTCGGGCGCGGCGACGAAAAGGCCGCCGACGCCGCCGCGGTGGAGGCGATGCGCGCCGCGCTCAACACGCTCGACATGGACGGCACCGTCGTGATCGGCGAGGGCGAGCGCGACGAGGCGCCGATGCTGTTCATTGGCGAGAAGGTGGGCACCGGCAACGGCCCCAAGATCGACATCGCGCTCGATCCGCTGGAGGGCACGACGATCTGCGCGACCGCGGGGCCGAACAGCCTCGCCGTGCTGGCGATCGCGGAGGAAGGCGGGCTGCTCAACGCCCCCGACGTCTACATGGACAAGATCGCGGTCGGCCCCGGCTATCCCGACGGGATTATCGACCTCGACCGCTCGCCAACCGAAAACGTCACCGCGCTAGCGCAAGCCAAGGGCGTCACCCCGCGCGACATCATCGCCTGCGTGCTCGACCGCCCGCGGCATGAGGCGCTGATCGCCGAGCTGCGCGCGCTCGGCTGCGGCATCATGCTGATCGGCGATGGCGATGTCGCGGGGGTGATCGCGACGACCAATCCCGACACCACGGTGGACATCTACATGGGATCGGGCGGCGCGCCGGAGGGCGTGCTGGCGGCGGCGGCGCTGCGCTGCGTCGGCGGGCAGTTCAAGGGCAGGCTGCTGTTCCGCAACGACGACGAGCGCGGACGCGCGGCGAAATGGGGCGTGACCGATCTCGACAAGCAATATGACCTGACCGAGCTCGCCAAGGGCGACTGCATCTTCGCTGCGACCGGGGTCACCGACGGATCGCTGCTCGCGGGCGTCAAGCGCAAGGGCGGCACCATGACCACCGAGAGCGTCGTCATGCGCGCGTCGTCGGGCACGGTGCGCTGGGTCAAGGGCGAGCACCGCATCGGCTGACCGGCGTGCTCGCGGGCGCGCTGCTGGCCGCGTCGCTGGCGATCGTCGGCTACGGCTGGTGGACGGGCAAGGGGTTCGCAGGCCGGATCGCCGCCCTAGCGGGGCCGACGTCGCGCGCGCGGATGATCGTGGCGTGGGCGGCGGGAACCTGGGTGACCTATGGTCTGTCCAGCCTCCTCGCACTGATCCTGCTCGGGCAAATCGACGCGGTCGCGACGATGCCGCCCGATCTGCAAATCGTCGCCTGGCGCTTCGGCCTGTCGGGCGGGAGCGACGCCGGCATGCTGCTGTGGCTAGGCGCGTGCCTCGCCGCAGGGGTCGTGGCGGGGGTGGCCGTCCTCGCGCTTCGAAACAGGCTCGGCAAGCGCCCGATCGGCCTTGCCTACCGCTCGCCCGCCGCGGCGCGCGTCGCCGGGGAACGCCTGCCTGCCGCCCTGCTGGCGTTGTCGGCGGGGGTATCGGAGGGGTTGTTCTTCCGTCTTCTTCTCCCGCTGCTGGTCGCGCTGGTCTTCGGCTCGGCGGCGCTGGGCTACGCGGTGTCGCTGGTAGCTTTCGCGGCGCTACACGGGCATCAGGGCCGGGTAGGCATGATCGCGGTAACGCTCGTTGGCGCGTGGCTGACGTACCTGTACCTGCTGACCGGCGCGCTGTGGGTGGTAGTGCTGCTTCACGTGCTTATCGACCTCCACGCGCTGGTCCTGCGACCTCGGTTGGCACCCGCCACCTGAACCAATCCTTCCGTCACCCCGGACTTGTTCCGGGGTCCAGCGTGCCGCACTGGAAATCCTCAACGCTCAAACCGCATCGCCAGCCGCCTGCTGGACCCCGGAACAAGTCGGCAATTATCCCCTTGCGACATGTAAGGCGTTGTGGCATACAATCCATATGCGCAGCAAAGCCCCCACCCTTCGCCAGTTTCAGGACCGTTTCCCGACCGAGGATGCGTGCCTGGATCACCTGTTTCAGGTTCGGTACGGCGCGGACTTCACGTGCCCCGGATGCGACCGCCCGGCGCGCTACAGCCGCGTTGCGGGCCGCCGCTCCTACCAGTGTCAGTGGTGCGCCAATCAGGTCTACCCGACCGCTGGCACGCCGTTTGACCGCACCCGCACGCCGTTGCGCGACTGGTTCTTTGTCATGTTCCAGTTTTGCACGTCGCGGAACGGGGTTGCCGCGAAGGAAGTCGAGCGCCAGCTTGGCGTGACCTACAAAACGGCGTGGCGCATGTGCCACATGATCCGAGAGTATATGAGCGCGGTAGACGGCTTCGACATGCTTGGCGGTTCGGGCGCGCGACCGTTGAGATTGACGAGACGATCGTTGGCGGCTCGGTCAGCGGCAAAGGCTCGGGTTACATGGGGAACAAGGCGGTTGTCGTCGGCATGAAAGAGCGCGGGGGCAAGCTGGCGATGCGCGTTGTGGTGACCCGCACGCGAGGGCCGATGGAAGCGATGATCCACGCCAACATCCTTCCCGGCACGACGATCAGCAGCGACGAGTTCGGCTCCTACCGCTTCCTTGGTCAGCAGGGCTTCCGGCACATAGCGGTATCGCACAAGTCGGGCCGTCACGTTGGCGCTTATGGCGCGTCCACGAACGCCATTGAAGGCATTTGGGCGCAGCTTAAGCGTTCGATCAACGGCACGCATATTCATGTCAGTGCGAAGCATCTTCCGAAGTATCTTGGGGAGCATGAATATCGCCACAACATGCGGGACGTTCCTCACTTGATGCTTGATCGTCTGATGGTTTCTTTCCCCCGCTAACCGGAGGCGCCATTGCGCTTAGTAGCGCATCAAAGCAATCATTGGGCGTCAAAGTCATGTTGCTCCTTAATAGCCGCAAGACGGCTCGTTGCTCGTTTGGTTAAAATGAAACCCCGTATGAAATAGTAAATCATGGCAAGCGACGACAAAGCTCCAACCGCAATCCAAACTCCTTTGATTATCTGCGAAGCAGGCTCGCTAAACGAAAAACTCGAGACCGTTGTGACCAACAATCCTAGGCAAAAAGACGCAAGAGCTCGAGCTTGGGCCGCCTCTTTTTGAGGGTCGCCAATAAAATCTAATTCGTGGTCAGTAAGCCGATAATATGTCACCGTCCGATTACCGCCAATATTGACAGTCTTTCCTGTTCGGGACTTTTGCCCACCTGTTGAAGCCCTACCTCCAAGGGAAGTCGAAACTTGCGCTCCAGCCGCCGCTGCTGTTCCAATGCTGGAAGATGCTTGGGCTTGGGGCTTATTCGCCATCGGCAAAACCAGAATCGGCTAGCTGATCTACTGCGCGTTGCGCTATTTCTCTGATTATGTCGGCATAACCAACGGCTTCGGTAGCCGACATGATCAATGCCGTATGGTAAATAGCTTCTCCGCTTACCATTTCTCCAAAGTTCAGACGGATATTTGCACCCGATATCTGAAGAAAGACACGGTTTGTATAAAACGAGCGAAGGGAACGAACCGCAATCATGTCCTTGGGCGTGACGCCAGGACCGAGTTCGTATCCATCCTCTACAGCCTTTGCGATCTCGTCTTCGCCCATCCTGCATCTCCCGCACGTCCGAATCGCCAAACGCAATCCGACCCATTACAGACGACGTACCAAGTTTTGTGCTACATGTCCAAAGGGGATAAATGCCAACAAGTCCGGGGTGACGTAATAGAGTTTAGGTTGCGTGGCGGCTCGTCGGATTGACGTCGCGATCACCGCATGGTCCCCTGCCGCATCGCCGCAGGAGCAAGCCATGCCGTTCAAGTCGATTTTCGTCGCCCTCGCGCTGCTCGCCCCAGCCGTCCACGCACAAACCCCGCCATCCACCGCGACCCAATCCCCCTTCACCTTTGAAGAAACCATGCTCCCGATGCGCGACGGCACACGGCTCCAGACCGTGATCCTCCGCCCCCGCGACGCGAACGGCTCGCTCCCCGTCCTTCTCCAGCGCACGCCCTACGGCGTCCCCGACAGCGCGCCCGCCGCCATGCCCAAGAGCTGGGCGGCGCTGGCGAAAGACGGCTACATCTTCGTCTTCCAGTCGATGCGCGGGCGGTTCAAATCGGACGGCGTCTTCACCCTGTCGACAGCGGTTCACCCCGGCGACAAAAAGGCCATCGACGAGGCCACGGACGCCTACGACACCGTCGCATGGGCCGCCAAGTTGCGCGGCAGCAGCGGCAAGGTCGGGATGTGGGGCATCTCCTACCCCGGCTTCGCGGCCGCGGTCGCGCTGGTGGGGCCGCATCCCGCGCTGAAGGCGGTCAGCCCGCAGGCGGCATGGACCGATTACTGGACCGGCGACGACCTGCACCGGAACGGTGCGCTGCGCCTGAGCTACGCCACCGACTGGCTCTACATGCTCCAGCACGACAAGGCTGACGACGCGACCTTCGACTATGGCCAATACGATACCTACGACTGGTTCCTGCGCACCGGTTCGGTCGAGAACGTCGACAAGACCCGGTTCAAGGGCTCGATCCCGATGTTCACCGCGCTGCTCGACCACCCCAACCACGACGCCTTCTACACCCGCCAGCGCTGGGTCGATGCGCTCGGCCGCACGACGGTGCCGACGCTCAACGTCGCGGGCTATTGGGATCAGGAGGACCCGAGCGGGTCGTGGGCGGTCTACCGCAAGCAGGAGGCGAACGATCCGAACCACCTCAACGTCATCGTCGCGGGCCCGTGGAGCCACGGCTACTGGAGCCGCCCGGAAGCGGACAACCTCGGCCGCATTCCTTACGGCGTGCCAAGCGGACAGCAGTTCCTCGACGAGGTGCAGGCGCCGTTCTTCGCCTGGTGGCTGCACGGCAAGGGGGCGAAACCCGCGTATGAGGTCAAGAGCTTCCAGAGCGGATCGTGGGGCTGGAAGAGCTACGCGCAGTGGCCGCCCGCCGCCGCGAAGCCGACCAGCCTGTACCTTGGCGTCGACGGCACGCTGTCGTTCGACAAGCCGACGGGGCAGGGGTGCCGCGACTATGTCTCCGACCCGGCCAACCCGGTGCCGTTCCGCCCGCGCCCGATCAGCCCCACCTATCCGCGCCCCGAATGGCAATGGTGGGAGGCCGAGGATCAGCGCTTCGTCGAAGGCCGCCCCGACGTGCTGACATGGAAGACCGCGGTGCTGACCGAGGACGTGACCGTGACCGGCACGGTCGCCGCCGAGCTGATGGCCTCGACCAGCGGCACCGACAGCGATTTCGTCGTCAAGCTGATCGACGTCTTCCCCGACGATTACGAACCTGCGCCCGACCACCCTCAGAACGGCGACTACACCCGGTCGCTCAATGGCTACGAGCTGCCCGTGGCGATGGAGGTGAGGCGAGGGCGCTTCCTGACCAGCGACACCGCGCCGAGCGCACTGACGTCGGGCAAGATCACCGCCTGGACCATACCGATGCGCGACCACGACCACCTGTTCCGCAAGGGCCACCGGATCATGGTGCAGGTGCAGTCGACGTGGTTCCCGGTCATCGACCGCAACCCCCAGACCTTCGTCCCCAACATCGCGAGGGCGAAGGCAGGGGATTTCGTCAAGGCGACGCAGAAGGTGTGCGCGGGGTCGCGGCTGATGTTGCCCGTGGTGCGATAACCCGCGCGTACCCCAATTCCGTTCGCCCTGAGCGAAGTCGAAGGGCACGCTCGACCCAGGTGCTTCGACTGCGCTCAGCAAGAACGGCGAGACTCAGCTCTTCAGCCGCCACCCGGTCCGGAAAATCCACCCGATCCACACGCAGCACGCCAGCAGGAACAGCCCCGTCACCGCCAGGCTCACGCCTACCGCGACATCGCTCGTCCCGAAGAATGTCCAGCGAAAGCCGTTGATCAGATACACCACCGGGTTGAACAGGGTGATGGTCCGCCAAGGCTGGGGCAACACGTCGATCGAATAGAACGCGCCGCCCAGGAACGTCATCGGCGTGACGACGAGCAGCGGAATCACCTGCAATTGCTCGAACCCCTTCGCCCAGATGCCGATCGCGAAGCCGAACAGGCAGAAGGTCGCCGCGACCAGCACCAGGAACCCGATCATCGCGAACGGATGCGCGACGTGCAGCGGCGTGAACAGATGCGCGGTCGCGAAGATGACGAGGCCGATGATCACCGACTTGGTCGTCGCCGCGCCGACATAGCCGAGCACGGTCTCGATCGGCGACAGCGGCGCGGACAGCAGCTCGTACATCGTGCCGGTGAACTTGGGCATGTAGATACCCAGGCTCGCGTTCAGGATGCTTTCGGAAAAGATCGCGAGCAGCATCAGCCCGGGCACGATGAACGCGCCGTAGGGGACGTCCGACACGCTCCCCATCTTGGCGCCGATCGCGGAGCCGAAGACGACGAAATACAGTGAGGTGGTGATGACCGGTGTGGCAAGGCTGGTCCAGACGGTCCGCCCGAACCGCGCCATCTCGAACCGATAAATCGCCCAGATGCCGTGATGGTTCATGGGCAAGCCTTCGAGAACCCGTTCGTCGCCGGGCATAACCAACCCTTTGCGTCATACCTCAATTTCGTCACCCCGGACTTGTTCCGGGGTCCAGTTTGCCGCGGACGATTCCGCTTGAGCCTCCGACCGCACCGCCTGCCGAGCGCTGGACCCCGGAACAAGTCCGGGGTGACGGAAGATTGGCGGGTGGCGATGCCCACCAAACGAGCGAACAGCCGGTTCATCCCTTCGCCCCCACCAGGTCGACGAAGATATCCTCCAGGCTCGACTTCCGCGTCTCCAGGTCCTTGAATGCAACCCCCTCCGCCTCGACCGCACGCAGTAGCGCCGGCACCCCGGTATCCTCGGCGCGCGCGTCGAAGACGTAGCGCAAGGTATGCCCCTCGTCTTCCAGCGTCGGTTTCCATTCCGCCAGCGCGTCCGGCACCGCGTCCATCGGGGTCACCAGCGCCAGCTTCAGCTCGCGCTTGCCCAGCTTCTGCATCAGCGCGGCCTTTTCCTCGACCAGCAGCAATTTGCCGCCCGCGATCACCCCGACGCGGTCGGCCATCTCCTCGGCTTCCTCGATATAATGCGTCGTCAGGATGATCGTCGTGCCGCCCGCGCGCAACCGGTGGACCAGCTTCCACATGTCGCGGCGCAGGTTCACGTCAACCCCAGCGGTCGGCTCGTCGAGGAACAGGATATCGGGCTCGTGGCTAAGCGCCTTGGCGATCAGCACCCTGCGCTTCATGCCCCCCGACAGCTCCATGATCTTGGAGTGCCGCTTGTCCCACAGCGACAGGTCGCGCAGCACCTGTTCGATATAGCCGCTGTGCCCCGACCGCCCGAACAGCCGGCGGCTGAAGGTGACGGTCGCCAGCACGCTCTCGAATGCATCGGTCGACAGTTCCTGCGGCACCAGCCCGACCTTGCGCCGCGCTTGCTTGTAGTCGGTGAGCGCATCGTGACCGTCGACCGTGATCGTCCCCGACGACGGCGTGACGATCCCGCAGACGATCGAGATCAGCGTCGTCTTGCCCGCGCCGTTGGGCCCGAGCAGCGCGAAGATCTCGCCGCGATTGATCTGGAGGTCGACCGGCTCGAGCGCCTTGGTCCCATCGGCGTAGGTCTTGGAGACGCCCGCGATCGTGAGGATTGCGTCGGTCCCCATATTACTACGAACGCCTGGCCGCGGCGATCGCCGCCTCGATCTGCTCGATCGGCAGCGCACCCGCCAGCACCCGGTCACCGACCACCCAGCTCGGCGTCCCCGTCAGCCCGAGCGCGCCCGCGGTCTTCAGGTTGCGTGCGATCTCCGCATCGGCGCGGGCGTTGAACGCGGCGGCCTGCGCCAGGTCGACGCCCGCGCGCGCCGCGGCGGCGGCGATCGTCGCATCGCTCACCTGACCGCCTGCGTAGAGCGCATCGTGGAAGGCGGCGAACCTGCCCTGCGCCGCCGCCAGCAGCGACGCGCGCGCCGCCGCGCGGCTCGACGGCGCGAGGATCGGCAGCTCACGGTAGACGATGCGCAGCTTGGGATCGCGCTGCACCAATTGCTTGAGCAACGGCAGGCTCGCGCGACAATACCCGCAATTGTAATCGTAGAACTCGACCAACGTGACGTCGCCCTGCGGATTGCCGGTCCACGCAGCCCCGAACGGCCGCGTCAGGTCGCCCGCCGCAGCCACAGCCTTGCCCTGCTCGCGGTCCTGCAACCGTTGCATCGCCTCCGGAATCAGCTCAGGATGCGCCAGCACGTAGGCGCGCACGACCCGCTCGACCCGTGCGGTGTCGCCCGCGCCGAGCGGACCGGGCGAGGCGCGATCATACGCAACGACGCCGGCTGCGCCCAGAACGGCGCCGATCAGCGCGACCACAGCAAGCATCCAGGCCCTCACCGTTTCTTGTACTTCTTGGGGTTGTCCGCGATGTCGTTGCGCGCGGTCATCGCAATGTCCTGCGCGCGAATCCAGTCGACCGTGTTGGGCGGGATGTTGGCCAGTGCATAGGCCGCGCTCTGCGCCGCGGTGCGGCTGTCGCCGGTCATGCTCGCGCGCTCCGCGGTGGCCAGCGCCGCACGCGCGGTGTCGCCGCTCGCTTCGTAAGCAGTGCCGAGCTGGACCCAGGCGACCGGATTGTCGTCGTCGCGCGCCACCGCGACGCGCAGCACCTTGATCGCCTCGGCATAGTTCGCTTTGTCCTCGGTTGCGATCAGCGCATGGCCGAGCGTCGTCGCAATCAGCGGGTTCTGCCCGGAGTCGCGATTGGCGATCCGCAGCGGTGCCAGCGCCTCGCGCGGCTTGCCCGATTCCAGCAGGATTTGCCCCTCGACTTCCTGAAAATACGGATTTGCGGGCTCCGCCTTCACCAACGCACGCGCCTCGGCGTCGGCTTTGTCGGGGTAGCCCGCCTTGTGATAGGCATAGGCGCGCGCATAATGCGCGTAGAGCGACTGATCGCTGTCGGGATATTGCTGGAGCGTCATGTCCGTCGTCTGGACATAGCCCTTGAGCTTCGCCTTCACTCGCCGGAACCGTTCCTCCAGCGCCGGGTCGGACGGCTTGTTCCACGCCGGCGACGCGGTCAGCGTGTCGGTCAGGTTCGCGATTCGGTCCCCCGACACCGGGTGATCGAGCATGAAGCCGACCTTGCGCGTGATGCCGTAGCGATATTCGAGCTGCTGCAACTTCTTGAAGAAGCTGAGATAGCCTTTGCCGGTGATCCCCGCGGCGTTGAGGAACGACGCGCCCGCCGCATCCGCCGAGCTCTCCTGGGTCCGCGAGAAAGACAAATACGACCCCTGCGCCGCCTGCTGCCCCGCCGCCATGATCCCCGCGCCCGCCTCGCCGCTGCCCGCCGCGATCGCCGCCAGCCCCAGCACCATCGACAGCACCGTGATTCCCATCGGCGCCTTCATCATACGGTCGCCGAGCGGCACGTGGCCGCCGGTGATATGGCCGATCTCGTGCGCGACCACGCCCTGCACCTCGTTGATGGTGTCCGCCGCCTGGAGCGTCCCCGAATGGACGTACACCGTTTGCCCGCCCGCGACGAAGGCGTTCACCGAATCGTCGTTGATCAGCACGACGCGGACGTTGCGGGTGGAGAGCCCCGCGGCGGTGACGATCGGCGCCGCCATGTCCGCGAACAGCGCCTCGGTCTCGGCATCGCGCAGCACCGATTGCGCCGCCGCAGGCTGCGCCCACAGCAGCAGCGTGGCGGCGCCAAGGATCATGGGGGTGGCGAGAATACGCTTCATGGTGGCGGTATCGGCCCTGCGCTGCAATTCGACAACGGAAGATGAACGCCGCGCACGGGCCGCGCGCCGTGCGCGGGTTCTCCCACGCACGGCGCGCAACCGTTCAGGCGCCGAACGTTCGCTGCCACCAGCCCCCGCGCCGAGGCGCGCCTGCCTCGTCGGAGGATGCCGCGGTGTCCTCCGGCGCAGGTTCGGCATCGGGCTCGGGCTCCGCGGCGAGTGCCAGCGGCGAGACGATCGGACCGGCGTCGGCGGCGTTCGCTACCGGCTCTGCCCCGACATCGGTCCCGGCATCCGCATCGACGGGCTTGCGCCGCGTCCGCCGCCGCGGCTTGGCCGCGGGCTCCTCGGCAGCCACATCCTCCGCCGGCGCCTCGGCTGGAGCCGCGTCAGCGGGCTTGCGCCGCCCGCGCCGCGGCTTGGGCGCGGCGTCGGCTTCCGCTTCGGGAGCCGGTGCCGCGACCTCCTCCACCGTATCGGTCGCCGCCGTGGCCGCCCGCGCGCGGGGGCGGCGGCGCGTCTTGGGCGCTTCGTCCGCGACCGGCGCAGGTGCTTGCTCCGCGACCGGCTCTTCCGCGTCCGCGACCGGTTCGGGGATCGGCAGCTCGGGTTCGCTGCCGGGCTCGTCGCCCATCACGTCCCCAGTCACATCGGCGACCGCAACACCCTCGGCTTCGACCGGCGCTTCGAGCGCTCCCTCACCGCCCTCGCTGCGCCGTCCGCCACGACGCCCGCGACGTCCGCGCCGGCGCCGCGCGCCCTCGGCGGTCTCGACCGGCTGCTCGCCGGCAAAGTCGCCCGCCTCGTCCGTGGCGCTGTCTTCTGCCGCGTCGACATCGCCCGGCTCGTCGCTTTCGTCGTCGCCACCCGCCTCGGACACGGTCTCCTCGGGCGCATCGCCTTCCTCGCGACGCTTGCCACGCCCACGGCGGCGGCGGCGGCGCTTGCGTCCGGCCTCGTCGCTCTCGGCGTCGTCGCGCGGCTGACGCGGCGCGCGCGCCTCGACCGCCTCGTCCTCGGCGAACTCCTCCCCGGCGTCGATCTCGTCGCCCTCGATCTCCTCGGGAATGTCGTCCTCGATCTCCTCGACCATCGGCGCGTCGAAGCGCGGCGCGTAGGCGGGCGGCGGGCCGCTCGCCTCCACCGACATCCGCGCGCCCTCTTCCTCGCGGTCGGGGAAGATCTCGACCGAGACGCCGTAGCGATCCTCGATCTCGGCGATGTCTGCGCGCTTGCGGTTGAGCACGTAGATCGCGGCTTCCTGGCTCGCGCGCAGGCAGATCAGCGATCCGCGCCCGCGCGCCGCCTCGTCCTCGATCAGCCTGAGCGCCGACAATCCGGCCGACGAAGCGGTGCGCACCAGCCCGGTGCCCTCGCAATGCGGGCACTGCCGCGTGGACGCTTCGAGCACGCCGGTGCGCAGCCGCTGGCGGCTCATCTCCATCAGCCCGAACGACGAAATCCGCCCGACCTGGATGCGCGCGCGATCGTCCTTCAGCGCTTCCTTCATCGCTTTCTCGACTTTGCGGACATTGCCGTTGTTGTCCATGTCGATGAAGTCGATGACGACCAGCCCCGCCATGTCGCGCAGCCGCAGCTGCCGCGCGATCTCCGCGGTCGCCTCAAGATTTGTCGCGGTCGCGGTCTGCTCGATGTTGTGCTCGCGGGTCGACCGGCCTGAGTTGATGTCGATCGACACCAAGGCTTCGGTCGGGTTGATGACCAGATAGCCGCCCGATTTCAGCTGCACGACCGGATTGTACATCGCGGCTAGCTGATCCTCGACATGCGCGCGCTGGAACAGCGGGATCGGATCGGAGTAATGCTTCACCTTGCGCGCATGGCTCGGCATCAGCAGGCGCATGAATTCCTTGGCCTGACGATACCCTTCCTCGCCTTCGACGATCACTTCCTCGACATCCTTGTTGTAGATGTCGCGGATCGCGCGCTTGATGAGATCGCTGTCGCCATAGACGACCGCGGGCGCGGCCGACTTCAGCGTCTCCTCGCGGATGCCGTCCCACAGCCGCGCCAGGTAATCGAAGTCGCGCTTGATCTCGACCTTGGTACGCTGAAGCCCCGCGGTGCGGACGATGCAGCCCATCGACGACGGCAGCGCCAGATCGGCCATGATCGTCTTCAGCCGCTTGCGGTCGCCCGCATTGCTGATCTTGCGCGAAATGCCGCCACCATGCGACGTGTTGGGCATCAGCACGCAGTAACGCCCGGCAAGGCTCAGATATGTGGTCAGCGCCGCGCCCTTGTTGCCGCGCTCCTCCTTGACGACCTGGACCAGCAGCACCTGACGGCGGCGGATCACATCCTGGATCTTGTAGCGGCGGCGCAGGTTCATCCGCCGCGTGCGCAGCGCCTCCACCTGGTCGTCGTTGACCGCGGTCTTGGGCGGCCGCGGTGCCTCGGCGTCGCCGCCGGCCTCGTCCTGGTCGTCGGCATGGCCGTCGCCGTGATCCCCGTGATCCTCGTCGAGATCATCGGCGTGATCCTCCTCGCCGTGATCGTCGTCCCCGTGCTCATCGTCGCCGTGCCCCTCATCGCCGTGCTCGTCGTCTTCGGCGTCCTGGCGTGCGCGCAGCTCGGCTTCCTCCGCGGCGTGCTCGGCTTCCTCGCGGAGCAGCGCGTCGCGATCCTCCTTGGGGATCTGGTAATAATCGGGGTGGATTTCGCTGAACGCCAGGAAACCGTGACGATTGCCGCCGTAGTCGATGAACGCCGCCTGCAGCGACGGTTCGACGCGGGTCACCTTGGCAAGATAGATATTGCCCTTGAGCTGCTTGCGCTCGGCGGATTCGAAATCGAATTCCTCGATTCTGTTACCCTTGACGACGGCGATCCGGGTCTCTTCCCGGTGGCGTGCGTCGATCAGCATACGCGTGGTCATTGATTGATCTCCACGCGCGCGTCCTGCCAAATAGCGGTCGCGCGCGACAATGGGGTGCGCGCCGGCCCGAACCGGCGGCGCAACGGGTTGCAAGAATTGCGTCTGCTCGCGACGTGTGCCGGGGCGAAAGCCCGGGCGCCCCGTTGGCCGCGACGACGACGGCTCGGGCCGGTCTGTCGTGCGGACGGGGGAAATGCGTCATGCGAGCGTCAACCTGGGTACACGGCCGCGCCCGGAAATGGGCCGCCGATGGCCCGATGCGTCGAAAGCCCGACGCACGGATCGTCACCGACGGTAGCAGCGAAGCCGCACCCCCGCAACCGCGACGAAGTTCGTGCCGCACCGCGACCACTTCTTAGCGGTTCGCCGCGGTTCGATCTCGTTAACCTTGTCCGGAAACCCTGTTTTTGCCGTCCACGGTGCAGGACGGCGCGATGGAACGCGATCGAGCCGCTAATCGCGAAGTGACGCGAGGGAATATGGATTTTCGCTGGACGGTCGCGCAAACTGCGCGGCATGCACGCGCGGTGTTCGCCGCATCGGTCCTGTTCCTCGGTTTTCTCCCCCCCTCGGCCGGCGCGGACACCATCGCCGCGGTCGAGGCGAGCGATACCGGCCAATTCGCCGCTGCGGGCGTCGCCGGGCAACTCGATTTCTCGTCGTTCGGCAGGCGCTCCGGCCCCAGCCGCTACAAATTGTCGATCCCCGTGCCCCCACCCGCGCGTGCACGGCCGCTGCCGCGCGTGCAAGGAGACGACAGCCGCCCGTTGGTCGTCATCGACGCGGGGCACGGCGGCGTCGATCCCGGTGCGATCAACGCCGAATCGGGGCTGCGCGAAAAGGACGTCACGCTGAAGGTGGCGAAGGCGATCCGCGACGTGCTGCTCGAGTCGGGCCGCGTCCGCGTCGCGCTGACCCGCGACGACGACCGCTATCTGATCCTGCGCGAACGCTACGGCATCGCCCGACGCTTGAAGGCGGACCTGTTCATCTCGATCCACTGCGACAGCGTCGGTTCGGGAGACGCCACCGGCGCCTCGGTCTACACCCTGTCCGAAGTCGCCTCCGACAAGGAAGCCGCCAGGCTGGCGGCGCGCGAGAACAAGGCCGACGTGATCTCGGGCGTCGATCTGGGCGATGCCGGCGCCGACGTCTCGTCGATCCTGATCGACCTGACCCAGCGCGAAACGATGAACGCGTCCGCCGGCTTCGCGCGACTGCTCGGCCGCGAGGCACGCCCGCTGATGCCGCTCAAGCCCAATTTCCACCGCATGGCGTCGCTGATGGTGCTGAAAGCACCCGACATGCCCTCGATCCTGTTCGAGACCGGCTACATCTCCAACCCGGTCGACGCCGCGTTCCTCGACAGCCGCGACGGGCGCGACGCGATCGCGCAGAGCGTCAGGCGCGCCGTCGAGGTCCATTTCGCCAGGCGGATGGCGGCACGCTGAGGCTTGCAATGTTGGAAGCCCGCGCGCACCCGTCCGGGTCCGTTCTTTCCACCGTCGATGCTCCTCCCGCCGCCGCCGCTGGCGCTCCGACGTTATCCTCACCGCGGGCCCCGCGTTCGATCGAAACCACGTTACCTTCGTTACCTTGGCTTGGTTCCGGCGGGCGCGGTCTCACTTCTGCCCGGGCGGCAGGCTGACCGCAATCGGCGTTCCCGACGTCGACTTCAGTGAACTTTCGCGGTCCCGCTGCCTGGTTCGCGGCTGGCACGGGGCAAGCAAAGCCGCTATCGGTCCTCCAAGTTCATGGCGTCCGCACTTCCCCGCACTTCTCGCTTCACCCTGCGCCGCCCTGCTGCGGGCTGGGCCGGACGCGCCTGGGCGCGGCGCTGGGTCAAGGCATCGGCGGTGCTCGCCGGGCTGTTCGTGCTGGCGCTCGGCATTTTCTGGTTCGCCTTCATGCGCGACCTGCCCTCGGTCGAGACATTGCGCGCCTACGAGCCGCAGCTGCCGACCAACGTCCGCGGCGGCGACGGCCTGCCCATCCAATCCTACGCCCGCGAACGCCGGGTCGAGCTGTCCTACGCCGAATACCCCCCGATGCTCGTGCGCGCCTTTCTCGCCGCAGAGGACCGGACCTTCTTCGAGCACCACGGCGTCGATTACCCGGGTCTGGCGGGCGCGGTGATCGACTACGTCTCCAAGATCGGCACCGGCAGACGGGCAAAGGGCGGATCGACGATCACCCAGCAGGTCGCCAAGAACCTGCTGATCGGCAACGAATACAGCAAGTCGCGCAAGATCAAGGAGGCGATCCTCGCCTGGAAGATCGAGGATGCGCTGACCAAGCCGCAGATCCTCGAACTCTACCTCAACCAGATCGCGCTGGGTCGCAACGCCTTCGGGGTCGAAGCGGCGAGCCACGCCTATTTCGACAAGGAACTGGACGAGCTGACCCTCGCGCAAATGGCATACCTGGCGATCCTGCCCAAGGGGCCAGCCAACTACGATCCCGTCCGCTTCCCCGATCGCGCGATCGCCCGGCGCAATTTCGTGCTGTCCGAGATGCTGCGCAATGCATTCATCGGCCAGGCACAGTACGATGCCGCGATCGCCGAGCCGCTCGGCACGATTCTCAGGCGGACACCTAAGTTCGAAAGCGTCGGCGGATATTTCGTCGAGGAAGTCCGCCGCCAGCTGATCGCCAAATATGGCGAGACCGCGCGCGACGGCCCATATGGCGTCTACCAGGGCGGGCTCTGGGTGCGGACCTCGCTCGACACCCGGTTGCAGGGATTGGCGCAGGAGGCGCTGCGCGACGGCCTGTTGCGCTACGATTCGGCGCGCGGCTGGTCGGGGCCGCTCGCGCAAAAGGACATCGCCGGCGGCTGGCAGCAGGCGTTGCTCAACACCAACATGGCGCTCGATTTCCGCGATTGGCGGGTCGCGATCGTGGTGGAGCGGGCGGGCGACGCCTGGACGATCGGCTTCGCCGACGGGCGCACCGCCACCCTGCCGCGCTGGGCCGCGCAGACGCCGGTCCGCGGCACCGCCACCCCCGCCTTCGGCCGGCTCGCACCCGGCGACATCATCGCGGTCGCCCCGTCCGGCAGCGGCGCCGAAGGGTCTTGGGCCCTGCGCTCGGTCCCGCGCATCTCGGGCGGCTTCGTCGTCGAGGAGCCCGCGAGCGGACGCGTGCTGGCGATGCAGGGCGGCTTCGACGCGCGGCTGCAATCGTTCAATCGCGCGACCCAGGCGCTGCGTCAGCCCGGCTCGACGATCAAGCCGATCGTCTATTCGGCGGCGCTCGAGAACGGCATGACCCCCGCCTCGATCATCGTCGACGGGCCGTTCTGCGTCTATCAGGGCGCACGTCTCGGCAACAAATGCTTCCGCAACTTCACCGGCGGCGGCTCGGGCCCGCACACCATGCGCTGGGGCATCGAGCAGTCGCGCAACCTGATGACCGTTCGCGCCGCCGCGCAGACCGGCATGCCCAAGGTCGTCGACGTGATGAAGCGGATGGGGGTCGGCGACTACGCGCCCTACCTGTCCTTCGCGCTCGGCGCGGGCGACACCACCGTCGGCCGGATGGTCAACGCCTATGCGATGCTGGCCAACGGCGGCCGCGCCAATGCGCCGACCGTCATCGACTTCGTTCAGGACCGTCACGGCAAGGTGATCCTGCCGGAGAACTGGCGCGCCTGCGACGGGTGCAATGCCGCCGACTGGAACGGTAAGGCGATGCCGCGTCCTGGCCTTCGTCAGCGCCAGGTGATCGACGCGCTGACCGCCTATCAGATGATCCACATCACCGAAGGCGTCATCCAGCGCGGCACCGCCACCGTCCTGCGCGACCTCGACCGGCCGATGTTCGGCAAGACCGGCACCACGTCGGGTCCGAAAGACGTGTGGTTCATCGGCGGCACCCCGCAGTTCATCGGCGGCCTCTACATCGGCTACGACGCCCCGCGGGATCTTGGCGGCTATGCGCAGGGCGGAACGCTCGCCGCGCCGATCTTCAAGCAATTCGCGGTCAAGGCCTACGAGGGGCTGGAGAAGCTCCCCTTCCGTGCCCCGCCGGGCATCCGCATGGTCCGTATCGACCGCGCGAGCGGCCGCCCCGTGTACGGAACCTTCCCGACCGACACCGATCCCAAGGCCGCGGTGATCTGGGAAGCGTTCAAGCCCGAAAGCGAACCCCGCCGCCGCGCCCGCCGCACCGGCGGCCCCGCACCCGTCGCGGCGCCGACCGCCGCGGCCCAGGCGAAGCCGACCCCGCGCGACAGCGACTTCTTGCAAAGGGAAGGCGGAATCTACTAGCGCCGTACGCAGAAATATGCCGTCACCCCGGCCTTGAGCCGGGGTCCCGCTTCTTCTTCTACGCGCCAGAAGGAAGAAGCGGGGCCCCAGGTCGAGCCCGGGGCGACGATGGTTTGAAGGTGATTTCATTATGCGCGCCGAAGCGCAGGCTCACGTCGACACGATCAACGAGGCGCTGGCGCTCTTGCGCCGCTTCCTCGACTGGGACCGCGCGCTGCGCCGTCTCGACGAGCTCAACGCGCGCGTCGAGGACCAGGCCCTGTGGTCGGACCCCAAGGCCGCACAGGAAGTGATGCGCGAGCGCCGCCGCCTCGACGAGGCGATCGCCGCGACACGTGCGATCGAGAGCGAATTGTCCGACACCGTCGAGCTGATCGAGATGGCCGAGGCCGAGGGCGACACCGCGATGGAGGCCGACGGCGTGTCGAGCCTTGCCGAGTTGGCGAAGCGCGCCGATACGGACAAGGTCAAGGCGCTGCTGGCGGGCGAGGCCGACGCCAACGACACCTATATCGAGGTCAACGCGGGCGCGGGCGGCACCGAGAGCCAGGATTGGGCGGGAATGCTCAGCCGCATGTATTCGCGCTGGGGCGAGCGCCACGGATTGAAGGTCGAGCTGATCGACCAGCATTCGGGCGAGCAGGCGGGGATCAAGTCCGCGACCCTGCTGCTGAAGGGCGAGAACGCGTACGGCTATGCCAAGACCGAGAGCGGCGTCCACCGCCTCGTCCGGATCAGCCCGTACGACAGCGCGGCGAGGCGCCACACCTCGTTCGCCAGCGTCTGGGTCTACCCCGTCGTCGACGACAACATCGAGGTCGATTATAACGAAAGCGACCTGCGCATCGACACCTACCGCGCGAGCGGCGCGGGCGGGCAGCATATCAACACCACCGATTCGGCGGTGCGCATCACCCATATCCCGACCGGCATCGTCGTCCAGTGCCAGAATCAGCGGTCGCAGCACAAGAACAAGGCCGAGGCCTATAACCAGCTCCGCGCCCGCCTCTACGAACGCGAGCTGGCTATTCGTGAGGCGGCGGCGAACGCCGAGAATGCGGGCAAGACCGACATCGGCTGGGGGCACCAGATCCGCAGCTACGTGCTCCAGCCGTACCAGATGGTGAAGGACCTGCGCACCGGCGTGGTGTCGACCAGCCCGTCGGACGTTCTCGACGGCGATCTCGACGCGTTCATGGCGGCGGCGCTGTCGCAGCGGGTCACCGGCGAGGTGACGCAGGTCGAGGACGTCGATTGAGGTGAGAACGATGCTCGTGCCCCTCATGCTGCTCGCGCTCGTCGCCTGCGACGGGTCGAAGCCGCTCATCAAGCAGCCCGAGAAGCGCGAGCCGGTCTTCCCGGTCGCCGATCGTCCGGTCGCGACCATCGTGTCCTCGCGCTGGTCGACCGAGGAGGCGCGCGACCGGGTGAAGGAAGCCGAGCGGGTGATGGACCGCGCCGACATCCGCCTGGGCATGACCGTCGCCGACATCGGCGCGGGCGAGGGCTATTATACGATTCGCCTCGCGCAACGCGTGGGCCGCGACGGTCGCGTGCTCGCCGAGGACATCGTCGCCGGGGTCCGCGACGCGTTGGCCGAACGCGTCGCGCGCGAACGGCTCGACACGGTCAGCGTCAAACTCGGCGAACCCGACGATCCCAAGCTGCCCGCCGCCAGCTTCGATCGGGTGCTGATGATCCACATGTACCACGAGATCGCGCAACCCTACGCCTTTCTCTGGCGGCTGCGTCCGGCGCTTAAAGCCGGCGGGCTGGTCGTCGTCGTCGATGCCGATCGCCCGACGCAGAACCACGGCACGCCGCCGTCGCTGCTGCAATGCGAGTTCGCCGCGGTCGGCTATACCCAGGTCGCGTCGGCGGAGATGCCCGGTACTGGCGCCTATCTCGCGACCTTCCGTGCCGAGGGCGCGCGACCCGAGCCAAAGGCGATCCGCGCCTGCCGGATCGACGGATGACCGCCGACGCGCAGTATTCCGAAATCCTGCGCCGCATTCTCGACACCGGCGACCGGCGCGTCGACCGGACGAGGGTGGGGACGCTGTCGGTATTCGGTGTCACCACGCGCTTCGACCTGTCGCACGGCGCGGTGCCGCTGCTAACGACCAAGCGGGTATCGTGGAAGACTGCGGTGAAAGAGATGCTCTGGTTTTTGACCGGACGCACCAACATCCGCGAGCTGCTGGAGCAGAATGTCCGCATCTGGACCGACTGGCCGCTGGCGCGCTATCGCCGCGAGACCGGCGAGGCAATCGATCAGGCTGCATTCGAGGCACGGATCCTCGAAGACGTCGTCTTTGCCGAGCGATGGGGCGAACTAGGTCCGGTCTACGGCAAGCAGTGGCGGCGCTGGCTGGGTGCCGACGGGCGGGAATACGACCAGATCGCAGCCGTGATCGACCAGCTCCGCACCACCCCGTCGAGCCGCCGCATCCTGTTCCACGGCTGGAACGTCGCCGAGCTCGGCGACATGGCGCTGCCGCCGTGTCACATGGTCTATCAATACCACGTCACCAGCGACGGACGGCTCAACAGCCTGCTGTTCCAGCGCAGTTGCGACGCGATGCTGGGGCTGCCGTTCAACTGGATCGGCGCGACCGCGCTGCACCTGATGCTGGCGCAGCAGGCCGGGCTGACCCCGGGCGAGTTCGTCTGGATGGGAGGCGACGTCCACCTCTACCTGAACCATCTCGATCAAGCGCGCGAACAGTTGCTCCGGGCGCCGCGAGACACCCCGCGGATGACGCTGCGTCCGGCGGCGAGCATCGACGATTATGCGATCCGCGACTTTGCGGTTGAGGGCTATGATCCGCACCCTGCGATCAGGGCCGAGGTCGCGGTCTGACAATTTCGTACATGGGTCGCGATGGTCCTTTTCGCGGCGCCATGGGCGGCGTTACACTGCCAGCGACTCGTATGCGTAGCGTTCGGTGCCGCCGTTGGGCGGCCTTCGGAAGGGGGATCGCCATGCCGGTTGTTGCCAGCGACATCGTTGCGCGGATCGCGCCCAAGGCGCATCCTGTCTACCGCGAGGCGTTCGCGGACAAGCACGGACTGCTTGGCGCGTTCGGGATTACCACGCCGCTGCGCATGGCGCATTTCATCGCGCAGGCGTTCGTCGAGACGGGTGGGCTGACCAAGCTGATCGAGAGCGGCGTCTATTCGGCCAAGGGGCTGGGGCGGCAGTGGGATATCGGCAACTGGCATGCCTTTTTCGCCGATCGCAACGAATGCATCGGCATGGCCGCGCGATGCCAGGTCGACAAGGGCGAGACACTGTTCAACCGCGTCTACATGCGCAAGACGCTGGGCAATACCAAGTCCGGCGACGGCTGGAAGTACCGCGGTCGCGGGATCATCCAGACGACGGGGCGGGCCAATTACCGCGGTTTGTCCAAGACGTTCGATGTTGGCTTCGAGGACGAGCCCGATCTGGTCGCCAGCCCCGACCATGCGCTGAAAGCGGCACTGGGGCATTGGCGCGACAAGCATCTGAACACCGCCGCCGACGCCAACGACATCTCGGTCGTCACCCTGGGGATCAATGGCGGGCTCGGCGCGCTGCCGGAGCGCAAGGCCGCGTTCCAGCGTATCTTCGCGGTCGCGGCCGGCAAGCCCCCGATCGAGACGTCGACCGAGTTCCTGGTGCAGGAGAAACTGGTCGCCGCCGGGTTCAAGCTTGGCAAGCCCGACGGCGTCATCGGCCCGCTGACCCGCACCGCCATCCTGAGCTATCGCGCCAAGCACGGGTTAAAGGCGACAACGGCAATCACCGACGATCTGCTCGCGTCGCTGGGCATCCACTGAATTCCTGCTCGCGTGCGTGGCCGTGCATGGCATAGGTCGCTCGGGATGCAGAACGATAGCCGATGACTCGCACCGCGTACCGCGCGGCCTTGTTGAGCGTGCCCGAAGATCCGGCCAACGGCGGCGTCGCGCAGGCGCACGCCGATGGCTTGCTGGTGGTCGAGGACGGCCATGTCGTGGCGTTCGGCGATGATGCTGCGCTGGCGGAGCGGTTCGCCGGGGTACCTGTCGTCGATCTGAGCGGCCGGATCATCGTTCCCGGCTTCGTCGACGCGCACGTCCATTACCCGCAGACCGACCGGATCGCCTCGCACGGCGAGCAGCTGCTGTCGTGGCTCGAGCGGCACATCTTTCCCGAAGAGGCACGCTTCGGCGATCGGGCGCATGCAGATACGATAGCTGCGGTGTTCTGCGACGAGCTGCTGCGTAACGGCACGACCAGTGCGCTGGTGTTCGCGACGGTCCACGAGACGTCGGTCGACGCGCTGTTCGAGGCGGCACTGGCGCGCGACATGCGGCTGGTGTCGGGCAAGGTGCTGATGGACCGCGGGCCGGAGACCTTGCACGACACCGTCGCCGGGGGAAGGGCGGCGACCGAGGCGCTGATCGCGCGGTGGCGGGGGCGGGGGCGGGGGCGGCTGGGCTATGCGGTGACGCCGCGCTTTGCGCTGACCTCGTCGGACGCGCAACTCGCCGATGCGGGCGCGATCCTGGCGGCGCACGGACACGTGCTGCTGCACACCCATCTGGCCGAGAACCATGGCGAGATCGCCGCGGTGGCAGGGCGCTTTGCAGATGCCGTGGATTATCTCGACGTCTACGACCGGTTCGGGCTGGTCGGCGCGCGATCGGTGTTCGCGCACTGCGTCCACATGAGCGATCGGGCGATGGCGCGGATGGCGGGTGCGGGCGCGGGCATCGCGCATTGCCCGACGTCGAACCTGTTTCTCGGCTCGGGGCTGTTCGATCTGGCGCAGGCGGACCGGCACGGCGTGCGGGTCGGCATCGGCAGCGACGTGGGGGCGGGGACGACCTTCTCGATTCTCGCGACGCTGGGGGAGGCGTACAAGGTGGCGCAACTGCGCGGCGCGACCCTCGATCCCTTACGCGCGCTGCATCTGGCCACCGCGGGCGGGGCGGCGGTGATGGGGCTGTCGGACCGGATCGGCGCGTTGCAGCCGGGGCAGGAGGCAGACTTCGTAGTCCTCGATCCGGCTGCGACGCCGCTGTTGGCGCGGCGAACGCGGGGCGCGTCGCTTGCCGACACGCTGTTCGCGCTCCAGGTGCTGGGCGACGACCGCGTGGTCGAGCGGACCTATGTCGCAGGCAAGTGTCTATACGATCGTAACCAGGTTCGGTCAGCCGCGGTTTAGGACGCGGGGCTAGGGTCGGCGGCATGGCCAACCCCGTCTTCAGGATGTTTGCATGACCGCCGTCTCGATCGATTCCCGCGCGGTCGCCGCGTCGCTGGGCCTGCGCGCGCCGCAGCGCCGCCGCCGTTGGCCGAGCTATCAGGCGGTGGTGCTGAAGGGCATGGCCAAGCTGTGGCAGGCGAGCCACCGCCACGTTCTCGACGTCGGTGCAGGCAGCGGCACGATGGCGCAATGCGTCTACGAGCAGATGCCGGTTCGGCAGGTGACCGCGGTCGACGTGGTGGACCGCTTCCACGCCGATCTGGACGTTGCGACGCGGACGTTCGATGGACGGCGGCTCCCGTTTGCCGATGCTGCGTTCGATGCCGCGACGTTGAGCGATGTGGTGGCGCACGTACCCCGCGGCGACCGGGTGACGCTGCTGCGTGAGATCGCGCGGACGACGGCGGGGCCGCTCTACCTCAAGGATTGGGAGGTACGGACCTTGCCCGACAGGCTGCGGCTGGCGGTGCTGGGCGGCAGCGTGCGGGTGCAAGCGCTGACGATGGACGAATGGCGGGCGCTGGCGGCGGCGAGCGGCTGGCGGATCGCGGCGAAGGCCCGGGCGCGCTATCGCAGGGGCGTCATGGCCTGGGCGTTCCCGAACCGGCTGGAGCTGTCGATGCGCTGGGAGCGCTGACGCCGAAGAGCGGGGACGGAAAGGATCGATAGCTCGGGCGTTCAGGGGCACATCGCCTCAGGAGAACGTCGCATGAGCATCGCATCCGCGCTCGGGTTCGGGAAGAAGGTCCGCTACGCGGTGGTGGGGCTGGGTGACATCGCGCAGCGGGCGATGATGCCGGGGATCGCGCACACCGGCAATTCCAAGCTGGCGGCGCTGGTATCGGGCGACCGGTTCAAGGCGCAGGAGGTGGCCAAGCGTTACGGTATCGACGCGGTCCACACCTATGACGAATATGACGCGCTGCTGGCGTCGGGGACGATCGACGCGGTCTATCTGGCGACGCCCAACTGGCGGCATGCCGAATTCGCGATCCCTGCGCTGAAGGCGGGCATCCATGTACTCTGCGAGAAGCCGCTGGAGGTCTCGTCCGAACACGCCGAGGCGATCCTGGCGGCGCAGCGGGCGTCCACGGCCAGACTGATGGTCGCGTACCGGCTGCATTTCGAGCCGGCGACGATCGACGCGATTCGCCGCATCAGGGCGGGGGAGATCGGCGACCTCGTCTGCTTCTCGGCATGCTTCACCCAGAAGGTCGATCCGGCGAACCACCGTGCGGGCAACGGCGTGCTGGCGGGGCCGCTGTTCGACATGGGGCCGTACCCGATCAACGCCAGCCGGTATCTGTTCGGGGACGAGCCGGAGGAGGTCGTCTCGGCGGTGGCGACGCGGCTCGGTGGATTGGGGATGGACGATACGGTCGCGGTCACCTTGCGCTTTCCGGGCGACCGGCTGGCGCAGTTCACATTGTCCTATGCGGCCAATTCGGTCGACAGCTATGTGATCGTCGGGACCGAGGGGAGCATCGCGATGAACCCGGGATTCGGCTTCGGTGATCCGCTGACGCAGGAGCGGACGGTCGGCAAGGACAAGACCAGCGGGAGCTTCAAGGCGACCGACCAGTTCGGGGGCGAGATGAAGTATTTCTCCGGCTGCATCCTGGAAGGGCGCGATCCCGAACCCGACGCGCAGGAGGGGTTGGCCGACCTTCGCGTGATCGAGGGCGTGCTGCGCGCGATCGAGACGCGGGCGCCGGTGACGTTGCCGCCGTTTACGCGGTCGCGGCGGATCGATCCGGAGGCGCAGGTGCAGACATTGCGGCACGTGACGCCGCCATCGCTCGATCAGGAGGTGGGCGCGGCGCCGCCGACGAAGGAGGGATAGCGGCGCGGAAGGTCGCAAGAGAGTCGCACGAATGACTTTGCTGACGGGTGTGTCGGGGTAACGAAGGTAACGAAGGTAACGTGACTCGCGGCGAAATGGCGGTGCTTCGAATCGAGGGCTTCGCCCGACTCGAGAGGCGCGGTGTACCGGCATGCCAGCGATGAGAAAGAGCGGGAACGCGCTGGGTGGGCGATGAAGTCCAACATGGCAAGCGGCGTTGCCGGGCATTGTCCGGCGTTGGCCTCACGGAGCACGAGGACAGCCGCGCTAGCGGGTGCGCGCTACCCGCGCGGGTTTTTGCTTTTCCTCCACCAACCGCTTTGCGGCCTGCGTGCTGAGGGGGGGGGCTTTACCCGGCGCGCAGCGCCTCCGCGGGGCGGACGCGCAAGGTACCGAGATTGCCCAGGACGCCGACCGCGACGGTGACCGCGACCGAGGCGGCAAGCGTGGCGGCGATGGTCGGCCAGTCGGGAGCCCAGGGCAGGTCGAACACCTGGGTGACGACGTACCAGGCCGCGCCCGCGCCGACCGCGAGTGCGACGCCGGTCAGGATCGCGGCGAGGAGCGCATATTCGATGGCCTGGACGCCGAGCACCTGCGCGCGGCGGGCGCCGACGAGCTTCAGGATCACCGCATCGGCACGGCGTTCTCGGGCGGACGCGGCGACTGCGCCGACCAGGACCGCGATGCCGGCGGCGACCGTAACCGCGGCGGCGACGCGGACCGCGAGCGCGACCTTGCCGAGCAACGCGCCGATCTGGCCGATGACGTCGCCGACGCGGATCATCGTCACCGACGGCAGGGCAGTGGCGACCGCGCGCGCGACCGCACCGTCGCTGGCGGACGGCGTGTAGACCCCGGCGAGGAGCGCGTGCGGCGCCTCCTCGATCAAGCCCGGGGAAAAGACGATTGCAAAGTTGAGGCCGAGCCCGCCCCAGTCGATCTTGCGCAACGCGGCGATACGGGCGCGCACGTCGACGCCGAGGACCGCCACGGTGATCTCGTCGCCGACGTGCAGGTTCAGCGCCTGCGCGGCGCGGTCCTCGATCGAGACGAGCGGGGGGCCGTGGTAATCCGTGGGCCACCAGCGGCCCGCGACCACTGCGTTGCGTAGGGGGACGGTCGCGGACCAGGTGATCGTGCGGTCGCCGCGGAGCACCCACGCGCCTTCGGGAATGGTCTTCATGTCCGCGACCCGCTGACCCTTCAGCGCGACGATCGAACCGCGAAGCGACGGGGTCGCCTCGATACGGGCGGCGGGGGCCACGCTGGCGACGGCGGCGCGGAAGGCGGTGGCGTCCTCGGGCTGCAAGTCGATGGCGAAGAAGCGCGGGGCTTTGGCGGGGGCGGTACCGGTCATCGCCGCGCCCAGACTCGTGTCGATCGCGGCGAGCGCGACGAAGAGCGAGAAGCCGAGGCCGAGCGCGACGACGAGGCGATCGGTCTGCGCGCCGGGGCGGTGGAGGTTGGCGAGCGCGAGGCGGAGCAGCGGGCGGCGGGGCCGAGGGAGCGCGGCGAGGCCTTTGCGGATGGCGAGGCCGATCAGCCAGAGCGCCACGACGAGCACCCCGACCGCGCCGACGAAGCCGAGCGCCAAGGGGCGATCCGCGGCGGTCAGGACCGCGAGCGCGACAAGGGCTGCCAGGAGAAGCACCATCGCGGCGGCTACGCGCCAGGTGGGAATGCGGCGCTCCGCAAGCGCGTCTCGCAGGAGCGTGGCGGCAGGAATGGCGCGGGCGCGGGCAAGCGCGGGGAGTGCGAACAGAAGGGCGACGAGCAGCCCGAGAGTGGCGGCGGTGGCGAGCGGGGCGAGGTAGAGGGCGAGACGCGGAACCACCGGGAGGGCGTCGCCCGCGATGCCCGCGACGAGCCACGGCACCGCGGCGCCGAGCGCCAGGCCTGCGGCGATGCCGGCCGTCGCGACGAGGCCGAGTTGCAGCAGGAACATCGCCGCGATCGTCGTCGAGCGCGCACCGAGCACTTTCAGCGTTGCGATGATCCGGGTCTTGCCCGACAGATACCCGGCGACGCCGCTGCCGACGCCTACCCCGGCGATGGCGAGCGCGGCGAGACCGACAAGCAGGAGGAACTGGCCGAGCTGGGCGATGCCGCGGCGCAGGCCCCCCGCAGCGCGGTCTGCGGTGCGCGCGGACCAGCCCTGACTGGGGAAGCGGCGTTGGAGGCGTTCGCCGGTCGCGGCGGCATCGGTTCCGGCGCGAAGCGCGATTCGGTAGCGCGATTCGTACAGGCTGCCGGGCTGGACGATGCCGGTCGCGTCGAGGCCGCGCAAATCGACGATCGCACGCGGGCCGAGCGAGAAGCCTTCGCCGAGCGCGTCGGGCTCGTCGGCGATGACGCCCGATACGGTGAGCTTCGCGGTGCCGATCTGGAGGGGGTCACCGGCGCGGAGGTTCAGCCGATCCGCCAGCGCCGGGGCGATGGCGACCTGCGCACCGCCAGGCCGTTTGCCGCTGGTCATCGTCAGGCGGCCGACCAAGGGCCAGCTTGGGTCGACACCTTTGAGGTCGATCAAAGTGGGCGTGCCGCTCGCCGGTTCGGCCATCGCGCGCGTCGTGACGCTTTCGGAGACGCGGCCCGCGGCGGCGAAGGCGGCAAGCTCCTCGACAGTGGCGCGGCGCTGCGAGACGCGCATCTCGAGGTCGCCGCCGAGCATCTGGCGGCCCTGCGCGTCGAGGGCTGCGATCATGCTCGCGGAGAGGCTGCCGATCCCGGCGAGCGCGGCGGTGCCGAGGAACAGGCACAGCGCCAGCAGCAGCAGCCCGCGGCCACCGCGGCGCAGGTCGCGGAGCGCCAGCCGCCAGGCGAGGGTCATGCGCGCCGGTCGCTGGCGATGCGGCCGTCTGCCAGCGTGACGACGCGCTCGCAGCGGGCGGCTAGCGAGGTGTCGTGGGTGATGACGAACAGCGTCGTGCCCGCATCCTGGTGACGTGCGAAGATCAGGTCCATGATCGCGGTGCCGGTCGCAGCGTCGAGGTTGCCGGTGGGTTCGTCGGCGAAGAGCAGCGCGGGGCGGGGCGCGAGCGCGCGGGCGATGGCGACGCGCTGCTGCTCGCCGCCCGAGAGTTGGGCAGGATAGTGCGCGGTGCGACGCGACAGGCCGACCGAGTCGAGTTCGGCGCGGGCGCGGTCGAAGGCGTCGCGCTCTCCGGCGAGTTCGAGCGGGACCGCGACGTTTTCGAGCGCGGTCATCGTCGGCAGCAGGTGGAAGGCTTGCAGGACGATGCCGATCCGGGAGCGCCGCGCTGTGGCGAGCGAATCCTCGTCGAGCCGCGCGAAGTCGAGGCCGGTGACATGGACCGACCCTGCGCTCGGGCGTTCGAGGCCCGATAGGACTGCCATCAGCGACGACTTGCCCGAGCCCGAGGGGCCGAGCAGCGCGACGCTTTCGCCTGGCGACACGTCGAGGTCGATGCCGTGGAGGATGTCGACGCGGTTCGGCGCGCGGCCGAGCGCGAGCCGCACGTTGCGCGCGGCGATCACGGGATTATGGGTGGGGGATGAGGACACGTGCGATGCGATATGGGGCGGGCGGCGTGCTTGTCCACCTGCTGATGTGGCTGGGCCTGATCGGGGCCGCGCCGGCACCGAAACTGGTGTGGGCGTTCGGGGACAGTCTGGCGGCTGGGTATGGCTTGCCGCCGGACCAGGGGTTCACCGCGCAATTGCAGGCGGCCTTGCGCCGGAGCGGCGTGGCGGCGGAGGTGCGCAACGGCGGGGTCGCCGGGGATACCGTGGCGCAGGGGCGGGCGCGGCTGCTGTGGGGGTTGCGCGGGCTGGCGCGCGCGCCCGACCTGGTGATCGTAGAGCTTGGCGCCAACGACATGCTGCGCGGATTGCCGCCGGCGCAGGCGCGGGCGAACCTGGACCGGCTGCTGGCGGAACTGCGGCGGCGAAACATACCGGTGCTGCTGACGGGGATGCGGGCGGCGCCGAACCTGGGGGCGGATTACGCGCGGGACTTCGAGGGGATGTATCCGGCGTTGGCGCGGAAATACCGTGTGCCGTTATACCCGTTCTTTCTGGACGGGGTGGCGGGAAACCGGGGATTGATCCAGCGCGACGGGCTGCACCCGAACGCGCGCGGGGTGGCGGTGATCGTCTCGCGGATCATGCCTGCGGTCCGGGCTGGGCTGCGGTAACGATTCCGTCCTCGTGCACCGTTACCGGCCACGGCGTCAGCCGCGCGCCGACGCAGGGCCCGCCGACGCAAAGCCCCGTGTCGATCTCGAACAGCGCGGAATGCCAGCTGCACGCGATCAGCGTCCCGTCGGGGGTCAGGTAATCGTCGAGCGTCTGCGCGAGCGGGACGCCCATGTGAGGGCAGCGGTCGACGTAGCCGTGCACCGCGCCCCCGCGGCGGACGACGAAGCCGTGGAAGCGTCCGGCGCGGAGTTGCAGGACGTAGTTGCGGGCGCCGCCGTCGGCGATCCGGTCGAGCGGGCCGAGCTTCACCCCCGCCGGAGTCGCGAACACGCGCGCGTCGCTCACTGCGGGAGCTTGGCCTTGGGGAAGTCGGACCAGACGGTGTCATAATCGAGCTGCGAACGGTCGAGCGCGAACCGGGTCGGTTTGTACGGCCAGCAGCTCTCCAGCATGAACGCCATCGTGCCGTCGATCTTGTGGGGTTTCAGGTCGGCGTCCGACGCGCCCTGCCAGCTGGCGAGATCGGGGCCGTGACCCGCCATCAGGTTGTGGAGCGACAGGCCGCCGGGTTGGAACCCTTCGGCCTTGGCGTCGTACGCGCCGGCGATCAGGCCCATCGCTTCGGACATGACGTTGCGGTGGAACCAGGGCGGGCGGAAGGTGTCCTCGGCGACCATCCACCGGGGCGGGAAGACGACGAAATCGGCGTTGGCGCGGCCGGGGACGTCGCTGGGGCTGGTCAGGACGGTGAAGATCGACGGATCGGGGTGGTCGAAGCTGATGCTGCCGACCGTGTTGAAACGGGCGAGGTCGTAGCGCCACGGCGCGAGATTGCCGTGCCAGGCGACGACGTCGAGCGGCGAGTGGTCGAGGGTGGTGGTCCAGAGCGAGCCCATGAACTTCTGGATGACCTCGCACGGCTCGTCGCGGTCCTCGAACCAGGCGACCGGGGTCTCGAAATCGCGGGGGTTGGCGAGGCCGTTGGCGCCGATGGGCCCGAGATCGGGGAGGCGGAACAGCGCGCCGTGGTTCTCGCAGACGTAGCCGCGCGCGTGGCCGTCGGGCAGCAGCGCGCGAAAGCGGATGCCGCGGGGGATCAGCGCGATCTGGCCCGGCGCGACCTCGATGCGGCCTAGTTCGGTCAGGAGCTCCAGGCGACCGTCCTGCGGCACGAACAGGAGCTCGCCGTCCGCGTCGAAGAACACGCGCTCGGTCATGTCGCGGTCGGCGGCGTAGAGGTGGAGCGCGACGCCTTCGAGGTCGGCGGGATCGCGGTTGGCGAGCATGGTGGTCATGCCGTCGATCAGGTCGGTGCCCGCGGGCGATGCCTGGATCGGGTCCCAGCGGAGGCGGTTGGGGGCGAGGGGGCGGTCGATCGTGCCGGGGGCGAACCGCTTCGCGCCCTCGTATCGCTCGAACGGCGGGTGTTCGGCGGTGGGGCGCATGCGGTAGAGCCACGAGCGGCGGTTCTCGTGGCGGGGCGCGGTGAAGGCGGTGCCGGAGAGCTGCTCGGCGTAGAGGCCGAAGGGTGTGCGCTGGGGGGAGTTGCGCGCGATCGGGAGTGCGCCGGGGACGGCTTCGGTGGAGATGTGGTTGCCGAAGCCGGGGATGTAGTGGGGCATGGCCGTTCCTTCTTCGCCCTCTCCCGCGGGGAGAGGGGCAAGCTCGCGAAGCGAGCGCGGGGTGAGGGTGAGGCCCAACGTAGGTCGTCGCCCTCACCCTTCCCGCGCTTCGCGCCTCCCTCCCTCTCCCGGACGGAGAGGGACTTCTTACGCGTCGACCGTGATCACACCGCGGCGGATCTGGTCCAACTCTATCGACTCGTACAGCGCCTGGAAATTGCCGTTGCCGAACCCCTCGTTGCCCTTGCGCTGGATGATCTCGAAAAAGATCGGCCCGAACATCGGCTCGGTGAAGATCTGCAGCAGCAGGCCTTCGTCGGCGACGTCGCCGTCGATCAGGATGCGGTTGGCGCGTAGGCGGGCGAGGTCTTCGCCGTGGTTGGGGACGCGCTTGTCGACGAGTTCGTAATAGGTCTCGATCGTGTCCTGCAGCTTCACGCCGCGAGCGCGCAGCTTCTCGACGGTGGCGTAGATGTCGGGGGTGGTCAGCGCGAGGTGCTGGATGCCTTCGCCGTTGTAATCGCGGATGAATTCCTCGATCTGGCTGTGCTCGTCCTGGCTTTCGTTCAGGGGAATGCGGATCGCCTTGTCGGGGGCGATCATCGCCTGGCTGAACAGGCCGGTCGCCTTGCCCTTGATGTCGAAATACTTCTGCTCCTCGAAGCCGAAGATGTCGCCGTAGAATTTGGACCAGGTGCGCATCTGCCCGCGCTTGACGTTGTGGGTGAGGTGGTCGAGCAGGTCGAGGCCGACGTTGTTGGCTGCCTCCGCTTCCGCCGCGCCGGGGACGGCGGTCCAGTCGTCGTAAAGCGAGCCGCCCTCACCGTGGCGGTCGACGAGGTAGAGGAGCGAGCCGCCGATCCCTTCGAGAACGTACGCGTCCGGCAGCGCGCTGACCGATGCGTCCGCCGCCTTGGCGCCGCGCGAGAGGGCCGCACCGAAGGTCGCCTTCGCATCGTGGACGCGGAATGCCATGCCGTTGGCCGAGGGACCGTGCGCCGCCGCGAAGTCCGCGGCTTGGCCGCTCGTCTCACGGTTCAGGAGCAGGTTGATGCGGCCCTGCTTGTAACGGGTCACGGCCCTGGTCGGGTGCTGCGCGGCGGCGACGAAGCCGAATTGCTCGAACTGCGCGGCCATCCTGTCCGGGTCGGGCGAGGTGAACTCCGCGAATTCGAACCCGTCGAGCCCCATCGGGTCGACATCCATATGCTCCATCGCAGCCGTCCTTATACAGTATCGGTTGATACCAGATGGGCGTGACGCGAAGCGGTGTCAATCGTTACGAACCGCCCAGTAGCGAGCCTGCGAGGAGGAGCAGCATCTTGGCATCGACCGCGACGCCCGCGGCGCGGCGTTCGGCGACGAACGTGGGGAGGGTCGCGAGCGGTACGCGGTGGATGGCGATGTCCTCGTCGCCCTCGCCGCCGCCGTCGCCGACCTTGGTCAGCCCGGTTGCGCGGACCAGCTCGAAATGCTCGCTGGTCATGCCGGGGGAGGATTGGAAGGTGCCGAGCCGTTCGATCTGCGCGGCGCGGTAGCCGGTTTCCTCTTCGAGCTCGCGGTTGGCGGCGGCCTCGATGCTCTCGCCCGCCGTGTCGTCGCCGACGAGTCCGGCAGGGAGTTCGAGGCAGCGCCCACCGACGGGAATGCGGTGCTGCTCGACGAGGATGACGTGGTCCGCGTCGATCGCGACGATCACCGCGGCGCCGATGTTGCCGATGCGTTCGGCATATTCCCAGGTTCCCGCCTTGCGGACCTCGAGCCAGCGGCCCTGCCACGCCACTGCGGTCACAGTACGATCAGCCGGTCGGGGAGCTCGTTGACGTCGCCATCGCTGCGCGGGACATGCTCGGCCAGGATCGCGCCGATTTGTGCCACCGCAGCGGCCATGCCGTCGCCCGGACGGCCATCGCGCACCGCGACGATCAGCGCCGCCATCGCATCGCCCCACACCTCAGCGGCGACCTTGTCGTGGATCGTCGCGTCGGCGATGATCTCGGCGCGGCGTTCGGCGAGGCTGAGATAGAGCAGCACGCCGGTCCGCGCGCGCGTGCGCTTTTCGGCGGCGGTGCGGAACAGCGCGGTCGCGCGGCGGCGGACGCGGCGCACCTTGGTCGCGTGCGGGGTCAGCGCGAAGCGCAACGGCGTCCAGGCGAAGAGCAGGCGAAACACGAGAAAGGCAATCGCAGCGACGATCAGCGCCGCGGTGAGCGCGGCACGGATCGTCGGCGCTTCACTCCACGGGTCCGCGACGAGCGCGTGCATCGCCTCGACCAGCCCGGGCCAGGTCGCCAGCACCGCAAGTGCCAGCAGCATGCCGAGCACCGTCCAGTGCAGCGCGACGTCGTGATAGGCGTCCGATTGCGCCGCGACGACGGTGACGATCTCGCCATCTGTGCCGCTCGGCATCGGTCACCGCGGCGCTGACGCGGGCACGGTCAGCGGGGCTCAGGTGCATCACCAACTCCCCGACGCGCCGCCGCCGCCGCCGGACCCGCCGCCGCCGCCGGAGAAACCGCCGCCACCCCAGCCGCCGCCACCGCCGGAATCGCCACCGCCGCCCCAGCTGCTACCTCCGCCGCCGCGGCTTATTTCGTTGGCGATCGACCACAGCACGATCGGCAGCGTGCCGCCGCCGCCGCCGCCATAAGCGCGCCCGCCGCGCCGCCCGCGCAGGAGCATCGGCAGCATCACCGCGGCCAGCACGATGCCCCAGAAGATCAGCCCGACCGGCAGGCCACCTCCCGACGACGCCCGCGTCTCGTGCGTGCGGTCGAACTCGACGACCGCGGCGTCGGTGCGCGCCTTGGCCTCGTCGGGTGCGGCGCGCAGCTGGGTGACGAGCGTATCGGCGCCCGCGGTCGCCGCGCCGCCGAAATCGTTCTGCTTCAGCCGGGGCAGCATCTGCGTGTTGATGATCTGGCTGGACAGCGCATCGGTGACGATCGGCTCGAGCCCGTAGCCGACCTCGATCCGCACCTTGCGGTCCTTGGGCGCGATGAGAAGGATCGCGCCATTATTGACGTCCTTCAGCCCGACGCCCCACGCGCGGATCAGCTTGTTGCCGTATTCCGCGATGTCATAGCCCTGCAGATCGGGGATCGTCGCGACGACCAGCTGGTGCTTGGTGTCCTTTTGGAGTGCGTCGAGCTTGGCGGTGAGATCGGTTTCCACATCGGCGGGCAGCACGTCGGCCGCATCGACGACGAAGCCGGTGAACTTTGGGAATGTCTGCGCCTGCGCCATGCCGCCTGCACACAGCAGGAGGAGCGGCGACAGCCAGCGCAGGAGGAACGGGATCGTCAATTGCCGAAGTTCACCGTCGGCGCGGTTTCCGCGCCTGGCGTGGTCGCCTGGAACGGCACCATCGGCTTGGCACCGTAGAAGATCTTGGCGCCGACCGCGTCGGGGAAGGTGCGGATGCGGGTGTTATACGCCTGCACCGCGCCGTTATAGTCGTTGCGCGCGATGGTGATGCGGTTCTCGGTGCCTTCGAGCTGGCTGAGCAGCGTGGTGTAATTGCCCTGGCTCTTCAGCTCGGGATACGCCTCCTGCAAGCGCTGGAGCGACATCGTCACCGCGCCCTGCGCGCGCTGGTAATTGGCGACCGCATTGGGATCGCTCAGCTGGTCGGCGGTGAGCTTCACCTGGTTCGCGCCGGCGCGCGCCTGCGTCACCTCGACCAGGATGCTCTTTTCCTGCGCGCCCGCGGCCTTCACCGTGGCGACGAGATTGGGGATCAGGTCGGCACGGCGCTGATACTGGTTCTGGACGTCGGCCCAGCGCGCCTTGGCGTTCTCCTCGGCGGTCGGTACGCTGTTGATCCCGCACCCGGCGAGAATGACGGCGGGGACGAGAGCGAAGAGCGAACGGTGCATGCGGGCAAACTCCTGGTACCTGTCCTAGTCGTATAGGACAGTCTGGGCGCTTGGCGAAGAGCAAATCGGCGGTTACGCTGGCAAGCGGCAAACAGGGGTGTGGCGATGCTGAAGGAATTCCGTGCGTTCATCATGCGCGGCAACGTGCTCGATCTGGCGGTTGCCGTCATTATCGGCGCGGCGTTCGGCAGGATCGTCACCTCGCTGACCGACGACGTGCTGATGCCGGTGATCGGCCGCATCTTCGGCGGCCTCGATTTCTCCAGCTATTTCTGGCGGATGGGGCCGGTGCCCGCGAACTATGCGGGGTCGCTCAGCGATTATGCGGCGCTCAAGAAGGCGGGGGTGCCGCTGCTCGGGTACGGCGCGTTCGCGACCCAGCTGGTCAATTTCCTGATCGTCGCTTTCATCATCTTCCTGCTGATCCGCACCGTGAATCGGGCCGCCGCGATGCTGGAGCGCGAGGCGGCGCGGTTGCGGCGGGACGACGCCACCCCGGTGGCGCCCGAGCCCGAGCCGGTGGAGATCGCGTTGCTACGCGAGATACGGGACGAGCTGAAAGCGCGGGCCTGATTACCTTCCCGTTCCGGGCAGGTAATCAGGCCGCCGCCAGCTCCTCGACCGCCGCGTCCGCCAAGCTCGTCCCGTCGAGAATCCGCGCGGTCTCGTCGCGGACCCGCATCATCGCGTGGCGGATCGCGCAAGTCGCCTCGTCGTGGCAGTCGACGCATGCGCGGTAGGCGGTGCGGCTGACGCACGGCACGAGCGCGAGGGGTCCCTCGATCACGCGGATGATCTCGCCCAGCGAGATGAGGTGGGTGGGGCGCGACAGGCAGTATCCGCCCATCTTGCCGCGGTGGCTGTGGAGGAACCCCGCCTCGCGCAGGTCCGCTAGGATCAGCTCGAGGAACTTGCGCGGGACCTTGGCGGCCGCGGCGATGCGGGTCATCGGGATCGGCGGGCTGCCCGCAGGCGCCTCGGCCAGGAACAGCATCGCACGCAGGGCGTATCGGGAACGCTGGGTCAACATGATGCTCAGGCCATGGACCCGAAACATGGCGGGGGAAAGGCGCTCTTTTCAGATGCGTCGGGATCGCCTATATCGGTCGTGCCGGGTTCGCCCGGCTATGGCGATAAACGTAGGCGTTCAATAGATGCAGCGGACCCGGGGGCAGTACCCGGCGACTCCACCATCACCTGCCTTTCAGGCGGGTGTTGACGGGGTCGAACCAGGATCGACGTGTGTTGAAAAGCGACGACTATTGCTCGGTATGGGACCACCGTGACGGCCTGAACCATAAGTGCCAACGATAACGAAGCACTCGCGATTGCGGCGTAACTGAAGGCTTCACGGCCTAAGGTTACACCGAACTAGCGCGGTCGGACCCACCGGGCAACAGAAGGGTTACGGCGGCTGCCGGGAGGGCCGAGCAACAGAACCTCCCGGACCTAATTTGAAAGGGGGATACTCTTTGCAAGAAGAGTGTTCCCTTTTTGTTGGTCTCTCGCCGCTCTTTCTCGGCCACGAACGCTGGCCCCAGCCCCTCCCCGGCGAAAGCCGGGGCCCAGAATCGGGTATTCTACGTAGCGCGGTGCTCGATCCCGGCGCGGCCGACTGGGCCCCGGCTTCCGCCGGGGAGGGGTATGAGGTGAGAGCACGACCACCTTAATCCTCTTCCGGCTCCTCGATCACCCAGCTCTCGTTCTGCACGATCACCGACCGGAACGGCCGCCCCCGCACGTCGCGCGCCGGCCTGAAGCGGTACCGCTGCACGATCAGCCGGCAGGTCGTGTCGTCCAGCAGCCGGCTGCCGCTCGACCGCGTCACCGAGCAGGACGGCACGCGGCCATCGACATCGACCACGAAGCGCACGCCCACCGTCCCGCTGACTCCGCTCTGGCTCGCCTCCAGCGGATAGTCCGAATCGCGGATGCGACCGCCGATGCGCCGCGGCGGCACGTCGCCAGCACCATCGCCGTCACCGTCGCCGCCCGCGCCGAAGCCGTTGCCCTCGCCGCCCGCACCGGTGCCGGGGCCGGGCACCTCCGCCGCCCCCGCGCTTGCGTCCGCCCCCGGCCCGGCGACCGGGGCGGCGACCACCGGGGGCGGGGGGAGGGGCGGCACGATGATGGGCTCGGGCGCGACCAGCTCGGTCGGCCTGGAGCGCAGGTTCGGGGGTGCCGCCTCGCCCGCGGGGCGCGTGTTGCGCACCGGCTTGGGCGGCTCGCGCTCGATTGGCGGTGGCGCGGGCGGGACGACGCCGAACATCTTCAGCCCGTCCGCCACCGTCCCACCGCGCGCGACACCCAGCCCCAGCCACAGCGCGAACAGCAACAATCCCACCAGCCCGCCGGACACCAGCGCGGACACGATGCGATCGCCAGAATCGAGCCGGGACGTGGTCATGCGCTGCGCATAGCAGCGGCGGCTTAACGGACGCTGGCTCACGCAGCAGTCCTCCCGGCGTCCGCCGGAAAGGCCTGAACTGGTCCTATCCCCCATCAATCCTGGCGGTAGGTAGATGGCCTGCATACTGGGGCGCAGGCGGGATGGTACGATACTGGATCGTGGGGATGCTCCTCGCGGCACTGCCGGCACCGGTGCTGGCGCAATCTGGTAGGCCCACCGGCGTCGCAGGAGCGGAACACCTCCCCGCCGTCACCGTCACTGCCCGCCGCCGCGCCGAGGACGCGCAACGCGTCCCAGCGTCGCTGGCGGTCGTCGACGGCGACCTGCTCGACGCGAGCTACACAGTGAACGCGCAAGGCTTGGCGACGCTCATCCCCTCGCTCAACTACTGGCCATGGCGGCGATCAGGCCTTGCTGTTCGACAACGAACGTGCCGGCGACGATGGCGGGACGGTGCTGGATTTCGACATGATCGCGCGGGTCATCGACGCGACCAGTGCCACGCCATCGCTGCTGGTGCTCGTGGCGTGCGATACGATTGCAGGAGCGGACAGGTTCCTGCGCGCGGTGCCGGCGGTGGTCGCAATGGGCGCGGCCATCGGCGATACGGCGGCCTGCGAGTTCTCGGCCCGCTTCTACCGTTCGCTTGCCGAAGGAGTTGCCCCGGCCAAGTCGCTGGCGCAGGCCAAGTTGCTGCTGGAGAGCAAGGGCTATCCGGACTCCAGCCTGCCGACGCTGCTCACGCGCAACGACGCTGCCGCGGCGCGACCATTGATCTGACACCTCGCCTGATGTCGCTGGAAGGGGTGAAGCGTTGCAGCGAACGTCTTGATCGTAGGCAATACCGGAGGCGGACCCTCACCGCTCCGGCATGAACGAGAACAGCTCCGTCCGCACCGCCGCCGGCGCACCCGGCTTGAACCACATCGTGTCCTGGATGTGGCTCGCCGTCACATAGATCGTCCCGTCCGGCCCTTCGGCAAACGTATCGGGCCAGCGCAGCCGCCGGTCGGTCAGTACCGTCTCGACCACCGCGCCATTCAGCCGCTTGATCGAGTAATCGGTCGGCGAGGTGAGGTAGAGCACGCCGGCGCGGCTCATCCAGATGCCGTCCGTCACCTGCGTGCGCGCCACCGTGTGCACCGCCAGTTGGCGATCACGTTCGCCCACCTCCTGCCGCAACAGGCCCGTGTCGATCGAGTATAGCGTTTTGCCCGTCAGCGCCTGCCAGTATAGTGTGCGGCCGTCGCCCGAGATCGCGATGCCGTCCGCCGCGAACATCGGCTGGCGACCGTCGGGGCGGCGCAGCGGGCGGCCGTCCAGCGTCACCGTCACCGTCTTGTCGACCTGCGTCGTCGGGCTGCCGTCCAGCGTCCGCCAGCTGCGGTCAGTGACGAGGTCGACGACGATGATCGCGCCGCGCGTGCCACTGTCGGTGATGTAGGCGGTGCGCCCGTCGGGCGAGAAGCGGATGTCGTTCAGATACGTGCCCTGCAACGCCACGTCGCCGGGGATGGCGATCACCTTGGTCACCTGATTGGTGGCGAGGTCGATGCGCACCAGCTTGGGGGCGCCTTCCAGGATGCGCTCGTTGCCTGGTGCGCCGGCATCCACCACCCACAGGTTGCCTTGCCCGTCGGGCACGATCGATTGGACGCAAACAAAATACTGGCTGACCGGCAGCTCGCTGGCGCGCGCGTTGCGCCAGCTGTTCCAGCGCGTGTCGGGGTAGGGGCGCAGCGAGCCGTCGCGCTCCACCTCCGCGACCGAGATCGGCGCGTCCTCCGTCCAGCGTGGAAAGTTGACGAAACGACGTCCGTCGGCGGCGACCGCGACGCCTGTCACCTGATGGTCGAAGCGCGCGACCTGCGACAACGTCTGCGCGGCGAGAGGCGTGGCGACCAGCGCGGCGGCGGTGGCGAGGAGGCGTAGCGAGCGGGTCATGCCGGGGTCCTGCTGGTGATGTTCCAAGCCGAACCGGTTGCCGCCCCGCGCGTTCCGCGACGGCGCGCCCGAACTGATGTGGTTTAAGACGATGGTTGCCGGGCGCTACAGCCCAGCGTCCGCGATCGCCGCTGCCAGTTCCTCGCTCATCGCCTCGTCCTTGGGCGTCAGGCGGTTGAGGACGGTCTGCAACCGGGTCTGCGCCACCTGCAGTGTCTTGTGGCGCACCTGACGGATGCCGTTGGTCCGCCACGACGAACTTTCGCCGAGCAGCGCCGCCCATTTCGCTTCTTCCGCCGCGAGCACCGCGAGCGCAAGCCGCAGCCCGTCGCGCTTGCCGCGCGCGTAATCGTCGGACACCCGATCCCCCCTGCGCCAAACGAGCAAAAAGCCCGGAACTCACGCTCCGGGCCTCTTGCCGATCAATCAACCGCTTGAACGATCAATCGCGATCGTTGGTCAGAAACGCTGGCGCGAACTCCGGGGCCGGCCCGTCGCCGTCGCGAGCAGCACGCTCCGGTCGCGGACCACGGTCCCCGCCGCCATCACGGCGCGGGCCCCGGTCACCGCCGCCGTCACGGCGCGGGCCACGATCGCCACGGCCCCCACCGTCCCGATCGCCACGCGGGCCACGGTCGCCGCCACCATCACGACGCGGGCCACGCGGACCACGATCACCACCCTCGCGCGGCTCGCGCGGCGGGCGCGTGTCCTCCAGCTCGGCGCCGGTCTCCTGGTCGACGACGCGCATCGACAGGCGGACCTTGCCGCGCTGGTCGATCTCCAGCACCTTGACGCGGACTTCCTGGCCCTCGGAGACGACGTCCGACACCTTCTCGACGCGCTCGTTGCGCATCTCGGAGACGTGGACCAGCCCGTCCTTGCCGCCCATGAAGTTCACGAA
>NZ_CAXVWL010000018.1:0-38948 GCF_964263785.1 Sphingomonas sp.
GGGTCCAGGGTGCGGCTGGGCCATGGCCTCGACAATGAAGCACATGGCCCGGCCGAACGCTGGACCCCGGCACAAGGCCGGGGTGACGAATGTAGGCAAACAATCTTGACGGAGAGGCATGAGACCATGACCGACCTCGAAACCTTCCGCACCGAAACCCGCGCCTGGCTTGCCGAAAACTGCCCGCCCGAGATGCGCCAACCCCCGAAATCCGAAAAGGACGTCTGCTGGGGCGGCCGCAACTTCCAGCCGTCTTCCCCAGCGCAGAAGGACTGGCTCGACCGCATGGCAGCACGCGGCTGGACCGTGCCCGACTGGCCCAAGGCCTATGGCGGCGGCGGCCTCTCCCCCGCCGAGACTAAGGTGCTGCGCGAGGAAATGGCCGCGATCCGCGCGCGCAATCCCCTGAACAGCTTCGGCATCTCGATGCTCGGACCCGCGCTGCTGAAATACGGCACCGAAGAACAGAAGCTCGACCATCTCACCAAGATCGCGCGCGGCGAAATCCGCTGGTGCCAAGGCTATTCGGAACCCAACGCCGGCTCCGACCTCGCCGGGCTGGCAACGTCGGCGGAGGACGGCGGCGATCATTACATCGTCAACGGGCAGAAGGTGTGGACCAGCTACGCCGACCAGGCCGACTGGATTTTCTGCCTGGTCCGCACCGACAAGACGAGCAAGCAGGGCGGCATCAGCTTCGTCCTGTTCGACATGGCGAGCGAGGGGGTCTCGACCAAACCGATCCTGCTCATCAGCGGCAATTCGCCGTTCTGCGAGACCTTCTTCGACAATGTGAAGGTGCCCAAGGCTAACCGCGTCCACGACGAGAACAAGGGCTGGGACGTCGCCAAATATCTGCTCGGCCACGAGCGCGAGATGATCTCGGGCATGGGGCTCGGCGGCCAGGGCGAGAACCCGCTGGTCGCGGGCGCGCTCGCGACGGTCGGGGTCGGGCACGACGGCCGCCTCGCCGACCCGCTGCTCCGCGCCGGGATCGCCTTGTTCGAGGTGCGCGCGAAGGCGTTCGGGGCGATGAGCGAGCGCTTCATCGACGAGCTCAAGGCCGGCCGCGCGCATCCGGCGCAACCGAGCATGATGAAATATTACGGCACCGAGCTGAACAAGACCCGCAACGAGCTCATCATGGCGGCGGGCGGGTCGGAGGCCCTCGAATGGGAGAGCGAGGCATCGCGCGGCGGTGGTGCCGCGCGCTCGTGGCTGCGCAGCAAGGCGAACTCGATCGAGGGCGGGACGAGCGAAATCCAGCTCAACATTATCGCCAAGCGGATATTGGAGCTGCCGGGGGCTTAGCCCTGACGTCCCTCTCCCTCCGGGAGAGGGAAGGAGCCGCGGAACGCGGCGGAAGGGTGAGGGCGACGCGGTAGTCACCCTCACCCAACTCTCTCCCGAAGGGAGAGGGCTATGGAGATACACATGCCCCTCTACCTAGACGACGACCAGACCGCCCTCCAGGACACGATCCGCGATTTCATCGCCGATGCCGCCCCCGTCAGCCACATGCGCGCACTTCGCGACGCCGACGATCCGACCGGCTTCTCGCGTGACCTGTGGAAGCAGTTCGCCGAAATGGGCTTTACCGGCCTGATGATCGGCGAGGACCACGGCGGTTTGGGTCTCGGCCATGTCGAGGCGGGGATCGTGCTGGAGGAGATCGGCCGCAACCTGTCCCCCTCCCCGTTCCTCACCACCTCGGTCGCAGCGGTCGCGGCGCTCAAGGGCACCGCCCATGCCGACCGCTGGTTCCCAGGCATCGTCGCGGGGGACACCGTCGCGGCGCTCGCCATCGACGAACGTGCCAAACACGGCGGGCGACTTGCAATGAAGGCCGAACGCTCGGGCAACGGCTTCATGCTGTCGGGCAAGAAACGCTTCGTGATCCACGGCCATGTCGCCGACCTGCTGATCGTCGCCGCGCGCACCGCTGGGGGGGACGAAGACCACGACGGCGTAACGCTGTTCGCGGTGCCGCGCGACACTCCCGGAGTCGTTACGACGCCGGAACGATTGGCGGATGCGAGCATCGCCATAAGCGCGACCTTCGAGAAGATCGAGCTCGACGCCGACGCGGTCATCGGCGAAGTCGACGGCGGGCGCGAGGGGCTCGACCGCCTGCTGCGCGCAGGCTGCGCGGGCGCGTCGGCGGAGATGCTGGGCGTCGGCGGGGGCGCGATGGACCGCACCGTCGGTTACCTCAAGGAGCGCAAGCAGTTCGGCCAGCTGATCGGATCGTTCCAGGCGCTCCAGCACCGCGCCGCGCACCTCTACAGCGAAATGGAGGTCGCGCGCGCCGCGGTGCTCAAGGCGCAGCAGCTGCTCGATGCCGGATCGGAGAAGGCCGACGCCGCAGTGTCGGTCGCCAAGGCGATGACCGCGCTCGCCACCACCCTGTCGGTCCAAGAAGGCGTCCAGATGCATGGCGGCATCGGCATGACCGACGAATACGACATCGGCTTCTACATGAAGCGCGCCCGCGTGCTTGCCGAGCTGTTCGGCGACGCCAACTTCCACGCCGACCGGCTGGCAGTCGCGGCGGGGTATTGATGGACCTGAACACGCCTGCCGAGACGCCGCCCGAGGCTCTGACCCAGGCGCTGGTCGACCTGCTCGACGTCGAAGAGATCGACACCGACCTCTACCGAGGCGCGCGTCAACCCGGTGGCGTCGGTCGGGTGTTCGGGGGACAGGTGATCGCGCAGGCATTGCAGGCGGCGCAAGGCTCGGTCGACCCGCCCAAGACCGCGCATTCGCTCCACGCCTATTTCATGCGTGCGGGTGATGAAGACCTGCCGATCGTCTACCGCGTCGTGCGCGATTTCGAAGGTCGCAGCTTCGCGACCCGGCGCGTGATCGCGCTGCAGCGAGGGAGCCCGATCCTCAATCTGGCGGCCTCCTTCCAGGTGCCCGAGGAGGGCCTGGCGCATCAGGACACGATGCCCGACGTGCCGCCGCCGGAGGCGCTCGCGTCGGACCGCGACCTGCGCGCCGCGTCGGTGAATGACATCCCCGAAAAGTTCCGCCGCCACATGCTGCGCGCACGCCCGATCGAGATCCGCCCGGTCCAGCCACGATCGTGGGCGAACCCGCAGCCGGCCGAACCGCGTCAGGCGAGCTGGTTCCGGCTGACCTCGCCGATCGGTGAAGACAGCGCGATGCACCGTGCGATCCTGGCTTACGCATCGGACATGACGCTGCTCGGCACCTGTACGCTGCCGCACGGGGTCAATTGGATGTCCGGCAACCTCCAGCCCGCCAGCCTCGACCACGCGATCTGGTTCCATGAGGACTTCCGCGTCGACGATTGGCTGCTCTACGCGACCGACAGCCCGTGGAGCGGGCATGCGCGCGGTTTCAATCGCGGCACGATCTACGCGCGGGATGGACGGCTGGTCGCCAGCGTGGCGCAGGAAGGGCTCATCCGGCTACGGCGCTGATCTGGGGCGCTGATCTGGGGCCCTGATCTGGATCGCCGCGACGTTAAGAAATTGTTCGCGGAGCGCCTCTAGATCCATTCGCGTTCGACATCGCGAAAGGAATCGCGGGGCATGCGCCGGCTTCTCTACATCAGTACCTCCCGAACCCCGATCCTGCCCGAGCAGCTCGATCGCATCCTACGGGTATCGCGCGCCAACAATGCCGCGGTCGGGGTCACCGGGCTGCTGGTCGTCGGCGGTCGGCGGTTTCTCCAGGCCCTGGAAGGGCCCGACGATGCGGTGCGCGCGACCTACGAGCGCATCCGCGCAGACCCGCGGCACTTTGCGGCGGTTATACTGGCCGACCAGGCGATCACCGAGCGCACCTTCTCGGCGTGGAGCATGGGGTATCAGCCGGGCGCCCCGCTCACCGGCGAAGGCAAGATCGCCGACGATGTCGCCGCCCTCGTCGCGCCGATCGCCGACTCGACTTTGCGCGGCTATTTCAGCGGGTTCGCGCAAACGCAGGCGGCGGCCTAGACCGCGGTTCTGCCGTATTCCTGTTTTATCACGGGATGGCTCGACGAGAGCCCGCCATCCACCGCGATCGCCTGGCCGTTGACGTAGCTGGCGGCGTCGGAGGCGAGGAAGGCGGCGACTTCAGCCAGTTCCGCGGGCTGCGCGCCGCGACGAAGCGGGTTGAGGCGGCCGATGCGGTCGATCTTGCCTGCCTCGCGCGCATAGTCGAAGGTCGGTTTGGTCATGCCGGTTTCGGTAAGGCCGGGGCAGATCGCGTTGACGCGAACGCCCGAGCCGCTCAGTTGTTGTGCCGAGACCTGCGTGAGGTTGATGACGCCCGCCTTCGACGCGGAGTAAGCGGGCGAGCCCGCGCCCGAGCGGATGCCGGCGACGCTGGCGGTCAGCACGATCGCACCGCCGCCCCGTTCGGCGATCTTCGGGGCGGCGTGCTTGACCGCCAGGAACGGGCCGATCAGGTTGACGCGGAGCACTTCGGTGATGAGCGCGACGTCGGTGTCGAAGATGTTGGCCATGCCGCCCGATATGCCCGCGTTGGCGAACATGATGTCGAGGCCGCCGTGGGCTTCGCAGGCAAGCGCGACGGTGCGGATCACGTCCTGCTCAATGCCCGCGTCCATGCGAACCGCGCGCGCTACGCCGCCTGCGGCTTGAATCGCGGCGGCCGTTTGCTCCGCCGCATCGGTGACGTCGGCGGCGACGACCTGTCCGCCTTCACGCGCGAACAGGAGCGCGGCGGCGCGGCCGATCCCCGAGCCGGCGCCGGTGACGACCATGGATTTGTTGGCAAAGCGCATGGTCGTCCTCCGGTTCAGATCGTCACGCCGCCGTCGACGACCATCGTCTGCCCGGTCATGAAGGTGCTCGCGGACGACGCCAGGTACACCACCGCGCCCGCGATCTCGTGCGGCTCGCCGATGCGGCGGAGCGGCACGCTTGCATTCGCCGCCTTGATCCGGTCGGGGTCTTCCCACAATGCGCGGGCGAAGTCGGTCTTGATCAATCCGGGGGCGATGCAGTTCACGCGGACGTTGTGGGGGCCGTATTCGACCGCCAAGTTGCGGGCGAGTTGCATGTCGGCGGCTTTCGACACGCAATAGGCGCCGATCACCGGCGATCCGCGCAATCCCCCGATCGAGGAGACGATGACGATCGAGCCTTCGCGGCGCTCGCGCATCTCGGGCGCGACCATCGCGATCAGCCACAAATTGGAGACGATGTTGTTGTCGAGGATTTTGCGGAACTGATCGTCGGCGATCCCCTCCATCGGACCGTAATAGGGATTCGACGCGGCGTTGCAGACGAGGACATCGATGGCGCCGAAGCTGGCGCGGGTCGTATCGACGAGGTGCTGGAGCGCGGCCTTGTCCGAGATGCTCGCCGCGACGGCGATTGCGGTTCCCTCGCCATACCGCGCGTTCAATTCGGCCGCGACAGCGTCGCACGCGTCCTGCTTGCGGCTGGAGATGACGACCTTGGCGCCGTATTCGGCCAGCGCCTCGGCGCTCGCGCGACCGATGCCGCGCGACGAGCCGGTGATAATGGCGACCTTGCCGGTCAGGTCGAAGAGCTTCATGCGCCTGCCTTCACCGCGAAGCCCCAGGCTGCGTCGGCCAGGCGGTAGACTCCCGCAGCCGACTTCTCCGCCTGCGCGCTCGACGCGGTGCCGAGTTCGACGCGTTTCTTGATGCCCTGAACGATGCCAGTGAGGCGGAAGAGATTGTAGGCGAAATACCAGTTAAGGTCCGGGAGGCCGTCGCGCCCCGTGGCGGCGCAGTAGCGGGCGACGACCTCCTCTATCGTCGGGATACCGGTTTCGGAGCCGGTCAGGCCCAGGACGCCGGAGCGGCCTTCGGGCTCGGTTACCCAGCTCATCAGGAGGTACGAGAAGTCGGCGAGCGGGTCGCCCAGCGTCGACAGTTCCCAGTCGAGGACGGCGGTGACCTTCGGCTCATCCTTGGCGAAGATCATGTTGTCGATGCGGTAGTCGCCGTGGACGATCGAGGTGCGGGTCTGTTCGGGGAGGGTGCGGGGCAACCATTCGATCAGATGCTCGACGCTGGGCATGGTCTCCGTCTCGGCGGCCTTGTACTGTTTGGTCCAGCGCGCGACCTGGCGTTCGAAGTAATTGCCGGGCTTGCCGTAGCTCTCCAGGCCTGCGCCGGCGTAGTCGACCGAATGGAGTGCGGCGAGCGTGTCGACGACGGCTTCGTAATGCGCGCGGCGTTGATGGGGCGTCGCGCCGGGCATGCTGCCGTCCCAGATCGTCCGGCCTTCGACCATCTCCATGACATAGAAGGCCGCGCCGAGGATTTCGGAGTCTTCGCACAGACCGTAGGGACGCGGGACCGGGAAACCGGTGGGGTGGAGACCGGCGATGACGCGGTATTCGCGGTCGACCGCGTGGGCGCTGGGGAGGATCGGGCCGAACGGTTTGCGGCGCAACACGTAGGCGCGGGTTGGCGTGTCGAGGCGGTAGGTGGGGTTGGACTGGCCGCCGGCGAACTTGGCGTAAGTGAGCGGTCCGGCGAAGCCTTCGACATTGGCCTGCATCCAGGCGGACAACGCCCCAAGGTCGAGCCGGTCCTTGTCGCCGACGGGCAGCGTGCCTTCCATACTGGCGGATGCTTCGCTCACGAGAACACCACGACACTGCGGGTGGCGTCGCCTTTGCGGAGTTCGTCGAAGGCGTGGTTGATGCGTTCCAGCGGCATGCGCTCGGCAATGATCGTGTCGAGGTCGAGCAGGCCGCGCTGGTAGAAGTCGACGAGGCGCGGCAGATCGACGGGAAAGCGGTTCGAGCCCATGAAGCCGCCCTGGAGCCGCTTGCCCGAGAGCAGGTCCAGCGCCGACAGGCCGACCTTCTCGCCTAGCGGCATCATGCCGAGGATCGTCGCCGCCCCGCCGCGGCGGAGGACCTTGACCGCGGTGGCGGCGGATTGCGGGCGGCCGACCGCCTCGATCGCGTGGTGGACGCCGCCTTTCGTGATCGCGACGACCTCGTCGGCGGCAGTGTCGGACAAGGCGTCGATCGTGTGGGTCGCCCCCAGTTTCTCCGCGAGGGCGCGCTTTTCGGGGACCGGATCGAGCGCGATGATCTTGCCCGCGCCCGCGATCCTGGCGGCGTTGACGGCGGCGAGGCCGATGCCGCCGCAACCGACGATGCACACCGTTTCGCCCGGGGTCACATCGGTGGTGTTGAACACCGCCCCGGCTCCCGTCGTTACCGCGCACCCAAGCAGACAGGCACGGTCGAGCGGCATTTCCGGGTCGATCGCGACACAGGCGTGTTCGTGGACCAGCATCTGTTCGGCGTAGGCCGACAGGTTGAGCATCTGCGCGATCGGCCGGTCGCCGAGCATCAGCCGAGGCGGCGCTTTCTTCGAACGGCGGACGCTGGAGTCGATGCACAGGAACATCCGGCCGGTGACGCAGAACTCGCAATGGCCGCAAAAAGCGGAAAGGCAGGTGACGACATGGTCGCCGACCTTGACCGACGTCACCTCATCGCCGACCTGCTCGACGATGCCTGCCGCCTCGTGGCCCGGGATTGTCGGCATGGCGTGCGGGTAGGCGCCGTCGACGAAGTGGAGATCGCTACGGCATACCCCGACCGCGGCGGTGCGGATCAGGACCTCGTGGGCTTGCGGCTTGGAGACGGTCACGTCCTCGATGCTGAGGGGCGTTCCGGCTTCGAGGAGGACGGCAGCCTTCATCCTACCGCGCCGCCACGAGCGCCTTCCAGTCGCCGTATTTGCCGAACTCGTGTCGCGCGATCGAGCGAGCGTGGACCTCGTCCGGCCCGTCCGCCAGCCGAAGCGTGCGCTGTCCCGACCAGGCTTTAGCCAATCCGAAATCTTGGCACACGCCCGCGCCACCATGCGCCTGCACCGCGTCGTCGATGATCTTGAGTGCCATGGTCGGCGCCTGCACCTTGATCATTGCGATCTCGAGTTGCGCCGATTTGTTGCCCGCACGATCCATCATGTCGGCCGCCTTCAAGCACAGCAGCCGCGTCATCTCGATGTCGATCCTGGCGCGTGCGATTCGCTCCTCCCACACCGAATGGCTGGCGATCGTCTTGCCGAACGCCACCCGGCTGAGCAGCCGCCGCGCCATCGCCTCGATCGCGACCTCCGCGGTGCCGATGGTGCGCATGCAATGGTGGATACGGCCGGGTCCAAGACGCCCCTGCGCGATTTCGAACCCCCTGCCCTCGCCAAGCAGCAGGTTCTCGACCGGCACGCGAACGTCCCTCAGTACCACCTCGCCGTGCCCATGCGGCGCGTCGTCATAGCCGTAGACCGACAGCATCCGCTTGATGGTGACGCCGGGTGTGTCGAGCGGCACGAGTATCTGTGACTGCTGCTGGTGCCGTGAGCCCTCGGTCGATGTCTTGCCCATGACGATGGCGATCTTGCAGCGCGGATCGCCGACCCCGCTCGACCACCATTTGGTGCCGTTGATCACGTAGTCGTCGCCGTCGCGAACCATCGAGGTCTCGATGTTGGTCGCGTCGGACGAGGCAACCTGCGGCTCTGTCATCAGGAAGGCGGAGCGGATCTCGCCATTCATCAGCGGGCGGAGCCAGCGTTCCTTCTGGTCGGCGGTGCCGTAGCGGTGGAACACCTCCATGTTGCCGGTATCGGGGGCGGAGCAATTGAAGCATTCGCTGGCCCAGCCGATCTTGCCCATCTCCTCGGCGCACAGCGCATATTCGAGATTGGTAAGCTGGGTGCCCTCGAACTCGAACGTATCGTCGACGTGGGTCTGTCCCGAGTGCGGGGGCATGAAGAAGTTCCAGAGCCCGGCCGCCTTGGCGCGCCCCTTGACCTCCTCGATCACGGGAATCACCTTCCAGCGCTCGCCTTCGTGGCTCTGCGTGTCATACTCATGCTGCCGCGGGCGGATTTCGCGGTCTATGAAGTCCATCACCCGGTCACGGAGATGCGTCTCGCGTTCGTTGAGCGTGAAGTCCACCGTTCGGCTCCTGGTCTGTGCGTCGACCGCGACTTAGACCGTACCGCTTTTTCGGTAAAGCCCCTGCCATTCGCTCGTACGCCGTACAACGAGCGCGCCAAGAAAACACTGTTCCTTCGAAACGAAGCTGATACATTCGGTCGATGAACTTACCGGAGGGGACGGCCGTCGACGTAGATCAGGGCACGAAGCGCTTTCGCCAGAAGCGCGACGCGATCCTGGCCGCCGCGGCCGAGGCGATCAACGAGCAGAGCGCGAAGGGCATGACCTTCGCCGACGTCGCGCGTCGCGTCGGGCTCAACACGACCAGCGTAACCTACTATTTCAAGCGCAAGGAAGAGCTTGCGGCGGCGGCGTTCGAGAACACCCTCGACCGGCTGATGGCAATGCTCGATGCGGCGATGCAGGAGAGCGATCCGCGCGCGCGGGTAGCGCGGTTCCTGTCGCTGAATATGGAGCGGCTGGCGGCGATCGAACGCGGCGAGGAGCGCGCGTTTGCGGTCCTGTCGGACCTGCGCGCGACCGAGGACCCGATCCGTACCCGGCTGATGGCGGGGTGGCAAAAGGTGTTCCGCACGACACGCGGGCTGTGGGGCCCCGCCCGCTCGCGTGCGGAGACCGACCTGCACGGTGCACGCGCGCATGTTCTGCTGGAAAACAGCTTCTGGCTGACCGCATGGCTGCCGCGCTACGAGCCCGAACAGTTCGCACGTGTCGAAGCGCGGCTGATGGACGTGTTCGCGCACGGCATCGCGGCTCCTGGGGCGGAATGGGCACCCGCCACGATCGATTTGGCGCATGCGGAGGCCGAGCCCGGGCGCGCGGCATTCCTGCTGGCAGCGACGCGGCTGATCAATCAATTGGGCTATCGCGGCGCCAGCGTGCAACGGATCGCGTCCGAGCTGAACGTCACCAAGGGCAGCTTCTACCACCATCTCGACGCCAAGGACGATCTGGTGATCGCCTGCTACCGGCGCAGCTTCGACACGATCGCGGATGCGCAAGCCCAAGCGGACGAAGCGGGCGGAACGCATTGGCACCGCCTGTCGAGTGCGGTCGCGACCTTGCTCGACGTGCAATTTGCCGAGCGTGGGCCGTTGCTGCGAACAACGGCGTTGAGCGGATTGCCGGTCAACGTGCGCGCGGCAATGGTCGACCGATCGAACCGGATCGCGCGGCGATATGCGGGGACGATGATGGACGGAATCGCCGAAGGATCCTGCCGCCCCATCGACGCGCTTGTTGCCGCGCAGGCGCTGATGGCGCTTCAAAATGCGGCGTTCGACATGCGTAAATGGGCGGGCACGATGCCGCGCGAGCGCGCGATCGCGATGTATGCCTCGACCCTGCTATTTGGGATGTTCGACGATCGTGCGTTGGGGCGATCGGCGGAGTAACCGGGGTTCAGGCGGCTGCGGCCTGAGTCTCGAACAACCAGGCCTTGGCATCCTCCAGATGCTCGAACACCGCCGCGTCCTCTCGCAGCTTGGTCATGCGGCGCGATTGCATGCGCGTCAGCACGCCGGATCGCACCACCGCGAGGCGCTTGGCCTTGAGCGGGGGGTGGTGAATGAGCATCTCGAAGGCTTGCATCACCTCCTGGGTCTGGATGACGTTGCCGTCCGTATTGATCGGCAGCAGGAACTCGCCCGACGCCAAACCCATCGCCTGGACGGCAGCCTGTTCGCGGCGGGAGAAGTCGGCGACGTCCTCGGCGGTCAGAAAACCTTCCATATGAACCTTGACCAGCTTGCGCGGCTGGTCCGCGACAACGGTAATCATGCGGAACTCCTTGCAGCCGACCGTGAGCGGCATGCCCCAAAACGTTGAATATAGCGTTAGGCCGATCAGAGCACCTGGCTGATCTCAATGCTATGCGGTGAAGCCCAGCCGCGCGGCAATGAAGGGATCGACGCTGCGACCGCGCTGGCGGATCGCTGCCGCACCATGGACGAGCCGATCGCAACTATCACGTCCATGCTCGTCGTCGCAGGCTTCCCCCTTGTTTTTGGGACGCCACCTGTGGCATTCGCGGGAGCCTTCGCCTAGCTTTGCGCCTATGTTCGCCGCGCAAGACCTGCTCGCGACCGAATTCGGGACGCTTCCCGAACTTGTCTCCGCCCATGCGCTCGAACGACCCGAAAAGATCGCGATTGCGGACGATCGGGGTGCGATCGATTATGCGACGCTGGACCGGATGATGGACCGAATCGCGGCGGGGCTCCAGCGCGACGGCGTCGTGCAGGGGCAAGCGGTCGCCATTCTGGCGCATCCGAGTGTGGCGCAGGCGTGCGTGTTCCTGGGCGCGCTGCGGGCGGGGTGCGTGGCGGCGCCGATCGCGCCGTCGGCAACGCCGGGGGCGATCGCGGCGATGATTGCGGATTGCGGTGCGCCGATCGTGTTCGTCGATGCCGCCAACACCGGTGCGATCGAATGTGTTTCGGCGAGGGCCGTGCCGCTCGAAGCGCTGGATGGCTGGGCGCCGGATACCAAGCCCAAGCCGGCGAGCATCGCGCCCGAGGACGGGTTTAACATCATCTATTCGTCGGGGACCACCGGCACACCCAAAGGAATCGTCCAGAGCCACGCGATGCGCTGGCAGCATCTGTCGCGCAATTCGGCCGCCGGGTTCGACACCGCAGTGACGATGGTCGCGACGCCGCTCTATTCGAACACGACGCTGGTCACCTTCCTGCCGACGATCGGCTGGGGCGGCACCGCGGTGCTGATAGCGAAGTTCGATGCGCGGCGTTACGTCGAGTTGGCGCAGCAGCACCGCGCGACGCATACGATGCTGGTGCCCGTCCAATACCAGCGGATCATGGCGCTCGCCGATTTCGACGCGTTCGACCTGTCGTCGTTCCGCTTCAAGACCTGCACCAGCGCGCCCTTCCCCGCAGCGTTGAAGGCCGATGTCGTTGCGCGCTGGCCCGGGTTGCTGGTCGAATATTACGGGATGACCGAAGGCGGGGCGAGCTGCGCGCTGAATGCGACCGCGCACCCGGACAAGCTCCACACCGTCGGACAGCCGCTGCCCGGGCACGAGATCCGACTGATCGACGACGATGGCCATGAGGTCGTCCCCGGTGAGACCGGCGAAGTCGTCGGCAGATCGGGCGCTATGATGACCGCCTATCATGGGCGTGCCGAGGCGACACGCGAGGCCGAGTGGTACGATGCGCAAGGCAACCGATACATTCGGCACGGCGACCTGGCGCGCTTCGATGCGGACGGGTTCCTGGTGCTGATGGACCGCAAGAAGGACCTTATCATCTCGGGCGGGTTCAACATCTACCCCTCCGACCTGGAGGCGGTGCTGGCGCAGCATCCCGATGTCGCGGACTGCGCGGTCGTTGGCGTGCCGAGCGAAACTTGGGGCGAGACGCCGGTCGGCTTTTATGTTGCGCAAGGCGACGCCGACAGCGCGGCAATCTTGGCGTGGACGAACGCCAAGCTGGGCAAGACCCAACGGCTGGCCGCGCTCCACGCGGTGGGCGAACTGCCGCGCAGCGCGATCGGCAAGGTGCTCAAGCGCGAGTTGCGCGATACATTGAAAGCGGGTGCATGACGCCGATCTCGGATATTCTGTCAGGCGCGGTGGCGACTGAGGACGGCTTTCGCGTGGCGATCCCGGCCGACTGGTTGCAAGGGCGGACGGCTTACGGCGGGCTGTCGAGCGCACTGGCGCTGCACGCGGCAATGGCGTCCGAACTCGATCTGCCCCCGTTGCGATCGGCGCAGGTGAGCTTCGTGGGGCCCCTGTCGGGCGAAGTGACGGTGTCGGCGACGCGGCTGCGGCGCGGGCGCAATGCGGCGTTCGTGCAGGCGGATATCGTGTCGGACGCGGGGCTCGGCTATCGCGCGACCTTCGTCTTCATGGCAGGGCAGGTATCGCAGATCGCACTGGATCGGCGTACGCCCGCCGGAGCCGAAGCACCTGCGGGGAATGCCGAACTTTATACCGGTCCCGACGATTTCTTCACCGGCAATTTCAACTTTCTTGACCTCAAGGAGGCGCCGGGCGGCCGCGCGCTGGGCGAAGCGGAATGGCTGCGCTGGGCGCGGCTGCGTGCGTATCACGAGCTCGATCCGATGGTCGAGCTGATGGCGATCGCGGATGCGCTGCCCCCGGCGGCGTTCCGTCTGCTCGGCAAGCAACCCGCGCCGATCAGCTCGCTGACGTGGATCGTCAACCTGCTGTCCGCGGAACCGCGCACCCGTGACGGCTGGTGGCTGCTCTCGGCGCGATCGAATTATGCGCAAGGTGGGTGTTCGAGCCAGATCATGCGAATGTGGAACGCCGACGGCGAGTTGGTCGCCGAGGGCATGCAGAGCGTTGCGCTTTTCGCCTGAAATCTTACAATTTGCGACAGTTTCGCGCGCCGCCGACACACGCCTGCGACCGCACGACGCGATAGGGTGCAGGTGCGGTTCGGGATCGGCCCGGGCGCACGTGGAGATTCCCCGATGCGACGGACGATCCTGGCGCTGGCCTTGGTGGCGAGTACCGCTCCTGCGATGGCGCAGACGCCCGATACCCTGCCTGCGGCGCCACACGGCGGATCGATGCGCGGCGCGATGCTGATGCGCGCGGACACCAATGGCGACGGCGTCGTCACCCGCGATGAAGCGATGGCCCAGTCGGACATGCGGTTCGACCGGATGGATGGCGATCGCGACGGCGTCGTCAGCCATGACGAGATGCGCGCAGCACGCGAAGCGATGCGCGCGACCCTGCGCGACCGGCGCAATGCGGATGGCGACGCGCCGCCGCTGCCGTCGGGCGCCCGCCCCGTCGGGGGTTCGCCGCCCGCGATGACCCGCGATGCCGCACGCGCTCGCGCGATGGCGGCATTCGACCGCGCCGATACCAACCACGATGGTCGCATCGACCAAGCCGAGATCGCAGGCATGCGGTACCGGCGGTTGGCGCCGCCGCCGGTACCGCAGCAGTAACACGCGAGGGCGGTCCGTTGCGACCGCCCTCGTCCCATCTCTTGCAAGGCGGCGGCGCATGTTCCAGTCCGACGACATGGGAGATATGCCGCATATCCTGCTCGTCGACGACGAGCGTTCGATCCGCGAACCACTGGCGGTGTATCTCGGCAAGCAGGGATTTCGCGTCACCCAGGTCGGCGATGCCGAGGCAGCGCGCACCCGATTGGCGGCCTATGCGATCGACTTGGTGATCCTCGACATCATGATGCCGGGCGAGGACGGCCTCAGTCTGTGCCGCCATATCGCTGCGACCAGCGAGGTGCCCGTCATCCTGCTGACCGCGCGCGCAGAGGAGACCGACCGCATCGTCGGGCTGGAAATGGGCGCCGACGATTACGTCGTCAAACCCTTTTCCCCGCGCGAACTAGCTACGCGGGCCAAGGTGGTGCTGCGGCGAACGCAGGCGGGCGGCACGCGGCAGCATGCGCCCGAGAGCGGTTCCTATGCCTTTGCGGGTTGGGTGCTCAAATCCGGCGAGCGGACGCTGGTGGATCGCGAGGGCGTGTCGGTGCCGCTGTCGACCGGCGAATACAACCTTCTCCATGCACTCGTCACCCGGCCGCGGCAGGTGCTGACTCGTGACCAGCTGCTCGACCTCACGCAAGGGCGCGAGGCGGCGGCGTTCGACCGCGCGATTGACAACCAGGTCAGCCGCCTGCGCCGCAAGATCGAGGGCGATCCGAAGAGCCCGGACATCATCAAGACGGTGTGGGGTGGCGGGTATACGCTGGCCGCCGAAGTCACGCGGTTGTGAGGGTCTGGCCGCGCAGTCTGGCCGGCCAGCTGACGTTGCTGATCGCCTGTGCGCTGTTCGTGGCGCAGGCAATCAACTTCGCGCTGCTGCTGCGGGAGCGAAACGAGTTCCGGCTGGCGCAAGCTACCCGTCCCGTCGCGACCCGCATCGCCGACGCTTTGGAGCGCGAGGCCCGCGGCGAGCGTCCGGTCGAGGCCGACCGCGGCCGGGTCCGGCGTGGCGCCGCCAATCCCATCCCGCCGTTCGTCTTCGAACGTCATCCCGAGGTCGGGGCCGAGTTGCGGCGGCAGCTCGGCGAGCTCGGGCTCAAGGTCGGCCGGATCGACACCGGGCTGCGCCCCTCCTCTGACGAAGACGCGCCGCAATACCTGCGCCAGCATGGCGAAAGGTCGGGCGACACGCTGCTGATCGCGGTCGAGCAGCCCGGCCGCGGGTGGCTGAGGATCGTTGCGCCCTGGCCCCAGCCGGGCCCGCGACTGCTGCTGGCGTTGCTCGCACAGACGGCGATCCTCTACGCCATCGTCCTGCTTCCCGTCCTCTGGGCGGTGCGGCGCATCGCGCGGCCCTTGCGCGACCTGACGCGCGCGGCGGAGGATTTCGGACCCGGCGATACCGGCGCTGCGCTGGCGATGCGGGGACCCGAGGATGTGGCGCGCCTAATTGCGGCATTCAACGCGCTGCGGCTGCGGGTGACGGGGATGCTCGACGAGAAGGACCGCATGCTGGGCGCGATCGGCCACGATCTGCGCACGCCGCTCGCCGCGCTGCGGGTGCGGATCGAGTCGGTTGAGGACGAGACCGACCGCGCGAAAATGGCGGACACGATTGCGGAGATGAACCGTACGCTTGACGACATCCTGTCGCTGGCACGGCTAGGACGCCCGAGCGAAGCGCCGACCGAGGTCGACGTCGCCGCTCTGGTCGATGCGGTGGTCGAGGATTTCCGCGATCTGGGCGCCGACGTGGTCTTCGTCGAGGCGCCGCGGCTGCCCCTGAGGCTCCGACCCTCGCTGATCCGCCGCGCGGTGCGCAATCTGATCGAGAATGCGATCAAATACGGCGGCGGCGCGGAAGTGAGCCTGGTGGCGGAGGCGCGGACCGTCTCGATCTGCGTGGCAGACACCGGCCCGGGCATCCCGGAGGACCGGCTGGGCGACGTGTTCCAGGCGTTCACGCGGCTGGAGACCTCACGCAACCGCAGCACTGGCGGCATCGGGCTGGGTCTTGCGCTGGCGCGCGCGATCGTGCGCGAGGCGAAGGGCGAGGTGACGCTGGCGAACCGGGCAGGAGGCGGGCTGCTCGCGACCATCACGCTGCCGCGCTGACCGACTCCCATACCCGCAGCATCGCAGCGCCGCGAGCACCATCGTCCTGGCAGCGAAGGCATCGTCCGGATGGGAAACAGCGCGCGCATGATCGAGCCCCTCACCACCGGCGGCGCGATGTCGAACGACGCAGCCCTGCGCCGGCGCGTCATCTCTCCCCTTCCCCGGTCCGGAATTTCGGCTATGCGGTGTGCGCCGCGGAGATGCCCAAGTGAACGAGTCTGTGCGCCTGCCCGACGCTCGACCTCCACGCCCGTGGTGGCAGGGCGCGGTGATCTACCAGATTTATCCGCGCAGCTTCGCCGATTCGAACGGCGACGGAATCGGCGATTTGCCGGGCATTAGGCGCCACCTTGACTATGTCGCGTCGCTCGGCGTCGACGCGATCTGGTTGTCTCCGTTCTTCACCTCGCCGATGAAGGATTTTGGCTATGACGTCGCCGACTACTGCGACGTCGCGCCCGTCTTCGGAACGCTCGCCGACTTCGACGCGCTCGTCGCGCGCGCGCATGCGCTCGGGCTCCGGGTCGTCATCGACCAGGTCTATTGCCATACGTCGGACGAGCACGCGTGGTTCGCCGAAAGCCGGTCGAGCCGCACGAACCCCAAAGCCGACTGGTATGTATGGGCCGACGCCAAGCCCGACGGATCGCCGCCGTCGAACTGGCAATCGGTGTTCGGCGGCCCGGCGTGGACGTGGGATGCGCGCCGCCAGCAATATTATATGCACAATTTCCTGAAGGAACAGCCGCAGCTCCACGGCCATAATCCCGAGGTGCAGGACGCCCTGCTGGAGACGGCGCGCTTCTGGCTCGACCGCGGGGTCGATGGGTTCCGGCTCGATGCGATCAACTTCATGATGCACGATCCCGCGCTGACCGACAATCCGCCGGCGCCGCCAAGCGACCGGCCACGGACAAGGCCCTTCGATTACCAGCTCAGGCTGTACAATCAGGGCCATGCGGACATTGTGCCGTTTCTGGAGCGGATAGGCGCGCTGCTCGACCATTATGACGCGCGCTTCACCGTGGCAGAGGTCGGCGGGGAGGACGCCGAGCGGGAAATGAAGCTCTTCACCGCGGGCGAGCACCGGCTGAACACCGCCTACGGCTTCGACTTCTTGTATGCGGAGGCGCTGACGCCCGAGACGGTCGACCACGCGGTTTCGGGATGGGACGACGCGCCCGGCGTCGGCTGGCCGAGCTGGGCGTTCGAGAATCATGACGCGCCTCGCGCGCTGTCACGGTGGCCGACCCCGGGGCATGAGCGCGCGTTCGCGGCGTGCAAGATGATGCTGCTGATGTGCCTGCGCGGCAACGTGTTCCTCTACAACGGCGAGGAGCTGGCATTGACCCAGGTCGACGTGGCGTACGAGGACCTGCAAGACCCCGAGGCGATCGCCAACTGGCCGATGACGCTGTCGCGCGACGGCGCTCGCACGCCGGTGCCGTGGTTGGCGGACGCGCCGAACTGCGGGTTCTCGACCGGACGGCCGTGGCTGCCGTTGGGGCACGATCATGCGGCGCTCGCGGTCGACCGGCAGGAGGGCGATGCAGGTTCGATGCTCCACCTGACGCGGCGCATGACCGCTTTGCGCAAGGCGCATCCGGCGCTGGCGGTGGGGGATTGGCGGGTGCTGCATGCAGGTCCGGCGCTGTTGGCGTTCGAGCGGACGGCCGGAGGCCAGACGCTGCTGTGCGCGTTCAACCTGGGGGCGCAGCCGGTGGAGTGGGCACCCGCGCAGCCGGCCCGCTGGCGCACGATCGAAACGGTCAACGGCGCGACGGACTGGGCGTTTCCGGCTTATGGCGCCGTTGTCGCCGAGCGAATGGGCTGATTTTCATTCCTCCTTGTGGGCGCAAGGAATTCACATCAATCCTCGGCGATGAGACTCGCCGTCTTGGTGTCGCGCATGCCGAGGTAAACGACCAACGATACCGCGATCATCGCGGTGACGTACCAGTAGAACACCCGCTCCGCCTGCGCGTCCTTGAGCCACAGGGCGAGATATTCGGCGGTTCCCCCGAAGATCGTGTTGGCGAGCGCATAGGGCAGCGCCACGCCCAGCGTGCGGATGTGGGCGGGAAACATCTCCGCCTTCACGACGCCGCTGATCGCGGTATAGCCGCTGAGCGCCACCAGAGCGGCGGTGACGAGCGCCCAGGCGACAAGGGGACTCCGCACCGTCTCCAACGTGAGGAAGAGGGGCACCGTGCCGAGGACGCCGAGGATGCCGAACCCCGCCATCAATGGCTTGCGCCCGACGCGGTCGGACAGCGCGCCCGCGAGCGGCTGGACCAGCGCGTAACCCAAGAGCGCGGCGGCCATGACCCGGGTCGCAGTCTCGCGGCCCATGCCTGCGGTATTGACCAGGAACTTCTGCATGTACGTGGTGTATGCGTAGAACGCGAGCGTGCCGCCGGCGGTGAGCGCCATCACGGTCCACGCGGCGCGCGGGTGATCTCGGAACAGCGCGAAGCGCGACGTGCGCGGGATTCCCAAAGCCGCAGCGTTGCGGAAGCTCTCGGTCTCGAGCAGTCCGCGGCGGATGCGGAACACCGCGATTGCGAGCAGGCCGCCGATCGCGAAGGGCACGCGCCAACCCCATTGCTCCAGCTCGGTTGCGTCGAGCAGCGATTGCAGCAGGAGCAGGACGCCCAGCGCGATCAACTGACCGCCGATCAGCGTGACATATTGGAAGCTGGCGTAGAATCCGCGTCGATCTCGCCCCGCCATCTCCGACAGATAGACCGCGCTTGCGCCGTACTCGCCGCCGACGCTGAGCCCCTGGAGCATCCGCGCGAGCACCAGCAGCGCGGGCGCAAGCCAGCCCGCAGCGGCATAGTTCGGGGTCACCGCGATCAGGAACGAGCCGACGCACATCAGCGTCACCGACAGCGTCAGCCCCGCCTTTCGCCCGTGGCGATCCGAATAGACCCCCATCGCCCACGCGCCGATCGGACGCATAAGAAAGCCGACCGCGAAAATCGCCGCGGCGTTGAGCAATTGCGCGGTCGCGCTCGCCTTGGGAAAGATGGCGGGCGCGAAGTACAACGTGAACGCCGAATAGACGTACCAGTCGTACCATTCGACCAAGTTCCCCGCCGACCCGCCGAGAATCGAGCGGAGGCGGCCGGGCTGCCTCACTTCGCGGTCGGGAAGCCGCGCCCGCGGAGCAGCGCGTTCACGTCCGGGTCACGCCCGCGGAAAAGCCGGTATGCCTCGGCGCGGTCGGTCTCGTTGCCGGTCGACAGCAGCACGCGCGCGAAGCGGTCGGCGGTCGGCTTGTCCCACGGACTGCCCGCCTCCTCGAACGCCGCGAACGTGTCGGCGTCCATCGTCTCCGACCAGAGATAGCTGTAATAGCCCGCCGAATAGCTGTCGGACGCGAACAGATGCTGGAACTGCGGAATACGGTGACGCATCACCAACTGGCGCGGCATGCCGATCTCCGCCAGCGTCGTCCGTTCGAACGCATCCGGATCGACGACGCCGTCGGGAATCGTGTGGAGTTTCATGTCGACGATCGCCGATGACAGATATTCGGCGGTCGCGAAGCCCTGGTTGAAGGTTTCCGACGCCTTGATCTTGTCGAGCAGCGCCTGCGGCATCGCCGCCCCGGTTTGGTAGTGGCGCGCGTATTTGTCGAGCACGTCGCGGGTGAGCAGCCAATGCTCGTTCACCTGGCTGGGGTATTCGACGAAGTCGCGCGGGGTGCCCGCGAGCCCCGGGTACTCGACGTCCTGCAGCATTGCGTGGATCGCATGACCGAATTCATGGAACAGCGTGTTCGCGTCGTCGAGGCTGATGAGGACTGGCTCGCCCTTCGCAGGCTTGGCAAAATTGTTGTTGTTCGACGACAAAACGATTTGCGCGGGCGCGAGTCCACGCTGGTTGCGGTAGGTGTTGGCCCATGCGCCCGAACGCTTGCCGGTGCGCGCGAAGTCGTCGCGGTAGAAGAGCCCCACCTCCTTGCCGTTCCGCGTCACATGCCAGACGCGCATGTTGGGTTCGAATACCGGGACCGTGCCGGTGATTTCCTTGAACTCCAGACCGTACAGCCGATTGGCGGCGTAGAGCGAGCCCTGGATGATGTTGTTCAGCTCGAAATACGGTTTCAGCTCGGCCTGGTCGAGATCGTAGCGGCTTTTCCGCACCTTCTCTTGATAGAAGCGGTAGTCCCATGGCTCGATCGTGATGCCGGCGCCTGCGATCGTCTGCATATCGCGGACTTCCTCGGCCACCCGCGCCTTGGCGGCGGGCCAGACCCGCATCATCAGGTCCATCGCGGCGGCGGGGGTCTTCGCCATGGTGTCCTGCATCCGCCAGTCCGCATGGGTCTTAAACCCGAGCAGATGCGCGCGGTCGGCGCGCAGCTTGACGATCTTGGCGATCGTCGCGTTGGTGTCGTTCGCGTCGCCATTGTCGCCGCGGTTGACGAAGGCGCGCCAGACCTGTTCGCGCAAGCCCCGATCGGTGGCGAAAGTCAGGACCGGGTCGACCGCCGAGCGCGTATTGACGATCGCCCAGCCGGGCTGCTTGCGCTCGACCGCCGCGGCCTTCGCCACCGCCTTGACGCTGTCGGGGATGCCCGCCAGCCTCGCCTCGTCGGTGATCAGGATGGCAGTGCTCTCGTCGGCGAGCAGCCGTTCGGAGAAGTCGGAGAAAGCGGTCGCGAGTTGCTGGTTATATGCGGACAGCTGCGCCTTCTGGCCCGGGTCCAATTGTGCGCCCTGGCGGATGTAGCTTTCGCGGATGCGGGTGACGAGGCGCATCTGCTGCTGGGTGAGGCCGCTGGTACCGCGCTTCGCATAGATCGCCTCGATCCGCGCGAACAGCTTGGCATCGAAGGTGATCCGGTCCTGCGCCGCGGCGAGCCTTGGGCTCCATTCGCGGTCGAGCGCCTGATAGGCAGGCGTGTTCATGTTGCCGGTCATGACGCCGAACAGCGTATTGACGCGGCCCAGTCGCTGACCGGCAAGCTGCATCGGCAGGATCGTGTTGGCAAAGGTCGGCGCCGCCGGGTCCGCGGTGATCCGCGCATATTCGGCGGTGCGCTCGTCCAGCGCCACGGCGAATGCCTGCGGGAACAGCACGGGGCGCACCTTGTCCCACGGCGGCACCCCGCTGTACGAACCGGTCCAGTCGACCAGCAGCGGGTTGGCGATCACGGCGGTTGCGGGCGCCTGCGCGGGCGCGGCCGTCATCGGAAGCGCCGCCAGCACCGTGGCGGCGAGAAGCAATTGGCGCACGTGATGTCCCCGGATCGTGTGATCGCGCCAGCATAGCGGCGGCGCGCGATCAGGCAATCGCGGCGGGTCAGTCGTCTTCCCCCGTGCCTGCGGTGTGCGGCGGTGCCTTGGCCGCGCGGCGCGCAGCGGCGTCGAGACGCCGCGCGGTTTCCGCAGCGGCCTGCGGGGTCATCGTTACAGCGACGCCCGCCGGACCGTCGAGGACGACATGGTCGCCTTCCGCGTCCGCGCTGCCGGGGCGATCCTGCGGTTGCGACGTCGTGCTCATGCCATCGTCCTTCCGCTGTCGGTACCGTAGAGATATTGCGGATCGAATTCCGCCAACGCCTTCAGCCGCGCCGGGTTGCGGATGTCGACGATCCCGTGACGATAGGTCAGCAGGTCCTGCTCGCGCAGCGACCGCAGCACGCGGTTGACGTGGACGCCGGTAATCCCGCACGCCTCCGCCAGATCGGCCTGGGTGAGGGGTAGCGCGAAATGTCCATCGCTGGCCAGCCCCACCATCTCCAGCCGGCAATTCATCTCGCAAAAGAAATGCGCGACTCGCCCGTCTGCGCCGAGCCGGCCGAGCCGGAAAATCCATTCGCGGTGCATCGCCGCGTCCAGCAGTGTGCTGAACCACAGCAAACGCGTCAGCCGCGGCCGTTGCTCGACGATCCGCTCCAAAGCATCGTGGCTGAGTTCCGCGACCTTTGCGGGCCCGATCGTCGCGAGGTCGTGGTCCAGCCGCTTCATCGGAAAGCCGTGGAGATCGACGAAATCGCCGGGTACATGCACCGCGACGATCTGCCGGTGACCCTCGCGGTCGTCCATATAGCGGCATATGAAGCCGTCGAGCAGCAGGGTGCTGACGTGAACCGGCGCACCCTGGCGCACCAGCAGATGGCGCGAGGGCAAGGTGTGAACGTTCGCGAGTCCCTCCTCCAGGATCTCGCGATCGTCTTCATCGAGCGCGCTGCGCCCTCGCCCTTTCAGGAACAGTGCGCTCAGCATCGGCTACCATCTTCCCGGCGGGCCGCCCTGTTCGGCCCGAAAGTCGATGCATGTCGCGTTCACATCGCCAACGCAAGCCGGTCAGGCGTGCTGGCAGGTGACCACGGTGGCAATCACCGACAGCGTTTCGTCGGGATCGCGCACGCGCACCGTGTCGAGCCCGAGCTCCTTGGCGGGATAGTCGTTGCCGCCAGGGAAGATCGCATCGCCGACGAACATCATCGCATCCAACGAGATGCCGCTTGCGTCGCGCAGCTTCTTGAGGCCGTAGGCCTTGTCGACGCCTTTCTGGGTAATGTCGATCGAGGTCGCGCCGCCCATGTTGATCGACAGCCCGGGCAGGCGCTTCTCCAGATCCGCCTTGATTACCTTGCGCTTGGCGTGATCGGGATCCCACTTCTCCTTGGCTTCCAGCGGGGCCTGCTGGCCCAACGCCGAAAAGGTGATCTGGCTGCCGCGATCCTCGACCCGCTCGCCCCAGGTCTGTTCCGGCACGAAGCCCGTCGCCTCCAGCGCCTCGTCGAAGGCGGTCTTGATCTTCGCGCGGGTCGCATCGTCGAACAGCTCGGCGTAGACCGCGGACCAGGCGCCGTCCTTGAAGGCGTACAGCTTGGTGCCGGTTGTCGGCATCAGCCACAGCTTGCTGCGGTCGGCGCGGTCGGGCAGGCGGCTGGCAACCTGCTTTTCGAACTGCGGCCAGTCGCCGCCCGAGATCACCGCGACCTGCGCGACGCCGAGCAGGTCGGCGAGCGCTTCGCCCATCTCGTCCTTGAGCGGCTGTTTGCTTTCGGCCAGCGTACCGTCGAGATCGAAGGCAACCAGTTGCTTCATATCTTCTGCTCCAGGATCATGTGGTCGATGGCATTGGCCACGCCGTCCTCGTCGTTGCCGAGCGTGACCGCATCCGCGGCGTCGCGCACCGCCTGCGGCCCCTGCCCCATTGCGATCGATCGGCCCGCACGCGCGAACATCGCCAGGTCGTTGGCCTGATCGCCGATCGCTATCGTATCGGTCAGTGCGGCCCCCAAGGCTTGCGCCAGCTTGACGATGCCGTCGCCCTTGTTGGCGGCGGGGGCGGTGACGTCGAGGTAATAGGTCTGGCTCTGGACGATGGTCGCGCGGTCTTCGCCGATCTGCGCCTTGACCTTGGCGGTAAGCGCGCGGAGCAGCGGTTCGTCGTCGCTGACGAAGGTGATCTTGTCGATCCCGTCCGTCATCGCGGAGAAGTCGGCGCGAACGACCGGTTCCTGGTTGGAGGTGATCCGCTCGCTCTTGGTATGCGGGCCCTCGCCGTCGGTGGCGTACCAGCGGTCTTTGGCGAAGACCCATGTCTCGACCGCCACGCCGCGCGCGAGCTCCAGCACTTCGCGGGACACGTCTTCGGCAAGGTGTTGCTCAAACAGGATTGCCCCATCGCGCGTGAAGACGGTGCCGCCGTTGAACGCGCCCATCGGCACGTCGAGTTCGAGCGCATCGACAATCGGCATCATTCCCGAACGTGGCCGCGCGCTGATGATCGTGAAGCGGACGCCAGCATCGCGCAGCCGCCCCACCGCGGCGATGGTCGCGGGGGTCAGTTGCTTCTGTTTGTCCACCAGAGTGCCGTCGACATCGGACACGACCAGCCTCATTGGGGCATCTCGACATGCCCGCCGAAGCCGAACCGCATCGCCGACAGCATCTTGTCGCCAAACGTGTGGTCGACCCGGCTGCGGTAACGCGCGAACAGCGCGGTGGTGAGGACGTTGACCGGGGTCGCCTGCTCCATCGCCGCCTCGATCGTCCAATGCCCCTCGCCCGAATCCGCGACGCGGCCGCTGAATTGCTCGAGCTTCTGGTCCTTGGCCAGGCCGGCGGCAGCGAGGTCGAGCAGCCACGACGAGATCACGCTGCCCCGGCGCCAGACTTCGGCGATATCGGTGAGGTTGAGGTCGAAGCGCTGCTCTTCGGGCAGCGAATCCTTGTTCTTGCCCGCCAGCACGTCGAACCCCTCGGCATAGGCCTGCATCAGTCCGTATTCGATGCCGTTGTGCACCATCTTGACGAAATGCCCGGCGCCTGCGGGACCGGCGTGGATGTAGCCCTGCTCGGCGCGCGGATCCTCGTTATCGCCATTTCGGTCGGGTGTGCGTGAGATCGTGCCGAGACCTGGTGCCAAGGCGGAGAAGATCGGATCGAGCAAGTCGACAGTGTCCTTCTCGCCGCCGATCATCATGCAATAACCGCGCTCCAACCCCCACACGCCGCCCGAGGTACCGACGTCGACGTAATGGATGCCCTTCTCGGCCAGCTTCTTCGACCGGATGATGTCGTCCTTGTAGAAGGTGTTGCCGCCGTCGATGATGATCTCGTGCTTGCCGCAGATCGCGGAGAGCGTCTCGATCGTGTCGTCGGTCGGCTTGCCCGCAGGGAGCATCACCCAGAAAATCGCGGGGTCGTCGAGCTTGGCCTGCATGTCCTCCAGCGACGACGCGGCGACCGCGCCCTCCCCCGCCAGCATCGCCACCGCCTTCTCGTCGCGGTCGTAGGCGACGATCTCATGCCCTGCGCGCATCAGGCGGCGCGAAATGTTCGCACCCATTCGGCCGAGGCCGATCATGCCGATCTTCATCCAATTTTTCCCATCTCTGACGTCTCGCCTGCCCCAACCGTCACGATGCCCAAGTTGTTGCAACGGTAGCGCGGCGAGGGACGTTCAATCGCCTTGACTATAGAAGTCGTCACCCGGGACGTGTTCCGGGGTCCAGCGTGCGGCAAACGATGCCTAGGCAGTTCCAGCCGCATCGCTCGCGGAGCCCTGGCTCCCGGAACACGTCCAGGGTGACGGAGGTCGATCATACTGCCGCGGGCTGCTTCTTGGCGATGGCGCCAAGCAAATCGTCGAATGCGCCGGCAAAGGAAGCGACGCCTTCCTCAACGAGTTTTCCCGTGACACTGCCAAGATCGAGGCCGAGCCGTTCGGCGTCGGCCAGCACCTGCCGCGCCGCATCGACGTCGGTGGTGAGCGTTTCGGCGACGGCGCCGTGATCGCGGAAGGCGTCCATCGTCTTGGGCGGCATCGTGTTGACGGTGTCGGGGCCGATCAGCTGGTCGATGTAGAGCGTGTCGGGATAGGCCGGATCCTTGACCCCGGTCGATGCCCACAGCAGCCGCTGCGGTTGCGCGCCCTTCGCGGCGAGCGCCTGCCAGCGGTCGCCTGCGATGAAGTTCTGATACCAGGCGTAAGCCAGCTTGGCGTTGGCGACGGCAACCTTGCCGCGCAGGCCTTTGAGAGCCTCCGCCTGCGAATCGCCTTCCTTGACGCGGCGATCGATTTCCTTGTCGATGCTGGTGTCAATCCGGCTGACGAAGAAGCTGGCGACGCTCGCGATCCGGTCGATCGGTTGTCCCTGGCGGACGCGTTCCTCGAGCCCCATCGCATAGGCCTCGGCGACGCGCTGGTATGAGTCCTGCGAGAACAGCAGCGTCACGTTGACGTTGATGCCCGATGCGATCGTCGCGCTGATCGCAGGACCGCCGGCGAGCGTGCCGGGAATCTTGATCATCAGATTGGGCTTGTCGACCGCGCGCCACAGCTTCTGCGCCTCGGCGATCGTCGCATCGGTGTCGTCGGCGAGGTAGGGCGAGACTTCAAGGCTGACATAGCCGTCCTTCGCATCCAGCCGGTCGTAGAGCGGGCGTAGCGTGTCAGCAGCAGCCTTGATGTCCCGGATCGCGAGGTATTCGTAGCGGTCGATCGTCGCCGCCGCTGCATGGTCGCGATCGTAGCCGGCGAGCGTGTCGTCATAGGCATCGCCGTGGCCCATCGCTTTCTCGAAGATCGACGGATTGGACGTGACCCCCGTGAGGCCGTCCTCGTCGACCAGCTTCTGCAGGCCGCCGGCCGCGAGGAACTTGCGGTCGACGAAATCGAGCCACACCGCGGTGCCTGCGGCGGAGAGGTCGGATAGCCTGCTCATGAATTCTGCTCCAGTATCTCGCGGGCGACCTTGACGACGTTGTCGACGGTGAACCCGTATTTGTCCTGCAATTTGGCAATCGGGGCAGACGCGCCGAAGGTCGACATGGTGATCGTCTTGCCGGTCGTGCCGACATAGCGGTCCCAACCGATCTCCCCCGCCTGCTCGACCGAGAGGCGCGCGGCGACCGCCTTGGGCAGGACGCTTTCCTTATAGTCCTCGTCCTGCAATTCGTAACGCGCCCAGCTCGGCATCGACACGACGCGGCTGCGCACCCCGGCTTCCTTGAGCTGCTCGTGCGCGGCGGCGACGAGCGCGACTTCGCTGCCGGTCGCGATGAGGATCAGCTGAGGATCATCGCTATCCGCCAGTACGTAGCCCCCCTTCATCAACCCTTCGGCCGAGGCGTATTTGCCGCGATCGAGCGTCGGCAACGCCTGGCGCGAGAGGACGAGCGCGGTCGGGCGATCGCGATGTTCGAGCGCGGCGCGCCAGGCATAAGCGACCTCGTTGGCGTCGCAGGGGCGGATCGTGTCGAGCCCGGGGATGGCGCGCAATGTCGCGAGCTGCTCGATCGGCTGGTGGGTGGGCCCGTCCTCGCCGACCCCGATCGAATCGTGGCTGAAGACGAAGATCGACGGCAGCTCCATGATCGCGGCCAGCCGGATCGGCGGGCGCATATAGTCGCTGAACACCAGGAACGTCGCGGAGTAGCTGCGCAGATAGCTGAGCGCCATGCCGTTGACGACCGCGCCCATGCCGTGTTCGCGCACCCCGAAGTGGAGGTTGCGCGCGCCATAGCTCGCCGCCTGGAACGATCCGCCGCCATCGATCAACGTCTTGGTCGACGGCGCGAGATCGGCCGAGCCGCCGACCAGCCATGGCACCTTGGGCGCGATGGCGTTCATCACCTTGCCGCCCGCATCGCGCGAGGCGATGCCCTTGGCATCGGTGTCGAACGTCGGAATATCGGCGTCCCAACCGTCGGGTAGCGTGCCGGTGAGCATGGCGTCTAGCTCGGCGGCGAGTGCGGGCTCGGCGGTGCTATAGCGTTCGCGCATCGCCTCCCATTCTTGGCGCAAAGGGCGTCCGCGATCGGCGATCGAGGCCTGGAACGCCGCGGCAACGCCATGGGGAACCAGGAACTTGGCTTCCGGATCCCAGCCGTACGCCTTCTTGGTCCCGGCGATGTCCTCCTCGGTCATCGCCTCGCCGTGCGCCTTGGCGGTGCCCTGGATCGAGCTGCCGTAGCCGATGATGCTGTGGACGACGATCATCGTCGGCTTGTCGTCGGTCTTGCGGAACGTCTCCAGCGCCTGAGCGACCGCCGCGGTATCGTTGGCATCGTTCACGTGCAGGACGTTCCAATTATACGCCTGAAAGCGCTTGCCGACGTCCTCGTCGAAGGCAAGGTCGGTGCCGCCCTCGATCGACACGTGGTTGGAATCGTAGATCCAGCACAGGTTCGACAATTTCAGATGTCCGGCCAGGCTCGCCGCCTCGCTCGCGACGCCCTCCATCATGTCGCCGTCGCCCGCCAGCACGTAGATATCGTGGTCGAACATCGGAAAACCGGGCTTGTTGTAGCGTGCCGCGAGCCAACGCTCGGCGATCGCCATCCCGACCGAATTGCCGCAGCCTTGCCCCAGCGGACCGGTGGTCGTCTCGACGCCGGTGGTGTGGCGATATTCTGGATGGCCGGGGGTACGCGACGAGAGCTGGCGGAACTGGCGGATGTCGTCGAGGCTGATCGCGGGCTCACCGGTCGGCTTGCCGTCGCGATCGATCTCGCAAATGCCGGCCAAATAGATCAACGCATAGAGCAGCATCGAGGCATGGCCGACCGACAGCACGAAACGGTCGCGGTTGGGCCAGTCGGGCTTGTCCGGGTCGGTGCGCAGGAATTTGGACCAGAGCGTGTGACCGACCGGTGCCAGCGCCATCGGCGTGCCGATGTGCCCCGACTTGGCCTTGGCGACCGCATCCATCGCAAGCGTGCGGATGGTATCGATGGCAAGACGTTCCGGGGAGCCGTCCTCATGGACAGCGGATTTGGCGTCGGGGGTCGCGACGTCGGACATGGATGCACCTCTTGGCTATTTCGGGGGCAACGTTCCGGCATGCAGTTCCGTTGCCGGAGGCTCGCGTTTAACGAGATCCCGCCGAGCGTTCCAGTCGCGTAACAATGCCGTCGGCGCCGATATAGGCGGCATCCACCTCGCTCAGGAACAGCCCGTGTCCCAACGCGCCGGGAATGGCCGCGATGGCGCGGGCCAGCGCCTCAGGATCGGGCATCGTTGCGAAGGTACAGTCCGCGACCAGGTTGCCGCCGTCCGTGCGGTAACCGGAACGAACGACCACGCTCGCCCCCAGCGCCTGCAGTTTCGCGACCGTAAAGGCGCGGGCGAACGGCAGCAGCTCGACGGGCACCGGCGCCCCGCCGATGCTTGCGCGGCGCTTGGAGGCATCGGCGATGACGATCATCCGATCGGCGGCGGCGGCAACGACCTTTTCGCGGAGCATCGCGCCACCTGCGCCCTTGATCGCGCGAAGCCCCTCGTCGATCTCGTCGGCGCCGTCGATCGCCAGGTCGATGCGGGCGACATCGGCGAAGTCGGTGACCGTGATGCCGCAGGAGGCGGCAAGCCGCGCGGTCGCCTCCGACGTCGCCACCGCACGGATCGAGAGCCCCGCCGTCACGCGTTCGCCCAGCAGGCGCACCGCATGCGCCGCGGTCGATCCGGTGCCCAGCCCGACGCACATGCCGGCGCGCACCTCCTCCACCGCAGCTGCGGCCGCAGCACGTTTGTCGTCATCGATCATCCTGCGCGCTTATCACTTCGGCAGCGGCGCCGAACACAATTTGCGACAATTCGCCTATGGCCATGCCAATTATTTTCCGGCATCGGCGCGGGAGTTTCGGCAATCGGATGGTGCTTTTGGTCACGACGGGTAGGATCGCGCTGGCGGCGGCGCTGCTCACGATGTCGGCCTGTAGCGGCGGCAGCGGAGGCGGCAACAGCAGCGGCGAGGCCAAGGGCGGTCGCGGCGGTGCACAGCGGACGCCGACGGTCGGCTTCGTCGTCGTCCAACCGACGACTGCGGCGATCCCGACCGAACTCGCCGGACGCACCAGCGCGTACGAAAGCTCCGACGTCCGCCCGCAGGTGAGCGGCATCATCCGCAAGCGGCTGTTCACCGAAGGGTCGCTGGTCCGCGCGGGTCAGCCGCTCTACCAGATCGACCCGCGCCTCTATCGCGCCGCCGCCAACGAAGCGCAGGCGAACCTGCAAAGCGCGCGCGCCAATGCCGAGGCCACCAGGATCCTGGCCCAGCGCTACAAGCCGCTCGCCGACGCCGAAGCGATCAGCCGGCAGGATTATACCAATGCGGTCGCCTCGTCGCGGCAGGCGCAGGCATCGGTCGCGCAGACCGGCGCGGCGCTGGAAACCGCGCGGATCACCTTGAAATTCACGACCGTCCCTGCACCGATCGGCGGGCGGATCGGACGCTCGCTGTTCACCGTCGGCGCGCTGGTTTCCGCGACGCAGGCCGATCCGCTGGCGCAGATCCAGCGGCTCGACCCGATGTTCGTCGACATCCAGCAGTCGAGCGCGGATATGCTGACGTTGCGGCGCAGCCTGGGTCGCGACGGCATCGTTGCGACCCGTGCGGTCGTGCGGCTGAAGCTGGAGGACGGCAGCGACTACGGGCAGACGGGCGCGGTCGAGTTTTCCGAGGCGCTGGTCAACCTCGAAACCGGGACGGTGACGTTGCGCGCGCGTTTCCCGAATGCACAAGGAATACTGCTGCCCGGCATGTTCGTTCGCGCAACCTTTTCGCAGGCGCTCAACACCCGCGCATTCCTGGTGCCGCAGCAGGCGGTGTCGCGCGATCCCAAGGGCGCCGCCATGGTGATGGTCGTCGGGCCGGGCGACAAGGCGGTGCAGAAGACCATCCGTGCCGATCGCGCGCAGGGCGCTTTCTGGGTCGTCACGCAGGGGCTGAACCCCGGCGACCGCATCATCACGCAAGGCCTGGCGCAGCTGAAGCCCGGCCAGCAGATCAAGCCGGTCGCCGCGAATTCACCGCAGCGCACCGACCCGCCGACCAAGAAACAAGGCGCCGAGAAGCAAGCGGGCGGCGGCTGAACCGCCATGCTGAGCCGCATTTTCATCGATCGCCCCATCTTCGCATGGGTGCTCGCCATTATCGTGATGCTGGGCGGCGTCGGCGCGATCATGACGTTGCCGATCGCGCAATATCCCGACGTCGCGCCGCCACAGGTGTCGGTGCGTGCCACTTTCCCGGGCGCGTCGGCGCAGACACTGCAGAATTCGGTGACGCAGGTGATCGAGCAGACGCTGACCGGCATCGACGGGCTGCTGTACTTCACCTCGTCGTCGTCGAGCCGCGGCCAGGTGACGATCACCGCGACATTCGAAAAGGGCACCGACCCCGATATCGCGCAGGTCCAGGTCCAGAACCAGGTGTCGCAGGCGACCGCGCGATTGCCGCAGCAGGTGCAGCAGCAGGGGCTGACGGTCCGCAAGTCGAACCCGGACAATCTGCTGATCGTCGCCGTTTATGACGAAACCGACAAGCTGACCAACATCGACGTCGCGGATTATCTGGTCTCGAACATCCAGGACCCGCTGGGGCGCGTGCCGGGGGTTGGCGACATCAACGTATTCGGTTCGCAATATGCGATGCGGGTCTGGCTGAACCCGGACCGGCTCGCGAGCTATCAGTTGATCCCGTCGGACATCGTCTCGGCCATCCAGACCCAGAACACCGAAGTGGCAGCCGGCGAGATCGGCGGGCTGCCGGTGCCGACCACGCAGATGCTCAACGCGACGGTGACCGCACAATCGCGGTTGCAGACGCCCGAGCAGTTCCGCGACATCATCATCAAGACCTTGCCGAGCGGCGCGACGGTGCGGCTGTCGGACGTCGCGCGGATCGAGCTCGGAGCCGAGAGCTACGCCTCGCGCAGCCGGATCAACCGGCATCCGGGCGCCGGCATCGCGGTGCTCGCCGCGCCGGGGGCCGATGCGCTGAAGACCGCCGAGCTGGTCAAGGCCGAGGTCGCGCGCGTCGCCAAGACCTTTCCCCCGGGGCTCAAGATCGCCTACGCCAACGATACGACCGCGTTCATCAAGCTGTCGATCGACGAAGTCGTCAAGACGCTGGTCGAGGCGGTAATCCTGGTCGTCATCGTCATGTTCGTGTTTCTGCAAAGCTGGCGTGCGACCCTGATCCCGACCATTGCGGTGCCGGTCGTGCTGCTGGGCACGTTCGGCATCTTTTCGCTCGCAGGGTTCACGATCAACACGCTGACGCTGTTCGGGCTGGTGCTCGCGATCGGGCTGCTCGTCGACGATGCGATCGTGGTTGTCGAGAATGTCGAGCGGCTGATGGAAGAGGATCCCGAGCTCTCCCCGCGCGATGCGACGATCAAGTCGATGGACGAGATTTCGGTCGCATTGATCGCGATCGCGCTGGTGCTGTCCGCGGTGTTCCTGCCGATGGCATTCTTTGGCGGATCGACCGGCGTGATCTATCGCCAGTTCTCGGTCACGATCGTCTCGGCAATGATATTGTCGGTGCTGGTCGCGTTGATCCTGACACCGGCGCTGACCTCGCACCTGCTCAAGCAGAAGCGCGAGGAAGACGACGATAGCGGGTGGCTGGAGCGCCGTTTCCCGCGGGTGGCCGCGGGATATCAGACCGCCAAGGATAAGTTCAATTCGGGATTCGAGAAGACCACCAGTGGTTACATCGGCGTGGCCAAGAAGGTCGTCGACCGCAAATGGTTGTTCCTCCTGATCTATGTCGGCGTGGTGGCGCTGCTTGCGGTGCTGTTCCTGCGTCTGCCGACGGGGTTTCTGCCGACCGAGGATCAGGGCAGCGCGCGCGTCCAGTTCCAACTTCCCGCCGGCGCCACGCAGGGCCGTACGCTGGCAGTGCAACGGCAGGTGGAGAATTATTTCGCCCGCCACGAAGCCAAGAACACGTCGGTGCTGTTCACCGTCGCGGGCGGCGGTGGCGGCGGCGCGAGCGGGCAGAACACGGGCCAAGGTTTCCTGAACTTCGTCGACTGGGACCAGCGCAAGGGCAAGGAGAACACCGCCGACGCGATCACCGCACGCGCCTCCGCCGCGTTTCGCGGCATCCGCGACGCGCAGGTCTACTCCCTGGTCCCGCCGGCGGTACGCGGGCTCGGTCAGTCCGACGGCTTCACGATGGAGCTGCAGAACGCCAGCGGGATGACCGCGACCGCCTTCGCCGCGGCGCGCGACAAGCTGCTGGCGTCGGCCAACGGCGATGCGATGCTGACCGGCGTGCGGCTGACCGAGCTGCCCGATATCGCCACCCTTCAGGTCGATATCGACCAGCAGAAGCTGGCAGCGTTGGGGCTGACCCAGGCCAACGTCAATTCGACGCTGTCGACCGCGCTCGGCGGGCAGTACGTCAACGACTTCATCGATCGCGGCCGGGTGAAGCGCGTCTACGTTCAGGGCGACGCCGAATTCCGTGCCGAGCCGGACGACGTGAAGCGGTGGTTCGTTCGGGGCGCGAACGGGCAGATGGCCCCCTTCTCGTCCTTCTCGACGGTTCGTTGGAGCCAGGCGCCCACGACATTGTCGCGGTTCAACGGCATACCCTCTTTCGAATTCCAGGGATCGGCCGCGTCGGGCAAGAGTTCGGGCGACGCGATGGACCGGATGACCGAACTCGCCGCGCAGATTCCGGGAACGACCGTCGCGTGGGCAGGATTGTCGTATCAGGAGCGGCTGTCGTCGGGGCAGGCACCGATCCTGTACGGGCTGTCGATCCTCGTCGTCTTCCTGTGCCTCGCGGCACTTTACGAGAGCTGGTCGATCCCGGTCGCGGTGTTGCTCATCATCCCGCTGGGGCTGATCGGCGCGGTCGCTTTCGTGACGCTGCGTGGGCTGACCAACGACGTCTATCTCCAGATCGGGCTGCTGACGACCATGGGACTGGCGTCCAAGAACGCAATCCTGATGATCGAATTCGCCGAGCAGGCCGAACGCAACGGCAAGCGCGTGATCGACGCCGCGCTGGAAGCAGCACGCATCCGCTTGCGGCCGATCCTGATGACCAGTTTCGCCTTCATCTTCGGCGTGCTGCCGCTCGCGATCTCGACGGGGGCCGGTGCCAACAGCCGAATCGCGATCGGCACCGCGGTGATCGGCGGCATGCTGACCGCGACCATCCTGGCGATCTTCTACATCCCCTTGTTCTTCGTGCTGGTCCGCCGCGGCGTGCGTGACGGCATTGCCAAGCTGCGGGGCAAGCCCACCGGCTTCCACGGCGGCGAGGACGACGAGCCGAAGTCGGGCGACGCCGAGCCCTACGGTCCACCGGAAGCCGCCGGTCCGCACCGGCCGGAGCCCGCCTGATGCGAGCGATCGTCTTTCTCGCCGCTACTGCGCTCGCCGGGTGTTCGCTTGCACCCAAATACGTGCGGCCCGAGCTGCCCGTGCCACCGTCCTGGCCGGTGGGCGATGCGTACCTACGGCAGTCGGAAGCGGCACTGCCGTCGATCACCTACCGCGACGTGTTCCGCGACGTGCGGTTGCAGGCGATCATCGACCAGGCGCTGGCCAACAACCGCGACCTCAGGATCGCCGCCGCCAACATCGCCTCGGCACGCGCGCAATATCGCATCCAGCGCGCCGACCTGTTCCCGCAGGTCGATGCGACGGGGCGCTACAGCTATTCGGGTGGCGGCAACGGTGCGCGCAACACCGCCGCGACCGGCGGGACGGGGACAGGAAGCGGAACGGGTACCGGCACGGGTGGTGCGGGCACCGGCGGCTCAGGTACTGGCACCGGCGGGACCGGTACCGGCGGGACGATCGTCACATCGTCGTCGTCGAACAGCTCCTTTTCGGTCGATCTCGGCGCCACCGCGTTCGAGATCGACCTGTTCGGGCGGGTGCGATCGCTGACCGGCGCGGCGCTCGACCGCTACTTCGCGACCGAGGCGGCGGCGCGCACCGTGCGGCTGACGCTGGTCGGCGACATCGCGAATGCGTGGTTTCTCTACGCCACGGACCGCAGCCTGTTGAAGATCGCGCAGGACACCGCCGTCAGCGCGCAGAACAGCGTTCGGATCACCCGCCTTCGCCTCGAAGGCGGCATCGCGCCGCGCACCGACCTGCGTCAGGCCGAACAGGTGCTGGCCACCGCTCAGTCCGATCTTGCCGCGCAGCAGACCGCGGTTGCGCAGGACGCCAACCTGCTCCAGCTGCTCGTCGGCGCACCCGTTGTCGGCAGCCTGTTGCCCGACGCGATCGAGACCGTCGGCGACAGTGTCGCGGCATTGCCCGCCGGAATAGACTCAGAAATCCTGCTGCGGCGTCCCGACGTCGTCGAGGCCGAATACACGCTGCGCGCCGCCAATGCCGACATCGGCGCGGCACGCGCAGAGCTGTTCCCGCGCATTTCGCTCACCGGCATCGTCGGCTTCGCGAGCAGTGCGTTGTCGTCGCTGTTCGCGAGCGGCGCGTTCAATTACTCGGTCGCGCCGAGCGTCAGTTATCCGATCTTTCGCGCGGGCGCAGGCGGGGCGAACGTCGCCTATACGCAGGCGCAGCGCGATGCGGCGCTCGCGACCTACGAGCGAACGATCCAGACTGCGTTCCGCGAGACCGCCGACGCACTGGCCAGGCAAGGGACGATCGATGCGCAGCTTGCCGCAACCCAACGGTTCGGCGAAGCAGCGGCGGACACGCTGCGGCTCGCCGATCTGTCCTACCGCGGCGGCATCACGCCGTTCCTCAACACGTTGGATGCGCAACGTTCATACTATTCAGCCCAACGAACGCTGGCGACAACCCGGTTGACGGCAGCGCAGAACCGGGTGACGCTGTACCAGGTGCTTGGTGGCGATGCGACGTTGGAGGCGACCGAACGCGGTCCGCAACCGGTTTCGGCGAGCGGCTCCCCACGCACCGAATAGCCGCTGCTTGACGCAGGCGGCGCAGCGGTGAAGGATGCCGCCATGACGAACGATCCTTCGGCATTCTTTCGGGACATGCTGGGACAATGGGAGCGTATGGCGAACAGCTTCGGCGGCGACACGCTGAGGTCGGAGGAGTTCACGCGCTCGCTCCACGGCGCCAATGCCGCGTCGATGGCGATGCAAGGCGCGCTGGGTCAGGCGATGGACAAGGCGCTGGCATCGACCAACCTGCCCAGCCGCAACGATATCGCCGACCTTTCGGCACGGATCGGGCAAATCGAGGCTTCGCTGGCGCGGATCGAAACGATGCTGGCGGCAGCGAACGGCCCTGCGCCGACTCGTGCCGGCCCGAAACGTACGCGCAAGCCACCCACCGCCTGATGGCGACGGCTCCCGACCTGTTCGCAAGCGCTCCCGATCTGTTCGCCACGGCGCAGACCGAGTTCGAGCGCGCGTTCACCCGCAACCTCAAGGGGCTGGAATATCTCGCCAGTCCCGGCCCTGCGCTGGGGTGCACCGCCAAGGACGTGCTGATCGAACGCGGCACGATGCGGCTGTCGCGCTACCGGCCGCGCACCGACGAGGTGTACCGGGTGCCGCTGCTGCTGGTGATGGCGACCACCAACCGCGGCTACATCTTCGACATGGTGCCCGGGCAAAGCCTGGTCGAATATCTGCTCGACGCCGGCTTCGACGTGTTCATGCTCGATTGGCACCCGCCGCGTCCCGACGAGAAGACGCTGACGCTGGAGAGCTACGTCCTCGATTTCCTTCCGGCCGCGGTCGCGCGGGTCGCCGCGGAGACGGGCGAGCCCGACGTCAGTGTCATCGGCTATTGCTTCGGCGGCGTGCTGTCGCTGCTGTGGGCCGCGCTGGAAAGACGCGATGAGAAAGGAGGGGGACGGCTCGCCAATCTGGTCACCTTCACCACGCCGGTCGATTTCAGTGCCATGGAGATGTTCCAGGCATGGGCGGACCGGCGCTTCTTCGACGTCGACCGGCTGGTTGACACGGTCGGCAATTGCCCGGGCGAGTATCTGTACACCGCGTTCGACATGCTGCGTCCGGGTGCCCGCGTGGCAGGGCAGATCCGGCTGTACGACAAGTTGTGGGACGACGAGTTCGTGAAGTCGTTCCGCATGTTCGATCGCTGGGCAAGCGACGTGCTGCCGCTGGCGGGCGAGTATTTCCGGCAGACCACCCGGTCCTTGATGTGGGAGAACCGGCTGCTCGACGGCACGATGACGGTGGGCGGGCGTGCCGTCGACCTGGCGGCGATCACCGCACCGTTCCTCCATGTCGCGGCCGAGCACGACCATATCGTGCCGACCGCCGCCTCCGCACCGCTGATCGGGATGATCGGATCGGCGGACAAGGAAGAAGTGGTGCTGAAAGGCGGCCACGTCAGCCTGGTCGCGGGCGGCAATGCGATCCGGCGGTTGTGGCCCAGACTGGCGCATTGGCTGGGAACGAGATCGACATGACAGACCACACGATCCGCGGGTTCAAGGACGGCGACGAGGCGGCGATGCTGGTCTTCGCGCAGGCGCTGCCCGAACACGACCTGCTGTTTCTCGGCCGTGACCTCAGGCACCCTCGGGTGGTCGCGGCCTGGCTGGCGGCGATCCGCGAGGGCTGGATCGACAGCGTCGTCGCCGAATGCGCCAACGACGATGGAGGCAGCGCGATCGTCGGCACCGCCGCGGTGGTGCGCGATCCGCTGGGGTGGAGCGGGCACGTGGGCGAGGTGCGGTTGCTGGTGTCGGCGGAGAAGCGCGGCGCGGGGCTCGGGCGCGACCTGCTGGAGGTGGCGTTCGCGATCGCAGGCCAGCGCGGGTTGAGCAAGCTGACCGCGCAGATGACGCCGGATCAGACCGGGTCGATCGCGCTGTTCGAAAGCCTGGGGTTTCGTGCCGAGGCCTTGCTGAAGAACCAGGTTCGCGATGCCGGCGGCACCCTGCACGATCTGGCGATCCTTTGCCACGACGCCGACGCCACAGCAGCGCGGCGGCGGGCGATCGGGCTGGAATGAACAAAAACATGGTGCAGCGCATTATCGCCTGAAATCAGGAGTATCTTCATGGCCAGCGCCGCCGCGTTCCAGACCGATGCCATTTCCCCGCCGTCGATGCTGCTCGCGCTGACCGAGCTGCCGCGCGCGGCCGCGGAGTTCGCCTCGCTCTCCCTCGCCTCGCCGCTGCTCGCTTCCGCGCCGCGCGGCGACGGGCATCCGGTACTAGTTCTTCCCGGCTTCGCGACCAGCGATGCCTCGACCAAGGTGCTGCGCAAGTTCTTGACGCGGATGGGCTATGACGCGCACACGTGGGACCTTGGCCGCAACCTGGGCCACAAGGCGATCGGCCGCGAGGGCGAGAAGCTGGTCGCGCGGCTGCGCGCGATCCACGAGGCGACGGGGCAGAAGGTGAGCCTGATCGGCTGGAGTCTTGGCGGCGTGATGGCCCGGCTGGTCGCACACCGCGCGCCGGAAGCGGTGCGGCAGGTGATCTCGCTCGGTTCGCCCTTCGCCGGCAGCCCACGAACCACCAACGTCTGGCGAGTGTACGAGTGGCTGACCGGCGACAAGGTCGACGATGCGCGTACCGTCCGCCAGCTCGACGACCATGCCGGCCCTCCGCCGGTCCCGTCGACCGCGATCTGGAGCCGCGGCGACGGCATCGTCGCGTGGCAGACGTGCAAGGAACGCGAGTCCGCCACCACCGACAACATCGAGGTGCGCGGTAGCCATTGCGGCCTGGGGGTGAACCCGTCGGTGCTCTACGCGGTGGCGGACCGTTTGGCGCAGCCGGACGACGGGTGGGCGCCGTTCAAGCGGGATGGGCTGAAGGCTTGGGTTTACCCGTCGGCTGGGCATGCGTGAGACCGAGACCATGCCCATCCGACGCTGATCGGGACAACCGCCATTAGAGTCTGAGTCGTCTTGGCTGAATCGATTGGGGCTTCACAGGAGGTTGGCGATCTGATTCAAGCTGCTGGCCGTTGGAGGTCGGCGCAGGATGGCTCGAGCGTATTCGAATGATCTGCGGGAGCGGGTGGCGCGGTCGGTTCTAGACGGGCGCTCATGCCGCGACACGGCGCGGCTGTTCGGTGTGCGTGGCGAGCGCGGTAAAGTGGTCGCAGCGGCTGCGGGCGACTGGCAGCGCCGGTGCGAAGCCTGTGGGACGCAAGCAGCCGCGATCCCTTGCGGCGGAGCGGGCATGGCTTCTGGAGCGGCTTGAGACGGTGCCGGTCGTGACGCTGCGCCGGCTGGTGGCCGAACTGGGCGAGCGCGGCGTCGTGACCAGCTATGGCTCGGTGTGGAGGATCGTGCGCGAGGCGGGGATCACGTTCAAAAAAAACGCTGTTCGCCACCGAGCAGGATCGACCGGCGGTCGCCAGGCGACGCGCACAGTGGCGCAAATACCAGGGTCGGCTTGATCCCAAGCGCCTCGTCTTCATCGACGAGACCTGGGCCTCGACCAACATGACCCCGATCCGCGGCTGGGCGCCGCGTGGCCGCAAGCTGCTCGCCAAGGTTCCGCATGGCCGCTGGAAAACGATGACCTTCATCGCCGCTCTGCGCTGCGACCGGATCGACGCGCCTTATGTGCTCGATGGCCCGATCAACGGCCTGACCTTTACCGCTTGGGTCGAGCAATGCCTGGTTCCTACGCTCGCGCCCGGCGACGTGGTGATCCTCGACAATCTTGCCAGCCACAAAGGCAAG
>NZ_CAXVWL010000019.1:0-142191 GCF_964263785.1 Sphingomonas sp.
TTGTGGCGGGCACGCGAGTGAATCGCGCGCCATCACGTCGGTCGCGGCTGCAGCCGCGACGGGCACCCGCAAAGTATCACTTTGCGGGGTGCCCTCGTCCGGCCCGGAAGGGTGCGCCGGAGCTTCGCCCGGCGCACCGCGGCGCTTAAGCGCCGCGCACTTCCGCCATACGCGCCTGCGACTTCCGCCGTATCCACCTTGATGCCCGCGCCCATCGTCGACGAGATCGCGACCTTCTTGACGTACTTGCCTTTGGCGCCCGAGGGCTTGGCCTTGACGATCGCGTCTACCAGCGCATCGAAATTGGCGCGCAGGTCCGCTTCCGGAAAGCTCGCCTTGCCGATGCCGGAGTGGATGATGCCGGCCTTTTCGACGCGATATTCGACCTGGCCCGACTTGGCGTCCTTGACCGCCTGCGCGACGTTCATCGTGACGGTGCCGAGCTTGGGGTTCGGCATCAGGCCCTTGGGGCCCAGGACCTTACCCAGGCGGCCGACGATACCCATCATGTCGGGGGTCGCGATGCAGCGGTCGAAGTCGATGGTGCCGCCCTGGATAGCCTCCATCAGGTCCTCGGCCCCGACCACGTCGGCGCCCGCCGCGGTGGCTTCCTCCGCCTTGGGACCGCGCGCGAACACGCCGACGCGGACGGTCTTGCCGGTGCCCTTGGGCAGGTTGACGACGCCGCGGACCATCTGGTCGGCGTGGCGGGGATCGACGCCCAAGTTCAGGGCGACCTCGATGGTCTCGTCGAACTTCGACGTGGCGCCGGAGCGGGCCATCGCGATCGCTTCGTCGATGCCGTGAAGCTGCTCGGGGTTGATCGAGATCGCCTTCTGCTTCTTGCTGAGCTTTGCCACGATCTTAACCCTCCACCACTTGCAGGCCCATGGCCCGTGCGCTGCCTTCGATGATCTTGGTCGCCGCGTCGATGTCGTTGGCGTTGAGATCCTTCATCTTGGCCTCGGCCACGCCCTGCAGCTGGCTGCGCGTGATCGTGCCCGCGGACGCCTTGCCCGGCTCCTTGGAGCCCGACTTCAGCCCGAGCACCTTCTTGATGAGGAAGGTCGCGGGCGGGGTCTTGGTCTCGAACGAGAAGGAGCGATCGGCATAGACGGTGATGCGGGTGGGCAGCGGCGTGCCCTTTTCCTCACCCGAGGTCTGCGCGTTGAACGCCTTGCAGAATTCCATGATGTTGACGCCGCGCTGACCCAGCGCAGGCCCGATCGGCGGCGCGGGCTTGGCCTCGCCTGCAGGCACCTGCAGGTTGATGTAGCCGGTGATCTTCTTTGCCATACGTTCCTCTTAGTGGTGCATGCGGGCGCGAGCCCTCCCACGGTCGATGTCCATAGCGATGTGCGTTGGAGCGCGGGCCGTTAGCGGGAATCCAACAATCTTGCAATGTTGGAAAAGTGTGTGGAAGCGTTGCGGATGCCGCACCCGCTCACCCGCGCCAAGGCGCTCCAGAACGCCGCGTTCCTCCGTCGATTGGAGGCGACCGGCAATGTTCGGCTCGCCGCGGAGCAGGCGGGCGTGTCTTACCTGACGATGCAGCGTCGGCGCATTGCCCATCCCGACTTCGCGCAAAAGTGGGATGCGGCGCTGGTGGTGGCGACGGCGCGTCTTGCCCGCCGCCAGGCCACTCCACCACCAGCCCAAGAGGACTGGCGGTCCCCAGTTGCGGGTCGGACCGTCCCCCGGACGGTCCTCGACCATGCGGGGCCTGGTCGACCCGCAACTGCCAGCAAGCTGGGGGAGGATCGAAAGAAGGATCGGACCCTCGGCGGGGAGATGGTTACGGTGCGGCGGCGCGATGGGACGGTGCAGGTGCGGCGCGCGCATCCGGGCAGGCTGACGCGGGCGGCCGAGCAACGCTTCCTGGCCGCATTGTCGGCGACGTGCAACGTGCGGCTGGCGGCGGCTGCGGTGGGGACGCAATCGACCCACTTCTACCGGCGGCGGCAGGACAGCCCCGCCTTCGCGCGCGAGTGGCGGATGGCGCTTGCGCAAGGGTATGAGGCGGTGGAGATGGCGTTGCTGGCGGCAGGCCTGCCCGAGAGCCACGCGCACGACGACTGGCGGCACAACGCGCCGCCCGCGGTGCCGCCGATGACCGCGAACCAGGCGCTGCAACTGCTGTACCTGCACCAGAAAGCGGTGCTGAACCAGGACGCGCCGCCGCACATCAAGCGCCGCCGTGGCGAATCGCCCGGGGCGCACAGCCATCGCCTCGCCGCGATGCACGAGGCGCGGATGGAGCGCGACCGCGAGGCGTTCCGGGTGATGGAGGCCGCCCGGCTGGCGCGTGGCGAGAACCCCTATTGGCACTGCCCGCCCGACACGCCCGACCTGGCGCAGGTGGCCGGATGGAGCAGGGCGGACCCGGCGAAGGCTCCGCACGACGACACGCGGGCGTTGTTCGGGGGATGGCGGATCGGGGACATGAAGGGGAAGGACGGTTCGTCCCGAAGCTAGGCCGCCAGGAGCGCCTCGATCCGCTCGATCTCGCGCGTGAAGGCGAAGCGCAGCTGGTCGCGCTCCGCCTCGTCGGTAACCCAGCTGACCAGATGCGGAAACATGATCCGCCGGTATTTCAGTTCGGCCGCATCCCAGGGGCCGTCGCGGGTGCATCCTCTCGCCTCGGCGATGATCGCCAGTGCATCGGCGCGGATTTCGTCGGAGTCGAACAAGGGCTTGTCCACGCGATCCGGGGTGCCGAGGTCGAAGCCATATTGCTGTTCCGCCATGATCCGTCGATCTTAGCGCGGTCGCCGCAGGCGGCAAGAGCACGGCTGCCAAATCCTGTGGGTAGATTTCCGCGCAAGCGCCCGCCAAGGTCGGCGGGTGACACCCGATCGTTTCAAGCCGCTGCTCGACCGCGAGTTCCTGAAAGCCGAGCTGGCGTACGAGTATGAGGATTACCTCGCCGCGAACACCGACGACGGCCTGCGCGAGCGGCTGGCGGAATGGGCGAAGCGCGAGCTGAAGCGCGAGACGCAGGCGGAGGGGGCGTTCACCAAGCGGTTCTTCGCGGACCTTTGGGGATACCGCTTCGACGGCGGGCAGGGCGGGGGGCAGGCGGGCGGCTTCGAGCTGTGGCCCAAATTCTCGATTGCCGGCTCCGGGCAGACCGGCAATCGCGGCGAGGCCGACCTGGCGCTCGGCGTGTTCGGGGGCGGGCGCGCCGAGATCCCGCAGGTGGTATGCGAGTTCAAGGATGTCCGCTCCGGCCTCGACGCGCCGCAGCCGCGCAAGGGCAATACGCGCTCGCCGGTGATGCAGGCCAAGGACTATCTGTGGAACGCGCGCCGGGGACTGTTCGGCAACGAGGCCGTCCAGCCGCGCTACGCGATCGTCACCGACATGAACGAATTCCGGCTGTATTGGTGGGACGGCTTCCCCGACCGGTACATGCGCTTCAAGATCGAGGGCGGCGACCTGTTCAACCCGCAGACGCTGGTGGGCACCGACGACGAAGCGCGGTTCGACCGGTTCCTGTTCCAGTTTCTGTTCCGGCCCGAATGGCTGCTGAGCGATGCCGGCCGTACCCGGCTGGAGCGGCTGATCGAGAAGCAGGGCCGCAGCGAAAAGCGGCTGGAGGACAAGTTCTACGCGCATTACCGCGCGTATCGCGAGGTGCTGATCCGCAACATCACGCTCCAGCGCGGCGCGCTGGCGAAGAAGGGCGTCGCGCTGACCCGCAGCGGCGCGGTGCGGCTGGGGCAGAAGCTGCTCGACCGGCTGATCTTCGTGATGTTCGCCGAGGACATGGGCTGGCGCGTCGGCTTCCCGCCGGGCGCGCTGGAGGAGGAGCTGAAGCGGCAGAGCCAGGATCAGTTCCTGGAAGGCGAGGGCGACGAGGTCTGGCGGCGACTGAAACGCATCTTCGCGATCATGAATTCGGGCGGCGACCTTGGCGCAACCCGCATCCACCGGTTCAACGGCGGCTTGTTCGCCGATGACGCGGCGCTCGAAGCGCTGGAGCTGCCCAATCGCCTGTTCGTCCGCTTCGGCCAGTCGCAGAACGAGGCGAAATTGTCGGAATACCCGGACACGCTGTATTTCCTGGCCGCCACCTACAATTTCTCGCGCGAAGGCGACGCCAAGAACTCGATCGGTCTCTACACGCTCGGCCATATCTTCGAACAGTCGATCGTCGAGCTGGAGAAGCTGGAGGCGGATGCGGAGAAGCGACCGTCGCTGACCGAGGTTACCAAACGCAAGCGCGACGGCGTCTACTACACCCCCGAATGGGTCGTGCGGAAGATCATCGAGGAGGTGATCGACCCGCTGATCGCGCGGTGGAAAGCGGACGCGGGCTGGCCGGTCGAGGGTGATCCCGGCACGGAGGCGGTGAGGGCGGCTGCGGGCGCTTATTGGGAGCGGCTGCGGCGGATCAGGGTGATCGACCCGGCGTGCGGGTCAGGGGCGTTCCTGATCGTCGCGCTGTCGTATCTGGAGGTGGAGTTCACCGCGGCGATGACCGCGGCGTACGCGGCGGGCGCGATCCAGGCGAGGCTGTCCGACGCCGATGTGACCGAGACCATCCTGTCGGACAATCTGTGGGGGGTCGACATCAATCCGGCGTCGGTCGAGATCACCCGGCTGTCGCTGTGGCTGCACACCGCCAAGGCGAACCGGCCGCTGTCGTCGCTCGACCGCAACATCACCTGCGGCAACAGCCTGGTCGACAAGCGCTTCTACAACAAGCGAACGCTGGACGATGCGGAGGAGCGCGACCGGATCAACACCTTCGACTGGGAGGGCGATTTCGCGACCGGCAGCTTCGACGCGGTGATCGGCAACCCGCCGTACGTGAAGCTGCAGAACTTCGTGAAGGTCCATGCCGACATGGCGGCGTGGCTGGTGAACGGGTCGTCGGGGGAGGCGCCGTACCGGTCGACGGGCACCGGCAATTTCGACCTGTACCTGCCCTTCATCGAGAAGGGACTGCAGCTGCTGAACGACGGCGGCCGGATGGGCTATATCGCGCCGAACCTGTGGCCGACGCTGGAATATGGCGAGGGGCTGCGCGCCCTGGTGCATGGTGGACGCCACCTGGAGAAATGGCTCGATTTCCGGTCTTATCAGGTCTTCGAGGAGGCGACGGTATATACCGCGGTGCAGATCTTCTCGAAGGCGCCGAACGAGGCGATCCGGCTGGGTTTTGCAGGCGACGGCGACATCAGCCAGGTCGACTGGCGCGACGACGCGCTGGCGCTGCCGTACGATGCGATCACCCAGCCGTTGAAGCCGTGGCTGATCGCGCCCGCGCCGGTGCGCGGGCTGATCGAGCGGCTGCGGCGCAGCACGTCGTCGCTGGGATCTGCGGAGAACACGGGCGGCATCATTGTCGGCATCCAGACCAGCGCCGACCACATCTATCATCTTCGCCGGGTCGCTAAGAACCGCTATGCCTATCGGCCGCGCGACGTGCGCGAGAAGGCGGGCAAGGCGAAGGCGGTCAAGGCCCAGGAGGTGGTGGTCGAGATCGAGGATGCGGTGATGAAGCCGCTCGTTTCGGGCGCGGACGTCAAGCGCTTCCTGGAGCCGCGGACGGCCACGCGGCTGCTGTTTCCGTACCATGTCGATGAAGGCGGCGCGCGGCTGTTCACACCGGAGGAGATGGCGACGCGGTTTCCGAAGGCGTGGGCGTATCTGCGGCAGTTCGAGGCGGAGCTGCGGGCGCGGGACAATCGGAAGAACGACAGCGATACGAAGTGGTTCGGCTACATCTATCCGAAGAACCTCGACAAGCAGGAGCTGCCCAAACTGCTGGTGCCGCGGCTGGTCGCCCGGCTGCAATGCTTCGCGGATGAGGGCGGGCGCTTTTATTGCGACAATGTCGATGTCGGCGGGGTCGTACCGGCGCGTGTCGACGACATCTGGCTGCTGGCGGGCGTGCTCAACGCACCGGTGACCGACATGATCTTCGGCTGGCTGACCAAGCCGTTCCGCGGCGAATACAAGTCGGCCAACAAGCAGTTCATCGCGCCCTTGCCGATCCCGCGCGCGAACCGGACCGACCGAGCCTCCCTGACCGCGCTCGCCAAGGGGATGCAGGAACGGCGGACGTTGCAGATGGACGAGCGTGCGGCGCTGGCCGAGCGGCTGGCGGGCACGTCGCGGCCGCCGCTGCCGCTCGATCGCCTGCTCGCCGACGTCCGGCCGATCCCCGACATCGAAGCCGCTGCGCCCAAGCGCATCCTGGCGAACGCGCGCAAGGCGTGGGCGGACGAGGAGCGCGCCAGTCAGGAAGAGGCGGCGCTCGCCCGCATCGACGCGACGATCCGGCCTGCGTCCGCGCTGGGCGTGGCGGCCGACGCGGGGTGCGTGCGGCTCCTGATCGACGAGGCGGAGGCGGCGCGGCTGTTCGTTTCGGCCGAGCAGTCGCCGTTGGTCGCGGCGCAATGGCGCGCGGTCGCACTGGCGTTCGCGTGGACGGGCAAGGGCGACGCGAAACGGCTCCTCGACAAGCTGCGCCGGGTGGCGACCGCGGCGGAGCCCGCGCTGGCCGAGCAGATCGTGGCGCTGGGCGAGCGGCTGGCCGAGCTCTATGCGGTGCTGCGCGACGACGAGGCCGAGCTGCACGAGCTGACCTGCCGCCTGTTCGGCCTGAGCGCGGCGGAGCGTGCGTTGGTGGAGGCGGGGCGGTAGGCGGCGAGATAGGCGGGGCCCCTATCGCCGGAACCCGAACCGGCGCTCCAGCTCGTCGCGGGTGAACAGGCGCGGCGGCGCGGCGGGGCGCAGGTTGCCGGTTTCGAGTCGAAAGAGGCCGGGGCGGACCTCCCGGTACCAGGCGCGGCCGGTGGGGGCGGCGAAGTCGCGCAGCCAGGCGAGGTATTCGTCGAGCGTCGCAAAGGTACGCGTACCCGCATGGGGCAGGCCGGCGACCGGCGTGGCGGTGGCAGGAGGCTTGTGCAAGTCCTTGATCCAGTGGCGGTCGGGCCGGGCCTGTCCGGCGTTCGCGGCGGTGCAGGCGAGCACGCCGAGCAGGGCGGCGCACGTCGATGACGGACCGGTTCGTCCATGCGTTCGCCCGTCGCCTCCGCCGATCCGCTTCATGCACCGGTCTTAGCAGAAATGGTGTTGCGGTGAACGCGCTTTCATGATTTCTTCATGAAATGCGGCGGGGACGGGCCCGCCATCGAATCCGGGGAACACCGAATGTATATCGACACCTATGCGCTGGGCGAAGCGAAGGCGGACGACCTGATCCTGGCATGCGGGTGCCCGCTGTGCATGGGCAAATCCGCGATCGCGCGCGACCGCGTCTATGACATGCCGACGACGACGCTGGGCACGATCGCGAGCGCGATTCCCGCGACGATCCAGAATGCGTCGGACACCCGCTTCACCGGCACGCTGACCCCGGGCGAGACGCAGGACGTCTTCGGGCTTTCGGTGGTGGCGGGGCAGACCTATTCGGTGGCGCTGCGCGGGGTGGGCGCGAACGGCATCGACGATCCGCTGCTGGCGCTGTTCGACCAGACCGGCACGTTCATCAATGCCGACGACGACGGCGGGGCGGGGATCACCTCGCTGCTCACCTTCACCGCAACCGCGACGGGCACCTATTTCCTGACCGCGCAGACCTTTGGCGCGGGTGACGTCGGCGATTACACGATCGACGTCTGGCAGCAGCGCGCGACCGACCAGGTGCCCGATACCTTCGCGGGCGCGGTCGCGATCGGGGTCGGCACGACCTTCGGGCATATCGAGACGAGCAACGACGTCGACACCTACAAGGTGGTGCTGGAGGCGGGCAAGCTCTACACCTTTGAACTGGCGGGCGGCGCCGATTACGACACCGACCCGCTGAACGTTCCGCAGGGCGAACTCGACACGATCCTGGGGCTGTACGCGCCCGACGGGACGTTCATCGGCTTCAACGACGACATCGCCTATCCGACCAACATCGGCTCGGGCTTCTCGTTCGTGCCGACGGTGAGCGGGACCTATTACCTCGACGTGATCGCCTATCCCGACCAGACCGGCGGCTATACGCTCGATGTGACCGCGGTCGACCCGGCGGACTTCGACCCGCTCGATTCGATCAATTGGCGCAACGCCGACAACATCCCGACGGTCGACGTTGCGGGGGTGCCGACGGCGTACGTCTATTTCGGCGATTCGGACCAGAATTTCGGCCAGACCGGCGACGACGGCGGGCCGATGGTGACGATCGACTGGAACGCGTTCGAGAAGCAGCAGGTGATGGTCGCGCTGGAGGAATATACGCGCATCCTGGGGGTCAATTACGTCGTCACCACCGACGAGGCGCAGGCGACGTTCCGGCTGCTCAAGACCGAATCCGCGCAATACGGCGCGTATTTCTTCCCGCAGGACCCTGCCTACGGCGATGCGCAGGGCGTCGGCGTGTTCAACGTGCTGAGCGGCGGCTGGAGCTTCGACGACCAGCAGAGCCTGGAAAAGGGCGGCTATTCGTTCGCGGTGATGCTCCACGAATTCGGCCACGCGCACGGTCTCGCGCATCCGCACGACAACGGCGGCGGGTCGGACATCATGCTGGGGGTGACCGCGGCGACCGGGTCGTACGGGCTCTTCAACCTGAACCAGGGCGTCTATACCGTGATGTCGTACAACGACGCATGGGATTTCCACCCCGACGGGCCGACGCCGTACACCGGCGCGAACATCGACAGCGGCTGGTCGGGGACGCTCGGCGCGTTCGACATCGCCGAGCTGCAGCTGCGCTACGGCGTCACCCCGCGCGAGGGCGGCAACACCGTCTACCGGCTCGGCGACGCCAACGACCAGGGCACCTATTACCAGACGATCTGGGATACCGGCGGCACCGACGAGATCCGCTACGACGGCGCGCGCGCGGCGCAGATCGACCTGCTCGCGGCGACGCTCGACTATTCGCCGACGGGGGGCGGGGTCGTCTCGTTCGTCGACGACATCTTCGGCGGCTACACCATCGCCAACGGCGTCACGATCGAGAATGCGACCGGCGGATCGGGCAACGACGTGCTGCTCGGCAATGCGGTCGGCAACGTGCTCAAGGGCAATGCGGGCAACGACACGCTGATGGGCCGCGGCGGCGACGACACGCTGATCGGCGGGCTCGGCAACGACACGCTGAACGGGGGCGATGGCGCCGACACCGCCGATTATGCCGACGGTCCGCAGGGCGTGACCGCCAACCTGGCGCGCGGCACCGTCACCGGCGCGATGGGAACGGATACGCTGACCAGCATCGAGAACGTCCGCGGATCGCGCGGCGACGACACGCTGACCGGCGACGCGGGCGCGAACCGGCTGAAGGGGGAGACCGGCAACGACCGGATCGATGGCGGCGCGGGCGACGACCAGCTGTTCGGCGATGCCGGCGACGATACGCTGACCGGTGGCCTCGGCAACGACACGATCGCGGGCGGCGCGGGCGTCGACACGGCGGACTTCTACGGCGCCGCGCGCGCCGTGACCGTCAACCTGTCGATCACCCGCGCGCAGGATACCGGCGTCGGGCTCGACACGATCAACACCGTCGAGAACCTGCGCGGATCGACCTTCGGCGACCGGCTGACCGGCGATGCGGGGGCCAACCAGCTCAAGGGCGAGGCGGGCGACGACTTCCTATTCGGCCTGGGCGGCGCCGACACGCTGTTCGGCGATGCCGGCAACGACACGCTGAACGGCGGCACCGGCTACGACGTGCTGGCAGGCGGTGCCGGCGTCGATCGCTTCGTGTTCGACAGCCTCGATGGCGACCTGATCAAGGACTGGACCTCGGGCGAGAAGATCGACGTCAGCGCGTTCGCCGGCGCCGCGGTCAACATCGTGGCGGGCTCGGGCAAGGCGACGGTGTCGTTCGACATCGACGGCGACGGGCAGTTCGACGACGGCTTCTTCGTGGTGACGACCGGCGCGCAGGCGTTCGGCACGAGCGATTTGATCCTGATGTGAACGGAGGGACGCGGGCTTTGGGCCCGCGTCCGGCCGTTCGCTTCCGAACGTATCGGTGTCGTATCGCGCGGCTGGCCTGCTCGCCCTGCCGACCGCCTATCCGGCATACTTTCTGGATAACTGGCAGGGGAGGCGGTCCGGTATCGCTTCCAGACACGCTCTTTTGCGAGTGTTCAAATACACTTCCAGGGTACGTTTGACCGGCCGCACCATGCCTGGGCCCTATTCGGGGTAGCGCGCGAACGAGGTCGATGTCGGCCGGTCAGTTGGCGAGATGCGCGGCAACGCCGAGTTCGCGCGCCGCCTCCATCAAGCGCTTGTCGCGGGTCCATAGCCGGGTGTCCGATGTAAGGACGGTGGAGGCGAGCAAATGAGCGTCGACCCAGCCTATTCCCCTGCCATGAAGATGGTGCTGATCGACCATTGCAAGCACTTCGGCATCGCGCGCCAGGCGAGGCTGCAAGCGAAGGGCCAACTCGCGCATCACCTTCTGCCGGTTTCCCAAATTGCCCAATGCGATCTCACCAAGGGTGAACGGATGCATCAGGGCATAGTCTCGCCTCAATGCGATCGAGAGCGCCGGTTCGGGTTGACGCAGATGGTCTATCCAGATCGACGCATCGACGATTAGCCGCACCGCTTATAGCGATCGGCGACGCGGTGCGGCCATGGCAGTCGGATCGGAGCCGCCCAATCGGATCAGTCGTTCTGCGCTTTCCTGTCGGATCATCCGCCGCAGGGCCTCGTTCACGAGCGCGGTCTTCTCCTTGATGCCGGAATATTCCTGCGCCGTGGCAAGCAGGTCGTCGTCGAGGGCGAGCGTCGTGCGCATGATCAGCTACTCCGTTGAAGCACGGAATTTAGCATCCGATGGTGCGGATGTCGATGCTGCCGGACGTGCTCTGGAGCGAGAGCGGGAGGACGGAGGCGACAAGGGCAAAGCCCATGTCGTCGGTCCACGGCTGCGCCGAGGCCGGCCGGGCTAGCCCGTCTCGCTCGTAGCTTTTTGCTACGCGCGTGCGGGCTACGCCCTACTTGCTCCGCTCGACCTGCTCGAAGTCCAATTCGACTGGGGTCGCGCGGCCGAAGATCGACACCGACACCTTGACCTTGGACTTGTCGAAATCGAGCTCCTCGACGGTGCCGGTGAAGCTGGCGAAGGGCCCTTCGAGCACCTTGACCGCGTCGCCGATCTCGTAGTCGACCTTGACCTTCTGCTTGGGTGCGGCGGCGGCTTCTTCCTTGGAATTGAGCATCCGCGCGGCTTCGGTTTCGCTGATCGCCTGGGGCTTGCCCATCGACCCCAGGAAGCCGGTGACCTTGGGCGTGTTCTTGACCAGGTGATAGACGTCGTCGTTCATGTTGAGCTTGGCGAGCACATAGCCGGGCATGAACTTGCGCTCGACCGCGATCTTCTTGCCGCGGCGCGCCTCGGTGATCGTCTCGGTCGGGACCTCGATCTGCTCGACAAGCTGGTCGAGGCCCATGCGGGTCGCCTCCGCCATGATCGAATCGCGAACCTTGCCCTCGAAACCCGAATAGGCGTGGATGATGTACCAGCGTGCCATGGCGATTACTGTCCTTGCGCGATCTTCAGGAGGGCCCGCACGATCGCTTCGAAGATCGAATCGACGCCCAGGAAGAACAGCGCCAGGATCGTGGTCATGATGACCACCATCACCGCGGTCATCACCGTTTCCCTGCGCGACGGCCAGACGACCTTTTTGGTCTCGGCCTGGACCTGCCGGAAGAATTCGGATGGGGACGTCTTCGCCACGGGCTTGCTGAACCTTGTTCTGACACGGCGTCCCGTTCGCCGCCTTGCGGCAAGCGAGAGGAACCGTCCGCGATGTCGGATGGGCGAGGGAGATAGCGGCGTCGTCACGCGCTGGCAAGGGCGCACGTCACCGGCGCGAACGTACACCGTGGACGTGCAATCCACAGCGTCGAACCGAGCTGCGCTTGGCCGGCCGGTTCGCTGCGGCGCTTGCGCCCCTGGACGGACAATCATGCACGTGGATCGCATGCCGTCGGAAACGGCATTGCCGCACCGGCCGGTCCGACAGGCGGACGATCCAGACAGAGCTCAGGCTGTTCGCGTTCTACGATCCTCCGTGCACATATCTCCTCCCGATCGAACAGGAGACCAGGAAGTGCCCCGCCGATCACCGGACGGGGACGGACCTGTCCTATTCCCTCCCGTCGCTATTCGTTGCCGCTGCCAAGGCGGCGGGCTTCTACGCCGTGCTCGACGCGGTATTGCCGTGAATCGGGTATTGTGGACAGCTGCGGCCGATCGGCGATGCCATCGAACCTTCGACGTCGCCCATTACGCCGATCGATTGCATCCGACGTCGAGGGCCGGAACGCATCGCGGTTCTGGATGGCGCGACGCTCGCACCCCTGCTGCAATGCCTGGAAACGCCTGCGCTCCTGCCAAGTCTCGGAGGACGTGGCAGGGGTACTCGGATTCGAACCGAGGGCCTTCGGTTTTGGAGACCGACGCTCTAACCAGCTGAGCTATACCCCTATCCCCACCCCCGTTACCGCCGCATTGCGGGGCAAGCAAGCCCCGTCGACCCCAGGTGGTTGACCGGCGTCGACTCCTCCCGTATAGGCGCGCTCCGTCCGGTTATCCGGGCGAATTGAACATTGCGGGCGCACATCCGGGGCCTAGGGGCGGCACTTGCCGCGCCGATGGCCCTTCTTGCATTCGCCATCGCAAAGTAACCATGTGAAAGGTGAAGGCTTCAATGCCGACGATCAACCAGCTGGTCCGCAAGGGCCGCGATCCGCAGAAGGCCAAGAACAAGGTCCCTGCGATGGAAGCGAACCCGCAGAAGCGCGGCGTTTGCACCCGCGTGTATACGACGACCCCGAAGAAGCCGAACTCGGCGTTGCGCAAGGTAGCCAAGGTCCGCCTGACCAACCAGCGCGAAGTCATCAGCTACATTCCTGGCGAGGGGCACAACCTCCAGGAGCACTCGGTTGTGCTGATCCGCGGCGGGCGCGTGCGTGACCTTCCCGGCGTGCGCTATCACGTGCTGCGCGGCGTGCTCGACACGCAGGGTGTCAAGGATCGCCGCCAGAGCCGCTCCAAATACGGCGCCAAGCGTCCGAAGTAAGCCGGTTGGGCCCGGCCGACGCAAGTCGGGCACGGGTTTTCCGACCACCGAGGCTGAAGTTTAGAAGGAAATACGAAATGGCACGTCGTCGCCGCCCCGAGAAGCGCATCATCCTTCCCGATCCCCGTTATGGGGACGAGGTTCTCTCCAAGTTCATGAATTCCGTCATGTACGACGGCAAGAAGTCGGTCGCCGAACTGATCGTGTACGGCGCGATGGAGACCGTCGAAAGCCGCGCCAAGCGCGACCCGCTCGGCGTGTTCCACGATGCGCTGACCAACATCAAGCCGGGCATCGAGGTCCGGTCGCGCCGCGTTGGCGGTGCGACCTATCAGGTGCCGGTCGAGGTTCGCCCCGAGCGTGCGCAGGCGCTGGCGATCCGCTGGCTGATTACCGCGGCGCGGTCGCGCTCGGAGAACACGATGGCCGCGCGGCTGTCGGGCGAGCTGATGGACGCCGCCAACAACCGTGGCAATGCGGTGAAGAAGCGTGAAGACACCCACCGCATGGCCGAGGCCAACCGCGCCTTCTCGCATTATCGCTGGTAGGCGATTATATCGGGTGAAGGAGACCCGGCGATGGCGACTGCACCCGAACCGTCCATTGATGAATTGAACCGCCAGTCGGCGCGGCTCGAGGCGGAATCCCGCAAGCTGCGGGCGGAGGCGGCCAAGCTGACGGCGGAGGAGGCGAAGCTGTCGGCGGAACGCTACAAGCTACTGGCCGAGCAGTACAAGCTCGAGCGGGACAAGATGTTGTCCCCTTGGGCGATCGTCGTTCAAGCGCTGATCGGCGGTGCCGCATTGCTGGCTGCCGCGCTTGCGCTGCTGAAATATCTCGCCCCTTAGGGGCTGTTATACCAACATCGATCTCTAGTCCGAAGGACCAACGTCATGGCCCGCAGCCATCCGCTCGAAAAGTATCGCAACATCGGCATCATGGCGCATATCGACGCCGGCAAGACGACGACGACCGAGCGCATCCTCTATTACACCGGCAAGTCCTACAAGATCGGCGAAGTGCATGAAGGCACCGCGACGATGGACTGGATGGAGCAGGAGCAGGAGCGCGGGATCACGATCACGTCGGCTGCAACGACGTGCTTCTGGAACGATCACCGGATCAACATCATCGACACGCCGGGACACGTCGACTTCACGATTGAGGTTGAGCGGTCGCTGCGCGTGCTCGACGGCGCGGTCGCGTGCTTCGACGGGGTCGCTGGGGTCGAGCCGCAGTCGGAGACGGTGTGGCGGCAGGCCGAGAAGTACCACGTTCCGCGGATGTGCTTCGTCAACAAGCTCGACCGTACCGGCGCAAGCTTCGAGCGCTGCGTGGAGATGATCAAGGACCGCCTCGGCGCGCGTCCGGCGGTGCTGTATCTGCCGATCGGTATCGAGGGCGGGTTCAAGGGTCTGGTCGACCTGGTCGAGAACAACGCGATCATCTGGCTCGAGGAGTCGCTCGGCGCCAAGTTCGAGATCACCGAAATCCCCGACGATATGAAGGCCGCCGCGGCGACGGCGCGTTCCGAGCTGATCGAGATGGCGGTCGAGCAGGACGACGACGTCATGGAGGCATATCTGGAGGGCACCGAACCCGACACGGCGACGCTGAAGACGCTGATCCGCAAGGGCACGCTGAACTTCTCGTTCGTGCCGGTGCTGTGCGGTTCGGCGTTCAAGAACAAGGGCGTGCAGCCCTTGCTCGACGGCGTCGTCGATTATCTGCCCAGCCCGCTCGACATCAAGGACGTCGAGGGATTGAAGCTCGACGGCGTCACCGCGGATACGCGTCCGCCGACCGACGACGCCCCGATGTCGGCACTGGCGTTCAAGATCATGAACGATCCGTTCGTCGGCACGCTGACCTTTGCGCGCATCTATTCGGGCCGGATGGACACCGCATCGGTCGTGATGAATTCGGTCAAGGACAAGAAGGAAAAGGTCGGCCGCATGCTGTTGATGCATGCGAACAGCCGCGAGGACATCCAGGAGGCGTTCGCGGGCGACATCGTCGCGCTGGCCGGTCTGAAGGACACGACGACGGGCGAGACGCTGTGCGCGCTCAACGCGCCGATCATCCTGGAGCGGATGGAGTTTCCCGATCCGGTCATCGAGCTTTCGGTGGAGCCCAAGACCAAGGCCGACCAGGAGAAGATGGGCGTCGCGCTCAACCGCCTGGCGCGCGAAGATCCGTCGTTCCGCGTGTCGTCGGATGCCGAGAGCGGCCAGACGATCATCAAGGGAATGGGCGAGCTCCACCTGGAGATTCTTGTCGACCGGATGAAGCGCGAGTTCAAGGTCGAGGCCAACGTCGGCGCGCCGCAGGTGGCGTATCGCGAGTATCTCGCGAAGAAGGTCGACATCGACTATACGCACAAGAAGCAGTCGGGCGGCTCGGGCCAGTTCGGGCGCGTCAAGCTGACCGTGATCCCGGGCGAGCGCGGCACGGGCTTCCAGTTCTTCGACGAGGTCAAGGGCGGCAATATTCCCAAGGAATATATCCCCTCGGTCGAGAAGGGCATGCGCGAGACCGCGGAGGGCGGATCGCTGATCGGCTTCCCGATCATCGATTTCGAGGTCCATCTGTACGACGGCGCGTACCACGACGTCGATTCGTCGGCGCTGGCGTTCGAGATCTGTGCGCGCGGCGCAATGCGCGAAGCCGCGCAGAAGGCGGGTATCAAGCTGCTCGAGCCGATCATGAAGGTCGAGGTCGTGACGCCTGAGGATTATCTGGGCGACGTCATCGGCGACATGAACAGCCGCCGCGGGCAGATCCAGGGCACCGACTCGCGCGGCAACGCGCAGACGGTCGAGGCGATGGTGCCGCTGGCGAACATGTTCGGTTATGTGAACCAGCTGCGCTCGTTCACGCAGGGGCGGGCGCAGTACAGCATGCAGTTCTCGCACTACGACGAGGTGCCGTCGAACGTCGCGGACGAAATCAAGGCCAAGCTGGCCTGAGGCGCTGCCCGCCCCGGGCTGGCGTAACCTGAAAACAGCCGCTATGGGGCCGCGTTCGCGCGGTCTCGGATGCGGCGGCGGATTCGAATCAAAAGGTAGGAAACATGGCGAAGCAAAAGTTCGAGCGGAACAAGCCGCACCTCAACATCGGCACGATCGGTCACGTCGACCACGGCAAGACGTCGCTGACCGCGGCGATCACCAAGGTGCTGGCCGAGACCGGCGGCGCGACGTTCACCAGCTATGCGAACATCGACAAGGCCCCCGAGGAGCGCGAGCGCGGCATCACGATCTCGACCGCGCACGTCGAGTATGAGACCACCGCGCGCCACTATGCGCACGTCGATTGCCCGGGCCACGCCGATTATGTGAAGAACATGATCACCGGTGCGGCGCAGATGGACGGCGCGATCCTGGTCGTGTCCGCGACCGACGGCCCGATGCCGCAGACCCGCGAGCACATCCTGCTGGCGCGCCAGGTCGGCGTGCCGACGATGGTGGTGTTCATGAACAAGGTCGACTTGGTCGACGACGAGGAAATCCTCGAGCTGGTCGAGCTGGAAATCCGCGAGCTGCTGTCGAAGTACGACTTCGACGGCGACAACATCCCGATCATCAAGGGTTCGGCGGTTGCGGCGCTCGAGGACAAGACCCCCGAGATCGGCCATGACGCAGTGCTGAAGCTGATGGAAGCGGTCGACACGTATTTGCCGCAGCCCGAGCGTCCGCTCGACAAGCCGTTCATGATGCCGATCGAGGACGTGTTCTCGATCTCGGGTCGCGGCACGGTCGTCACCGGCCGCGTCGAGACCGGCATCGTCAAGGTCGGCGAGGAAGTCGAGATCGTCGGCATCAACGATACCCGCAAGACCACGGTTACCGGTGTCGAGATGTTCCGCAAGCTGCTCGATTCGGGCCAGGCGGGCGACAACATCGGCGCGCTGATCCGCGGCGTCGGCCGTGAAGAGGTCGAGCGCGGCCAGGTGCTGTGCAAGCCCGGCTCGATCAAGCCGCACACCGACTTCTCGTCGGAAGTGTACGTGCTGTCGAAGGACGAGGGGGGCCGTCACACGCCGTTCTTCGCCAACTATCGCCCGCAGTTCTACTTCCGCACGACTGACGTCACCGGCACCGTCGAGCTGCCCGAGGGCACCGAAATGGTGATGCCTGGCGACAACGTTGCGCTCGGCATCAAGCTGATCGCGCCGATCGCGATGGACGTCGGCCAGCGGTTCACGATCCGCGAAGGCGGCCGGACCGTCGGTTCGGGGATTGTCAGCGGCATCAGCAAGTAATATAGGCTAAGGCCTGCAACGGAGCGGCCGGCCCCGGCGACGGGGTCGGCCGCTTCCTTTTTGTAGTATAGCACGAGTTTTCGGCCTTAGCCCCGTCGCAGCGACAGCGGACGGCGGTGGCGGCTCCGCTCTTTCGCATCGGTAGGGACTATGGACAGCAATATCCGCATTCGTTTGAAGGCGTTCGATCACCGGGTGCTCGACCAGGCGACCGGCGACATCGCCGACACCGCACGCCGCACCGGCGCACTGATCCGTGGGCCCATCCCGCTGCCCACGCGCACCGAGAAGTTCACGGTGCTGCGCGGCCCCCACGTCGACAAGAAGAGCCGCGAGCAGTTCGAGGTCCGCACCTACAAGCGGATGCTCGACATCGTCCAGCCGACCCCGCAGACGGTCGATGCGCTGATGAAGCTCGACCTCGCCGCAGGCGTTGACGTCGAGATCAAACTCGCCTAACGGCCTGCATCCGCCGCGCAGTCGACGACTCGTCCTGCTCGCCCGGGTGCATGAGAGATACCGCTGGTGGCTTGCCACCGGGACAGCGTCTCCCGTCTGTTTCTGTACCACAGAGACACCAGCCCGGGACGGGGGCACGCTTCGCTATTCCGGGCTACGGGTTCCATCAAAGTAGTACTTTGATGGAGTCCCGGCACGCACCTCGCAATCCCGTGAGGTGCCTCTGTGAGGAGTTTGGTCATGCGCACCGGCGTGATCGCGAAGAAAATGGGGATGACCCGCCTGTTCCAGGATGATGGCCGGCACGTGCCGGTCACCGTCCTGCAGCTCGAGGCGTTGCAGGTCGTTTCCCGTCGCGAGATGAATACCGACGGCTACACCGCCGTCCAGCTTGGCGCAGGCGTTGCCAAGGTCAAGAACGTCGCCAAACCGCAGCGCGGCCACTTCGGCAAGGCCGAGGTCGAGCCAAAGGCGGTCGTCCACGAGTTCCGCGTGACCGAGGACAACCTCCTCGACGTCGGCGCCGAGATTTCGGCGGAGCATTTCGTCGCAGGCCAGCTCGTCGACATCCAGGGCCGTACGCAGGGCAAGGGTTTTGCCGGCGGCATGAAGCGCTGGAATTTCGGCGGTCTGCGCGCGACGCACGGCGTTTCGGTCTCGCACCGCTCGCTCGGTTCGACCGGTCAGCGTCAGGACCCGGGCAAGGTCTTCAAGAACAAGAAGATGGCCGGGCACATGGGCGACAAGTATCGCACCCAGCAGAACCTGGAAATCGTCTCCACCGATGCCGCACGTGGCCTGATCTTCGTCAAGGGATCGGTCCCCGGTTCCAAGGGCGGCTGGCTGTTCGTCAAGGACGCGGTGAAGGTGTCGGCACACGCCGACGCGCCGTATCCGGCGGCGTTGCGCAGCGTTGCGCATGACGAGACGCCGCATGTTGCCGAGATCGAGGAAGGCGCTGTTCACGAGCTGCCGCCGCTGCCGAGTGCCGAGGAAGTGGCCGCGGGCGTCGAGGCATCGAACGCAGCGGGCGCGGGCGAAGTCGATCCTGGCAGCGTTCCGGCATCCGACACCGGTCCTGCCACTGGCGCCAACACCAATGGCGAGGGCTAAGACATGAAGATCCAATCCAAGTCCTTCTCCGGTGAGGCGGGCGTCGAGGTCGAGCTCAACGACGAGGTCTTCGGCCTCGATCCGCGCGCCGACATCCTCCACCGTGTCGTCACCTGGCAGCTCGAAAAGCGTCGGGCTACTGCGCGCGGGACCCGCGAGCGGGCTGACGTCGCACGCACCGGCAAGAAGCTGGGCCGCCAGAAGGGTGGCGGCGTTGCCCGTCACGGCGATCGCCGCGCTCCGGTGTTCGTTGGCGGCGGCAAGGCGCACGGCGCCCGCGTCCGCGACTTCAACCCGAGCCTGAACAAGAAGGTTCGCGCGCTGGGCCTGAAGATGGCGCTGTCGAGCCATGCCAAGGCGGGTTCGCTGGTCGTCATGGACAGCCTGGCGGTCGAAGGCGGCAAGACCAAGACGCTCAAGGGCGATCTGGCCAAGCTGGGCTTCGGCAAGCGCGCGCTGGTGATCGACGGCGATATCGTCGACACGAGCTTCGCGTTTGCGGCGGGCAACCTTCACGAGGTGGATATCCTCCCCGCGGTCGGTGCCAACGTCTATGACATCCTTCGTGCCGAGACGCTGGTCCTGACCCGCGCCGGCCTCGAGAAGCTGGAGGCCCGTTTCCATGGCTAAGGTTTTTGGTGGCAAGCCCCAGAAGACGGCCGACATCCGTCATTACGACGTGATCCTCAGCCCGCACATCACCGAGAAGGCGACGATGCTCAGCGAGCATAACGCCGTGGTCTTCAAGGTCGCGAATTCGGCGTCCAAGCCCGAGATCAAGGCGGCGGTTGAGGCGCTGTTCAACGTCAAGGTCACCGGCGTGAACACGATCGTCCAGAAGGGCAAGACCAAGAAGTGGAAGGGCACGCCCTACACCAAGTCCGACATCAAGAAGGCGATCGTGACGCTCGCCGACGGTCAGTCGATCGACGTGACGACGGGGGTCTGAGCAGATGGCACTCAAGCAATTCAATCCGACGACGCCGTCGACACGCGGGCTGGTCCTCATCGATCGGTCGCAGCTCTACAAGGGACGCCCCGTCAAGGCGCTGACCGAAGGCAAGCCCAAGACCGGCGGACGCAACAACAAGGGCCATGTGACCAGCCGCGGCATCGCGGGCGGTCACAAGCAGCGGTATCGCTTCGTCGACTTCAAGCGTCGCCGCTGGGATGTCGAAGGCACGGTCGAGCGGATCGAATACGATCCCAACCGGACTGCGTTCATTGCACTGATCAACTACGGCACTGTAGCGGTCGATGGCGAGGGTGAAGCCAAGGCGGACGTCGCGTACATCATCGCGCCGCAGCGCCTGAGCGTCGGCGACAAGGTGCTGGCCGCCAAGCGCACCGACGTGAAGCCGGGCAATGCGATGGAGCTGGGGTCGGTCCCGGTCGGCACGATCGTCCACAACGTCGAGATGAAGCCCGGCAAGGGTGGTCAGATCGCGCGTTCGGCAGGCACGTATGTGCAGGTCGTCGGTCGCGATCGCGGGATGGTGATCGTCCGCCTGAACTCGGGCGAGCAGCGCTACATTCATTCGGAGTGCATGGCGACGGTCGGTGCGGTGTCGAACCCGGACAACCAGAACCAGAACCTGGGCAAGGCCGGGCGCAACCGCTGGAAGGGCATCCGCCCGCTGACCCGCGGTGTCGCCAAGAACCCGGTCGACCATCCGCACGGCGGCGGCGAAGGCCGCACCTCGGGCGGTCGTCATCCGGTCACGCCTTGGGGCAAGCCGACCAAGGGTGCGCGCACCCGTCACAACAAGTCGACCGACAAGATGATCATCCGGTCGCGTCATTCGACGAAGAGGAAGGGCTAACATGGCTCGCTCGGTCTGGAAGGGTCCTTTCGTGGACCTCCACCTGCTCAAGAAAGCGGAAACCGCCCAGGACACCAACGCGCGTGCGCCGATCAAGACTTGGTCGCGCCGCTCGACGATCCTGCCGACGTTCGTCGGGCTGACGTTCAGCGTCTATAACGGCCGCAAGTTCGTGCCCGTGTCCGTCAACGAGGACATGGTCGGCATGAAGCTCGGCGAGTTCGCGCCGACGCGCTATTTCCCCGGCCACGCCGCGGACAAGAAGGGCAAGCGCTGATGAGCAAGCCGAAATCCCCCCGCAAGGTCGGCGACAAGGAAGCCCTGTCGGTCGGCACGCAGATCCGTGGCTCGGCGCAGAAGTTGGGCCTGGTCGCGGCGCTGATCCGCGGCCGCAAGGTCGGCGATGCGATGAACATTCTGCAGTTCTCGACCAAGGGCATGGCGGTCGACGCGCGCAAGGTTCTGGCCTCCGCCATCGCCAACGCGGAGAACAACCACAACCTCGACGTGGACGCGCTGGTCGTGTCCGAGGCGAGCGTGGGCAAGGGCATCGTCATGAAGCGGTTCGCCACGCGCGGCCGCGGCAAGTCGACCCGCATCCTCAAGCCGTTCAGCAAGCTGCGCATCGTCGTCCGCGAGCAGGAAGAAGCATAATGGGTCACAAGAGCAACCCGATCGGGATGCGGTTGCAGATCAACCGCACCTGGGACAGCCGCTGGTACGCCGACGGCGCCGACTATGCGCGCCTGCTGCTGGAGGATTTGAAGATCCGCCAGTTCATCATGAAGACGCTGCCGCAGGCCGCGATCTCCAAGGTGGTGATCGACCGTCCGGCCAAGCTGTGCCGCATTTCGATCTTCGCGGCGCGCCCCGGTGTCATCATCGGCAAGAAGGGCACCGACATTGAGCGTCTGCGCAAGACGATCGGCGCGATGACCAAGTCGGACGTCTCGCTCAACATCGTCGAAATCCGCAAGCCGGAAGTCGACGCGCGGCTCGTCGCGCAGGGTATCGCCGACCAGCTCGAGCGCCGTATCGCTTTCCGTCGCGCCATGAAGCGTGCGGTGCAGTCGGCGATGCGTCTCGGTGCCGACGGCATCCGCGTCGCATGCGGCGGACGTCTGGGCGGTGCGGAGATCGCGCGTTCGGAGAGCTACCGCGAGGGCCGAGTGCCGCTGCACACGCTGCGTGCCAACATCGACTATGCCGAGGCGACCGCGCACACCTCCTACGGGGTCTGCGGCGTCAAGGTGTGGGTCTTCAAAGGCGAAATCCTGGGTCACGACCCGATGGCGACCGACCGGCTGATGATGGAGGCCCAGACGTCTGGCGTCCGTCCGGCGCGCGACGACCGCCGCTAAGGAACGAGCAGATGCTGCAACCGAAAAAGACCAAGTTCCGCAAGGCGTTCAAAGGCAAGATCTCCGGCGACGCCAAGAGCGGCTTTTCGCTGAACTTCGGGTCGTATGGCCTGAAGGCAATGGAGCCCGACCGCATTACCGCGCGCCAGATCGAGGCGGCGCGCCGTGCGATCACGCGCCACATGAAGCGCCAGGGGCGTTTGTGGATCCGCATCTTCCCCGACGTGCCGGTCTCGTCGAAGCCCGCCGAAGTCCGCATGGGCTCGGGCAAGGGATCGCCGGAATTCTGGGCGGCGCGGGTCAAGCCGGGCCGCATCCTGTTCGAGCTGGACGGGGTCGACGGCAAGGTTGCCGCGGAGGCGTTCGAGCGGGCGGCGATGAAGCTGCCGATCAAGGTTAAGGTGGTCGCGCGTCTGGGCGACACGAGCCACCTCGGAGGCGAATGACGATGGCGCGTATCGATGATCTCAAGGGTTCGAGCGACGACCAGCTCGTCGAGCAGCTCGGCCAGTTGAAGCGCGAGCAGTTCAACCTGCGCTTCCAGTCGGCAACGAACCAGCTCGAACGCCCAAGCCGCGTTCGCGAAGTCCGTCGCGACATCGCGCGGATCAAGACCCTCCAGACTCAGCGCACCGGCGCTGAGGCTGCCAAGTAAGGAACGACCCATGCCGAAGCGCGTGCTGACCGGAGTGATCGTCTCCGACAAGGGTGAGAAGACCGTGGTGGTCAACGTCGAGCGCAAGGTGAAGCACCCGCTCTACGGCAAGATCATCCGTCGCTCGAAGAAGTACCACGCCCATGACGAGGCGAATGCCTACAAGCAGGGCGAGACGGTGCGGATCGAGGAGACCAAGCCGGTATCCAAGCTGAAGACCTGGACGGTGATTGCGCGGGTGGACACCCATGCGACGCCGGAGCGGGCTTCGGCCGAGGGTTGAGGGCAGGCCGGGGCCTTGTGCTCCGGGCAGGGAACGGCTAGAGGGCCGCTCCCCCGACGCGAGCTGAGCTCGCGCCGGGTTTTGTTTTTGTAGCTTGGGCGAGGCAATTCGCGCCGGGTTTTGTTTTTACAGGCGGGGCTCGGTCAGAAATCGACCCCAGAGTTGAGAAGGATACGGATCGATGATCCAGATGCAGTCCAATCTCGACGTCGCTGACAACAGCGGCGCGAAGCGGGTGCAGTGCATTAAGGTGCTGGGCGGCTCGAAGCGTCGCGTGGCGGGTGTGGGCGACATCATCGTCGTCTCCATCAAGGAAGCACAGCCCCGCGGCAAGGTGAAGAAGGGTGACGTCCACCGGGCGGTCATCGTCCGCACCCGCAAGGATATCCACCGCGCGGACGGATCGACCATCCGCTTCGACAGCAACGCCGCCGTCCTGGTCAACAAGAACGAGGAGCCGATCGGCACCCGTATCTTCGGCCCGGTCGTGCGCGAGCTGCGCGGCAAAAAGCACATGAAGATCATTTCGCTCGCGCCGGAGGTGCTGTGATGCCTGTGGTGAACAAGACGGTTCAGCCCAAGCTGAAGATGCGGATCAAGAAGGGCGATCAGGTCATCGTCCTGTCGGGCAAGGACAAAGGGCGGACCGGCACGGTCACCCAGTCGATGCCCAAGGACGGTAAGGTGATCGTCGGCGGCATCAATGTCGCGACGCGCCACAAGAAGCCGACCCAGACCGATCCGCAGGGCGGGCTCGAAAAGATCGAGGCGCCGATGCACGTCTCCAAGGTCGCGCACGTGACCGCGGACGGCAAGCCGACGCGCGTCCGCTACGAGATGCAGGACGGCAAGAAGGTCCGCGTGGCCGTGAAGACGGGAGCCAAGATCGATGGCTGATTCCAAGCCGCGCCTGCGCGCGATGTACGACGACTCGATCGCCAAGGCGATGACCGAGAAGTTCGGCTACAAGAACGTCAACGAGGTGCCCCGGCTCGACAAGATCGTGCTGAACATGGGCGTCGGCGAGGCGACCCAGGACAAGAAGCGCGTCGACCAGGCTGCGTCCGAGATGGAGCTGATCGCCGGGCAGAAGCCCGTCGTTACGAAGGCGAAGAAGTCGATCGCGCAGTTCAAGCTGCGCGAAGGCATGCCGATCGGCGTGAAGGTCACGTTGCGTCGCGAGCGGATGTACGAGTTCCTCGACCGCTTCGTGACGATCGCGCTGCCGCGGGTTCGCGATTTCCGCGGGCTGAACCCCAAGAGCTTCGATGGTCGCGGTAATTACGCCTGCGGCATCAAGGAGCAGATCATTTTTCCCGAGATCAACTATGACCGCATCGACAAGGTGCGCGGCATGGATGTGATCGTGACGACGACCGCGAAGACCGACGACGAAGCGCGCGAGCTGCTGCGGCTGTTAGGGTTTCCGTTCCCGATCGAAGAGGCCGTCGAAGAGAAGAAGGCGGCGTGACATAACTCCTCTCCCGCTTTCGCGGGAGAGGATACGGAGACTTGGCGGCTTGCCGCCTAGTCGGAGTTGGTGAGGGCCGGGCTGGGCGATGTGCTCAGAAGAAGACCCTCACCCAACCCTCTCCCGCGAGCGGGAGAGGGCTAGAGAAGAAGGCCCTATCTTGGGCCAAGAAAAAGAGAGCTTAAGTCCATGGCGAAACTGAGTTCGGTATTGAAGAACAACCGCCGCAAGGCGATGGTCAAGCAATATGCGCCCAAATATGCAGCGCTGAAGGCGAAGGCCAACGACAAGACCCTCGACGACGGCGAGCGGCTGATCGCGCGCCTGAAAATGGCGGAACTCCCGCGCAACGCGAATCCGACGCGGGTGCGCAACCGCTGCCAACTGACCGGACGGTCGCGTGGCAATTATCGCAAGTTCGGACTGTCGCGCATCATGCTACGTGAACTGGGCAACAAGGGGCTCATCCCCGGCCTGACGAAGTCGAGCTGGTAAGGACTGTATAGATGGCAGTGACCGATCCCGTGGGTGACCTGCTCACCCGCATCCGCAACGGCCAGCGCGCCCGCAAGGACAGCGTGCTGACGCCCGCATCCAAGCTGCGTGCGCGGGTGCTCGACGTGCTCCAGCGCGAGGGCTACATCCGTGGCTACAGCGAAGAGCAGATGGGCCCCGCCGCGGGCCTGCGCATCGAGCTGAAGTATTTCGAGGGTCAGCCCGCGATCAAGCATGTCGCGCGCGTCTCCAAGCCCGGCCGCCGGGTCTACAGCGGGTCGCAAGCCCTGCCGCGGATCATGAACGGTCTCGGCATCACCATCGTCTCGACGCCGCGCGGCGTGCTTTCGGATGCCGAAGCGCGCGAGCAGAACGTCGGCGGCGAAGTCCTGGCGGAGGTGTTCTGATGAGCCGCATCGGCAAGAAGGCAGTCCCCGTGCCTGCGGGCGTGACCGCGACGATCGACGGTGGCGTGATGAGCGTGAAGGGGCCCAAGGGGCTGCTCTCGCTCAAGCTGTCCGACGACATCAGCTATGACGTTTCGGGCGAGGGCATTGCGGTGACCCCGGCGAACGACACGCGGCGTGCGCGGGCGTTCTGGGGCATGCAGCGGACGCTGGTGCAGAACCTCGTTACGGGCGTGACCGAGGGCTTCACCAAAAAGCTGCTGATCACCGGCGTCGGCTACCGCGCAAACGCGACGGGCAAGAAGCTCAAGCTGCAGCTCGGCTATAGCCACGACGTCGACATCGACGTGCCCGAGGATCTTGAGGTCAAGACCCCGGACAACACGACGATCGAGATCTCGGGCGCCGACAAGCAGAAGGTCGGCCAGCTCGCCGCCGAAATCCGCCGCTGGCGCAAGCCCGAGCCGTACAAGGGCAAGGGCATCAAATACGCCGGCGAGTTCATCTTCCGCAAGGAAGGGAAGAAGAAGTAATGACCAAGGGTCTCTCTCTTTTCGCCAAGCGGCGTCGCCGCAACCGCACCGCGCTCCGTGCGCGTGCCGGGGTCCGTCCACGGCTTTCGGTGCATCGTTCGGGCAAGCACATCTACGCGCAGGTGATCGACGACGTCGCCGGATCGACGGTCGCGTCGGCCTCCACGCTGGAAAAGGACGTGCGCGGGGTTTCCGGTGCGAACATCTCGGCGGCGACCGAGGTCGGCAAGCGCGTGGCGGAAGCGGCGAAGGCTGCGGGCGTGACGCAGGTCGTCTTCGATCGCGGCGGTTTCCTGTATCACGGCCGCGTCAAGGCGCTGGCCGACGCCGCGCGCGAAGCCGGACTGGAGTTCTAAGACATGGCTGACGACAACAACACGCCGGTCGAAACGGGTGTTCCCGAAGCCGCCGCGCAGGAATCGACGCAGCAGGCGGCTCCGCAGAGCACCGGGTACCAGGGTGGCGGCGGCGGTGGTCGCGGTCGCGGTGGTCCCGGCGGTGGCGGCGGCGGTGGCCGTGGCGGCAATCGCGGCGGCGGCCCGGGCGGCAACCGTGGCGGCCGTGACGGCGGTCGTGGCGGCCCCGGCGGTAACCGCGGGCGTCCCGGCAGCGACGACGGCGGCGAAGAGCTGATCGAGAAGCTGGTCCACATCAACCGCGTGTCCAAGACGGTCAAAGGCGGCAAGCGCTTCGGCTTCGCGGCGCTCGTCGTCGTCGGCGACGGCAAGGGCCGAGTCGGTTTCGGTCACGGCAAGGCGCGCGAGGTTCCCGAGGCGATCTCAAAGGCAACCGCGGCGGCCAAGAAGGCGATGGTCCGCGTGCCGCTGAAGGATGGCCGCACGCTGCACCACGACGTCAACGGCCACTTCGGTGCCGGTCGCGTCACGGTTCGCTCGGCGCCGCAGGGCACCGGGATCATCGCGGGCGGGCCGATGCGCGCGGTCTTCGAATCGCTCGGTGTCGCCGACGTGGTGACCAAGTCGGTCGGCACGTCCAACCCGTACAACATGATCCGCGCGACGTTCGAGGCGCTGGGCGAGCAGACCTCGCCCAAGGCGGTCGCACAGCGGCGCGGCAAGAAGATCGCCGACCTGCTCGGTCGCGGCGGATCGCAGACCGCCGAGGCCGACGCCGCGGCGCTCGTAGAGTAAGAGCGGGGTGGAGTAAGCAACATGGCAACCGTCAAGATCACGCAGACCGGATCGCCGATCCGCCGCAAGCAGGACCAGCGCGCGACGTTGATCGGCCTGGGGCTGAACAAGATGCACCGGACGTCGGAGCTGGAGGACAGCCCCGAGGTTCGCGGGATGATCCGCAAGGTGCAGCATATGGTGAGCGTGGAGGGCTGAGCCCTCTTCCCCTCTCCCGCCGGGAGAGGGGCAAGGCGCGTAAGCGCCGCGGGGTGAGGGTGAGTGCGACAAGATCGCGTCGCCCTCACCCTTCCGCCGCTTTCAGCGGCTCCCTCCCTCTCCCGACGGGAGAAGGAATTTAGCGCGACAAAAGCGAAAGCGAGTGCAGATCATGAAACTCAATGAAATCCGCGACAACGAAGGTGCCCGCAAGTCCAAGATGCGCGTCGGGCGCGGCATCGGATCGGGCAAGGGCAAGACCGGCGGGCGTGGCCAGAAGGGCCAGAAGAGCCGCGAGGGCGTGTCCATCGCCGGCTTCGAGGGCGGGCAGATGCCGCTCCACATGCGGCTGCCGAAGCGCGGCTTCAACAACATCTTCGCCAAGGATTATGCCGAGGTGAACCTGGGCGCCATCCAGAAGGCGGTCGACGCGGGCAAGATCGAGGCGAACACGACCCTGGATCACGACGCGCTGAAGGCCGCTGGCCTAGCGCGTGGCGGCAAGGACGGCGTCCGGCTGCTGGCCAAGGGCGAGCTGACCACGGTCCTGTCGTTCACCGTCGCGGGCGCGTCCAAGGGTGCGATCGAGGCGGTCGAGAAGGCGGGCGGCAAGGTCGACGTGATCCACGTCGTGCCGGCGGCTGAAAAGGCTGCGGCCAAGAAGGGCGTGAAGTACCAGGAGCGCAAGGCGCATAAGGCGTCGTTCAAGGCGTGATCTCTAACCCCGTTTGCTGACAAATTGCCGTTCTTGCTGAGCGAAGTCGAAGCATCTCGCTCCGGGCGATGCCCTTCGACTTCGCTCAGGGCGAACGGAGGCGGGCGGGGCGGTCCGCCTCTTCCATTGGCGGCCAAGCATTAGACAAGCGCTCCCGGGCGCCTATATGAGCGGTGGGGCGGGGTTGACCTATCCCGCCGTTCTTGTTTCCAGGACACCTGAATACGATGGCATCCGCAGCCGACCAGATGGCGCAAAGCATCAGTCTGTCGAAATTCGCGCAGGCGACCGACCTCAAGAAGCGTTTGTGGTTCACGATCGGCGCGCTGATCGTGTTCCGGCTGCTGAGCTACGTGCCGCTGCCGGGGATCGACCCGGTCGGGATCGCGGCGCTGGCGAACCGGTCGCAGGGCGGGGTGCTCGATTTCTTCAACACCTTCTCGGGCGGAGCGCTGTCGCGGGCCAGCCTGATCGCTTTGGGCGTCATGCCGTACATCACCGCGTCGATCGTGGTGCAGCTGTCGACCTCGCTGTCGCCGACGCTGGCGGCGATCAAGAAGGAGGGCGAGAGCGGGCGCAAGCGGCTGAACCAGTATACGCGCTACGGCACGGTGCTGCTGACTGCGGTGCAGGGCTATTTCATCGCCCGTGGGCTGGAGGCGGGCGGCGCGGTTGCGGAGCCGGGGCCGCTGTTCATCGTGGCGGCGATCGTGTCGCTGATCGGCGGCACGATGTTCCTGATGTGGATCGGCGAGCAGATCACCAACCGCGGCATCGGCAACGGCGTATCGCTCATCATCATGGCGGGCATCGTCGCGCATCTGCCGACGACACTCGTCAACCTGCTGGAGGGCGGGCGTACGGGCTCGCTCGATCCGATTCGGATCGTCGGCATCGTTGTCGCGGTGATCGGGTTGGTGCTGTTCATCTGCTTCATGGAGCGCGCGCAGCGGCGCATCCTGATCCAATATCCCAAGCGCGCGACGCAGCGCGGGATGCAGGCGGATCGCAGCCATCTGCCGCTCAAGATCAACACCGCCGGCGTGATCCCGCCGATCTTCGCTTCATCGCTGCTGCTGATGCCGTTAACGATCAGTCAGTTCGCCGGTCAGCGGGTGGCGGGCGAGAGCGCGTGGGGCGACTTCATCATCTCGCTGAACCAATATCTCCAGCACGGCTCGCCCGTGTACATGCTGCTGTACGGCGCGGGGATCGTGTTCTTCTCATTCTTCTACACCGCGGTGGTGTTCAACCCGGAGGAGACGGCCGAGAACCTGAAGCGCTATGGCGGCTTCGTGCCGGGCATCCGGCCGGGCAAGAACACCGAGACGTATTTCGATTACGTGCTGACCCGGATCACCGTTATCGGCGCGGGCTATCTGGCGATCATCTGCCTGCTGCCGGAATATCTGGTAACCGCGCTGTCGATACCCTTCTATCTGGGAGGCACGAGCCTGTTGATCGTCGTCAACGTGACGATGGACACGGTGACGCAGATCCAGAGCCACCTGCTGGCGCATCAATACGGCGACCTTATCAAAAAATCCAAGCTCAAGGGCGGACGTTTGCGTTAAGCGCCGTCATCGGTTTCCACGAACGAAGGGAGAGCGTTCGCGTGAATATCATTCTGTTGGGCCCGCCGGGCGCCGGCAAGGGCACGCAAGCCGCGCGGCTCGTCGCTGAGCGGCAGATGGTGCAGCTGTCGACCGGCGACATGCTGCGTGCGGCGGTGAAGGCGGGGACGCCGGTCGGCTTGCAGGCCAAGGCGGTGATGGAAGCCGGGGAGCTCGTATCCGACGCGATCGTCTCTGCGCTGATCGGCGAGCGTCTGGACCAGGCCGATAGTGCGGGCGGCGCGATCTTCGACGGCTATCCGCGCACCGAGGCGCAGGCGCATGCGCTCGACCTGCTGCTGAGCGAGCGCGCGCGCGCGCTGGACTTCGTCGTGGAACTTCAGGTCGACGAGGCGGCGCTGATTGAGCGTGTCGTCGGACGCTACACCTGCGCCAAATGCGGCGAGGGGTATCATGACCGGTTCAAGCTGCCCATGGTCGCCGGGGTCTGCGACGTGTGCGGATCGACCGAGTTCAAGCGGCGCCCGGACGACAATGCCGAAACGGTGCGGACGCGGATGGCGGAATATCGCGCGAAGACCGCGCCGATCCTGCCGCTGTACGAAGCGCGGGGGCTGGTGCGGCGGGTCGACGGGATGGCGGACATGGATGCGGTCGGGGCGGCGATTTCTGGGATATTGGAGGCGTAAGGCTCGCTTGTCCTTGCACCAGATCCTCCGTTCGCCCTGAGCGCAGTCGAAGGGTATGGCTCTGGGCGATGTGCTTCGACTTCGCTCAGCACGAACGAGCGAACCCTACCTCGTCCATTCCCGATCCTGCCCCCATGACGCAAATGTCACCGCACCTTCACCGCCTCGGCCGCTCCCGCGCGCTATCGCCGGGTTTATAGCCGGAGCGTCGACTCTCCCCCAAACGCTCCGGCACCGCTATCGGCGCCCGACACTCCCGGGGGCGCCGTAAGGCCGGTGGAAGGGATGCCTTCCGCCGGCCTTCCCTATTTGGAACGGGCCCTGTTATGGAGCAGCCATGACCCGCAGGATCCTGATCGTCGAGGACGACGCCTCCACCGCCACCTATCTGGCCAAAGGGCTGGCGGAGGCGGGGTATCTGGTCGAGCAGGCGCACGATGGACGCGACGGGCTGTTCCTGGCGAGCGAGGGCGTGTTCGACCTGATCGTCGCCGATCGCATGCTGCCGGGGCTCGACGGGCTGGCGATGATCAGTGCGATCCGCGCGGCGGGGATCGCGACGCCGACACTGATCCTGTCCGCGCTCGCCACCGTCGACAACCGGGTCGACGGATTGAAGGCGGGAGCGGACGATTACCTGTGCAAGCCGTTCTCGTTCGCCGAGCTGTCGGCGCGGGTCGAGGCGCTGGTCCGCCGTTCAGATCGCGCGGTTCCCGAGCCGCAGAAAACGAAACTGGCGGTCGGCGATCTGGAGATCGACCTGCTCGCGCGCCATGTCGTGCGCGCGGGCAAGACGATTCCGCTGGGCGCGCGCGAGTTCAACCTGCTGGAGTTCCTGGCACGGCACGCCGGGCAGGTCGTCACGCGGACGATGATGCTGGAGAAGATCTGGAACTATCATTTCGATCCGGGCTCCAACGTCGTCGACGTCCATATCGGGCGGCTGCGGCGCAAACTGGAGGACGGGTTCGCGACACCGATCCTACATACCGTGCGCGGGGCGGGATACCGGCTGTCGCCTGAGGGGTGATGCGGCTTTCGGTCACTGCGCGGATCGCGTTGCTCTCGATCGTGCTGGCGCTCGTGTCCAACCTGGCGCTCGTCGGCTTCGTGTGGAAGCAGACGCAGAGCGATGCGATACAGGCGGTGCAGCGCGAGACGATCGAACAGGCCGATGCGCTGCGCGAAGTGTGGGCCAGCGGCGGCGACGCGGCCCTTTCGCGCGCGATCCTGAGCGCACGCGCGCCGGGCGATGTGTCGCTGGTGCTGGCGATGCTCGACGATGCCGGGCGGCGAATCGTGGGGGTCGCGCCGGAGCGCTTCGCGACGCGGCTGGTGCCGACGGGGTTCCGGATCGCGCGGCTGGGCGACAGCGGTCTGTGGGTCGACCGCGAGACCGGCTATTCGCTGAGGCCGATTGGGCGGCGCTGGTTGCTGGTCGGGCGCAACCTCGATCTGATCGCCGCCGAGCAGCGCGCGATCGAGCGGGCGCTGGCGCTGGCGGTGTTCCTGAGCCTGGCGCTCGGCGTCGTCGGCGGGCTGGTGCTGGCGCGCTATGTCGCGCAGCGGCTGGACGCGATCGCCGGCGTCGTCGATGCGGTCGGTGAGGGCGATCTGTCGCGCCGGGTCGACGTCGTCGCGGGGGGGCAGGATGCGTTCGATCGGCTGGCGCAGCGGCTGAACACCACCCTCGACAAGACCGAGGCGCTGATGGGCGAACTGCGCGTCGTTACGGACAGCCTGGCGCACGACCTGCGTTCGCCGCTCGCGCGATTGAGGACCAAGACCGAGCAGGCGGTGACATTGGCAGACCCGCAGGCGCGCGAGGCGGCGCTGAGCGGGTTGGTGGTCGAGACCGACCTGGTGCTGCGGATGCTGACGATGGTGATCGAGATCAGTCGGTCGGAGTCGGTCTCGCGCGATCGCTTCACGCGCGTCGCTCCCGGCGAGCTGATCGAGGAGATCGCCGAATTGTACGAGCCGGTGGTCGAGGATGCGGGGCTGGCGTTCAGCGTCGCGATCGACGTGCGGCCGCGGCCGATGGCGTTTCACCGCGAGCTGATGAGCCAGGCGATCGGCAACCTCATCGACAATGCGATGAAGCATGCCGGCGGCGGCGGATCGCTGGTGCTGCGACTGGCGCGGGTTGCGGAGGGCGTCGCCATCCAGGTCGAGGATCGCGGGCCGGGGATCGCGGAGGCCGACCGCGCGCAGGCGATGAAGCGGTTCGGCCGGCTCGATACCGCGCGCTCGACGCCGGGCGCCGGGCTGGGCATGGCGTTGATCGAGGCGGTGGCGCGGCTGCATGGCGGACGGTTCGAGCTGGCCGACAATGCACCGGGGCTGGTGGCACGGATCGTGCTGCCGGTATAGGGCCTGAACCGCTGGCGTTGATCCTCCTCCACACACCGCCTAGACGCTCGCGCATGATGTACCGCTTGGCGCGGCTGTGCGGGGGTGCGGTCGTGTGTCTTCTCCTGCCCTCCAGCCTGGCCGCGCAAGATGCGCCGGTGCCGCCGGAGGCGGGGCTCGATCTGGCATCGCCGCTGGCGCCGCTGCCCGACATCGGCGTCGACTGGCCCGACCTGACGACCAAGGCGCCCGATACACCCTCCGCTCCGACCACCGACGCATCGACAGAGGCGCGCTACGGCTGGACGATCGAGGGAATCGACGATGTTGGCTCGGCGCTGCTCCGACAGCGCTTCGAGCAGGCTTCGACGCTAAAGGCCAACGACGGCGAGCCTGCCAATGCGGCGCAACTGGACCGGCGCGCGCGCGAGGACGCCGACCTCCTTGCCAGCCTGTTGCGCGGCGAGGGCTATTACGACGCGCGGGTGGCGACCCGAGTCGAGCCGGGCACGCTGCCGCGGGTGGTGCTCGATGCAACGCCGGGAACGCTTTACCGGTTTGCGGGCGTGACGATCGACGGGATCGCGGCGGCGGGCGACAAGGCGGCACCGCTGAGCGAAGCGTTCGGGGTGAAGGAGGGCGCGCCGGTCAACGCCGACACGATCGTCGGCGGTCAGGCGGCGCTGACGACCGGACTGGCGCGGCAGGGATTTCCTTTTGCCACGGTGAGCGAGCCCGAGATCGTCGTCGATCGTGCCGCCCGCACCGCGACACTGGACGTGAAGGTCGATCCCGGCGCTTCGCTTCGCTTCGGGCAGGTCGTCGCGGCGCCGGGCAACCGGGTGTTCGATGCACGCCATGTCCAGGATATCGCGCGATTCACGCCGGGCGACCCTTACAACGTCTCCTCGCTCGACGACCTGCGGCGCGCGCTGATCCAGACGAGCTTGGTGTCCGCCGTCGAGGTGAAGCCGGTGCCGGGGACCGCGCCGGGCACGGTCGACGTGTCGGTGCGGATGGACCCGGCGCCGCCGCGCACCGTCGCGGGCGAACTGGGCTATGGCACCGGCGAGGGCGCGCGTGCGGAGCTGACCTGGACACACCGCAACCTGTTTCCGCCCGAAGGCGCGCTGACCTTGCGCTCGGTGCTGGGGACACAGGAGCAGCTCGGCTCGGTGGTGTTCCGGCGCAACAATTTCCATGCCCGCGACCGCGTGCTGACATTGCAGCTTGCCGCTGCCAATACCCAGCGCGACGCATACGAGGCGAAGACCTTCAGCCTGTCGGGATCGCTGGAGCGGCAGACCAACATCTTCTTCCAGAAGACCTGGACGTGGTCGCTGGGCGCCGAGCTGCTGGCGTCGGACGAGCGCGACGTGGTCGTATCGACGGGAGCGCCGCGACGGCGGACCTTCTTCATCGCAGCACTGCCGACCAGCCTGAATTACGACGGGTCGGACGACCTGCTCAATCCGACGCGCGGCTTTCGGCTGGGCGGGCGCATCAGCCCCGAATTGTCGCTGCAGGGGACGGCATTCGGCTATGCGCGCGCGCAGATCGACGCGACCGGATATCGCGCGATCGGCGGCGTGGTGCTGGCGGCACGGACGCGGCTTGGCACGATACTGGGGGCGCCGCGTGATCAGGTCGCGCCTTCGCGGCGGTTCTACGCGGGCGGCGGCGCGTCGGTGCGCGGCTATGGCTTCCAGTCGATCGGACCGCGCGACCCCAACAACGATCCGATCGGCGGGCGCAGCCTGGCGGAGTTCGCGATCGAGGCGCGGGTCAAGCTGTTCGGCAACGTGGGGCTGGTGCCTTTCCTGGACGCGGGCAACATCTATACCGCCGCCCTGCCCGATCTCACGCGAATGCGCTTCGGCACCGGGCTGGGCCTACGCTATTATTCGAGCTTCGGGCCGATCCGCGTCGATGTCGGCACGCCGGTCAACCCGCAGCCGGGCGATACGCGCATTGCGGTCTACGTGTCGCTGGGGCAGGCGTTTTGAGGTGGCTGCGGCGGATCGCGCTGGCGCTGCTGGGGCTGGCGGCCGGGCTCGGCCTGCTGCTGGCAGTCGTCGACAGCGAGGTGGGTCATCGCTGGGTGGCGCAGCGGATCGATGGCATCCGTACCGCCAACGGTTTGCGGTTCGGGGTCGGTCGGATCGACGGATCGCTGTATGCCGACACGCGGATCACCGACCTGCGCGTCTACGATCTCGACGGATTGGTGTTTCAGGCACCGTCGGTGCGGCTCGACTGGCGGCCGTGGAATTGGTTCGCCAATCGCCTCGACATCCGCGCGCTCGAGATGCCCAGGGCGACGCTGCTGCACGCGCCGCAGACCCGGCCGAGCGCAAAGCGCAGCGCGATCCTGCCCGCGTTCGATATCGCGATCGGGGCGCTGAGGGTCGACCGGCTGGTGTTGGCCCCGCCCGTGCTGGGGCGCGAGCGGGTGGGGCGGATCGAGGGCCGCGCCGACATTCGTCAGGGCCGCGCGCTGATCGATCTCGCCGCGCTCGTCGCCGGGACCGACCGGGTACGCCTGACGATCGACGCGGAACCGGCGCGCGACCGGTTCGACATCGACGTCGCCGCGCGCGGCACCGCCAACGGTGTGCTCGCGCGGATGGCGGGGGTGCGGGCGCCCGTTCGCCTCGGCGTGTCCGGCGACGGGCGCTGGGCGGCGTGGAACGGCCGCGCAACTGGGCAGGCCGGGAGCGTGCGCGCGATCGACCTGGCGCTCGCGGCGCGTGCTGGACGGTACACGCTACAGGGCGCGCTGGTGCCCGCGCCGTTCGTCGGGGGCAAGCTCCAGCGGCTGTCGAGCCCGAAGGTATTGGTGAACGGCGGCGCGACCTTCGCCGATCGCCGGTTGAGCGGCGACCTGTCGTTGCGCTCGGCGGCACTGGCGGTCGATGCGACGGGCACGATCGATCTGGCGGGAGGCGCGTATCGCAACGTTCGTATCGCGGCGCGGCTGCTGCGGCCGGAGGCGCTGTTTCCGAACATGACCGGGCGTGGCGTGGCGCTGCGCGCCATCGTCGACGGCGCGTTCGCGAGCGCAGCGTTCGATTACCGGCTAAGCGCGGACCGCTTCGCCTTCGACCAGACCGGGTTCGAAATTGCGCGCGCCAGCGGACGCGGGCGGCTGTCGACGCCCCCGGTGCTCGTGCCTATCCGCTTCGTTGCGGCGCGGGTCACCGGTGTGGGTGATGTCGCGGGGGGCATTCTGCGCAATTTGGGGGTGGCCGGCGTGCTGCGGGTCACGCCGCAGACGGTGACGGGCAACGATCTGCGGCTGACGTCGGATAAACTTGCCGCCCGGATCGCATTGACGCTGGACCTCCGCTCCGGGCGGTTCGAGGTGGGGCTCAATGGCGCCCTCGGCCGGTATCTCATTCCCGGGCTCGGCGTCGTCGACGTACAGTCGCGGTTGACCGTCGTGCCGGGCCCCGAGGGCAAGGGCACGCGTGTCGTCGGGCGCGGCGTGGCGCGGATGCTGCGGCTCGACAACGCCTTCTTCCGCAGCCTGGCGGGCGGGCTGCCGCGGATCACCACCGGGCTGGAACGCACGCCCGACGGTATCCTCCACCTGCGCGGACTGGTGCTGACCGCGCCTTTGATCCGCTTGGCGGGCGAGGGATATCGGCGTCGTGACGGGACGTTCCATTTCGAGGGCGCCGGACGGCAGGCGAGCTACGGCCCGGTGCGGCTGGTGCTCGACGGGGATATCGCCAAGCCGACCCTCGATCTGCTGCTGGCAAGTCCCAACGCGGCGCTGGGACTGTCGCAGGTCCGCGCGCACCTCGACCCCACGCCGCAAGGCTTCGCGTTCCGCGCAGCCGGAGGCTCGCGACTGGGGAGCTTCACCGGCGACGGTGCGATCCTACTGCCGCCCGGCGGACAGGCGCGCATCGCGGTTGCGCGACTCGACGTGGCAGGGACGCGCGCGAGCGGCGCACTCGACGTCGTACCCGGCGGGTTCGACGGACGGCTGGGCGTGGCGGGCGGCGGCATCGCGGGCGCCATCCTGTTCCGCCCAGTGGGCGACATCCAGCAAGTCGAAGCGCACCTCGATGCGAGCGGCGCGCGCGCGGGGGCGACGTCATTGCGGCGGGGTCACCTCGATCTCGTCGCGGGGCTCGATCCGGCGGGCACCACAATCGAGGCGACCGCGACCGGCGGAGGTTTGCGCCGCGGCGGACTGAGCCTGGCGCGCTTCGCCGGCACCGCCTCGGTGCGTGGCGGTGTCGGAACGGTCCGCGCTTCCATCGCGGGCTCGCGCGGGCGGGCGTTCGACATCCAGACCGTGACCCGGATCGCACCCGATCGTTTCGTGGTCGCGGCGCAAGGCACGCTCGATCGCCGCCCGCTCGCGCTGCTGACACCGGCCGTGATTGCCCGCGATGGCGACGGCTGGCGTCTCGCCCCCACGCGGCTCAGCTTCGGAGGCGGCGAGGCGCAGGTCGGCGGGCGACTTGCGGGCGGTGGCGGCGCGATCGACGCGTCGCTGACCGCAATGCCGCTGACGGTGCTCGACATCGGCTTTCCCGGCCTGGGGCTCGGCGGGGCGGCGTCGGGCAAGCTGGCCTTCGCGATCGCTCCCGAGGCTCCGCCCACAGGCCGCGTCGACCTGACGATCCGTGGGCTGACGCGTTCGGGGCTCGTGCTCTCGTCACGGCCGATCGATGTCGGCGTGGCGGGCGTGCTGACCGCGGATCGGCTGGGACTGCGCGCGGTCGCGGCTTCGGGGGGCAAGACGGTCGGGCGGGCGCAGGCACTGCTGGCCCCGCTCGGCTCGGGAAGCTTCGTCCGCCGGATCGCCGATGCGCCGCTGTTTGCGCAGCTCCGCTATGGCGGGCCTGCGGATACCTTGTGGCGCCTGACCGGGATCGAGCTGTTCGACCTGTCGGGGCCGGTGGCGATCGGTGCCGATGTGCGCGGACGGCTCTCCGCGCCCGTGATCGCAGGCACGATCCAGGCAACAGGCGCGCGGATCGAGAGCGCGACCACCGGCACGATCCTGACCAACGTCCAGGCGAGCGGGCGGTTCGGGGGCTCGCGCCTCGCGATCGACCGGTTCGCCGCCGATGCCGGACGCGGCGGCCGGGTGACGGGCACGGGCCGGTTCGACTTTGCCGCGGCGCGCGGCATCGGCATCGATCTGCGGCTGCAGGCCGATCATGCGGTGATGATCGGGCGCGACGAGATCGGCGCCACGGTCAGTGGCCCGCTGGTGTTCGCATCCGACGGTGCAGGGGGGACGATCTCGGGCGATGTCGTGCTGAACCGCAGTCGCTACCGGCTGGGCCAGGCAACCGCCGCGACTGCGACCCCCAGGATCAACGTCCGCGAGATCAACGTGCCCGGTGGCGGCGATGAGGACGACGCGCCTGCCGTCAGGCCGTGGACGCTGGCGCTGCATGCCCGCGCGCCGGGGCAGGTGCTGGTCAGTGGGCTGGGGCTGACCAGCGAGTGGGGCGCCGACCTGCGCATCGCGGGGACGCCGACCAATCCGGCGATCACAGGCCGGGCGAACCTGATCCGCGGCGACTATGAGTTCGCCGGGCGCGAGTTCGAGCTCGATCGGGGCGTCATTCGCTTTGCTGGCGAAGTGCCTGCCAATCCGGCGCTCGATATCGAGGCGAATGCGGACTCGACGGGGCTGAACGCGTCCATCCGCGTGACCGGGACGGCGCTGAAACCCGAGATCGGCTTCACCAGCACCCCTGCGTTGCCGCAGGACGAGCTGCTGTCACGGCTGTTGTTCGGGACGTCGATTACCAATTTGTCCGCGCCCGAAGCGCTCCAGCTTGCTGCGGCCGTGGCGGCGCTGCAGGGGGGTAACAGCGGGTTGAACCCGATCAATGCGGTACGCCGGGCGGCGGGGCTCGACCGGCTTCGCATCCTGCCCGCCGACCCGCAAACGGGGCAGGGCACCTCCATCGCCGCGGGCAAATACGTGACGCGGCGGGTGTATGCCGAGATCGTCACCGACGGTCAGGGCTATTCGGCGACGCGGCTGGAGTTCCAGCTGACCCGCTGGCTGTCGGTGCTGTCGAGCATCTCGACGCTGGGGCGGCAGAGCGCGAACGTGCGGGTGTCGCGGGATTATTGAGCGGGCGCGGGCCATGCTTCGAGGCGGAGGCGAGGAATATCGCGGAAGTCGTCGCCGTTGATCGTGACGAGGGTGAGGTCGTGGACGATGGCGGTTGCGGCGATGAGGCGGTCGAGAATGAGCCGTCTCGAAAAGCCCAGATGACGAGCGATGTTCCCGTAAGCCTCCACGACAACCCGGTCCACCGGCTCGACCGTCACCCTGCGCAGCAACGACACGACGCCGCGCTTGCGGCCTTCTATTCGCTCGGGATGCGCATAGATGCCCCCTTCCAGCTCCACGAGCGTCACGAGCGAAATGGCGGGGCGTTCGCGTCTGGCGACGATACGTGCGGTCACGTCCGCGTCGCCGTCGCGAAGGTGTATGGCGATGTTGGTGTCGATGAGCAGCGGCAATCAATATAGTCCGGGGCGATCCGGGAAGATATCGGGATCACGTATTTCGCGCGGCGGCGGACCTCCAGCAGCGTCCCAAATCGCCCTGATCTCACTTGCCATCGTTTCGAGATCGCGCCGGACGTCTTCCGGATCCTCCAGCGGTTGCACCGCAAAGCCTCTGCCGTTCCGCTCGATCGTCACGCGCGTGCCGGGCGGCAGGCCGAGTTCCTTGGGCAAGCGAAGCGCGCTGCTGTTGCCACTCTTGAACGTCTTGGTTTCGATTACACCCATGCCGCCCTCCGTATCTACGGTGTATACAGGTAGAGCCCGACCGCCGCAACCGCTATCCCGGCAGTCCGACCATCGTCTTCACCTCCATGAAGTCCGCCAGGCCGTAGCGCCCGTTCTCGCGGCCGTTGCCCGATTGCTTGTAGCCGCCGAAGGGGGCGCCCGCGTCGGGGCTCCAGGAGTTGATCGTCACCAGCCCTGCGCGCAGCTTCGGGGCGACCTTGGCGGCTTCGGCGGGGTCGCCGGAGATGGCGGCGGAGAGGCCGTAGGCGGTGTCGTTGGCGATGCGGATGCCCTCGTCCCGGGTGGCGTAGGACGTGATCGTGGCGACTGGGCCGAACACTTCCTCCTGCGCGATCCGCATTCCCGGCGTCACGTCGGCAAAGAGAGTGGGCTGGACGTAGAAGCCCGCGTTGCGCCCGTCGGGGCGACCGGTGCCGCCGGTGACGAGCGTCGCGCCTTCGTCGATGGCGGACTGGATCAGGCCCTGGATTTTCTCGAACTGCGCCTTGTTGACGACCGGGCCGATGTGCACGCCCATCTCGGACGGGTCGCCGACCTGCGTGCTTTCCATCATTGCCTTGACGAAGGCGGTGGCGTCGGCGACCTGGCTTTCGTGGACCAGCAGGCGGGTGGGGGCGATGCAGCTTTGCCCCGAATTGGCCAGCACGCCAGAGACCGTCGGCGGCAGGACGGCGGCGAGGTCGGCGCCTTCGAGGACGAGGTTCGCGGCCTTGCCGCCGAGTTCCTGGTGGACTCGCTTGACCGTGGCCGCGGCGGCCTGGGCGATGGCGATGCCGGCGCGGGTGGAGCCGGTGAAGCTGACCATGTCGACGTCGCGGTGTGCGGAAAGCGCCGCGCCGACGCCGGGGCCGTCGCCGTTGACCAGGTTGAAGACGCCCGCAGGCACCCCCGTTTCGTGGAGGATTTCGGCGAGGATCGCGGCGCACCCCGGGGCTTCCTCCGAGGGCTTGAGGATCATCGTGTCGCCTGCGGCGAGCGCGGGGGCGACCTTGGCGCAGATCTGGTTGAGCGGCCAGTTCCAAGGGGTGATCATCGCGACGACGCCCAGCGGCTCGTGGACGACGCGCGCCTTGCCGATCTGCTCCTCGAAGGTGAACGCGCCGAGCGCCTTCAGCGTCGCGGCGAAGTGCGCGAGGCCGGTGGGAGCCTGCGCCATCGAGGCGAGGCCGATCGGCGCGCCCATTTCCTGGCTGATCGCCTTGGCCAGATCGGGGATGCGGGTCTTGTAGACCTCGATGATCTTCGTCAGCAGCGCCTGGCGTTCGGCGACGGTGGTCTGCGAGTATGTCTCGAACGCGCGGCGGGCGGCGGCGACCGCCTTGTCGACGTCTCCTTGCGTGCCGAGCGTGATCTCGGTCACCGGCTGTTCGGTCGCGGGGTCGATGACCTGGTGAACGCTGCCACCGTCGCTGTCGATCCAGGCACCGTCGATGTAATGCTGCAGGTAGCGGTTCATGGGGCACCCTCTCGCGTGTGTTGGTTGGAACATCGGGTATTGCGGGGGTAGAGCGGTGGCAACCCAATTCAGGAGACAGCGTATGCACGCCCGAGTCGCCCGTCTGGACCGCACCGGCGGACCCGAAGTCATCGAGTGGCACGACGTCGACCTGCCACCGCCCGCGCCCGGCGAGGTGACCGTGCGGCACGAGGCGGTCGGGCTGAACTTCATCGACGTGTACCACCGCAACGGGGTGTATCCGGTGACCTTTCCGGCGGGACTCGGGTTCGAGGCGGCGGGGGTGGTCGAGGCGGTCGGCGAGGGCGTCGTCGAGGTCGCGGTGGGCGACCGGGTGGGGAGCTTCACCGGGCACCGCGGGGCCTATGCCAGCGTGCGAAACGTCGATGCGGGGGACGTGGTGAAGCTGCCCGACAGCGTCGATGCGAAGACCGCGGCGGCGTTGCTGCTCAAGGGATGTACGGCGGAGTTCCTGATCGAGCGCTGCGCGAAGGTGCAGGCGGGGCAGATTGTGCTGGTCCATGCGGCGGCGGGCGGGGTGGGGCACCTGCTGGTCGGCTGGCTAAAGGCGATCGGCGCGACGGTGATCGGGACGGCGGGCACGGCGGAAAAGGTCGAGCGGGTGAAGGCGGCGGGGGCGGACCATGTGCTTCACAGCCGCGATGACGACGTCGCGCTGCGGGTGCGGGCGCTGACCGGGGGCGTGGGCGTGCCGGTGATCCTCGACGGGGTCGGCAAGGCGACGTGGCCGGTCAGCCTGAACTGCGCGGCGCGGCGGGGGCTGATCGTCAGCTATGGGAACGCGAGCGGGACGATCGAGGGGGTCAATCTGGGGGTGCTGGCGGCGAAGGGATCGCTGTTCCTGACGCGGCCGACGCTGTTCGACTATTGCGTGACGCGGGCGGAGAAGCAGGCGAGCGTCGACCGGGTGTTCGCGATGCTCGCCGCGGGTGCGATCCGGCCGGAGATCGGGCGGGAGTTTCCGCTGGAGGACGCCGCGGAGGCGCATCGGGCGTTGGAGGCGGGGGAGACGTTCGGGAGCAATGTGCTCGTGGTTTAGAGGGCGGAAGGTGAGGCTAAGGTGAGGCCAATGACGCTGTTCGTCTGCTCGAAAGGTCACTGGAAGGTCATGCCCTACACGGTTGGGGCGCTCGCCGGATGTTGGCGAAGTTGTCGCGTATCGTTGCATTTTGCGGACGCGCAAATGCGTCGCGGTCGTGGTCAAATTGCAGAAGTGAGAAAGAGCGGGCGCTGGACAACGCCGATTCACGCGAACGATAGCACGGCCGGCGGGCCGTAGGACAGAAGTTTGTCGTCACCCCCGCCGCTCGCCGCCATCCCCTCGTCACCCCGGATCAAGCCCGGGGTGACGAGACGTGGTTGGCCAGTCGCTGGTCGTTGCGTCAGGCTGCCTCGTCGACGTGGATATGCACGGCCAGACCCGAAGCGGTGGCGAGGTTCACGAGCGCGTCGAGCGAGAATTTTGCCATCTTGCCTTGCAGCAGGTCGTTGAGGCGGGGGCGGGTGATGCCGAGCCGGGCGGCGGCGAGTTCCTGCGACAGGTTCCAGGCGCGGACGCGTGCCTTCAGCGCCGACAGCAGTTCGGAACGCGCCTTGAGGTTCGCGGCCTGCGCAGGGGTGTCGGCCAGCGCGTCGAACACGTTGTCGTAGGTTTGAACGTCCGTCATCTCTGCCTCCATGCGCGCAGGCGCGTTGCCGCCAGGTCGATATCGCGTTGCGGTGTCGCCTGCGTCTTCTTCTGAAAGGCGTGTAAGACCAGCACCGCCTCCGGGAGCGTCGCCAGGTAGATCACCCGGAACGCTCCGGAGTCCTCCCTGATCCTGATTCGCGGACGCCGGGGCCGATCGTCTTCATCGGCTTCCAGTCGTCCGGGTCGTTGCCGTTCTGGACCTCGTGAAGCTGGTGACCGGCGTCCGATCTGGCGTCGTCCGGAAAGTCCCGGAGTCGGTCGAGGCTGTCGCCGAGGAACGCAATCGGCTTCATATCAGTGCTGTATCAGAATAGATACAATTCCGCAACCTGTTCGCTACGCCGCCGCGTTATCCGTGCCTCATGGCGTTGAGAGAAGAAGAAGCGGAAGGCCGGGGTGACGAGAGGTTGGGTGCCCGCAACAGCACGGAGGTCAATGCGCATTCGAGCGCGTGCACATCAAGCGGGTTTGAGCGCAGTATTCAGCCGCTGCTTGCACCTTTAAAGGCACAATGCCGAGAAACAGCGATGCCATCGCCGTGGCACGAGGCTCCAGCGCGCGCATACGGATCGTTTCCGGACGTTCGGCAGCGGCGACCAAGGTCCGGAGATCACTCATCGGCAGCCCTTTAGCATAGGTCATCGCCATACCTTCAAGCGCCTGCTCACGGGTCCGCACGGCTATACGCCTTCCCGTAGCGATCAACGCGTTGCGTTGGTCCGCAGTCAGCATCTTGGCTTCAGGTTCAGCAGCCAACTCGGCCAACTCATCATCGGCCTGTATTGGTAGCGTCGCGATTATGATGCTCTGTTCTGCCAGCTTCCTCCCAAGTGCGAGCGCCTCCGCCGACGGCAACGCGGGTGTGAGCGCTTGGAAAGCCAGAATTATCAACAGGTTTATGCTCACCGCCGTTCCCCCGCATAGCGCGAGATCAGCACCGCACTCCGCAGCGCCTGCCGCGGCAGGCTCGCGAGGTCGACCCACTCCCCTTCCGCATGTGCGTTGCCGCTGATCGGGCCCATGCCGGCGAGCGTGTCGACGTCGGCGGCGACGAAGCTGCTGTCCGCGGCGCCGCGTTTGGCGGGGTCGAATTCGGTCATATCGGGAAGGCCCAGGTCGCGGTTGACTGCGTTCAGCTTCGCCAAGACCGCGCGGTTGCCTGGGGTGGGGGCCATCGAGGGGTAGCCGTCGGAGAAGGTTATTTCCGCGCCCGTGCCGGGGAGGTGCTCCGCGACGATCGCCTGCATCTTCGCCATGACGCGGGCGTTTTGTTCGGGGGTCAGGGCGCGGATGTCGCCGCGGGCTACCGCGCTGGCGGCGGTGATGTTGGGTTTGCCGGTGGCCGTGGCGATCAGCTGGTTCCTGTCGAACGTGGCCGGCGTGCCGCCCGCCATGACGCCGACGTTGTAGGTCAGGTTGGGTTCGGGCAGGTCGCGGCGGAACCGGTCGACGATGCGCGCCAGCTCGTAGATGGCGCCATAGCCGAGGGTGCGGCCGAACACGCCGCTGCTGTGGCCGGATCTGCCGGTGGTGGTCAGCACCCAGTCGGTCGAGCTGCGCCTGGCGGTGGAGCCGTATTCGCGGCCGTCCTCGGTGGCGAGATTCTCGTATTCGAGCGCGACGTCGGCGCGCTTGCCCGCGGCGATCAGGTCGCGGCGGGCGACATCCAGCGGTTTGCCCGAGCGTTCCTCGTCGCCGGTCATGACGATCTCGATGTCGGCGGCCTTCAGCGTGCCCGCGGCCTGCATCGCGCGCAGGGCGGCGATGACGACGACCACGCCGCCCTTGTCGTCGCCCGAGCCGGGGCCGGTGGCGCGGGTGCCTTCCTTCTTCCAGCCGGTGAAGGTGGAGGTGGGCTCGAAGACGGTGTCGAGGTGGGCGATGAGGAGGACGCGCTTGCCTTTGCCGTCGCCTTTATGGACCGCGATCAGGTGCCCGGCGCGACCGGTTTCGGTCATATCGATCCAGCGGACCTGAAAGCCCAATGGTTCGAGTTCGGCGCGGACCATGGCGCCGACCTTGCGGACGCCTGCGAGGTTGAGGGTGCCGCTGTTCTGGAGGACGAGTCTTTCGAGAAGTGCTTCATTGCGGGGGACGTCGGTGGTTACCGCGGTTTGCATCTTAACTTCGGCGGGGGTGAGTTTGGCGGTGGCGGGGGTGGCGAGGGCCAGGGACGCCAAGGCACACGATATTCCGTTCGCCCTGAGCGAAGTCGAAAAGCGGTTCTTGGCCAAGGTGCTTCGACTGCGCTCAGCACGAACGGAGAATGGGGTAACGGGCATCTTCACAAAGACCGCCCGATCACTTCCTTCATGATCTCGCTCGTCCCTCCGTAAATCCGCGTCACCCGTGCCGCGCGCCAGCTTCGGGCGATCGGGTATTCGTTCATGTAGCCCGCGCCGCCGTGGAGCTGGAGGCATTTGTCCATCACCTCCCATTGCAGCTCGGTGTGCCAGAGCTTGGCGGCGGCGCCTTCCTCGTTGGTCAGGTCGCCCGCGAGGTGGCGTTTGATCGCCCAGTCGAGGTGCGCCCAGCCGACCTGCAATTTGGTCTTGAGGTCGGCCAGCACGAAGCGGGTGTTCTGGAAGTCGAAGACGACCCCTGCGAACGCCTTGCGCTCCTTGGTGAAGGCGACGGTTTCATCGAACGCTTTTTGCGCCGAAGCTTGTCCCCCGATCGCGATCGAGAGGCGTTCCTGGGGGAGCTGACTCATGAGCTGGACGAAGCCCTTGCCCTCCTCGCCGAGGCAATTGGTCATCGGCACGCGGACGTCGGCGAAGAACAGTTCGCTGGTGTCGGCGGCGTCCTGGCCGATCTTGTCGAACTTGCGGCCGCGGCGGAAGCCCTCGCGGGTCGCCTCGACGAGGATGATCGACATGCCCTTCCACGCCGGTTGCGCGTCGGGGTCGGTCTTGGCGACGACGAGCACGAGGTCGGCGTTCTGGCCGTTGGTGATGTAGGTTTTCTGGCCGTCGATGACGTAGTGGTTGCCGTCCTTCTTCGCGGTGGTGCGGATCGCCTGGAGGTCGCTGCCCGCGCCGGGTTCGGACATCGCGATCGCGGTGACGATCTCGCCCGAGACCATCTTGGGCAACCATTCGGCCTTCTGTTCGGGACTGCCGTAATGCTCGACATAGCCTGCGACGATGTCGGATTGCAGCGTGAAGCCGGCGGGGACGCCCGCGTAGGTCAGCTCCTCGTTGACGATCGCGTTGTAGCCGAAATCGAGGCCGGGGCCGCCGTATTCCTCGGGCACCGTCGGGCAGAGCAGGCCGACCTCGCCCGCGGCGCGCCAGAAGTATTTGGGGACCAGGCGTTGCTCTTCCCACTGTGCGACGTGCGGCACGCCTTCCTTGGCGAGGAAGCTACGGACGGTGCGGCGGAACGCCTCGTGGTCGTCGTTGTAGGCGAAGCGGCCGGGGATAGCATCGAGTGTCGTCATGGCGGGAGCGTGCGGGCGTTGCGGCGAGTGGTCAATCCCCCGCCGTCCGTCCTGAGTAGGAGCTGAGCCTGCCCATATCGAAGGACATGCCCGGCGTCCTGTCCTTCGATACGCCACTTCGACGTCGCTCAGTGGCTACTCAGGACGAACGGAGAAGGCTACAACAGCGTAAATGCTAACGAGAGGACGCGCATGAAACTGGCAAGCCTGAAGCACGGTCGCGATGGCCGGCTGGTCGTCGTATCGAGCGATCTCGCCTGGTACGCCGACGCGGGGCATATCGCGCCGACGTTGCAGGCGGCGCTCGACGACTGGGAGCAGCACGCGCCGGCGTTGCAGAATTTGGCGATCGATCTCGACCATGAGGCGATCCCGCGCGAGCGCTTCCACGAGCACGATGCGGCGGCGCCTTTGCCGCGGGCGTATCAGTGGGCGGACGGGTCGGCCTACGTCAACCACGTCGCGCTGGTGCGGCGGGCAAGGGCGGCGGAGATGCCCGACAGCTTCTGGCACGATCCGCTGATGTATCAGGGCGGGTCGGACGGGTTCCTTGGCGCGCGCGACCCCATACCGCTGGCCGATGAGTCCTGGGGGTGCGACCTGGAGGCCGAGGTCGTCGTCGTCACCGGCGACGTGCCGCTGGGGGCTTCGCGCGAGGAGGCCTTGGCGGCGGTGCGGCTGGTCGGGCTGACCAACGATGTCTCGCTGCGCAACCTGATCCCGGGCGAGCTGGCCAAGGGCTTCGGGTTCTTTCAATCGAAGCCTGCGAGCGCTTTCTCGCCGGTGTTCGTGACCCCCGAGTCGCTGGGGGACTGGTGGCGGGACGGCAAGCTGCACCGCAGGCTGATGGTCGACCTGAACGGCAAGCCGTTCGGGCGCGCGGAGGCGGGGGAGGACATGACGTTCGATTTCGGGACTTTGGTCGCGCATGCGGCGAAGACGCGCAAGCTGGGGGCGGGCACGATCGTCGGCTCGGGGACGGTGTCGAACCGCGATGCGGACGGTGGGCCGGGCAGGCCGGTGAACGAGGGTGGGGTGGGATATTCGTGCCTGGCCGAGGTGCGCACCGTAGAGACGATCGCTGGTGGCGCGGCGGCGACGCCGTTCCTCAAACGCGGTGACACCGTTCGGATCTGGGCGGAGGACGACCGGCACCATCCGATCTTCGGGGTGATCGAACAGGTCGTGGAGTGAGTATTGTCCTCCCCGTGCGGGGGAAGATGAAGAAGGCTTGAAATTATGTTGCGCGGGAGCAAAAGGGCGGGATGAGCGACCGACGATCGAACCTGCCGCCGCTGGCGCTTCACGTTCCCGAGCCGCGGTTCCGGCCCGGCGACGAGGTCGATTTCGCCGAGGTCGAGGTGCCCGCCGCCGGCGCTGCGCGGCGACCCGACACTGCGGCGCCTGCGCGAGAGTTCACCGATCTGGCTTACTCGCTCGTTCGCATTCTGGACGACGAGAACCAGGCCGTCGGGCCATGGAACCCCAGGCTGTCGCCCGATATGCTGCGGCGAATGCTGCGCAGCATGGCGCTGCTTCGCGCGTTCGACGAGCGGATGTTCCGGGCGCAACGGCAGGGCAAGACCAGCTTCTACATGAAAGCGACCGGCGAGGAGGCGGTGTCGGTCGCCGCGGCCTATGCGCTCGATTACGAGGACATGTGCTTTCCGTCCTACCGCCAGCAGGGGCTGCTGATCGCGCGCGGCTGGTCGATGGTCGACATGATGAACCAGATCTATTCGAACACCGCGGACCGGCTGCAGGGCAAGCAATTGCCGATCATGTATTCGGCGAAGGACGCGGGATTCTTTTCGATCTCGGGCAATCTGACCACGCAATATCCGCAGGCCGTAGGCTGGGCGATGGCGTCGGCGGCCAAGGGCGATAGCCGGATCGCGGCGGTTTGGTGTGGCGAAGGGTCGACCGCGGAGGGAGATTTCCACTCGGCGTGCACCTTTGCCAGCGTCTACCGTGCGCCAGTGGTGATGAACGTGGTCAACAACCAATGGGCGATCAGCAGCTTTTCGGGGTTCGCGGGCGCGGAGGCGACGACGTTCGCGGCGCGCGCGATCGGCTACGGCCTGGCGGGGCTGCGGGTCGACGGCAACGATGCGCTGGCGGTCTATGCCGCGACGCAATGGGCGGCCGAGCGGGCGCGGACCAATCAGGGGCCGACGCTGATCGAGCATTTCACCTATCGCGCCGAGGGGCATTCGACCTCCGACGATCCGGGACAGTATCGCTCGGCAGGCGAGCCCAATGCTTGGCCGCTCGGCGATCCGGTGCGGCGGTTGAAGGACCACCTGATCGCGCTGCGCGAGTGGGACGAGGCGCGGCATGCGGCGCAGGACAAGGAGCTCGCCGACGAGGTGAAGGCGGCGCAGAAGGAGGCCGAGAAGAACGGTATTCTCGGGCATGGCTTGCACCAGCCGCTGGATACCTTGTTCGACGGGGTGTTCGAGGAGATGCCGTGGCATTTGCGCGAGCAGCAGGCGCAGATGATGGCGGAAGAGACGGCGAGCGGACGGCCATGGGACAAGACGCAGTGAACGCCGATTCGTTCGTCACCCCGGGCTTGACCCGGGGTCCAGTGCCACAGCCGGTGAGCATGCGGGCGGTTTGTGGTGCTGGGCCCCGGCTCAAGGCCGGGGTGACGGAGTGTGTGTGGTGAGCGATGTGAACGAGCAAGCGTCGGAGGCTGAGGCGCCCACCACCACCCGCATGAACATGATCCAGGCGATCAACTCCGCGCTGGAGGTGATGATGGCGCGCGACCCCGACGTCATCGTCATGGGCGAGGACGTCGGCTATTTCGGCGGGGTGTTCCGCGCGACCGCGGGGTTGCAGGCGAAGTTCGGCAAGACGCGGGTGTTCGACACCCCGATCACCGAATGCGGGATCATCGGGGTCGCCGTCGGGATGGGGGCGTATGGGCTGCGGCCGGTGCCCGAGATCCAGTTCGCGGATTACATCTACCCCGCGCTCGACCAGCTGGTCAGCGAGGCGGCGCGGCTGCGGTACCGCTCCGCGGGGGAGTTCACCTCGCCGATCACGGTGCGGTCGCCGTTCGGCGGCGGGATCTTCGGCGGGCAGACCCACAGCCAGTCGCCGGAAGGGATCTTCACCCATGTCTCCGGGGTCAAGACCGTCATTCCGTCGACGCCCTACGACGCCAAGGGGCTGCTGATTGCGTCGATCGAGGACAACGACCCGACGCTCTTCTTCGAGCCCAAGCGCATCTATAACGGACCGTTCGATGGGTATTGGGAGCGGCCCGCGCAGAACTGGTCGAAGCATCCTGCGGGCGAGGTGCCGACGGGGTACTACCGGATCGACCTGGGCACCGCCAACGTGGTGCGCGAGGGCGAGGCGCTGACGATCCCGGCGTACGGGACGATGGTGCATGTGTGCGCCGCGGTGGTCGCCGAGATGGGGATCGACGCCGAGATCGTCGACCTGCGTACGTTGATCCCACTCGACATCGAGACGATCGAGGCGTCGGTCAGGAAGACCGGGCGCTGCATGATCGTCCACGAGGCGACACGCACCGGGGGCTTCGGCGCGGAGCTGTCGGCGCTGGTGCAGGAGCGGTGTTTCTATCACCTGGAGGCGCCGATCGAGCGCGTGACCGGCTTCGACACGCCCTATCCGCACAGCCTGGAATGGGCGTATTTCCCGGGGCCCGTCCGCATCGGCGAGGCGCTGAAAAAGATCATGAAGGACGCCTGATGGCCCGCTTTTCGTTCCGCCTGCCCGACATCGGCGAAGGGATTTCCGAGGCCGAGATCGTCGCCTGGCATATCGCGGTCGGCGACCGCGTCGAGGAAGACCAGCAGATCGCGGACATGATGACCGACAAGGCGACGGTGGAGATGGAGTCGCCGGTGTCTGGGGTGGTCGTCGAGCTGGCGGGCGAGGTCGGGGACCAGGTGGCGATCGGGTCGACGCTGGTGGTGATCGAGACCGATGCGGCTGCGGGCGGGGAGGTCGTGGCTGCGCCGGAGACCGAGGCTCAGGTCGAGACGGCGGAGCAGTACGAGGCGGAAAATCCGGGGGTTGAGGAGGTCGCGGCTCGTACGGCCGCGACGGTGGATCAGGGCGCGTACCTCCCCGGCACGGGGAGGGTGACCAGCGAAGCTGGTGGAGGGGCAGCCACAAGCGCCCCGCCCGTTGCTGCCCCTCCACCACCCGCTGAAGTAGCGGGAGCAGAGGGTCGATCGTTCCCCCGGAACGATCTTGAACAGCTGGGGGCTGTTCATCCCTCTGCTCCCCCTCCCCGTTCCGGGGAGGTCAAGGAGGCGGTCCTCGCCTCCCCCGCGGTGCGCGCCCGTGCGCGTGATCTGAGGGTCGACCTCGCATCGGTAAAGACCGACTCCGACCGCATCCGCCACGCGGACCTTGACGCCTACCTCCGCTACGGCTCGGGCCAGGGCTACCAAGCTCCCGGCGCAACCCGCGCGCGTGCCGACGAGACGATCAAGATCATCGGGATGCGCCGCCGCATCGCCGAGAACATGGCGGCGTCGAAGCGCAACATTCCGCATTTCACCTATGTAGACGAGATCGACGTGACCGCGCTGGAGGCGGTGCGCGCGGACCTCAATGCGAACCGCGGGGGCCGCCCCAAGCTGACGCTGCTGCCGCTGATGATTGTCGCGATCTGCCGGACGCTGCCCGACTTCCCGATGCTCAACGCGCGCTACGACGATGAGGCAGGCGTAGTGACGCGGTCGGGGGCGGTGCACATGGGGATGGCGACGCAGACCGACGCGGGGCTGACCGTCCCCGTCATCCACGACGCGCAGGACCGCAACGTCTGGCAGCTCGCGACGGAGATCGCGCGCCTGGCCGACGCCGCGCGGGCGAACAAGCTGAAGCCGGACGAGATGGGCGGCGGCACGATCACGATCACCTCGCTCGGGCCGCTGGGGGGCATCGCGACGACGCCGGTCATCAACCGGCCCGAGGTGGCGATCATCGGGCCCAACAAGATCGTCGAGCGGCCGGTCTTTGACGGCGACGATATCCGCCGCGCCAAGCTGATGAACCTGTCGATCAGCTGCGACCACCGCGTCGTCGATGGTTGGGACGCGGCGAGCTATGTCCAAGCGCTCAAGCGGATGCTGGAGACGCCGGTGCTGCTGTTCGCGGATTGACGCCGCGCCAGCGTCAGCGCGCGGACAATATCCTCGCGGCGGACCGGGCGCAGCCTTCGAGCACGTTCACGATCGTGGCAGAACTCACCGCATGCGGGGCGGGGTCGATCGCGCACAAGGTGCCGAAAAAGGTGCCGTCCTCCAGCACGATGGGAAAGGACGCATAGCTCTCGAACCCGTAGAGCATGGGTGTCGGATGGGTTCTCCACGCGGCGTCGGCCGCGACGTGGTCGATCACGACCGCGTTGCCGCATTCGCGGATGTCGTTGCAGATCGTGGTCGCGATCTGCAACTCGTCGCCGGGCTCCAGCCCGAATTCGATCCGATCGAGAACCTGGCAGGCTATCCACCGCGCCTCCGTCACGCGTGCGATGGCGGCAAAGCCCATGCCGGTCGTTCGGCAGACCTCCGCCAGAATGGCACGCAACGCGTCGTCGTCGCCGCGACGGGCGGTTTCGGCCGCGAACGTGTCCCCTGGCCGGGTTATCATGAACGCCGTATCGCAGCTTGGCCAGACGGTGGCAACGGGCGCACGCTCGCCTCAGCCCCGCGCCTTCTGCAAGGCCCCGGCGATGCGGCGGGCGAACACGCGCGGGGTGAAACGGATCGAGTCGGCCATAAGGGTGTTCATCAGGCCTGAAACCTTGATTGCCTGACCGGCCTTCAGCGCGGACAGGCCGTCGCGGATTACCGTATCGGGCGCGCTGGCGAAGCGTTCGAAGAGTTCGCTGTCGCCCATCCCCGCCACTTCGGCGAATTCGGTGCGGGTGGGGCCGGGGCAGAGGGCGGTGACGCGGACGCCGCTCGGCTTCACTTCCTCGTGGAGCGCTTCGGAGAAGCTCAGGACGAACGCCTTGGTCGCGTAATAGACCGCCATCCACGGGCCGGGCTGGAAGGCGGCGACCGAGGCGATGTTGAGGATCGCGCCCGATTTGCGCGCCACCATCGGGGGGAGCAACGCATGGGTGAGCGCGACCAGCGCGCGGCAGTTGACGTCGATCTGGCCGGTCTGCGTCTCGAGCGCCGCCTCGGCGAACACGCCGCGGGTGCCGAAACCTGCGTTGTTGATGAGGGTGTCGACGGTGAGCCCGGCGGCGGCGATGTCCGCAACCAGGTGGTCGGGCGCGGCGTGATGGGCGAGGTCGGCGGCGAAGACGTGGACCTTGACGCCGTGCGCAGCGCGCAGGTCGGCGGCGAGCGCCTCCAGCCGGTCGATGCGGCGGGCGGTGAGGATCAGGTCGTCGCCTTGCGCCGCGACGGCGCGGGCGAAGCCTTCGCCGAGGCCTGCGGATGCGCCGGTGATGAGGGTGGCCATGTGCTTATCTCCTCAGACTATCTCGAACAGACCCGCCGCGCCCATGCCTCCTGCCGTGCACATCGAGACGACGACATAGCGCACGCCGCGCTTGCGGCCCTCGATCAGCGCATGACCGACGAGGCGGCTGCCGGTCATGCCGAACGGGTGCCCGACCGCGATCGCGCCGCCGTTGACGTTGTATTTCTCGGGGTCGATGCCGAGGTGGTCGCGGCAGTAAAGGCATTGCGAGGCGAAGGCTTCGTTCAGTTCCCACAAGCCGATGTCGGCGACCGACAGCCCGGCGCGGTCGAGCAATTTGGGAATGGCGAAAACGGGGCCGATGCCCATCTCATCGGGCTCGCATCCCGCTGCCTGGAAGCCGCGGTAGAGGCCGAGGATGGTCTTGCCTTCGGCCTGCGCGGTCTGACGGTCCATCAGCAGCTGGCACGATGCGCCGTCGGAGAGCTGGCTGGCGTTGCCTGCGGTGACGCTGGTGCCGGGGCCGCTGAAGTCACCGCCGGGGAAGACGGTCTTCAGGCCGCTCAGCGCTTCTGCGGTGGTGCCGGGGCGTATGCCTTCGTCCTGGGTGATCGTCACCGTCTCGGTGCCGGTGCGCTCGCCCGCCTTGTCGAAAGTCGCCTTCCCGACGGTGATCGGCACGATCTCCTCGGCGAACGCGCCGTTGGCGAGCCCGGTGGCGGCGCGTTGCTGGCTGCGTGCGGCGTATTCGTCCTGCGCTTCGCGGGTTATGCCATAGCGGTCGGCGACGATCTCGGCGGTCTCGATCATCGGGGTGTAGGCGGCAGGGACTTGGGCGGTGACGCTTTCGTTGACGAAGCGCGGCGCGTCCTTGGTCACGGTGTAGCTGATCGACTCCATCCCGCCCGCGAGCGCGACGTCGACCTCGTCGCAGATGATCGAGCGCGCGGCGAGCGCTACTGCGGTCAGGCCGGAGCCGCATTTGCGATCGAGCGTGAAGGCAGGAACGGAGTGGGGCAACGCGCCTGCGAAGATCGCCATCCGCCCTGCGTTGCCGCCCTGCGTGCCCCATTCGTTGCCGACGCCCCAGAAGACTTCGTCGATACGGGCGGGGTCGATGTCCGCGCGCTCGACCGCGGCGTTCATGACGTGGCCCGCGAGCACCGGCGCTTCGGTGGCGTTGAATGCACCGCGATAGGCCTTGCCGATGGCGGTGCGGGCGGTGGCGACAATGGCAGCTTCGCGCATGGGTGGGGCTTTCTAAAGAGCGGGGGCGGGGCGGCGTACGATTCACCGCATGTGCTTGTCTCTCCCGTCGACGGACCTTGGCATGGCCGCGGGCGACGGTACAAGGGAGCGATGACCGTGGAAACCCGCCGCGACGGCCATGTCGCCGTCGTCACCTTTGCCCGACCGCCGCATAATTTTGCCGATCTGGTCATGATCGAAGAGATCGGCGCAGCGTTCGTGGAGGCCGACGCCGACCGCGACGTGCGCGCGATCGTGCTACGATCGGAGGGGCGGGTTTTCTGCGCAGGGGCCGACCTGGTCAACGCCAATCCCGTCGCCGAACCGCAGCCGACGGGCGCGCGCAATCCGTTCTATGTGGCGGCGGCGAAGCTGTTCGCGGTCGAGACACCGGTGGTCGCGGCGGTGCAGGGGAGCGCGGTGGGCGCGGGACTGGGGCTCGCGCTGGTCGCCGATTTGCGGGTGGCGTGTCCGGAGGCGCGGTTCGTGGCGAACTTCGTCCAGATCGGGTTCCATCCGGGATTCGGCATCTCGGCAGTGCTGGAGCGGGTGATCGGACCGCAGCGCGCGTTGCTGATGGCGCTGACCGGGCGGCGGATCAAGGGCGAGGACGCGGCACGCTGGGGGTTGGTCGACGTGCTGGTCGAGGCGGGCGACCTCGACGCGGCGGCGCTGGCGCTGGCGCAGGAGATCGCCGCTGGGGCGCCGTTGGCGGTTGCTTCGACCCGCAAGACGATGCGCGGGGACCTGGCGCGGCTGGTGGAGGCGCAGACCGATCTTGAGCTGGCGGAGCAGGCGTGGTTGCAGCGGACCAGCGACTTTGCGGAAGGGGTGCGCGCGGTGGCCGAGCGACGTCCGGGACGGTTTACGGGGGAGTAGTTCCCGAGGGCACGACGGCAAGGCCGCTGTCGCGACGTCGAAACGGGTTCGGCTTGCACCGACCCGTCGGCCGCGCTTGGCGCTGCGCTGGCCCGCACCGGTGCGGGCGTGCCGCACCTGCGCCTGAGCGTCACTTCATCAACACGAGCTCTTCGGCCATCGTCGGATGCAACGCCACCGTCGAGTCGAAGTCCGCCTTGGTCAGCCCTGCCTTCACCGCGACCGCGGCGACCTGCATCATCTCGGCGACGTCGGGGCCGATCATGTGGATGCCGACGATCCGGTCGGTCTCGCCGTGGCACACCATCTTGTAGAGCGCGCGTTCGTCGCGGTTCGCCAGCACGTTCTTCATCGGACGAAAATCGGCGGTGTAGACGCGGACGGTGCCGAGCTTCTGCTTGGCCTCGCTCTCGGTCATGCCGACACCCGCCATCGGCGGATGGCTGAAGACCGCCGAGGGCACGCAATCATAGTCGACGCGAGTCGGCTTGCCGCCGAACAGCGTATCGGCGAACGCCTGTCCCTCGCGGATCGCGATGGGGGTGAGCTGGATGCGGTCTGTGACGTCGCCGACCGCGTAGATCGACGGACAGGTCGAGCGATTGTCGTCATCGACCGCGATCGCGCCCCGGTCGTTGATCGTGACGCCTGCGCTCTCCAGCCCGAGGCCTCGCGTATTGGGTACGCGACCGGTGGCGAACAGCACGAGATCTACCGTGATGGGTTCGTGTCCCGACATGGTGACGGTCAGACAGCCGTCTTCGTGCTTCTCGACCCCCTGAAAGGTCGCATCGAAGCGGAAGTCGATGCCCTTCATCAGCGAGATCTGCAGCAGCCGGTCGCGGATCGACAGGTCGTAGCCGCGCAGTATCTCCTTGGTACGATTGATCAGCGTCACGTGCGCGCCGAACTGATGGAAGATGCCGGCGAACTCGTTGGCGATATAGCCCGCGCCCGCGATCAGCACGCGCTTGGGCACGTCGGGGAGGTGGAACACCTCGTTGGAGGTGATGCCGTGTTCGTGACCGGTGCACTCGGGAATGGCGGGATGCGCGCCGACCGCGACCAGGATCGTCTTGGCCGTGACCTCGCGTCCGTCGTCGAGCTTGAGGCTGTTGGGTCCGGTGACGACGGCGCGCGCGTGGATGATCTCGACATCGTTGTTCTGCAAGGTCGTCGTGTACGCGCCGTTGATCCGGTCGACCTCCGCCATGACGTTGTCGCGCAGCGTAGCCCAGGAAAAGGCGCAATCGTCGGGCACGTCCCAGCCGAAGCGCTTCGCATCCTTCAGGTCCTCGGCGAAATGCGCACCGTAGACGAGCAGTTTCTTGGGCACGCAGCCGCGGATGACGCAGGTGCCGCCGACCCGGTACTCCTCCGCTACCGCAACCTTTGCGCCGTGTGCCGCGGACACGCGCGCCGCGCGGGTGCCGCCGGAGCCTGCACCGATGACGAACAGGTCGTAGTCGAAGTCGGGCATCAGGTTACTCCAGGCGGGTCGAGCGCCGACCGAAGGCCGAGGTGCTGGACGAATGGATCGAAATCGCGGTCCGTGTAAAGGAGTGGAGTGTCGTCCAGGATGCAGCGGGTCGCGATAAGCGCATCGATGGTTTTTCGGATAGTGATGCCGCGAGCGCGCAGCGTACGGTAGTTGCGAGCCGATTGAACAGCGACCTGCTCATCCGAGATAAGCAGCGCCGGAAAGGAACCGGTCACATTCAGCACATGCTCGAACTCACGGTCCGTTCTACAACCCTGCAACACCTCCGCACGGATCAGATCACCAATCAGCACTTCGTCGCGCTCGATAGCCGCTTCCAACCGCCGCACGGGCGCCGTCGGCGTGTTGCGGAAGAAATCGATCCAGACGCTGCTATCGGCGACGATCAATCGCGGCGCATCTCGTTCAAATCGCCATCCCAGTTGATCTTGCCGCGCAGTTTAAGGGCTTGGCGCTGGTTCTGTGTCTGGATCAGACGACGGAGCGCTGCCTCCACTGTCTCACGCTTGGTCTGCGAGCCGATGGCCTTCATCGCTTCCGCCATGAGCCCGTCGTCGATCTCGATATTCGTACGCATGTGCAAGACTCCGGTCACGGATACACATAAGGCCGCAGCCTGCGTCAGTCCAGCCCGGCACGCCGGATCAGATCGGTCGTCGAGGCGTCGAAGTCGCCGCCGCCGTTCTCAGCGGCCTTGGCCATTTCCTTGCCGAGCTCGACGCCGAACTGGTCGAAGCTGTTGATGCCGAGCAGGACGCCGTTCACGAAGACGCGGTGTTCGTAGAAAGCGATCAGCGCCCCCAGCGTGCGGGCGTCGAGCTGGTCGAGGAGCAGGGTCGACGACGGCCGGTCGCCCGAATAGCTGCGGGCGGGATCGTCGGCGGGCTTGCCCTTCATCAGCGCGGCGCCTTGCGCGAAGGCGTTCAGGAGGAGGGCACGGTGGTGTTCTTCGGGCAGCGTATCGTAGGGCTCGATGACCGCCAGGAACTCGACGGGCACCAGATGCGTGCCTTGGTGGAGCAACTGGAATACCGCATGCTGCGCTTCGGTGCCGACCCCGCCCCAGGTGATCGCCGCGGTCGGGCGGCCGACCGGCTTGCCGTCGACCGTCACGCCCTTGCCGTTCGACTCCATCTCGAGCTGCTGGAGGTAGCTCGGCAGCAGGCGCAGGCGCTCGTCATAGGCGAAGGGCGCGCGGGTCTCGGCGCCGCGGACCTGAGTATAATAGAGGTCGGCGAAGGCGGCGAGCGCGGGGGCGTTCTCGTGCAGTGCGGACAGGCGAAAGTGACGGTCCATCTCGGCGGCGCCTTCGAGCAGCTCCTCGAACTGGTCCCAGCCTAGCGCGAGCGCCGCGGGGAAGCCGATCGTCGACCACAGCGAATAGCGGCCGCCGACCGACTCCGAGAACGGCAGCACGCGGGTCTCGTCGACGCCCCATTCGACCGCCTTGTCGGGCGCGGCGGTGAGCGCGACGACGCGGCCATAGGGGTCCTCGACGCCGTGTTCTTCCATCCACGCGAGGACCGAGGACGCGTTCATCATCGTCTCGGTCGTGGTGAAGGTCTTGGATGCGACGACCAGCAACGTTGCGGCAGGATCGAAGCGGTCGAACACGTCCTCCAGCGCGGTGCCGTCGACATTGGCGACGATCGCGACGTCGTAGCGCTTCTCCTCGCGCCCGAGCGCGTCGACCAGCAAATGGGGGCCGAGCGCCGAGCCGCCGATGCCGACGTGGAGGATGTGGCGGACGGGGCCGAGCGCGTCGGCCTCGATCGCATCGATCAAGGTGCGCATGCGGCTGTGGCTCGCCTGGGCGATGGCCACGCTCTCGGCTTTTCCTTCGCCGCGCTCGGCGGTGTGCTCGACCGCGCGGCCTTCGGTGACGTTGACGATTTCGCCGCCGAACATCGCCTGGCGCTTGCCCGCGAGATCGCACGACTTGGCGAGCGCGGCGAACGCCTCGATCGTCTGCAGCGTCAGGTGGGTCTTGGCCCAGTCGAAATGGATGCCCGCGACGTCGAGGCTGAGTTTGCCGAGCCGCTCGGGGTCGTCGGCGAACAGTTCGACCAGGGTGCGCTTGGGAAAGGCTTCGATCGTCGACCAGTCGGTCATGGCTTGCGTCCTCGTGGCTTCGCAGGCGCCCGTACCGGCTCGCTGCGACAATGGCTACTCACGACGCACGGACGCGGGTAAGGGTCCGTCCATGGCCGCCAAATCCGCCCGTTCCGAGCTCCGTTCCGAAACGGGCGAGACGATCCGCTTCCTGCTGAAGCTCGCGCTGTTCGTGCTGATCTTTCGCAGCGTCTTCATCACGTCCTTCTCGATCCCCTCGGAATCGATGCTGCCGCGGCTGTTCATCGGCGACTATCTGTTCGTGTCGAAATGGAACTACGGCTATTCGCGGTGGTCGATGCCGTTCGGGGTGCCGCCGGTTTCGGGCAAGCTGTTCAGCCGCATGCCCGCGCGCGGCGACGTCGTGGTGTTCCGCGCGCCGGAAGTGCTCGACCACGACGTCGTCAAGCGCACCATCGGCCTGCCCGGCGACACGATCCAGATGCGGCGCGGGCAGCTCATTCTCAACGGCGTTGCGGTACCCAAACAGCGGGTGGCCGACTTCGTCCTGCCGCTGACCCCGAATTTCGGCACGGACAAGTGCGACGCCGCGTTTCAGGACACCGAGGCCGGCAAGCCCGTCTGCCGCTATCCGCAATATCGCGAGACGCTGCCCGGCGGCGCGACGTACACCGTGCTCGATCAGGGGCAGATGCCCGACCGCGACGATACCGACGTCTATACCGTGCCCGCGGGGCACGTATTCCTGATGGGCGACAACCGCGACGATTCGGGAGACAGCCGCTTCGCACCGCCGGGCGGCATGGGGTATGTGCCGCTGGAGAATTTGGAGGGGCGGGTGCTGGTCACCTTCTTCTCGACCGACGGCAATGCGCAGCTCTTCAAGCCGTGGACGTGGCTGACGGCGGCGCGCTGGCAGCGGATCGGCGGTTGAGCGAGGGACTGCACGCCTGGCTCGCCGCGACCTTCGGGCGTGCGCCGACCGACCCCGCGCCGTTCGAGCGCGCGCTGACCCACGGCAGCCAGGCTGCGGCCAATTACGAGCGGCTGGAGTTCCTCGGCGACCGGGTGCTGGGGCTGGCCATGGCGGAATGGTTGTTCGAGCTGTTCCCGCAAGAAGCCGAGGGGCAATTGTCGAAGCGGCTGAACGCGCTGGTGACCGGCGCGGTGTGCGCGGACGTCGCGCGGGCGCTGGGGGTGCGGACCTACCTGAAGCTCGGCAAGCAGGCACGCGACGATGGGGCGTTCGACAGCGACAACGTGCTCGGCGATGCGACCGAAGCGCTGATCGGGGCGTGGTACCTCGACGCCGGGTACGACGCCGCGCGCGCGTTCGTGCGACAGGCGTGGGGCGACCGGGCGACCGCGCATCTGCGCGCGCCGCAGCACCCCAAGTCCCAGCTGCAGGAATGGGCCGCGGCGCACAACCGCAAGGCGCCCGAATATACCGTCGTCGATCGCTCCGGCCCGGGCCACGCGCCGCGCTTCACCGTCGCGGTGACGATCGGTGCTTATGCGGATGCGAGCGCGAGCGGGAGCAGCAAGCAGGAGGCGGAAACCGCCGCGGCGCGGGCGCTGTTGGACAAACTGACATGACCAGATGCGGACTCGTGGCGGTGGTCGGCGCGCCCAACGCGGGCAAGTCGACGCTGGTCAATGCGCTGGTCGGCCAGAAGGTGGCGATCGTCAGCCCCAAGGCGCAGACGACCCGCGCCAAGCTGCTCGGCGTGGCGATCGAAGGTGAAACGCAGCTGCTGCTGGTCGACACCCCGGGCATCTTCGAACCCAAGCGCCGGCTCGACCGGGCGATGGTCGCGGCGGCGTGGGGCGGGGCGGAGGGCGCCGACGTGCTGGCGCTGGTGGTGGACGCCAAGGGCGGGATCGGCGGCAAGGTGACCGCGATCGCCGAAGCGCTGAAGGACCGCGCAGAGCCCAAGCACCTTATCCTCAACAAGGTCGATCTGGCGGACAAGGCCAAGCTGCTGCTCCATGCCGAGCGGCTGCACACTATGGTGGATTTCGCGGAAACGTGGTTCGTCAGCGCGCAGACTGGCGACGGCGTGTCCGAGTTGAAGCGCGCGCTCGCCGGGCTGATGCCGGAGGGACCGTGGCATTATCCCGAGGACCAGGTGTCCGACGCGACCGAGCGCGCGCTGGCCAGCGAAGTGACGCGCGAGCAGCTGTTTCTCCAGCTTCACGCCGAACTGCCTTACGCCAGCACGGTCGAAACCGAGACCTACGCCGAGCGCGCCGACGGATCGGTCGAGATCCACCAGCAGATCCTGGTCGAACGTCCTACCCAGCGCGCGATCGTGCTGGGCAAGGGCGGCGAGCGGATCAAGGCGATCGGCGCGCGCGCGCGGGCGGAGTTGACTCGCATCACCGGCTGTCCGGTCCATCTGTACCTCCACGTCAAGGTGAAGCCCGGCTGGGACGAGGACCGATCGGTCTACCGCGACATCGGGCTCGACTGGGTAGACTGACCGCCGCGTCTTCGCCTAAGAGCGGTGCCGGAAGCGGGCGCGAGCTTGATTCCGACGATCGCGCAGGTGCCCGAAAGGGCTTCAAAGGGAATGCGGTGAGGGGGTGACCCCAAATCCGCGGCTGTCCCTGCAACTGTAAGCGGCGAGCGCGATGCGCGTCGTCCGGCCTTCGGGCGGGACAGCCACTGGGGCGTAAGCTCTGGGAAGGCGAGCGCACCGGGTTATGACCCGCGAGCCAGGAGACCTGCCTGCGCTGTCGCTCATGTCCGCGGTCCAGGGGGTGGCCGGGGCGCGGCTCTGTCCGTCCGAGCGACGCCCATGCGGCCGGGGCCGCAAGGGTCGCGCTTGGGGGTGGGCGATCACGCGTCCGTTCGCACCCATGCCCGACCGGTCGTCGTACTCACGGCGTCCGCCCCGCGTCCGCGCAGTCGCACGACGCCGGGGTTATATCGAGATGAACCGCTATACCATTTCGCTGACGGCGTTCGCCGCAGCCTTTGCCACGCCTGCGCTTGCGCAGAGCGATCCTGCCCAGGCCGCCACCGATGCCGCGGGCGACACCGTCGTCGTCACCGCGTCGCGATCGGGCGACGCGGTCGCCGCCGCCGACGTGCCCGCGTCGATCACCGTCCTCGATGCCGCCGCGATCGAGCAGCGCCAGACACGTGTCGTCTCCGACGTGTTGCGCGACGTGCCCGGCCTGTCGGTCAACCGCGCGGGCACGGCGGGCGGGCTGACCCAGGTCCGTGTTCGCGGGACCGAGGCGAACCACGTCCTCGTGCTTGTCGACGGGATCGAGGTCGCCGATCCGTTCCAGGGCGAGTTCGACTTCGCCGGGCTGCTCGCCGATCCTTCCGCGCGGATCGAGGTGCTGCGCGGGCAGCAGTCCGCGCTCTACGGCTCCGACGCGATCGGCGGGGTCATCCAGTACATCACCGCGACGGGCCGCGACGTGCCCGGAGTCAGCGCCCGCATCGAGGGCGGGTCGTTCGGCACCGTCACCGGCGCGGCGCGGGGCGGCGGGGTCGCGGGCGCGCTCGACTATGCGGTGTCGGGTGCGGCTTATCTCACCAGCGGCGTCCCGACCGCGCGCGGCGGCACGCGCGACGTCGGATCGGACAGTTACAACGCCAGCGCCAAGGTGACGTGGGCGCCTTCCGACACGTTCAAGCTGACCGGCGTGGCGCGCTATTCCAACTTGGCGGCCGACACCAATGGCACCGAGTTCGACCCGGCGAGCCCACGGTTCGGGACGGTCATCGACTTACCCGGATCGCGCTTCAAGACCGAAGCGATCTACGGGCTGGTTCGCGCCGAGCTGGCGCTGGCCGACGGGCGCTGGACCAACGCGCTGACCGGGCAGGTCGCGAGCACCGCGCGCGATCAGTACACTGCGTTCGGCTACGATTTCGGCGACCGCGGGCAGCGCTACAAAGGGTCGTTCGAATCGGCGTTCCGCTTCGATACCGGTGCGGCGACCCACCGCATCACCGGCGCGGTCGATGTGGAGCGCGAGCGGTTCCGCAACACGACGCCGTCGAACTTCGTATTCCAGGGGTATCGGCATACCGGCAACGTCGGCATCGTCGGCCAGTATGAGCTGAATGCGGGCGGACTGGCGCTGGGCGGGTCGGTGCGGCACGACGGCAATACGCGCTTTGCAGATACGACGACATGGCGGGTGCAGGGTGGCTACAGGCTGGCCGAAGGCACCCGCTTGCGTGGGGCCTACGGGACAGGGGTGAAGAACCCGGGCTATTACGAACTCTACGGCTTTGACGATGGGCGCTACATCGGCAATCCGGACTTGAAGCCCGAGACGTCGAAAGGTTGGGAAGCGGGGCTCGACCAAACCTTCGGGCGGTCCACGATCGGCGCGACGTATTTCGACAGCAAGCTGGAGAACGAGGTGTTCACGGCCTATGATGCCAACTTCGTCGCGACACCCGGCAACCGCACGACCTTGTCGCGCCAGCACGGGGTCGAGGCGTTCGTGTCGGCAAGGCCGATCGACCAGCTGCGCTTCGATCTCGCCTATACCTATACGCGCTCGCGCGAGAACGGCGTACAGGAGGTGCGGCGGCCGCGGCATGTGGGCAGTGTCAACGTGACCGGCACCAGCCGCGACGCGCGGTTCGCGGGAACACTGAGCGTGCGCTACAACGGGCGGCAGCAAGACGACGCATTCACCGACCCGAGCTTCGCGCCGGTGCGGGTCAGCCTGCAGGAGTATGTGCTGGTCAATCTCAACGTCGAGTACAAGCTGACCCCGGCGATCGCGGTGTTCGGGCGAGTCGAGAACCTGTTCGACGAGCATTACGAAGAGGTGTTCAGCTATGCCACCGCCGGGCGCGGGGCTTACGGCGGCGTCAGGGCGCGGTTCTGACGGAGCTGGCGCGCCAGGCTCGCGGCGGCGAGGACGTAGGCGGGGCCGCCGCAGGTCGTCGACGCGCGTGGCAGCACGAGGCGCGGAATGTGCGCGAGCGCCGGATGCGCGCGCATCGCGGTGCCCTGATCGACGACGGCGGTATCGCCTTCCTCGACCAGCAGGAAGTCGGGGCGCGCGGCGACGATCGCCTCGATCGGCACCTGCGCCAGCGGCGAACGGCCGAGCCGCGCGGCGAGGTTGACCAGCCCGACCCGGCGCATCAGGTCGTCGATCAGCGTGCCGGTACCTGTCAGGAACCCGCGGCGCTGGTATTCGGCGGCGACCCTCTGGCGGCCGGCATCGCGGGGCACGCGGGCGAGCGCGGCGTTCATCCGGCGGATCAGCGCCTCGCCGCGCTCGGGGTGGCCGATCGCGCGGGCGACGAGGCGGGTCTGCGCGACGATGCCGGGGTAATCGTGCGTGTCGGCGAGTTCGAGCACGGCGCGGGGACGGTTGAGGAAGGTGCGGCCCGGCGAGACGATCGCCAGGTCGGGGTCGAGCGCGAGGACTTCCTCCGCGGAGGTGCCGGTGACCGGCCAGCTGCGTGCCTGCGCGGCCTGCGGCGACATGGCTGGGTCGCGGGCGTAGCGGGTGAGGCCTGCGACCTGGCTGCGGTCCGCGAGGGCGAGAAGGTATTGGTCGGCGCAGAGGTGGAGGGAGACGATGCGTTTGGGCGCGGGCGAGGGCGTGGCTGCAACGGCAAGAAGCGGCAGGAGCGGAAGGAGACGACGCATCGGTGGGCCCTGCCGGTTTGTCGTGGGGGACGCCAGTGCACCGATGCCAACCGTCACCCCGGACCCTTCGTCTTCGCTCAGGAGAGCCTTGTTCCGGGGTCCAGGGCGCCTCATGATCCGTCTCGCCGGAGGCGCGCTGGACCCCGGAACAAGTCCGGGGTGACGAAAGCGGTGTGGTGAGGTTGCACCGTTCCATTCTCCTTGCGTCACTTACCGCGCTCGCTCTGCTCGCCGCCATCCTGTCGCTCGCCATCGGCGCGGTTCCGCTCGCGCCCGCGAGGGTCGTCGCCGCGCTCACCGGCACCGGCGATCCGATCGCCCGCATCATCGTCCTCGACCTCCGCCTGCCGCGGGCGATCCTCGGGCTGGCGGTCGGGGCGATGCTCGGGATGACGGGGGCGGCGCTCCAGGGATTCTTGCGCAACCCGCTTGCCGAACCGTCGGTGCTCGGCGCTTCCAACGGGGCGGCGCTCGGCGCGGTAGTCGCGCTCTACTTCGGTTTCGCGGCGCTGCATCCGGTCGCGCTACCCGCGATGGCGGTGGCGGGGGCGTTGCTGGCGTTGCTGCTGCTCGTCGGGCTCGCCGGACGCGGCGCGGGCTCGCTGTCGCTCATTCTTGCGGGGATCGCGGTGGGTACGCTCAGCGGCGCGGGGATCGCGCTGGCCCTCAACCTTTCGCCCAATCCGTTTGCGGCGATGGAGATCATGACCTGGCTCATGGGGTCGCTGGAGGACCGTTCGATGGCGCATGTCGCGCTAGCGCTGCCATGCATCGCGACCGGGCTGGCGCTGCTGGCATGGGACGCGCGCGCGCTCGATGCGTTGACGCTGGGCGAGGATGCGGCGCGCTCGATGGGGTTCGATCTCGGGCGGTTGCGCGTGCGGCTGCTGATCGGCACCGCGATCGGGGTCGGCGGCGCGGTGGCGGTGTCCGGAGCCATCGGGTTCGTGGGACTGATCGTGCCGCATCTGGTGCGGCCGCTGACCGACCGGTCGCCGTCGGCCGTGCTGCTGCCGTCGGCGATCGGCGGGGCGGCGCTGCTGACGCTGGCCGATGTCGCGGTGCGGCTGGTGCCGACGTCGAGCGAGTTGCGGCTGGGCGTGGTCACCGCGCTGCTCGGGGTGCCGGTGTTCCTGGTGCAATTGCGGCGCGAGCGGGGGGCGTGGTCGTGATCGACCTGCGCGACGTATCGGTGCGGCTGGGCGGGCGCACGGTGGTCGACGGGGTCAGCGCGACGCTCGACCGCGGGTTGATCGGCATCCTCGGCCCCAATGGCGCGGGCAAGTCGACGCTGGTGCGTGCGGCGTTCGGGCTGGTGCCCGCCACGGGCGCGATCGCGATCGAGGGCGATTCGGTCGCCCGGACGGTCGCCTATCTGCCGCAGGGCGGCGCCATTCACTGGCCGCTCTCCGTGCGCCGGCTGGTCGCGCTCGGGCGGCTGCCGCATGTCGCGCCGCTCGCGCGGATGGGCTGGGGCGACGAGGCGGCGGTCGCGCGCGCGATGGCGGCAGCCGACGTCGCGCATCTGGCGGAACGCGACGCGACGACGCTGTCGGGCGGTGAGCGCGCACGCGTGCTGCTGGCGCGCGCCCTGGCGGCGGAAGCGCGCGCGCTGATCGCCGACGAGCCGCTCGCCGCGCTCGATCCGGCGCACGCGCTGGCGGTGATGGCCTTGCTGCGCGCGACCGCCGTCGGCGGCACGTTGGTGGTGGCGGTGCTCCACGATCTGGCGCTGGCGGCGCGCTTCTGCGACCGCATCCTGCTGATGGATGGTGGGCGCCTGGTCGCCGATGGCCCGCCCGTCACGGTCCTGACCGCCGATCGGATCGCCGAAGTCTATGGCGTCACCGCCTGGATTGGCCAGGTTGGCGGCATCGCGACGGTCATCCCGCTCGGCGTCGCGCCGGGAAGGTAAATAAATTGCGTGTGCCCGGGCCTTGCCCCTGTTCGGCGTGGAGCGCGAGGCGTAGGGCAGCGGCGTGACCGACCGCTTCATCCCCGCGTCGTCTACCCGTCCGCGCCTGCGGGCTCTCGCCACCGCTGCCGCTTGCGCACTGCTTACCGCGTGCGAGCCCGGCGTGCTGTCGCCTGCGGGGCCGGTCGCGGCGGGGGAGCGGACGATCCTGCTCAATTCGCTCGGCATCATGCTCGCGATCGTCGTGCCCACGATCATGCTGACGCTGTCGTTCGCCTGGTGGTTTCGCGCGGGCAACGCGAAGGCGAAGTATCGCCCCGACTGGACCTATTCGGGGCGTCTGGAGCTGCTCGTCTGGTCGATCCCGACTCTGGTCGTGATCTTCCTGGCCGGTATCGCCTGGATCGGCAGCCACGACCTCGACCCACCCAAGCCGCTGGCGTCGAAGGTCAGGCCGGTCCGGGTCGAGGTGGTCGCGCTCGATTGGAAGTGGCTGTTCATCTACCCCGATCAGGGCGTCGCCAGCATCAACCGGCTGGTGATCCCGGTCGGCACGCCGGTCAGCTTCCGCATCACCTCGGCGACCGTGATGAACAGTTTCTTCGTGCCGCGGCTGGGGAGCCAGATCTATGCGATGTCGGGGATGACGACGCGGCTGAACCTGATGGCCGACAAGCCGGGGCGCTATCGCGGGCTGTCGGCGCATTACAGCGGCAAGGGCTTCCCGGGCATGGCGTTCCCGGCCGATGCGGTGAGCCCGGCGCAGTTCGCGGGCTGGGTCGCGGGCGCGAAGGCGGGCGGACCGGTGCTCGACGCGCGCGGGTATCTCAAGTTGCTCGACGAGAGCGAGAACGTGAAGCCCTATACCTACCGCACGGTCGCGCCGGGGTTGTTCGACGAGGTGGTGCGGCAATCGGGAACGCTGTCGGCGCACAAGGCGGTCGGCGGGCGGGAGCAATAGATGTTCGGCAAGCTGACCCTCGACGCGATCCCCTTCCACGAGCCGATCCCGCTCGTCGCCTCGGGTGTGGTCGCGATCGTCATTCTCGGTGTGCTCGGCTGGGTGTGGAAGGCCGGGCATTTTCCTTATCTGTGGCGCGAGTGGATCACCTCGGTCGACCACAAGCGGATCGGTGTCATGTACTGCCTGCTCGCGGGCGTGATGCTGCTCCGCGGTTTCTCGGATGCGCTGCTGATGCGGTCGCAACAGGCGCTGGCGATGGGCAATCCCGGCTATCTGCCGAGCGACCATTACGACCAGGTGTTCAGCGCGCACGGCACGATCATGATCTTTTTCGTGGCGATGCCGTTCATGATCGGGCTGATGAACTTCGCGCTGCCGCTGCAATTGGGGGTGCGTGACGTCGCCTTCCCGACCCTCAATTCGGTGAGCTTCTGGCTGACTGCGAGCGGCGTGCTGCTGATCAACATGTCGCTGGTCATCGGCGAGTTCGCCAAGACCGGATGGGTGGTCTATCCGCCGCTCTCCGAACTGCCGTTCTCGCCCGGGGTCGGGGTCGATTACTACCTTTGGGGCATTCAGGTATCGGGGGTGGGGACGCTGCTGAGCGGGGTCAATCTGGTCACCACCATCCTCAAGATGCGCGCGCCGGGGATGGGCTATACCCGGATGCCGATGTTCTGCTGGACGAGCCTCGCGACCAACCTGCTGATCGTCGCGGCGTTCCCGATCCTGACCGCGACGCTCGCGATGCTGATTCTCGATCGCTATCTCGGCTTCCACTTCTTCACCAACGACGCCGGTGGCAACCAGATGATGTTCGTCAACCTCATCTGGGCATGGGGGCACCCCGAGGTCTACATATTGATCCTGCCCGCGTTCGGCATCTTCTCCGAAGTCGTCTCGACCTTCTCGGGCAAGCCGCTGTTCGGCTACCGTTCGATGATCGTCGCGACGATGGTCATCTGCATTCTGTCGTTCATGGTCTGGCTCCATCATTTCTTCACGATGGGGGCGGGCGCCGACGTCAACGGTTTCTTCGGCGTGACGACGATGATCATCGCGGTGCCGACGGGGGTGAAGATCTTCAACTGGCTGTTCACGATGTACGGCGGGCGCATCCGTTTCACGTCGCCGATGCTGTGGTCGATCGGGTTCATGTGCACCTTCGTGATCGGCGGCATGACCGGCGTGCTGCTGGCGGTGCCGCCCGCCGATTTCCAGCTCCACAATTCGGTGTTTCTGGTCGCGCACTTCCACAACGTCATCATCGGCGGCGTGCTGTTCGGCGCGTTCGCGGGCTTCACCTACTGGTTTCCCAAGATGTTCGGCTTCCAACTCGACGAGACCTGGGCGAAGCGCGGCTTCTGGCTGTGGATCACCGGTTTCTACGTCGCCTTCATGCCACTCTACGTCCTCGGGCTGATGGGAATGACCCGCCGGCTGGCGCGCTACGACGTGCCCGCGTGGCAGCCGTGGCTGATCGTCGCCGGCGTCGGTGCGCTGATGATCTTCGGCGGCATCCTGTGCCAGATCGTCATGCTCTGGGTCAGCATCCGCGACCGGGAGCGGCTGCGCGATACCAGCGGCGATCCGTGGGACGGGCGTACGCTGGAATGGATTACCGCCTCGCCGCCGCCGGTGTTCAACTTTGCGGTGCTGCCCAATGTCGAGGGCGAGGAGGCGTATTGGCAGCTGAAGGCCAAGGCGCGCGGAAATCGGCGCCTGAGCGAGCGCCCCGACTATGTCGACGTCGAAATGCCCAAGAACTCGCCGACCGGCATCGTCTCGGCGTTCTTCTCAAGCGCGATGGGCTTTGCGTTGGTCTGGCATATCTGGTGGCTGGTGATCGTCGGCTTTTTCGGTGCTTGGGCGACCTTCGTGGCGTTCGCGTGGCGCGACGAGGCGGAATACGAGATCCACGCCGACGAGGTCGAGCGCCGCGACCGCGTGCGCCGCGATGGCAAGGCGAAGCTGCTCGACCTGCCGCCGGAAGCGCACGCATGAGCGCCGCCGCCAACGCCGATCCGCACAAGCTGAGGCATGGCGAGGTGCCGATCAGCGAGCGCGGCCCTGCGCCCAAGCGGATCGTCGTGTCCTATGGCTTCTGGATATTCCTGCTCTCCGACTTCATCATGTTTTCCGGGTTCTTCGCGGCCTATGCGGTGCTGGTCGGCGAAACCGCTGGCGGCCCCGGCGGGCGCCAGCTGTTCGAGCTGCCGCTGGTCGCCGCCGAGACCGCGCTGCTGCTGATGTCGTCCTTCGCCTGCGGGATGGCGGGGATCGCGGCGGCGGCGCGCAATACGTTCTGGTTCCAGGTCGCGATGGCGGTCACCGCGCTGCTGGGTGCCGGGTTCCTCACTATCGAGCTGTACGAATTCGTCCACTTGATCGGCGAAGGCGCGGGGCCGGGGCGCAGCGCGTTCCTATCGTCGTTCTTCGCGTTGGTCGGCTGCCATGGCCTGCACGTCACGCTCGGGCTGCTGTGGCTGTCGACGATGATGGCGCAGGTCTGGGCCAAGGGGTTTCGCGACGACATCATCAGGCGGATCACCTGCTTTGCGCTGTTCTGGCACGCGCTCGACATCATCTGGGTGGCGCTGTTCACCGTTGTCTATCTGCTGGGTGCGGGAGCAAGCGTATGAGCGAGGAAAGCGAGGAGGGCGCCGGCATCGGCGAGGATCGGGCGCCCGGCGACAGCCCCGAGAACCTGTCGGTCGCCCAGGACGTGCGCGGCTATGTGGTCGGGCTCGGCGCTGCCGCGCTGTTGACGGCCGGATCGTTCTACGTGGCGGGCAGCGGACTGATCTGGGGGCCGGGCATCCCGGTGGCGCTGATCGCGCTGGCGGTGGGACAGATGGGAGTGCACCTGGTGTTCTTCCTGCACGTGACGAGCGGGCCGGACAACACCAACAACGTCCTGGCGCTGGCGTTCGGAACGCTGATCGTCGCGCTGGTGCTGGTCGGTACCTTGTGGATCATGGCGAACCTGAGCCACGCCATCATGCCGATGGACGAACTGATGAAGATGCAGCGGTAGCTTATCCTCACCGCATTGCAGATGACAGCAAAAGACCGGCCCGAGCAGATCGCTCGGGCCGGTCTTTTCGTACCCATGCTTGGACGATCGGGGGACGGCTGCTCAAGCCGCCCCCAAACGCGCTCTAGAAATGGATGCGCGCACCGATTGCGTAGCGGCGACCCAGCGCGTCATAGGTCGACGGATAGGTGTTCCCGCTGTTGTACGAGGTCGCTCCGGCGGTCGCGCCGACGAACGGCGGGCTCTTGTCGAACAGGTTCTGCACCGTGAAGGTCAGGTCGAAGTGATCGGCCACGTTGAAGCGGGTCGACAGGTCGATGTAGTTGTACGCCGGGATCCTGGCGAGGTTGTAGGTGCCTCCCCCGAGAGGAGTAACAACACCCGAGTACAGCGGACCGTTGCCATTGAGCGCATCCTCCGGCTCCTGCTTCACGCCGTCGATGTGACGCCACAGGACCGACACGTCGATGTTGTCGGTGAAGGACAACGTCGCACGCGTGTTCCAGTAGAACTCCGGCTGGATCGATGCGCAGTTCACCGAATAATAGCCGGTGCACTCGCGATTGATCAGGCCAGGCGCCGCCTGGAATTTCGAATCGTGCGTCCAATTGCCCGCGAACGACAGCGCCAGCTTGGCGAAGCTGCCGAGGTCGCGGCGGTAGTTGATCCCCAGATCGATACCGTCGGTCTTGATCGTGCCCAGGTTGGAGATCGCGGTCAGCAGGCCCGGCGTGTTCGACGGATCGCCGGAAAGCTGGCCCGTGATCGGGCTACGCCCGATCTGCGCGCAGGCGGGGTTCGCAACCGAAGCGGTCGTGTACGGCGCAGCACCGAAGCACTGGGTGATGATGTCGCCCGGCGTGAACGACGATACCGCACCCTTCACCTTGATGTTGTAGTAATCGACCGTGACCGAAAAGCCGGGCAGGAACTGCTGTGGCTGGATTACCAGGCCCGCCGTGTAGCTGTCCGACTTTTCCGGCCGCAGGTTCAGGTTGCCGCCGCTGGTGACATTGGCCTGGGCGGCGGTGGGATTGTCGATCGAGCCGATGGTTCCGGCCGGTGCGCCCTGCGCGATGCAAACCGCGCGCAGGGTAGCGCTGCCGACCGGGTTGGCGCCCGCGCACGGATCGGTCGAAAGGTTGGTCAGACCCGTGTTCACCGGCGAGAACAGCTCGCTGATGTTCGGCGCGCGGACCGCGCGCTGATAATTGCCGCGAACCTTCAGGCCCAACACCGGCTCCCAGCTGCCCCCTGCCTTGTAGGTGGTGGTGTTGTAGGTCGGCGAGGTCGGTGCATCCACCTTGTAGTGCGAGTAGCGGATGCCTGCTTCCAGCGTCAGGCTCTGGAAGAAAGCGCGATCCTGGATCAGCGGTGCAATCAACTCGCCGAAGCCTTCGCTGACCTCGTACCCGCCGGTGACGTTCGGTGCCGCGCCGCCCGCGCCGCCGAGCTCGCCAGCGGTCTGCGCCAGCGTGTCCGAACGCTGCGAGGCATTATACTTGCGATATTCGGCGCCGGCCGCGAAGCCGATCGAGTCGTTGGCGAACGGCGAAGCGAAGCCGAAGTCGCCATTGAGCACTGCGCGGGCCTGAGCCAGCGAGGTGCGGGTCGTGGTCGTGCTCTCGCCGGTCAGATACGGGATTTGATTGGCCAGCAGCGTGCCTTCCGCACCGAAGACGTTCGCCGGAACGCAGCCCGTGGCCGCACCCAAAGCCGCGCCGCCGGGAGCGCCGGTCAGACACGTCGTGGTGTTGGTCGCGTACACCGCCGAGCGCAGTCGCGACGTCAGCACGTACCCTTGCAGCGTCTGCGTGTTCTCGGACTCGCCGTAACCGCCCGACACGTCGAGGTTAAGCCCCTCGGTGATGCCGATCTTCATGCCCGCCCGATAATCGAAGATCGTGGTCTGGAAATCGGAAATGCGCGGACCGACTTCGGTGGTGCGCCGGGACACGTTGACCGTTGCGGTACGGAAATTGGGGTCCGTTGGACTGACTGCGGTCGCTGCGGCGGCGCACTCGGCGGGCGTGAACCGCGGTGTGTACGCGATCTGACCCGACGCTGCCATCCCAGCCGCGGTGACACCGTTCACCGCCGGCGCGACGTTGAAGGCGCAGATCTGCGAGCGCAGGGCTGCCGGCAGATATGGATTGCTCAGCGGCACTGTGACGGAGGCGGTAAACGCCCCCGACGGTGCGACGATCGTCTGGACGGTGTTCTTCGAGAACAGGCCGCGGGTGTAGAACTCGACGGTATCGGAGACCTGGTAATGGCCGGCCCCATACATGTTGAAGCGCTGGAACGGCGTCTGGAAGATGTTGTAGGGATTGAAGTTGAACGGCGCATAGGCCGCGACAGCCTGCCCGGCCGCATTGAGCTGGCGGTTGCCGCCGTTCGCCAAGCCGCCGGTCACCGGTGCCAGCACCGGGGTGACCACACCCATGACCGTGGTCGTCCCAGTCTGCATGAACGCAGGAGTCGTGCTGGGAACGCCGCCGACCAGCGGACGGGTGCCGGAGAAGGTGGCAGGAACCGCCGTTCCCGAACCGGCGAGCGCCAGGTTGTTCGGATCGAGCGAGTTGAGCCCGAAGAACGATTGGTCGCGTGCGCCCTGATAGACTGGATCGGCCTGCTGATAGCCAATCGAGAACACCGCATTGCCGCGGCCGTCGTCGAAGTTCGCGCCGATGGTGACGTCGGCACGGACGTAATTGCCATCGCCGCGCTCGGTCAGCTGGTTCGAGATCGACGCATCGACGCCCGAGAAGTCCGAACGGGTGATAAAGTTGACGACGCCCGACACCGCGTCCGCGCCGTAGGTGGTCGCCGCGCCGCCCGTCAGCGTGTCGACGCGCTCGACCAGCGCCAACGGGATGTTGTTCAGGTCGACGCGGCCGACCAAGCCCGACGGCGCGATCCGGTTGCCGTCGAGCAGGACGACGTTGCGGAACGAGCCGAGGCCGCGAAGATCGACGTACGAAGCGCCGCCATTGCCGTTGTTGACCGCCGAGCCGATGCTGGGCACCGCGCCGGGCAGGTTGCGCAGGATTTCTTCCGCCGTGTTCGACTGGCGAAGCTTGATTTCTTCCTGACCGATGACCTGAACGGGCGCCGACGCGATCAGCGCGGGGTTCTTGATCAGCGAGCCGGTGACGACGATGTCGCCCGAGCTCGTCTCCGTGTTCGGAGCGGCTTCGGAGGTCGTCATCCCGGTCTCACCCTGCGCATTGGCGCCCGGCGTGTTGGACTGGGTCGCGGCGGCACCGCCCGCACGGATGCCGGAGGCACCGTCGGTGGACTGGGCGGCCTGCGCGAAGGCGGATGTGGAAAGCGATGCGGCACCGACGAGAAGCGTCGAGGCGAGTAGGCGTGCGCGAGCAGCAGAAGACGTCATATAACCCCCTTGTGGTCAGCTCAATGGCAATGAGCTTGCCCAGGTCATTCCCGGATTGGACATTGTTTATCTGCACCGGTCGCCACGATGCAACGGCCGATTGACGCTTTGTGACGTCGGAGCGACAACACTTGTCCAGCGTGACCATAATGCCACACCATGGCATTGCGCTGGCATGCTAGTGAGCGGACCGCAAGACGGCGGGTCGGCGCCGAGCCAGGGAGGCTGATTGTGCGGAACAGTTTGGTTTTGGGATGCGTGCTTGGATTGGTCCTCGTCATTCCATCGGTCGCCACCGCAGCCGAGGAGGGGACGCGCAGCATAGCGGCGATGCTCGCGTGCCGGGCGACGGGGGACGATGCCGAGCGGCTGCGCTGCTTCGACCGTGCGATTGCCGATGTCGCTGCGGCGCGCAGTTCGGGGGAACTGGTTACGCTCGATCGCAGCAAGGTGGTGACCGCCAAGCGCAAGGTCTTCGGCTTGCCCGCGGCGCGACCGGGCCGGGCCGCCACCGATAGCAGCGACGCACTGGCCGCGGTGCAGCAAATCGACGGCATCGTCGCTGCGGTTCGCCCCGCCGAATACGGTCGGTTCCTCATCGCGCTGACCGGCAACGGCGTTTGGAAGAACGCCGAACCTCTGGGATCGCCGCCGCCCAAGGGCGCGGCGATCCGCATCGTGCGAGCAGGCTTCGGCGGGTTCCGCGCGACGGTTGGCAAGGGGCGCCCGTTCCTCATCAGACGTGTTCAGTAACTGAGGGCAGGCCGATGACGATGCCGACGCGCGGACGGGTCGATGCGATGCTGCGCGAAGGCGCTGCGGCATTGCGGCGCGGCGATTTGGCCACCGCCCGTGCGCGGCTATGGCCGTTGAAATCGGACGCGGGCGGTATCGCGCCGTGGCTGCTGATCGCGCAAACGGCGCAGGGCCTTGGTGATATCGCCGAAGCGGAGGCTGCGCTGGAGGCGCTGCTGCGGATCGAACCGCGCAATCTGGCGGGCTTGCTGCTCCTTGCGGCGTCGAAAGCGAGCGGCGGCGACGATCGCGCGGCGCAGTCGCTATATCGAACCGCGCTGAACATCGCCACGCAGCCGGGTGCGCAGGTCGCACCGGGGCTGGTGCCGCTGCTGCGCCTAGGCGAGACATTGCTGGTTGAGGTCGAAAAGCGGTTCGCAGCGCATCTGGAACAGGCGATTGCCGATTTGGGGCTGGGTGCGGGTGCAGGCGGCGCGCGCATACGCCAGTCGCTCGACCTGCTGCTGGGGCGCAGCGAGGTGTACCTGCAGCAGCCGTCGATGTTCTACTTTCCGGGATTGGCGCAGCGAGCGTTCTTCGAGCGGAACGAATTCGCGTGGTTGGCCGGAGTGGAGCGCGCGATTCCCGCGATGCGCGCCGAACTGGAGGCGGTTATCGCTGAATCCGTCGGCTTCGCGCCTTATGTCCAGGCGACGCCCGGCCGGGCGCTTCCGGCCAATCCGTTGCTCGACGATCCGCGGTGGAGCGCGTTCCATCTGTGGCGCGCGGGCGAAATCGTGCCGGAGAACGCCGCGCGCTGCCCGGCGACGATGGCGGCGCTGGGCCTCGCACCGATGCCGGTGATCGCCGGCCGGTCGCCGATGGCGATCTTTTCCAGGCTGGAACCCGGCACCCACATCCGCCCGCACCACGGCATGCTCAACACGCGTTTGATCTGCCACGTGCCGTTGATCGCGCCCGAGGGCTGCGGGTTGCGGGTCGGTGCCGAGACGCGGACGTGGCAGGAGGGGGAGGCGCTGGTGTTCGACGACTCGATCGAGCACGAGGCGTGGAACCGGGGAACGCGCACCCGCGTCGTCCTCCTGTTTGAGATCTGGCGGCCCGAACTCAGCGACGTTGAGCGCGCAGCGCTGATGGAAATATTCACCACAATCGACAGCTATCAGGGTGCCGTCACAGACGCAGGATGACGCTGGTCGCCGACGCGCCGATCATTCGCCCGGGAGAAAGTGCGGCTTCATATCCTGAGTCTCTTCCTGCGCGTAAAGGTACTGTCGGCGCCATTCGTTGCGGCTTAGGCAGATGCGCTGACTGGAAACCAGCGACCCGGTCTTTGTCTGGACCCGGCAGATCTTCTTTTCGCCGAGAGCGGCAGTGTTGTTGGCGGCCGCCGGAACGGCCACTGCGCGCGGTCCGCCGGGCGGTAGCTTCCAAACCACTCGGCCCTGCTGATGCCGGACGATACCGCCGCCGTTAGGTGCCAGGTAAGGCCGCATCCTGGCGTGATCGATGAGGAAGTCGCAGCTGGCGCGGTCGAGCGTCGGAAAGCCGCTGCTCACGCTGACCACGCAATCGCGCAGCCGGCCCTGCTTGTCCGTGGTGACGCTGATGCCGACCACGCCTTCCTCACCGCGCCGCAATGCGTCGCGCGGATAGTTGGCGAACTGAATGCGATCGTTGCGCTCCCGCATCGCCGCGATCTCCGCAGCATCCTGTGCTGCAAGCGGCACCGCCTGTACCGTTCCCGCCAATGCTGTAGCCATCATCACGCACCGGATCGTCATCACTGCGCCTCCCCTTGTTCGCTAATCCGCCAACGCCCCCCCGGCATCCATCTGCGAGCCGAGCGCCGCAAACAACGTCTGCACCATGTCCCGCTCCGCCGCCACCAGATGCGGGTTCCATACATCCAGGATCAGCACCGCACGCAGCGAATCGCCCCGGTTCCATGCTTCGTGCTCGATCGTATCGTCGAACACAAACGCTTCGCCCACCCGCCACGCCCGCGTCTCCCCACCGACGCGAAAGCCGCAGCCTTCAGGCACGATCAGCGGCAGGTGAACGACCGAACGGATGTTGCTGATGCCGGTATGCGGCGGAAGATGCACGCCCGGTTTCAGCACGGAGAAGAACACCGTCGGTGCGCGGCCCGGCACCTCGGCCTTGGGCACCGCTTCGATCGCCGCCGCCGTGGCCGGGCACCGCAGGCAGAGCGCGTCGTCGCGGACACCGTGGCGCCACAGATAGCGCGCGCTCCAACTGTCCGACCGATCGAGTGCGCTCCACAGGTTCTGCGGTGTTCCGGGCGTGAGCGCGACATAGGGTGCGAAGCCTGAATCCGTCTCGCGCAGCAGTTTCTCCAGTTCGGCGAGAATGGCAGGCGTTGCTGCCTCGAACGCCTCCATCCATGCAAAGTGCGCGCGCGGAAAGAACTCATCGGCGGGCAGGAACGGGAAATGGAGGCCATGCGGCGCGGGCGCATAGACCGCGCGACGCCCAAGCATGACATCGATGCATGCTTCGAATCGCCGTCGCTGCGCCCCGTCGGTCGCGGCGCGCGCCGGCCCGAGCGCGCGATCGATGTCCTCGGCCAATTTGGCGCCGCGTGCCGCGACGCGCTGTGTTGCGCGCTCGAACAATTGGTCGAGCGCGGCCGGACGGTTGGGAATCGATCCGATCACCGTGGCGACCCCGCCCCAGCGGAACCCCGCCGCTTCGTCTTCGCCCAATCGCTCGTGGAGTTCGGCGATCCGGACGTTGGCCATCACGTCGCGCTGATCGATCGCCAGCACTCGGTTGAGCGCGGCGCGTTCCGCTTCGACTTCGCCAAGATTGCGGTGAGCCGAAGCGAGATTCATCCATAGCGGTACGCCGTTCGGATCGGCAGCGGCAGCGCGGGCGAACAGATCGGCCGACCGCACATCGTCGTGTCCCAGATGCAGCATACCGAGCGCGTTCAGCGCTCCGGGGTGATCGGGGGCGATCGCAAGTATCTGCTCGAACAGCGTGCCCGCGCGCCTGACGTCGCCACTACGCTGCGCCGTATCGGCGGCCTGAAGCAGGTGCTGGAGCGACGCGCTCACGGCAGTTACGCCTATTGACCCTGCGGCGTCGAACTGACCCGTCGGTCCATCATTTCCTGCCCCGCGATGCGAGCGGACTGCGCCATAGCGTTCCACTCGCTGCGCGTATGGCACTCCTTACGCGTGGGGATCATCGAGCCGATCTCGGCCGAGCGCTTGCAAATCATCTTGTCGGGCTTGGGTGCCGAGGGCGGCTGCGGCTGCTGGGCAACCGCTGCGCTGGCGACACCGACCAGGGTCAAGGCGAACAGGGTACGCATCGGAGGACTCCACGGCGAATAGCTACTCATGTTTGCTACGACGTTCAGGTCCGCCGAGCCAAGCAGAATCTGGATCGGACCGCCCGTGACGGGATGCCCCATGTTATGGCATGGTCCGCGCATGTCCCCGATCCGGATGCCCTTGACCGCGCCGCTGACCGACCCACGATGGCTCGCGCACCGATACGATGCTCAGGCCGATGCCGTCCACTTCGTGTCGGCGGATCGGGCCGCACGCAGCAGCGCGACTTTCCTGACCGACGAATTCCTTCCCGGTGCCGCCGAACCGATCGTCATACCGCGCAGCGACGCTTTGCCCCAGGCCGCGAGCGGGAACGCAGTCCATTTCATCTTCCACTCGGCCTATTGCTGTTCGACGTTGCTGGCGCGCGTCTTGGACCGTCCGGGAGTAGCATCCACGCTAAAAGAGCCGGTCATTCTCAACGACCTGGTCGGATGGCGGCACCGCGGCGGTGCCCCGGCGCGCATCGGCGAGGTGCTCGACAGTACGTTGCACCTGCTGACCCGGCCGTTCGAGGCGGGTGAAGCGACGATCATCAAGCCGTCCAACGTCGTCAATGCGCTGGCACCTGCGATGCTGGCGCTGCGTCCGGACGCAAAGGCGGTGTTGCTCTATGCGCCGCTTCGGGTGTTCCTGACGTCGATCGCGCGGAAGGGAATGTGGGGACGGTTGTGGGTGCGCGATCTGCTCACCAAGCAGCTGGCGGACGGCATGGTCGATCTCGGATTCGAACCCACCGATTATCTTCGGCTGACCGACATCCAGGCGGCCGCCGTCGGGTGGATCGCGCAGGCCGACCTGTTTGCGCGCCTTGTCGGGCAGTTCCCCGAACGCGTGCGGACACTCAACAGCGAGACGCTGCTCGCCGAGCCCGCCGTCGCGGTGGCGGCGCTGACTGCGCTTTATAAGCTGCCTCTTATGGCCCGTGATGTCGAGGCGATCGCGCGCGGCGGCGAGTTCGCGCGCAACGCCAAGGACGGCTCGGCCTATGCTGCAACCGACCGCGTGCGCGAGCAGGACGACGGCGCCAAGCTGCATGCCGACGAGGTCGACAAGGTTGTGGTGTGGGCCGAGGCCGTCGCCGTCAACGCCGGGGTGGCGCTCGAACCATCGGCGCCGCTGCTCGGCTGAGCTATTCGCGCTTGCCGAGCGCCGCGGCCAGCGACGCGCCTGCGCTACCGCGCTTGGCGGGCTTGGGTTGCGAAGGGTCGGGGGCCCAGCCGGTCAGGAAGACGATGTCGAAACGCTCGCGGATTCGGCCGTCCCGGTCAGCCTGCGCTGCAAAAGCGGCGGCGGCTGCGGCGAGCGTAGTGGCGCTCAGCGGCGCGCGGTTGCGAAGCAGGTTGGTCGCCGCCATGCCGCGCAGGTCGCCCAGCAGCCGTCCGAGATCGGAATAGCCGACGTCGAGCGTCTCGACGTCCGCCACCGGCAGCGCGAAGCCGGCGCGGACCAGCAGGTCGCCCGCCGATCGCACGTCGATCTGCGGATGGATCCGCGCCGTGGGGGGCTCCGGCTCGGCCTCGCGCAACGCCGCGCGCAGGCGGGGCAGCGATCCCGCGCCGACGAACGCGGCCAGGAACAATCCGTCAGGCTTCAGCGCGCGACGGGCCAGCGCCAGCGCACCCGGAAGGTCGTTGACCTGGTCGAGCACGCCCGCGCTGACCACGAGATCGAACGCGCCATCGGCAAAGGGCAGGCGGTCCTCGTCCGCCTGCACGCCGCCCGCCGCCCGGGCAAAGCCGAGCCCGGCGTCGCAGCGCACGACGCGCGCGTCCGGCGGCGCTGCGAACCCGCTGTCGAAACAGCCGAGATCGAGAATTGCGTCGAACCCGCGGGTCACGATTGCCAGCCGGTCGGCGATGCCGTCGAGCATCGCTGCGCGCAGGAAATCGTGCGCGCGATAGCCCGGCACGGCGCGGTCGCGACGGTGACGGCGCGCGGTGCGATCGAAGATGTCGTGGTTCACGCCACGACTTGTGGGCGCGCGGGGGTTGCGCGACAAGAGGGCGTGACCCTGATCGCTCCGCTCAGCGCGCCATTCCGCACGATCGTGAGGACCGCGCTGCCCCCGCGCTGCCCGGCTTGCGGCGTGCCGGTGGCCGAAGATCATCGCTTCTGCGCCGAATGCTGGGACCAGCTCCGCTTTCTGGGGCCGCCGTGGTGCGCGCGGTGCTGTACGCCATTTTCCTATGACCGCGGCGCTGGCACGATCTGCGCGGCGTGTATGGCGGCACCGCCTGCGCATGCGGGGGTGCGTGCGGCGGTGGCTTACGGCGATGTTGCGCGAAAGCTGGCGCTTGGGCTGAAATACGGCGGCAGAGCGGGGGTCGCCGAGACGATGGCGCGGCCGATGGCGCGATTGCTGCCCGATGGGGTCGACTGGCTGGTGCCGGTGCCGCTCCATCGCTGGCGGTTGTGGCGGCGCGGCTACAACCAAGCCGCGCTGATCGCGCGCGCGGTCGGGAGGATCGCGGACGTGCCGGTCAGCGTCGACGTCTTGGCGCGGACCCGCCACACGCCCGTGCTTCGAGGTTTGAGCGGGCGCGAGCGCCGCGCTGCGGTGGCGCGGGCGTTCGTGGTTCGCGCGGACGTGGCGGGGGCGGCGGTGGTGCTGGTCGACGACGTCCACACCAGCGGCGCGACAGCGGAGGCCTGTACTGCGGCGTTGCTGAAGGCGGGTGCGCGATCCGTGTCGGTGTTGTGCTGGGCGCGTGTTTTGGGCAGCGACGATTGACAATTGGGGTGCGGAATCGCACCTGTCGGGCATGGCAATCGTCGAAATCTACACCAAGGCATTCTGCCCTTATTGCACCCGCGCCCAGGCGCTCCTCGCATCCAAGGGCATCCAGCCCGAGGAAAAGGACATCACCATGGGCGGGCCTGGACGCGCCGAGATGATCCAGCGCGCGAACGGACGCACCACCGTGCCGCAGATCTTCATCGACGGACGGCATATCGGCGGGTCGGACGATCTGGCCGCGCTCGACCGGGCGGGCAAGCTCGATCCGCTCCTGGGATCGTGAAGGCAGCGGTCCTCCAGATGACCGGCGGGATCGATCCCGCCGCCAATGCCCAAACCCTGGTCGCCGCTGTCCATGACGCTGCCGCAGCCGGCGCCCGAATGCTGTTCACGCCCGAGATGTCGAACCTGATCGACCGCGATCGCGCCCGCGCGGGCGAGGCGATCGTGGCGGAGCAGGCGGATCCGGTCCTCGCCGCGGTCCGCGAGGCTGCGAGGGCGGCAGGGCTCTGGGTCCACATCGGCTCGCTCGCGGTGCGACGCGGCGACGGGCGGCTCGCCAACCGGGGGTTCGTCATCGATGCGGCCGGCGAGTTGGTCGCCCGTTACGACAAGCTCCACCTGTTCGATGTCGACCTGCCGAGCGGCGAGAGCTGGCGCGAGTCGGCGGCCTACGCACCCGGCGAGACCGCGCAGGTTGTCGCGACCCCGATGGGCGTGCTGGGCCTGTCGATCTGCTACGATCTGCGCTTCGCCGCGCTGTATGCAGCGCTGAGCGAGGCCGGGGCACAGGTGCTGGCGGTGCCCGCGGCGTTCACTCGACCGACCGGCGCGGCGCATTGGCAGGTGCTGCTGCGCGCACGGGCGATCGAATCGGCGGCGTGGGTGATCGCGGCGGCGCAGACCGGCGTCCATGCCGACGGTCGCGCGACCTATGGCCATTCGCTGGTCGTCGATCCCTGGGGCGAAGTGGTGCTCGATATGGGCGGGGCACCGGGTCTGGCTTTCGTCGACATCGACGACGCGCGAACCGTGGACGTGCGGGCGCGGATACCGGTGCTGGCGCATCGCCGCGCGATCCCGGTGGTGGCCCCGGTGTTGGCGCGGTGATCGTCTTCGATCTGAAATGCGGCGGCGGTCATGTGTTCGAGGCATGGTTCGCTTCGGGTGCGGCCTTCGATGCGCAGGCGGCGGCCGGGCAGGTGCGCTGCCCGGTCTGCGATGATGCAGCGGTCGTCAAGGCGGCGATGGCGCCAAATATCGCGGCAAAGGGCAGCCAGCGCGGCGGCGTCGTCGGCGGCGCGAACGCGGCCATGCAGGCGATCGCCGCTGCGCAGGCGAAGATGCTCGAAGGATCGAAATGGGTCGGCGGCGCCTTTCCCGAACGCGCGCGCGCCATGCACGCGGGGGAGGAAGCGCATGCCACCATCCACGGCAGCGCCAGTCTGGCGGAAGCCAAGGCACTGATCGACGACGGGGTCGCAGTGGCGCCGTTGCCGCTGCGGGTCGTGCCACCGGAAACGCTCAACTGATCCGCCGCCGCCGGTGGTGCCCCCGGCGAGATTCGAACACGCGGCCTACGGTTTAGGAAACCGTCGCTCTATCCGGCTGAGCTACGGGGGCACGGTGGCGGCGATTACGCGGCGCCGACGGCGGGGTCAATCGGCGGAGGGCGGCGCGGTGTGCCCGCCCTCCATACCGGATCAGGCTTTCAGATGCTGCGAGATGTACTTGTTCATCTCGAACATCGTGCACTTGTCGCGCCCGAACACCTTCTGGAGCTTGTCGTCGGCGAGGATCTCGCGCTTGTTCTCGGGGTTCTGGAGATTGTTCGCCTTGATATATTCCCAGACCTTGCTGATCACCTGGCTGCGCGGCAGCTTGTCGTTGCCGACGATCGCGCCGAGTTCGGGCGAGGGCTGGACGGGGGCATGGATTCCCGTGCCCTCCTTGGTCTGCGTCGCGGCGGCCTTCTCGCCCGCCGGCTTCTTGGCCACAGGCTTCTTTTCGGCCGCAGGCTTCTTTTCGGTCGTCTTCGCGGTAGCCATGTCGTTCCTTCCCGTTTGCGTTCGTTCAGCCCCCGGGCGTCACCCGAGGGATCACGCCTTCTTGAGCGCGTCCGCCTTGTGCGCCGCCTTGCCGCCGTTGTCACTCTCTACGACGTACTGCGGCTCGTCCTTGGTCGCCTTGGCCGTATGACCCTTGATGTGCGTGGTCGTGGTGATCTTCTTCTCGACATGGCCATGCGCGGTGCCGCCGTGCGAGTTCCAGGTCACTTCGTCGCCCTTCTTCAAATCCGTCATGTCCGTCTCCTCTCGCCGGGTAACGGACGAGGGGACTTCGGGTTGCGAGTCCTGCCCCCTGTGACCGCCGTGGCAGGACCCGCGCTCAGAACTTGAACCCGGCCGCGATGCCGTAGCGGCGCGGTTCGACCGTGAAGACGTTGGTGAACAGCCCGGACGACTGGTCGGTGACATATTGACCGGTGATCGCATCGTTCTCGGTCAGATTGGATACGAACGCCCGGGCGTAGAAACGCTCGTTCGGCCCGTTGATCTGAAGCTGGGCGTTGACGATCTCGTAACCCTGCACCCGGTCGATGGTGTCGTTGAAGATCGAGGCGCTGAAGCCGCCGGTATAGTTCAGGTCGGCGCGTGGAACGACCGTCCAGCCGCTCGATCCGATGTCGATCGTATATTGCGCGCCCACCGACGCCTTGTAGGTCGGCGCTTGCGGCAGGCGGTTGCCGCGGATGTTCACTTCGACACCCGAACCCAGAACCGAAATCCCGCCGAACGCGGCGCCGATGGCTGCGGCCTGCGCCTGCAAGGCGGAGCAGATTCCGAAAGCACCGGTGGTGTTGGTGCCGGCCACCGCGGTCGGCGCGCGCAGCCCGACCGCGCCGTTGATCGCGGTGACGAAAGCATTGGCGCCCGCCGCATTGCCGGCGACGGTCGGGACCACCGCGCAGTTCGATGCGTTGGTGAGGTCCTTGATGATCACCGCGTCCGATCGGCCACCTGACGGGTCGCGCGGATTGGCGAGGAACTTGTCGGCCGAGACCTTCGTCTTCAGGTAGCTCGCGTTCATGTTGACGACGAACGCCGGAATGGGACTGACGACCGACTCGATCTCGACGCCGTAGATGTCGGCATTGACGTTGTCGTTGACTGCGGTGCGCGCGACGATCCGGCTGAGCTGGAGCCCCTGGTACTTGTAATAGAAGCCGGTCAGGTTGAGCCGTAACCGCCCGTTGCCGAACGTGTTCTTCGATCCGATCTCGAACGAGTCGACCTTTTCCGGCACAAAGGTCGTCGGGACGGAGAACACCGCCGACAGCGGCGGATTGACGCCGCCCGATTTGTAGCCGCGCGAGTAGGAGGCATACAGAAGATTGTCGGGGGTGATCTTGAAGTCCACCACGCCGCGCCCGGTGATCCGGTCGAAGCCGACGCCGCCTTCCGCGAAAAGCTGGTTGCCGGGCGTGTTCGCGTCGAAATCGAGGCCGGAATAGCCGATCGCCTGGGCGATGTTCGTCGAACCGTATGGAACCACGACCGCCAGTCCGTTCGCATCCTGCAGGTACGTCGTGCGCGCGCGGACGAACTTCTTGTCGTTGTTGTAGCGCAATCCGGCCGTGAACTTGATCCAGTCGCCAAGGTCGAGATAGGCCTCACCGAAGATGCCGTAGGATTTCAGCCGATAGAAATCGGTGTTATTGCGGTAGAATGGCGAGGCGCGGAACGTGTTGGGATAGGTGGTAGCCCCCGCCAACCGGGCCCCGATCGTCTGCGCCGCGCCGAGCAGGCCCGCGGCATAATCGAGCCCGAAGGCGTTGACGTAATAGCTGTTGTTGTAGGTGCGCTTGTCGACATAGATGCCGCCTACCAAGAAATTGAACGGACCGTCGAAGCTGCTGTCGATATGGCCTTCCAGCGAATATTGCTTGTTGGTCTCACTCGATTCGTCGAAGTCGATGCTGGTGCTGCGGCAGCCGATCGTGTTGCCGCCGTAGACGCCGACGTTGTTCGGATCGTTGCTCGACTGGCAGATGCCGCCGGCGGGACCGTTCGGGATAAGGGTGTTACGCACCGCCGCGATCGGGCCGGGAATCGCCGGGCCCGCCGCGCCGAACGTGGCCGCCGCCTGCGCCGCCGTCAGACCCGCGACTGCGTTCAGCGCGACGAGCCCAGGATTGTTGAGATAGCTGTTCTCGACCGCGAGATTGTAGTCCGATCGCGATTGGACGACGTTGCGCGTGTAGCCACCCGTCAGGTTCAGGGACACGTGGCCGAAATCGTGGAAGAACTTGCCCATATATTGTTCTTCTTCGGCAAAATAGGTCGGCGTGAAGTCGACCCGCACGGTCCGGTTATCGGCAGGGTTGACGACGCCGGTATAGGTGTCGGCACCGTAGATGCTTTGCAGCCCGAAGTTGGTGAAGACCGGCCCCAGCGCGCCGAGCGCGATGCCGAGGAACTCGCGCGACGATTGCACGCCTGCGAGCGTCGAATTGCCGTTGGGGTGTTCGTATTCCAGGCGATCGGGCGAGCAGCCGAGCACGCCCGTCGCATCGCGATTGCAGAGCTGCTTCTGGATGCGGCTGCGATTGTCGTCCTCGCGGAAGTAATAGGCCATCAGGTCGAGCCGGGTATCGCTGGTCGGCTCGAACGACACGGTGCCGCGCACCGCGTACAGATCGCGGTCGTCGATCCGCGAATCGTCGTACAGGTTCTTGGTATAGCCGTCGCGCTTGAGATACGTGCCCGCAAGGCGCACCCCGAACGTTTCGGTGAGCGGCAGGTTGATCATTCCGCGAACGCGCTTCGAATCGTAATTGCCGTATTCGGCTTCGCCTGCGGCGTGGATGCCCGACAGGTCGGGTTTTGCGGTGATGAAATTGACCACGCCCGACGTCGCGTTGCGCCCGAACAGCGTGCCCTGGGGCCCACGCAGAACTTCGATTCGTTCGAGATCGAAAAATTCGGTCTCGAACAGGCGAGTCGTCAGCAACGGCATGTCGTTGACGTGGATGGCGGTCGCGCTGTCGCAGGTCACGCCGACGCACAGGTCGCCGATGCCGCGGATGGTAAAGCTCGAACTGGTGAAGTTGGTTTTCGTGAAGGTGACGTTGGGCAAAGTCTGCTGAAGCGCGACCGGATTGACGATCTGCTGCCTTTCCAGATTCTCAGCGGTAAAGGCGCTGACCGCGATCGGCACGTCCTGGAGCCGTTGCGACTGGCGTTGGGCGGTGACGACGACGTCCTCGCCATAGGTCTGTGCGGGTGCTTGCGCCGCGGCGGTCGATTCTTGGCCAGGGCCGTTGGTCGGTGCGGTATTCTGCGACGAGGTGGTGTTCGCAGTCTGCGCGGCGAGCGGCGCTGCAGCAACGAGCGCGAGTGCGCAGCCACAGAGCAATTCCATCTTCTTCATGGTATCAACATCCTCCACCATCGCGACGGTCTCTTGCCGTTTCGTCGATATTCATGCTTGCGGTATGGAGGCTGCGTGCAAAACATTCGTCCGTCAAATGCTTTTACGCTAACGCAGACGGAGGTTTTTCAAGTTGTTCCTCGAATGAAACAGTTGCAGAATCGAACTTACGTTAGGGAAACCGGATGACCGACACGACCGCTACTTCTCCCGACGACGGCGACCTGGTCGAGGCGCTGCCACCGGGCGATGTGCCCGCGCATGTCGAGGAGGCGATCCGGACGCTGATCCGCTGGGCGGGCGACGATCCGACGCGCGAGGGGCTGGTCGATACGCCGCGCCGGGTGGCCAAGGCTTGGCGCGAATATTGTGCGGGCTACCGCGACGATCCCGCGCTCCACTTGTCGCGGGTGTTCGAGGAGGTCGGCGGCTATGACGAGATCGTGCTGCTGAAAGACATTCCGTTCCAGTCGCATTGCGAGCACCACATGGCGCCGATCATCGGCAAGGCGCACATCGCCTATCTGCCGCGCAACCATGTCGTCGGCATCTCGAAGCTGGCGCGGGTGCTCCACGGCTTCGCGCGGCGGTTGCAGGTGCAGGAACGGCTGACCGCCGAGGTCGCCGATTGCATCTGGGAGAACCTCAAACCGCTGGGCGTCGCGGTGGTGATCGAGGCGACGCATGCCTGCATGGCGGCGCGCGGAGTGCGGACGCCCGGCGTCGGCATGGTGACCAGCCGGATGATGGGCGTGTTCCGCGACGACGACCGCAGCCGCAAGGAAGTGCTGGCGCTGATGGGATGCTGACGCGAACCGTTCTGGTTACCGGCGGCGCGAAGCGGCTAGGCGCGGCGATCGTTCGGCAGCTAGCGGCGGAGGGGCACCGGGTAGTGATCCACCACGGCGCTTCGGGCATCGAGGCTGAGGCGCTGGCGCAAGAGGTCGGCGCGGCCGGCACCGTGCAGGGCGACCTGGCCGATCCGATTGCGTTGTTCGACCGCGCGCGCGATGTCGCGGGCCCGATCGACGGGCTCGTCAACAGCGCATCGGCGTTCGCGTTCGATACCCCGCCGCACAGCGATGCGTCGCTGGCCGCCCGGCTCTACGCGATCAACTGCACCGCCCCCGTGCTGCTGGCCGACGCGCTGGCGCGACAGGACGACGTCGCGGACGGCGCGGTGGTGAACCTGCTCGATCAGAAGCTGGCGAACCTGAACCCGGACTTCTTCGCCTATACCTGCGCCAAGGCGGCACTGGCTGCGGCAACCGTGATGCAGGCGCAGGCACTGGCGCCACGGGTGCGGGTCAATGCGGTGGCGCCGGGTCTGACGCTCGCCAGCGCGGACCAGACCGCAGAGGAATTCGCGTCCGTCGCCAGCCTCAACCTGCTCCGCCGTCCGGTCGGCGCCGACGCGGTGGCCGGAGCGGTTGCGTACCTGATCGGTTCGCGCGGAGTGACCGGACAGACCCTGTACGTCGATTGCGGCCAGCGATTCCTGCCGCGCGGCCGCGACGTGATGTTCGAGCGCGCCCGGCCGGAGGTGGCGTGTGGCTGAGTTCACGACTGTCCTCGACGGTCTCGAGGTCATGATGCACCTGGGCATCCACGCGCACGAGGCCGCGCCCCAACGCGTGCGGCTGTCGGTACGGATGACCGTAGTCTATCCGGCGCCCTTGAGAGAGGACGCGATCGACCAGGTCCTCGACTACGATTTCGTCCGCGAGGGTGTCCACGCGCTCGCGAAAGGACCCGGCTTCGCGCTCCAGGAAACCCTGTGCGAGGCGGTCGCGGCGCTCTGCTTCTCCGACGCAAGGGTGCGCGAGGTGTGGGTGCAGTCGATGAAGCTGGACGTGTATCCCGACGCCGCCGTAGGCTGCGAGATCACCCGCGCCCGGCCCGGTTTGCCGCGCTGAGCACCGCGCGGACGCTCGCTGTTGCGACGTCGGTGTCGAGGCCGACGCCGAACACCGTCCGACCGTCCGGCGTGCGGCATTCGACATAGGCGGCGGCCTGCGCGTCGGCGCCGTGGCCGATCGCGTGTTCGTTGTAATCGACCACGTCGAGCGCGGGGCCGGTCGAGTCCGCCAGTGCCGCGACGACGCCGGAGATCAGGCCGTTGCCGCGTCCCGAGATCGATCGCTCCTCGCCGCCGACCGCGACCCGGCCGACGAAGACGCGCGCGCCCGCAACACCGCTTTCCTCGTAATCGCGCAAGACGAAGCGGTCATCGTCCCGCGGGAGATAGACCTGCTCGAAGCGCGCCCAGATGTCGGCGGCGTTCAGCTCGCGGCTGGTCTCGTCCGCCAGTGCCTGGACGTGCCGGCTGAAATCGGCTTGAAGGCGCTTGGGGAGTTTCAGCCCCTTGTCCTGCTCGATTACCCAGGCGACGCCGCCCTTGCCCGACTGCGAATTGACCCGGATCACCGCTTCGTAGCTGCGCCCGAGGTCGGCGGGGTCGATGGGCAGATAGGGCACTTCCCACGTCTCGTCGTTCTGCTGCTCGCGCGCCGCGAAGCCCTTGCGGATCGCATCTTGGTGGGAGCCCGAAAAGGCGGTGAAGACGAGGTCGCCCGCATAGGGGGTACGCGGGTGGACGGGGATGTTGGTGCAATAGGTGACGGTCTTCACCACCGCGTCGATGTCCGACAGGTCGAGCCCGGGGTCGACGCCTTGGGTGTAGAGGTTCAGCGCCACCGTCACGAGGTCGCAATTGCCGGTGCGCTCGCCGTTGCCGAGCAGGCAGCCCTCGACCCGGTCCGCCCCCGCCATCATCCCGAGTTCGGCCGCCGCGACGCCGGTGCCGCGGTCGTTGTGAGTGTGGAGCGAGATGACGCAGGCATCGCGGTTGCGGATCGCCCTCGCGAACCATTCGATCTGGTCGGCGTAAACGTTGGGGGTGGCGCATTCGACGGTGGCGGGCAGGTTGAAGATGATCGGGCGCTCTGGCGTGGGGGCGAGCACGTCCATCACCGCCTCGCAGACCTCGACCGAGAATTCGAGCTCGGCGGTGGAGAAGGTTTCGGGCGAATATTCGAACTGCCAGGCGACGTTCGGCTGCTTAGCGGCTTCGTCGCGGAGTACCTTGGCGCCGTCGATGGCGATCTGCTTCACTTGCGAACGGGTCATGCCGAAGACGATCCGGCGCCAGGCGGGGCTCACCGCATTGTAGAGGTGGACGATCGCCCGGCTCGCTCCCCGGAGACTGGCGAAGCTGGTCTCGATCAGGTCGCGACGCGACTGGGTCAGCACCTGGATCCAGACGTCATCGGGGATGGCGTCCTTCGTCACCAGCCCGGAGATGAAGTCGAACTCGGTCGCTCCGGCGCTGGGGAAGCCAACCTCGATCTCCTTGAGGCCGACGTTGACCAGCAGGTCGAACAGCCGCGTCTTCTTTTCCGCATCCATTGGGTCGATCAGCGCCTGATTGCCGTCGCGCAGGTCGGTGGACAGCCAGCGCGGCGGCGTCGTGATCGTGCGCGACGGCCATTGGCGGTCGGGCAAGTCGATCGGCGGGAACGGACGGTATTTGGTCGAAGGATCGCGCAGCATGGCCAGTCTCTCGGGTATTCGAGGGGATCGGGTCAGCCCTTAGGCGCGGGTTGCGTGGCGAGCACGCCGGACGAGGTCGCGCCTAAGGGCGCGTAAGTCGCAGGAGGAGGGCCGCGGCGTGGATCACTCCTGCGGCGTAGCGTGGCGGATGCCGACTTGTCCAGCGGTAACGGGCGGCGCGTGCCCCGAGCACGCGCCGCCCCCACGGGGTTACTTCTGGAACGCGCCGATGATGTCGAGCTGCACTGCGTCCGAAACGATCGGGATGCCGTAGGCGACGCCGAACTCGGAACGGCGGATGGTGCCGGTCGCGGTGAAGCCGACGTTCTCCTTGCCGCCCATCATCGCCGGCGCCTTGCCCGCACCGAAGAATTTGGCGTCGAGCGTCACCGGCTTCGTCACGCCGTTGAGCGTCAGATTGCCGGTAACCCTGGCGCTCTGGCCGGTCGCGACCACGCCGGTGGACACGAAGCGCGCATCGGCGGGGCTCGCGCCGAAGAAATCCGCCTTGCCGCCGGCGGCTGGCTTCAGCAAGTGCGCGGTCAGGCCGCTGCTCGCGGTCGTCACCTTGGATACCGGGATCGTCACGTCGACCTTGGCAGCCGACAGGTTCTTGGGGTCGAGCGTCAGCGTCCCCGCGACGTCGCCGAAAATGCCGGTGTAAGGGGTGAAGCCGAGGTGGTTGACGGTCCATTTGACCATCGAATGGGCGGGATCGGCGGTGTACGTCCCGCCGGTGATCGACGCTGGGTTCGGGGAGCCGGGAACCGCCATCGGCGGCTGTTGCGCGATGATCGGTGCGGCGACCGCGGCGGTCAGGGCGAGGGTGGTTAGGATTGCTAGGCGCATGGGGAGTCTCCTGGTTGTGGCGTCATGCTGACGGGTGGCGGGGCGGGCGTCAAACGCCGCGTCGGCAACCGACCGTTTCGCAGGCGCGCTGAAAAGTCACACAAAGGTCGCATGGTTTGGCTGGTGTGGCCGGTGACAGACGTTGACACCGGTTGACGCGTGAACGTGGCCGCCGCGCACCGCGGCTCGGAAATCCCCTGCCGGTCGCCCCGAGCGAAGTCGAAGGGCAGGCCGCTTGCCGACGTGCTTCGACTTTGCTCAGCGCGATCGGGGTTGGGCCCGGCCGGATTCGAGTTGACACGTTGACACTGGTTGACGCGTGAACGTGTGCCAATCGGCGCCGATCGTTTCCGTTTTGGTGATGATCGGGCGACGGGCTGGAGCATCTGGCAATGTTGGCACAGGTCGCAGGTTGTAGGACAGCGGGTACTTGACACGCCGGCCCGTCGGACCCGGCGAAGCCGTGCCCGAAGGGCCGGCTTACCGGCCGTCCGCGCTCACGCGCTTGCCACGTGGCGGGTCAGTTGCGCGCGCGGTCCACCAGCTTGTTCGCGCCGATCCAGGGCATCATCGCCCGCAGTTCCGCGCCGACCTTCTCGATCGGATGCGCCGCCGCGGCCTTGCGCGAAGCCTTGAGCTCGGGCTGGCCCGCGCGGTTGTCGAGGACGAAATCCTTGACGAAGCGGCCCGCCTGGATGTCGGCGAGGACGCGCTTCATCTCCGCCTTGGTCTCGTCGGTGATGATGCGCGGGCCGGTCTTGATGTCGCCGTATTCGGCGGTGTTCGAGATCGAGTAGCGCATGTTGGCGATGCCGCCTTCGTAGAGCAGGTCGACGATCAGCTTGGTCTCGTGCAGGCATTCGAAATACGCCATTTCGGGCGCGTAGCCCGCCTCGACCAGCGTCTCGAACCCCGCCTGGATGAGGTGGGTGATGCCGCCGCACAGCACCGCCTGCTCGCCGAACAGGTCGGTTTCGCATTCCTCCTTGAAGTTGGTCTCGATGATCCCAGAGCGGCCGCCGCCGACCCCCGAGGCATAAGCGAGCGCGACGTCGTGGGCGTTGCCGCTCGCATCCTGGTGGACCGCGATCAGGCAAGGGACGCCGCCGCCCTTGGTGTACTCGCTGCGGACGGTGTGGCCGGGGCCCTTGGGTGCGATCATGATGACGTCGATGTCGGCGGGAGGCTCGATCAGGCCGAAGTGGACGTTGAGCCCGTGCGCGAACGCGATCGCCGCGCCGGGCTTCATGTTCCCCTTCAGGTCGGCGTCCCAGATCGCGGCCTGGTGCTCGTCGGGGGCGAGGATCATGACGATGTCGGCCCAGGCGGCGGCTTCGCGATTGGTCATCACCTGGAACCCTGCGTCGGTCGCCTTGGTGCGGGTGGCCGAATCCTCGCGGAGCGCAACCGCGACGTTCTTGACGCCGGAGTCGCGCAGGTTCTGGGCGTGAGCATGGCCCTGCGACCCGTAGCCAACGATGGCGATATTCTTGTCCGAGATCAGGTTCAGGTCGGCGTCGCGATCGTAATAGACACGCATTGGAGCTTCCTTCTTTTCCCTCTCCCGCCGGGAGAGGATACGGAGACTTGCCAGCTTGCTGGCTAGTCGGAGTTGGTGAGGGCGATCGGGTGGATGTGGTCACCCTCACCCTTCCGCGGCTGCGCCGCTCCCTCCCTCTCCCGGAGGGAGAGGGATTGTTACGCCGCTTCGCGCCCTCGTGCGATGGCGACGATGCCGGTGCGGGCGACTTCGATCAGGCCGACTTCGGCCATCAGCGACACGAAGGTGTCGATCTTCTCGATGCCCCCCGTCACCTCGAACACGAAGCTGGTCGTCGTCGCGTCGACCACGCGGGCGCGGTAGACGTCGGCGAGGCGGAGCGCCTCGATCCGGTGGTCGCCGGTGCCCGCCACCTTGACCAGCGCCAGCTCGCGTTCGACGTGTGCGCCCTGAACGGTCAGGTCGGTGACCTTGTGGACGGGGACCAGCCGGTCGAGCTGGGCGATGATCTGCTCCATCACCGGCGGCGAGGCGCTGGTGACGATGGTGATCCGGCTGACCGTCTTGTCGGCGGTGATCTCGCTGACCGTCAGGCTCTGGATATTGTAGCCGCGCGCGGTGAACAGGCCGGCGATCCGTGCGAGGATGCCGGGTTCGTTGTCGACGATGACCGCCAGCGTGTGGCGTTCGGCGTGTTCGGGTGTGATGTGCATTCTACCCTCGGCTCCCCTCCCTGGATGGGAGGGGTTGGGGGTGGGCGCGAGCGTAGCGAGCGATCCAGGCGTTGACGTCGGCGCTGGCGCGCCGATACCCACCCCCGGCCCCTCCCTTTCAGGGAGGGGAGACTAGACCAAAGCCTTGGCCTCGTCGTCCATCTCGCCGGACACCTCGTTGGCCCAGAGGATCATCTCGGTGTGCGCAGCCCCGCTCGGGATCATCGGGAAGCAGTTCGCGAGTTGCGCGACGCGGCAGTCGACGATCACCGGGCCGTCATGGGCGAGCATGGCCCGGATGCCGTCCTCCAGCTGGTCGCGCTGTGATATGCGGATGCCCATCCAACCGTAGGCCTCGCCGAGCTTCACAAAGTCTGGGAGCGAGTCCGAGTAGCTCTCGGAATAGCGGCTGGAATAGGTCAGTTCCTGCCACTGGCGGACCATGCCCATATATTCGTTGTTGAGGATGAAGATCTTGACCGGCAGCCGGTATTGGGTCGCGGTCGCCAACTCCTGAATGTTCATCTGGATCGAGGCTTCGCCCGCGATGTCGATGACCAACGCATTGGGGTTGCCGAGCTGCGCGCCGATTGCGGCGGGCAGGCCGTAGCCCATTGTACCGAGCCCGCCGCTGGTCAGCCACTTGTTGGGCTTTTCGAAACCGAAATGCTGCGCGGCCCACATCTGGTGCTGACCGACTTCGGTGGTGATGATCGGCTCGCGGCGATGCGTCGCCTCCCACAACGCGCGGATCGCGCGCTGTGGCATGATGACGCCCTTGTCGTGGTCCGGACCGTCCTCGGGGAAGTCGAGGCACTTCTTCGCGCGCCATCCCTCGATCCGCGCATACCAGTCGGTCATGTCGGGCTTGGGGTGCTGGCGGCTTTTCCAGATGCGGACCATGTCCTCCATCGCGCGGCCGACGTCGGCGACGATCGAGAGGTCGACGCGCACCGTCTTGTTGATACTCGACCGATCGATGTCGACATGGACCTTGCGGCTGTTGGGGCTGAACGCGTCGAGACGCCCAGTGACGCGGTCGTCGAAGCGCGAGCCGAGCGCGACCACCAAATCGGCTTGGTTCATCGCGTGATTCGCCTCGTAAGTCCCGTGCATGCCGAGCATGCCGAGAAACTGCGGGTTGGAGGCGGGGAAGGCGCCGAGGCCCATCAGCGTCGAGGTGACGGGCGCGCCGGTGATCTTCGCCAGCTCGCGGAGCAACTGGCTTGCGCCGGGGCCCGAATTGATGATGCCGCCGCCGGTATAGAGGACCGGGCGTTCGGCGGCGGCGAGCATGTCGACGACCTGCTCGATCGCGCTCGGGTCCGCCTTCACCTGCGGACGGTAGGTCTTGTGGCGGATCGGGCCGGGCTTGGCATAGCGCGCGGTGGCGACCTGGACGTCCTTGGGGATGTCGACGACGACCGGGCCGGGGCGGCCGTTGGTGGCGATGTAGAACGCCTCGTGGATCACCTCACCCAGGCGGGCGGGGTCCTTCACCAGGTAATTGTGCTTGGAGCAATGGCGGGTGATGCCGACGGTATCCGCTTCCTGGAAAGCGTCGGTGCCGATCAGCGAGGTCGGCACCTGGCCGGTGATGACCACCATCGGGATCGAGTCCATCAGCGCGTCGGTGATGCCCGTCACGGCATTGGTCGCGCCGGGGCCGCTGGTGACGAGGACGACGCCGGGCTTGCCGGTCGAGCGGGCGTAGCCTTCGGCGGCGTGGGTCGCAGCCTGTTCGTGGCGGACCAGGATGTGCTTGATCCGCTTCGACTTGAACATCGCATCGTAGATCGGCAACACCGCCCCGCCGGGATAGCCGAAGACGATCTCCACGCCGAGATCGCACAGCGCCTCGATCAGGATATCGGCTCCACTCAATTCGGGCATGTCCGTGCTCCTTTGCCGCGGCGCAGCATAGCGTGTCAGGCGTGATGCCGCTAATGATAAGAAAAATGCGTGTCAACCGTTATCATCGCAATAATCTATCCATTACATTGACCCGTGCTATGCTGTCATTACCCGATAAGAGCAGCCAAGCCCGAGGCGGCTGGTGACGGAACCAGGTATATTGGCGTTTGGCATAGCGCCGCGTGGCGAGCGCGCCGGCGGCGGCGGCGGTTTCGCGATCGGTCTCGCCGCGGACGAAAGCGGCGAGTTCGGGAACGCCGATCGCCCGGCGGATCGGGGCATCGGCGGGGACGTCGGTGCGAGCGAGGAGGGCTGCGACTTCACCCTCGCCATGCGCGACGATGGAGGAGAAACGCGCGTCGATCCGGGCGTCGAGCCAGTCGCGGTCGGGGAGCAGGACCGCGGCGCGCAGGTCGAACCTGTCCGCAATGCCGCCGGTGCGGGTCTGCTGCCAGTCCGCCAGCGTGCGACCAGTGGAGCGAACAACCTCGAGCGCGCGGGCGACCCGCGTGGTGTCGGCGGGGGACAGGCGCGCGGCGGCTTGCGGGTCGACTTCGGCGAGCGCCCGGTGGGCTTCGGCGACCGGGAGCGCGCGCGCGCCGTCGCGGATCGCGGGCTCGATCGCGGGGACGGGGGCGATGCCGTCGAGCAGGGTGCGAAGATACAGCCCGGTGCCGCCGACGAGGATCGGCAGGCGGCCCTCCGCCAGCGTCTCGTCGATCGCGGCGCGCGCGTCGGCGGCCCAGCGGGCGACGTTGTGGGCGGTGTCGGCGGCGTCGATGTGGCCGAACAGTTTGTGCGGCACCCGCGCTTCGTCCTCAGGCGAGGGGCGGGCGGTGACGATGCGCAGGTCGCGGTAGACCTGCGCGCTGTCGGCGTTGACGATCGTGCCGTTGTGGCGTTCCGCAAGGTCGAGCGCGAGCGCGGACTTGCCGCTGGCGGTCGGCCCTGCGATGAGCGCGAGCCTTGGCAGGGGGGAAGACGTGTTCACCGCGACGCTCGTATCACCGGCGCTGACCGCAGGCGACCTTTCGGCGGCGGCCGACCGGCTGGCTGAGGCGGGATGTGCGCTTGCGGCGCAAGGGTGGATCGAGGAAGGGGTCGCCGCCGACCTCCACTTCGCGATGGCGCCCGACGCGGCACGCGGGGTGCTGGAGGGCGCATTCTCTGGTGCCGACGTCGTGGTGCAGCGCCAGGCGACACGCGAGAAACGCTTGCTCGTCGCTGACATGGATTCGACGATGATTACGGTGGAGTGCATCGACGAGCTCGCCGACTATGCCGGGATCAAGCCGCAGATCGCGGCGATCACCGAGGCGGCGATGCGCGGCGAGCTCGATTTCGAGGGCGCGCTCGATGCGCGGGTGGCGCTGCTTGCCGGGCTGGACGAGGCGGTGATCGAGCGGTGCCTGGCCGAGCGGGTGCGGATCATGCCGGGCGCGAAGGCGCTCGTCGCGACGATGCGCGCGCGCGGCGCGACCGCCATCCTGGTATCCGGCGGCTTCACCCGCTTCGCCGAACCGGTCGCGCGCGAGATCGGCTTCGATCGCGCCATCGCCAACGTGCTGGAGATCGCGGACGGGCGGCTGACCGGCAAGGTGGCCAAGCCCATCGTCGGATCGGACACCAAGGAGCGGACGTTGCGTGAGGCAATGATCGCGCTGGGGCTCGCGCCCGAGCAGACGCTGGCGGTGGGCGACGGCGCCAACGACCTCGCGATGATCCGCGCCGCGGGCCTGGGGGTTGCATACCACGCCAAGCCGATCGTCGCCGCGGCGGCGGCCGCGCGGGTCGATCACGGCGACCTGTCGGTGCTGCTCTACGCGCAAGGGATCGCGCGCCGGGATTGGGTGAGCGGATAATCGCTTGATCTCCATCGGCTGAGCCAGCCGCCCGCGGAACGGATCGAGGCTCGCCGGGTTCGATCATGCAAGCGCGCCAACGGAGACATTCATGCCGCACATCGTCGCGCGGGACCTTTCCGTTGCCTATGCCGAACACGGCGAAGCGGATGCGTCGCCCGTGCTGCTGCTTCACGGCTGGCCCGACGACGCATCGACGTGGGGCGCGGTAGCGCCGGTGCTGGCCGACGCCGGGCTGCCGCCGCGGCTTGGCGGGATGCCGACGCCGCCGTTCGAGCAGGCGCAGCGGCAATGGTATCACGGGTTCATGGCGACGGCGCGCGAGGCGCGGGCGGTGCGCGACGACCCCCACGGTTTTGCACACATCCATTGGGTGAACTGGTCGCCGCCGGGCTGGTTCGACGAGGCGACGTTCCGCAAGGTGGCGGCATCCTTCGACAACCCCGACCGGCCCGACGTTACCCTCCACAGCTGCCGCGCGCGCTGGCACGAGGCCGCGCCCGATCCGCGCAGCCGAACGCGTCGAAGCAGGTGGGGGCCAATTTCGGTGGACCGTTCGACTTCGTGCTGCTGCCCGGCGTCGGCCATTTCCCGCGGCGCGAGGCGGATGCGGTGGTTGCAAGCAAGCTCGTGGCGTTCCTTGGCGGGACGCCGGTCACTCAGGAGAAGACAGGCATGAAGAAGGACCAAATAGTCGCGGGGCTGATCGTCGCCGGCGCGCTCGCGGTGGCAGGCTCGGCGGCCTACGCGCAGGCGCGCGGCGGCGTGCTCACGCAAGTCGCGCGGTTCGATCATCAGGTCACCGGGGTGGCGGTGGCCAGCGACGGACGGCGCTTCGTCAACTTTCCGCGCTGGACCGACGATGCGCCGATCTCGGTCGCCGAGGTGGCGAAGGACGGATCGCTCAAACCTTATCCCGACGCCAAGTGGAACAGCTGGCGCAACGCACGCGCGAACGAAATGCCGGTCGGCGATTATTTCGTCTGCGTCCAGTCGATCGTGCCCGACGGCCACGGGCATCTCTGGGTGCTCGATCCCGGCGCGCCGGGCAACGAGAAGATCCTGGAAGGGGCGCCCAAGATCGTCCGCATCGACCTGGCGACCGACAAGGTGACCAAGGTCATCCATGTGCCCGGCGACGTCGCGTTGCAGGGCACGTACCTGAACGACATTCGCTTCTCGCCCGACGGCAAGACCGGGTATATCACGGACAGCGGCACCCGCGGCGCGATCATCGTCGTCGACCTGGAGAGCGGGCGCGGCTGGCGCGCGCTCGACGGGCATGCCTCGACCCAGGTCGACAAGAGCGTGAAGGTGACGATCGACGGCAAGCCGCTGGTCCGCCCCGACGGCCGCCAGCCCGCCTTTGCCGCAGATGGCATCGCGATCAGCAACGACGGTGCCACGCTCTATTACCAGGCGCTGACCGGCAAGACGTTGTACTCGATCGATACCGCCAAGCTGCGCGACGGCGTGAGCGAAGCCGAGCGGGGTGCGGCGGTGAAGACGGCCGCGACCACCCACGTCGCCGACGGGCTGTGGATGAGCAAGGCGGGCGTCCTTTATCTCACCTCGCCGACCGACTATTCGATCAAGCGGCTGAACGGGTCGGCGGTCGAGACGGTGCTGACCGACAAGCGGCTGCGCTGGCCCGATACGTTCGCCGAAGGGCCCGACGGGCGGATGTACGTGACCGCGAGCCACATTCAGGACACGCAGTGGTTCACACCGGGCGCGCCGCCGTCGATCCAGACCGAATTGTTCGCGTTCGCTCCGGCCAGCTTAGGCACGCCATGACCTGTCTGCGTTATCCCCCGAGGGGATGATTCAGCAGCCCGAAATCGTCGAGAGGCGCGAGGCACATACGTTGCGCGAGCCCTGCCAAGAACAGCGCCTGCGCCGTCGGCAAGGATGCGATGATCTATGCCGCCGGGGTGCGGCGGGATGGCGCCAAGGCAGCGGTTCGCGCATAGTCCGCGCATGATCGACGATCCGCTGCGCCATTCATGATCGTTCTGGCCGGCGTTGTCGTGATCGTCGCGGGGTTTCTGCTGCGGTTCAATCCGATGCTGGTGATCGCGGTGTCGGCGGCGGTGACCGGGCTGGCAGCGGGAATCGCGCCGCTGACCGTGCTGGCGGCATTCGGCAAGGCGTTCAACGACGCGCGCTACGTCTCGGTCGTTTGGGTCGTGTTGCCGCTGATCGGCCTGCTCGAACGCTTCGGGCTGCGCGAGCGTGCGCAGGGCCTGATCGCGAGCGGCGGGCGCGTCACTGCGGCGCGGCTGCTCGCGGGGTACCTGCTGTTCCGCCAGCTGACCGCGGCGCTCGGGCTCACCTCGATCGCCGGGCACCCGCAGACCGTGCGACCGCTGCTCGCGCCGATGGCGGAGGCCGCCGCCGAGCGCCAGGCAGGCACGCTCAACGACGCGGCGCGCCAGCGCATCCGTGCGCTGGCCGCGGCGACCGACAACGTCGGGCTGTTCTTCGGCGAGGACATCTTTCTCGCGATCGGGTCTATCCTGCTGATGAAGGGATTGCTCGACCAGGCCGGCATCGTGCTCGAGCCGCTGCGATTCTCACTCTGGGCGATCCCGACCGCGATCGCGGCGTTCCTGATCCACGGCGCACGGCTGTGGCGGCTCGACCGGGCGCTGTCGCGGCGATGATCGGGCTCGGCTTCGTCTACACCGTCGCGGGGCTGCTGTTCGCGTCGTACGCGCTGGTCAGCCTGTACGATCGGCGCGGGGCGAACGGCGCCTTCTGGGGATTGCTGGCACTGAGCTTTCTCGGCGGCGACCGGATCGGCGACATCGGCAACGGCGTGCTGGTGCTGGCGCTGGTGGCGATCGCCGCGTCGGGGCGGATGCGCGGCGCGCGCGCGATCGGGGAGGAGCGCGCGTGCGGGCAGGCGATCTTCCTGCCCATGCTGATCGTGCCGGTGATCGCGCTGGCAGGGGCGCTGGCGTTTCGCACACCCAACCTGCTGGTCGACCCGAAGAACGCAACGCTCGTGTCGCTCGTCGCGGGGACGCTGATCGCGCTGGCGGTCGCGGGCGCGTGGTTGCGTCCGCAGGTCGCGACTCCGGTGCGCGAGGGGCTGCGGCTGATCGATTCGATCGGCTGGGCGGCGATCCTGCCGCAGATGCTGGCGAGCCTCGGCGCGATCTTCGCGCTTGCCGGGGTCGGGCAGGTGGTGGGCGGCCTGGTCGACCACGCGATCCCGGCGGGCAGCGTGTTCGGCGCGGTTGCCGTCTATGCGGTGGGCATGGCGCTGTTCACGACCGTGATGGGCAATGCCTTCGCGGCGTTCCCGGTGATGCTGGCAGCGGTCGGCCTGCCGCTGCTGATCGGGCGGTACGGCGGCGATCCAGCGGCAGTGGCGGCACTGGGGATGCTCAGCGGCTTTTGCGGCACGTTGATGACGCCGATGGCGGCGAACTTCAACATCGTGCCCGCGGTGCTGCTGGAACTCGACGATCGCAATGCCGTCATCCGTGCGCAAGTAGCGACCGCCCTGCCATTGCTGGGCGTCAACGTGGCGATCCTGTATTTCTTCGCTTTTTAGAATAGCCGTTTCGCAGGGGCGTTTAAAATGTACCTCACGTTGAAACGTCGTTCAGCTTCCAGTAACGCTTTGTTCATTCGGCGGGGTTGCTGCGATACGTGGACCCGATCGAACGGGTGGGGTCGCACTATCGAGTAAGCGCCGGCGAAGACCGGTCGGTAGCCTGTTCGGGCACGTAGAGCAGCATCACTTGCCTTTCGAGGTCGGGCGCGTCGCGGCGCGTCCCTGGCGGGGGTGAGAACATGGACTTGAACGGCACCGACGGCGGCGAGAGCATCACCGGCACCGAGAACGACGATCGCATCTATGCGGGCGGCGGCGATGACTTGGTCGAGGCGGGCGACGGTGCGGACGAAGTCTACGGCGGCGCGGGATCGGACGATCTCTATGGCGGCGCAGGCAACGACTATCTGGAGAGCGGCGAGGAGGATCAATCCTCGTCCGACCACGATTTCTTCTATGGCGGCGACGGCGACGATTACATCCAGGTCTACGGCACGGCGGCGACGGTCGATGCGGGCGCAGGCGACGATATCATCGACAAGGACGATGCGGCGATCGTCGCGGATGGCGGCAGCGGCGACGACAGCTTCGAAGACGTATTGGGAGACGGCTTCGCGGACACGCTGACCGGCGGCGAAGGTCGGGATACCTATGAGCTGTCCTATGTCCAAGAGGGGATGGTCGCCGACACGATCACCGACTTCGCAAGCGGCGACGGCGGCGATATCCTCGACATCCACGACATGCTCGAGGAGTTCACGAACTACCGGTATGGCGACAATCCGTTCCACGACGGGCACCTACAATTCGTGGCGGACGGCGGCGACGTGTCGCTGCAGGTGCGCGTGGACGGATCGGGCGACTGGTCGGACGTCGTCCGGCTGCAAGGCGTGTCGATCGACGCGATCGCGACGTCCAATCTCTTCCCCGACTTCGCGCGCAACGATGTCTTCATCACCACCAGCATCGACACCGGCGACGGCGACGACGTCGTGTACGGCAGCGCGCAGGACGACACGATCACCGTGGCGGGCGGTGACGACATCGTCATCGCGCAGTTCGGCAACGACACCGTCTACGGCGGCGACGGCACCGACCGGATCGACGGCAGCGACGGTGCGGACACATTGTACGGCGGCGAGGGGAGCGACATCTTCGGTGACGAGCCGGCGGACGGCGACGGCACCAACACCCGCGCGACGCTTGCGGCCGGACCGCCGTCCACCGACGCGCAGGTGGACACGGGCGTGTCGCTGGCGGACTACCGCAACTCCTACCTGCACGGCGATTTCGCGGACGGCGATGTCGATACCATCTATGGCGGCGCCGGTGCCGACGTCTACCACCTCGCGCCTCCCGGCCAGTTCGGCGAGATCGTCGACGTGATCGCCGATTTCGATGTCGCCGAGGACGTGATCACCCTCGGCAACATCCGCAACGCCGGCTATTTCTCGGGCGACCAGAGCCCGTTTCTCACCGGCGCCATGCAACTGGTGCAGGACGGCGGCGACACGCTGGTGCAGCTTGGCGGCGTCAGCCTGGTGCGGCTGGTCGGCGTGGAGGTTTCCACGCTCACCGCGGCCAATTTCGACGGCGTCAGTCCCACCGGCATCGGCGAAACGATCGAGGGCACCGACGGGCCGGATGCGTTGACCGGGACGGCCGCCGACGACACGATCTCCGGCTTCGATGGCGGCGATACGCTGGACGGGCAGGGCGGGGCGGATGCCCTGTACGGCGGCACCGGCGGGGATACGATCTATGGCGGCGCCGGCGGCGACGTCATCGAGGGCGGGGTAGGTGACGACCGGCTCGATGGCGGCGACGGCGACGATACGATCTACGGCGGCGATGCGGGCGTCTACGTGCCGGTGAGCGACAACGGCCTGCCCGCCTATTTCGGCGCGCTCGATGCTGCTCTGGCCAACGGCCTGGGCGGCAGCGCCGGGTTCGGCGAGGAATCGGTCGGCCGCAACGACGACGGCTATTTCAACCTGACCTTTCCGGCCGGGTTCGGCGGCGACGCGTGGACGGTCGATGGCCAGCCGGTCGGCAGCATCGGCGTCAGCAACAACGGCTTTGGCGCGCTCGGCGGGCTCCAATTCAACATCTTTCCCCGCGATCTGGACACCCGCGCAGGTGCGGTGACGCCCAGTGCGGGCGGCAACAGCACCGGCAGCAACCTGCTGTGGTACGACTTCGATTCCGCCTCGAACACGATCACGCTGACCTACGACGATGTCGGTCAATATTCCTATGGCACGTCGCCGTCGGCATTCCAGGTGCAGATCAGGGCGGTGGGCGGCGGCGATTTCGACGTCGTGTTCCGCTACGAATCGATCGGCTACGCCTTTCCCGGCAACGCTTCGGTCAGCTACGCGGGCAACACCTACGCGTTGCCGGTCGCCTCGGGTCAGGACCCGGCGAACACCGTCGGCGATCTCGGCGTGCCTGGCGTCTGGGCGATCCAGATCCGCGGCGGCCAGATCATCGCCGACAGCGATCACGGCGACGGCAACGACACGATCGACGGCGGCGCGGGGAACGACGGGCTCTACGGTGGCACCGGCGACGACCAGTTCGACGATCGCCAGGGCGCCGATACGTTCGACGGCGGGGAAGGCGCCGACCGATTCCTCTATGTCGGCTATGGCGACGGCGCCGACACCTATACCGGCGGCGTGGGGCGCGACACCTACGATTATCGCGGCTATCAATACAGCGCCGTGCCGGTGCTGGTGACGGTCACCGACTTCGCGACCGGCGACGCGGGCGACGTGTTCGGGCTGGCCAACATCGGCGCGCTGGCGAATCGCAATGGCAACGAAAATCCGTTCGCCTCCGGGCATCTGCGATTGGTGCAGGACGGCGCGGACACGCTGCTCGTCGGCGACTATGACGGCGTCGACGGCGCCGCCGCGGCCACCACGGTGGTGCGATTCCTGAACACAAGCGCGACGGCGTTCACCGCGACGAACTTCGGCGGCTTCGCGCCGGTTCCGATCGAGAACCAGATCGTCACCGGCACCGACGCCCCCGAGACACTGTACGGCGGGGCCGGCGACGACACGATCACCGGTCTCGGCGGCAACGACACGTTGTACGGCGCGGCGGGCGCCGACACGATCGACGGGGGCGCCGACGACGACCAGATCTATGGCGGCACCGGTACGGACATTCTGACGGGCGGCGAGGGTGTCGATACGCTGTTCGGCGACGCGGGCGCCGACCGGCTGGATGGCGGCGCGGGCTACAATTACCTTTACGGCGGCGAGGGCGACGACACGCTGAGCGACACGGGCGGCGATGGCGGCTACTTCGACGGCGGCGCAGGCGCGGACGTGCTGACCGGCGGCGGCGCCGGCGAGACGTTGTATGGCGGCGGTGGCGACGACCGGATCGACGCCGGCGATGGCGCCGACACGATCTTTGGCGACGACGCTTATGGTGGCACCGGTGGCAACGACGCGATCTTCGGCGGAGACGGCAACGACACGATCTTCGGCGGCGGTTATTACAGCTACCCGAGCGACGGCGACGACACGATCGACGGCGGCGACGGCGACGACACGATCTACACCAACTACCTCTATGATTCCGGCACCGACAGCATCGCGGGCGGTGCCGGCAACGACCTGTTCTACAATGTCGGGCAAGGCGAGGGGATCGCGACGATCACCGGCGGCGGGGGCAGCGACACCTATCGGATCGGGTCGGGTCTCGATGCCGGACATTCGACCGATGTCATCACCGACTTCGTGGTGGGCGCGGGCGGCGACGTGCTCGATTTCGCCGCGGTAGCGTTCGACGGTCTGCCGAGCGACGGCAACCCCTTCGTCGGCGGCTACCTGCGCCTGGTCCAGGACGGCGCCGACACCCTTGTGCAATACGATCGCGACGCGGGCGCGGCCGGTTACGACTTCACCACGGTCGTGCGATTGCAGAACGTCACCGCCACGCAGATCACCCGCGACAATATCGCCCAGGGCTATTCGCCGGACGGCATCGGGGTGACGATCGTTGACGACGACACCGGCCAAACGCTGACCGGCACGCCCGACGGCGACACGATCACCGGCAACGGTGGCGGCGACAACATCTATGGTGGCGGCGCAGCGGATACGATCGACGCGGGCGCGGGCAGCGACTATGTCGAAGGCGGCAGCGGCGACGACACGATCGAGGGCGGCGCCGACGACGATACGCTGCTCGGCGACAACGCCTATGGCGGCGTAGCGGGCAACGACACGATCTATGGCGGCAGCGGCAACGATACCGTCTACGCCGATGGCTATTACGGTGGGATCGGCGGCAACGACACAATCTACGGCGGCGATGGCGACGATTACCTGCGCGGCGGCTATTACAATCCGGGCGGCGACGGCAATGACATCATCTACGGCGGCGACGGCGCCGACACGGTCGACGTTAGTAACGGCTATGGCGACAGCGATACCGACGCGGTCTACGGCGGCGATGGCGACGACCTGATCACCGGCGCAGGCTACGGCCCCGGCGTCGCAACGATCACCGGCGGCGCAGGAAGCGACACCTATCGCTTTTATTATCCTGGGTCGGGCTACGCTGCGGGTGCGGAGGCCGACGTCGTCACGGATTTCGCCACCGGCGCAGGGGGCGACAAGCTCGATTTCTCCGCTACCCCTTTCAACGGCCTGCCTGGCGACGCCAATCCCTTCACCAACGGCTAACCACTCGCGAAGTCAAGAGAAGTTCATGGTAAGCGTGTCCGTTCAATTCTTTACAACGGACCCTGGCGATGCATCCGCAAGACCACGGCAAACGTATGCCGACGCGAAAAGTGATGGTTCAAGGCGCGAAGAGCGTGCCGCGGCAGACGGGACTTGGTCGGAGCGACGTGGCGGTCAACCCTGTTTCTCGTCGATTGTCCGACACCTTCATTTACCAGTCAAACGCAGGTTGCCGTAACGGCACCGGACTATCCCCGCCGGTTTACGTCCCAGAGCGGGACAGTACTCCGAGCGCTATCTTCCTGCCCATTAGCGGTGCTCAACTTGCCTACTAAGCAATAAGACTTGAAATCGTGAAAGTGAAAACACGAGTGCCCGCAAGCAACGAGAGGATGTCTCGGCTTCGTGTCCAAGGTACAGCTTATTCGCGTTCTGCAGTACAGCGCGGTTCGTCACGCCTTGCGCGATCAAATGCCAATGGACAGGTGAAAACCATGCGCCATGCTCCGCATATACGAAAAGACAGTCCACAGTCGTGGACTGTCCGATGTCACGCTTAAAAGTTCACACGACGATTATGGCAATCCGGATAAACCCGAAACTTCCAAATACCGTCAGACTATTCACTTAGTGCTCATCAAGCACTGCTGCGATCAACTTACGGCAATGATCGGGATGATGATCGTCGCCCAGCAAGCGACGGAAATCGGGGCGGCGACGAGGATGCCACGCATGAACCTTGCGCCCTTCGCCATCGAACTCTCCCGATACAGGCTGCTATCGAGCCTTCTGTCCTCAGTTAACCTAGAATGTACGAGTGAGCGAACGGTTCCCGCGGGTTGCGCCGCCTATTCGATCATGTCCGAAATGGACTTGATTGCAACGTCCGATTCGGGTTTTTCGGAAACGTGCAGGAGCCGAACGATGACCAAAATGCTGATGCCCGGCGATCCGGCGCCGTATTTCCATGCCGAGGCGCTCGGCGGCAATCCGCGGTATGCGTTTGATATTGCGGCGGGACGGGCCGTCCTGATGCTGTTTCTGGGCAGCGCGGCATGGGCGCAGGCCGGCGTGGCGCTGGCGACGGTGGCGCGGCACCGCGCGCTGTTCGACGACCTGACTGCAAACATGTTCGGGGTCAGCATCGATCCCGCCGACGTGGCCGAGGCGCGAATCGCCCAGGATCTGCCGGGCATTCGCTGGTTCGTCGATAGCGACCGTGCCGTTTCGACGCTGTACGGCGCGATGAGCGACGATGTGCAGGGGCGCCGCCAGTACCATCCGCATTGGGTGGTGCTCGATCCGATGCTGCGAGTCGTGTCGACTCACCCGCTGGCAGATGGCGAGGCCGCGATTGCCGCGCTGGCAGCGCTGGCCGCCGATCCCGGGGAGCCGCCCGCCGCACCGGTGCTGGTCGTCCCGCGTATCTTCGAGCCGGCGCTGTGCGACCGCCTGATCGCTTATTACGAGGAGCGTGGCGGCGTCGAATCGGGGTTCATGCGCGAGGAGAACGGCGTCACCGTTCTGAAAACCGATCACGACCACAAGCGGCGGGCGGATTGCATCGTCGAGGACAAGACGTTGCTGGACGACATCCGCGCCCGGCTCACGCGTTTCCTCAAGCCCCAGATCAAGCGCGCGTTCCAGTTCGACGCGACTCGGGTCGAGCGCTGGTTGGTCGCCTGCTACGACGGCGAAGACGCCGGCGGTGGCGGGCATTTCCGCGCGCACCGCGACAATACGACCAAGGGCACCGCGCACCGCAAGTTCGCTTGCACGATCAACCTGAACGCGGGCGACTACGACGGCGGCGACCTGCGCTTTCCCGAATTCGGCGCGCGCACCTATCGCGCGCCGACCGGGGGTGCGGTAATCTTCTCGTGCTCGCTGCTCCACGAGGCGACTCGGGTGACGCGGGGCAAGCGCTATGCCTTTCTGCCGTTTTTCTATGACGAGGACGGGGCCAAGCTGCGCGAGCGCAACCTGGCCTTCGTCAGCCCCGAGCTGGCGAGTTACCGTGCGGGCACGGGCGCTTAGCGACGGACTGCACCCGCGGCGCGGACGGCAGCGATCGTGGGATAGCCGTTGACCGCCATCATCAGGTCGGCCTCCGCCAGGATACAGCGGAGTACGTGCGCGCAGCCCGCGGCTCCGTCCAGCGCCAGACCGTAGACGTAGGGGCGGCCGATCCCCACCGCGCGTGCGCCGATCGCCAGCGCCTTGACCACGTCGGTGCCCGAACGGATGCCCGAGTCGAACAGCACCGGCACGTCCCCCGCCGCAGCGACGACCGCCGGGAGCATGTCGATCGCGGCGATGCCGCCGTTGGCCTGACGCCCACCGTGGTTGGAGCAATAGATCGCGTCCGCGCCGCCGTCTATCGCGCGGCGTGCGTCGTCGGGGTGGCAGATGCCCTTTAGAACGATCGGCAGCTTGGTCAGCGATTTCAGCCAGGGCAAATCGTCCCAGGTCAGCACCTTGCCGAAGGTCGCCGCCCATTGCCGGACCGCAGCGGCGGGGTCTTCGGCGACGGGTTTGGCGAGCATACGCTGAAACACGGGATCGGCGAAATAATTGGCCAGCACATGACCGCGCAGCTGCGGGAAGTTCGACACGTTCAGGTCGCGCGGGCGCCAGCCGGTCACCCAGGTGTCGAGGGTGACGACGATCGCCCGATAGCCCGCGGCCTCGGCGCGCGAGACCAGGCTTGCGGCGAGATCGCGGTCGCGCGGCGTGTAGAGCTGGAAGAAACCGGGGGTTCTGCCCATTTCGCCCGCGACCTGCTCGAGCGGGTCGTTCGACAAGGTGGAGGCGACCAGCGGTACGCCGGTTTCCGCAGCGGCACGCGCGGCGGCGAGGTCGCCGTGGGCATCCTGCGTGCACATGCCCGTGACGCCGATCGGCGCCATGAAAAGCGGCGTCGGGTAGCGCTGGCCGAACAGCTCGATTCCCAGGTCGCGGGTCGTGCAATCGACCATCATCCTCGGCACCATGCCCCAACGCCGGAAAGCGTCGGCGTTTTCGCGCTGGGTGAACTCGTCGCCGCAGCCGCCCTGGACGTAGCCGAGCACAGATGGCGGCATCGCGGCCGTGGCGCGAGCTTCGAGCGTGGCGAAATCGACGGGCAACTTGGGAATGACGCCGCTCAGGCCTGCGCCATAGATCGCGTTCTGGTAATCGCCGTAATGGGCCATGTCAGTGCGCCTTTCGCGGAAGCAGGTGGAGCAGCCCGGCGACTGCGGCGCCGACCGCGAGACCGAAGACGCCGGCACCCGCGGCGCCGACGAGCCATGCGACAAAGCTGCCGATCGCGGGCAGGGCCTGCGCTGCGACGTGACCGGCGTCGTTCAGCGCGTGCTGGGGTGCCGCAACGCCGTAATGCTCCAGGCCGTGGAGCAGTATGCCGCCGCCGACCCAGATCATCGCGGCGGTGCCGACGACGGTCAGCGTACGCAGGACCGGCGGCATCGCCTTGACCATCCCGCGGCCGAGCGCGCGTACCGCCGCCGACGCGCGCTGCGCGAGGTGGAGGCCGATGTCGTCGACCTTCACGATCAATGCGACGACGCCGTAAACTCCCGCGGTGATGCCGAGCGCGACGATGGCCAGCACGATCGCCTGGTTGAGCAAGGGCTGCCCGGCCACGTCGGCGAGCGCAATCGCCATGATCTCGGCCGACAGGATGAAGTCGGTGCGGATCGCGCCGGCGACCTTTTCCTTCTCCAACTGGGCGGCATCGGCCGGCGCAGCATTCTCCGCTGCGGCTTCGTGCCCGCCCGAGAAAGCCTCGATCACCTTCTCGGCCCCCTCGAAGCACAGATAGGTGCCACCCGCCATCAGCAGCGGAGTCAGTAGCCAGGGCGCGAACGCGCTCATCGCCAGCCCGGCAGGAAGCAGGATCAGCACCTTGTTGCGCAGCGAGCCGAGCGCGATCTTGGCGATGATCGGCAGTTCGCGCTGCGGGCTGAGGCCGACGACGTAGCGCGGGGTGACCGCGGTATCGTCGATCACCACGCCGACCGCCTTGCTGCCCGCCTTGCCCGCGGCCGCGCCGATGTCGTCGAGCGAGGCCGCCGCGAGCTTGGCGATGCCCGCCACGTCGTCGAGCAGCGCGACCAGTCCTGAAGGCATCTACGTCTCCCGTTCGCCGCAGTCCCTGCGCGAAGCCGGCGCGGGGATCAACCGCGCGCGGGCGGCGACTGGGACTGCGACGTTGACACTGGTTGACACGTGCGCGCGGCCGTCAACGGGCGCAACGTTGTCACTCGTTGACGCGTACGCACGCCCTTCAACGGCCATGACGTTGTCACCGGTTGACGCCTGCGCGTGGCGGCAAACCGCAGCGACGTTGTCACTGGTTGTCACGTGAACGCCGCCGTCAACGGCTGCATCTTCCATGCAGGTCGAGACGTGCGCGCGGTGTTCGGCGGGGCGGGGGCTTTGCGGCATGACAGCGTATCAAGCACGCCCAAGCCGTGTAGGACAGCCCTCAGGCGGCGGTGATCGGCTTGCCGATGTCGAGGCGTTCGCCGCGGGTGACGATCACCTTGTCGCCGAGTTTGGTCGCGCGAAAGAGCTTCGCGGCGAACGCGACGGGCACGCCGACGCAGCCGTGGGTCATCAGCCCGGCTTCCATCTTCGGGCTGCCGTGGATCGATACGCCGTCGTTGGTGAGGCGCATCATGTACGGCATCGGCGCGTGATAGAGGTTGGAGACGTGGCGGGCGTCCTTCTGCGTCACGGGAAAGATGCCGAGCGGGGTCGGCTTGTCGTCGCCTCCGTAAAGGACCGCGGCGGTGCCGATCTCGTAACCGCCGCGGAAGATCGACAGGACCTTGGCTTCGAGGTCGACGGTGATGACGACCGCGCCAGCGGGCACGCCGGCCTCGTCCCAATAGGTATCGCCGATCTTCATCACGCCGGGCACGTCGAGGACGCGGCGGACGACGTAGGCGGGAGCGGGGGACGCCTTCGGAGCGGGAGCCGGAGCGAGGCGCGGGCGCGGCAGCGGGACTTGGCGGACGAGCTTGGCTTGCGGCGACGTCGCTGGTTCGCGGTGGGCGGCCAGCGCGATCGCACCTGCCAGAGCGGCGGGTAGGAGCAGGCCGAGGGTGGCCAGAATTGTCTTTGGGCGGGCCATGCGCAACGGGTTGCACCGGGTCGTGGCGATGCGCCAGTGGCGGATGTGCCACGTGCCAGGTTGGGACGAAGGGTGGCGGTGTTAGCTATTTGCCTCCGACGATGGAGCCGACTGACCTCATTCCTACCCCGCAGGGGGAGGGGGACCGCCGCAAAGCGGTGGTGGAGGGGGATCGCCACCGGCGCATCGCTCGCGGAAAGCCCCCTCCACCAGCCTGCGGCTGGTCCCCTTCCCCCTCCGAGGGAGGATCTTTAGTTGGACAACCTAAGCCCCCGCCGCGTCCAGCCGCTCGCGTTGGTCTCGCGTCAGCTCCAGCTCCAGCGCGGGCAGCAGGTCCTCGACCTGGGCGGCGCTCGTCGCGCTGGCGATCGGGGCGGACACGCCGGCTTGGGCGATGAGCCAGGCCAGCGCGATCTGCGCAAGGGTGGCGCCGGTGTCTGCGGCGACCGCGTCCATCGCGTCGAGCACGGCCTTGCCGCGGCCCTCCAGCAGATCGCCCATGCGGCCGCCGCGGACGCTTTTGCCCAGGTCGTCGCGCGTGCGGTACTTGCCGGTGAGAAAGCCCGAGGCGAGGCCGTAATAGGGGACGACGCCGATGTTCTCGGCGACGCAATAATCCTGGAGCTCGCCTTCGAACTGGTGGCGGCTGACGAGATTATATTCGGGCTGGAGGACGTGGTAGCGCGGCAGGCCCGCCCCCTTGGCCGCGTCGTTGGCGGATTTGAGGCGCGCGGCGTGGAAGTTGGAGGCGCCGACGACGCGGATCTTGCCGGCGTCGACCAAGCGGCCGAACGCTTCGAGCGCGGCCTCCTGCGGCGACGCTTCGTCGTCCTGGTGCGCGAAATAGAGGTCGATCCGGTCGGTGCCGAGGCGCTTGAGCGACGCTTCGCACGCCGCGGCGATGCGCGCGGGCGCCAGCTTCTCGCCGCCTTCTCCCGGCAGCATGCCGACCTTGGTGGCGATCAACACCTGATCGCGCTTGCCCGAGGTGCGCAGCCATTCGCCGATGGTCGTCTCCGACTCGCCGCCGGTGTGGCCGGGCACCCAGGCCGAATAGACATCGGCGGTATCGATCATCGCGCCGCCGCGCGTGCTTGCGCCCGCCACGAACGCGTCGAGCACCGCAAAGCTCGCCGCGCGGTCCGCGGTCCAGCCGAACACGTTGCCGCCGAGTACCAGCGGCGCGATGTGGAGGTCGGTCGAACCCAAGCGGCGTCCGGTCGTGGTGGTCATCGGGTGTCGCTCGCATTGGCGGCCAACGCGTTCGCATCCATGCTGTTGGCATCGAGCATCGCGGCGGCCTCGTTCAACTGACGCGCCTCATCGGCGGTGACCCCGCCTGCCGGCTCGGGTTCGGCCGAGCAGCCGGCAAGCAGGAGCGCCGCGGCCCACAGGGATGCGGCGCTCCTCACGCCCATCAGTCGCGGATTGCGTTGCCGGCGTTCTGCAGCGCCTTGCCGGTTGCGTCGGCGGCGCGATCGGCCCCGTTGCTGATCGCCGCGCCCGCGCGGTCGGCGCCGTTGCCGATCGAATCGCCTGCGCGATCCGCGCCGGTGGCGGCGCGGTCGCCCGCATTGTCCATCGCGGCGCCTGCGCGGTCGAGCGAGCGATCGGTCGCCGCATCGACGTCGTCCACGGCGTTCTCGGTGGTCGCGCTGGTATCCGCGGCGATGGCGTTGCCCGCCTCGGCCGACTGGTTCCGCGCGTTCTGCGAGCAACCGGCGAGCGCGAGTGCGGCGGCGGCGATGGCGGGCAAGAGGACGATCTTCATGAAATAGGCTCCCTGGAACAATTGCGACGGCCGTCATGGCATCGACCGCCACGAACGTCCAACCCGCAATTCGGCTCCCGAGGCCGCGATTGACCAGATATAAAGATATCTTTATATGTCTTCGGCGATGACGTTGCCTCTCGACATCTTTCGCGCGCTGGCCGACGCGACTCGCTTGCGCATCCTGCAATTACTGCGCTCGATGGAACTGTCGGTCGGCGAGCTGGCGCAGGTGCTGGGACAAAGCCAGCCGCGGGTGAGCCGGCACGTCAAGATCCTGTGCGACGCGGGGCTGGCCGAACGGCGCAAGGAAGGCAGCTGGGTGTTCGTGGCGCTGGGCGCGGCCAAGGCGGTGGCGCCGGTGGCAGCGGCGCTCGACGCCTGGGCGGCGGACGAGCCAGATCATTGGGCGGTCGCCGACGCCGCACGGCTCGCGGCGGTGCGCGCCGACCGCGCGGCGAGCGCGGCGGCCTGGTTCGAGACGCATGCGGGCGAATGGGATGCGATCCGCGCGCTCCATGTTGCCGACGATGCGGTGGAAGCGGCGATGGCCGATATGCTTGGTGGCGAGCAGGTCGGCACGCTGATCGACATCGGCACCGGCACCGGGCGGATGCTGGAGCTGTTCGCGGGAACCGCCAGAACGGCGCTGGGGATCGACCGCAGTTCCGAGATGTTGCGGCTGGCGCGCGCGAAGCTGTCGGAACGCGGCGTCGGCAATGCCGAGCTGCGGCAGGCCGACCTTTATGCCTTGCCGATGCGCGACGGTGCGGCCGATGTCGCAATCCTGCACCACGTGCTCCATTTCGCGCAACAGCCCGGCGCCGCGATCGCGGAAGCCGCGCGGGTGCTGGGACCGGGCGGGCGGTTGTTGATCGCGGACTTCGCCGCCCACGACCGCGAGGAATTGCGGACGCGTGACGCGCATACGCGCCTGGGCTTCGACGATGCGCAGATGGCGACGTGGTTCGCCGCGGCGGGGCTGGCGCCGCCGCGGATCGAGACGCTGGAGGGCGGCACCCTGACGGTGAAATTGTGGTTGGGACGGAAAAACGGCGCGCGGTTGCGTGCCCTTCCCTCAGGCAAGGCGCAGGCGGCATGACCATTTCGGTGAACCAGTTGGAAGAGGCCCGGCGCGCGCACGCCGATGGTGACGGCGCGATCGCGCTGGGGGCGCCGCTCTACGCCGACGTGGGCGGCGACATGGGCATGTCCTTCGAGTTCTTCCCGCCCAAGACCGAGCGGATGGAGACGCAATTGTGGGACGCGGTCCGCGCACTCGAGCCGCTCGGCCCGCGCTTCGTGTCGGTGACCTATGGCGCGGGCGGATCGACGCGCGAGCGGACGCATGCGACGGTGGCGCGGATCCAGCGCGAGACCTCGCTGCCCGCCGCCGCGCACCTGACCTGCGTCGAGGCGACCAAGGCCGAGATCGACCAGGTGGCGGAAGAATATTGGGCGGCGGGGGTTCGCCACATCGTCGCGCTGCGCGGCGATCCGCCGCAGCAGGGAACGCGGTACGCCGGGCATCCCGGCGGCTATGAGAACGCCGCCGCGCTGGTCGCCGGGCTGAAGCGGCTGCATCCGTTCGAGGTGTCGGTCGCGGCCTATCCCGAATGTCATCCGGACTCCGCGGATCACCATGCCGACATCGACAATCTGAAGGCCAAGCTCGACGCGGGCGCGACTCGCGCGATCACCCAGTTCTTCCACGAGCCCGAAACCTTCTTCCGCTACCGCGACCGGGTGGCGGCGGCGGGGGTCGATGCGGAGATCGTGCCGGGGATCATGCCGGTGACGAACTTCGCCAGCGTCGTGCGGATGTCGGCGATGTGCGGGACCGACGTGCCCGCCTGGATGGCGCGGCTGTTCGACGGGCTGGAGGAGCGACCGGAGGCGCGGCAGCTGGTCGCGGCGACGCTGGCGGCGGAATTGTGCCGCAAGCTGTATGCGGGGGGCGTGCGACAGTTCCACTTCTACACGCTCAACCGCGCCGAACTGGCGTATGCGATCTGCCATCTGCTGGGCGCGCGGGCGAAGCCGGTCGCGCAGGTGGCGGCGGCATGACTTCTCGCGAACAATTCCTGGCGCAAGCCGCGCGGCGCGTGCTCATCACCGATGGCGCGTTCGGGACCGAGATCCAGAACTGGAAGCTCGCCGAGGCGGATTACGCGGGCGACCTGGGGCTGAGCCACGACCAGAAGGGCAACAACGACATCCTGGTGCTGACCAAGCCGGAGGTGATCGAGTCGATCCACCGCGCCTATTTCGAGGCCGGGGCGGACATCGCCGAGACCAACACCTTTTCGGCCAACGTCATCAGCCAGGCGGATTATGGCGCCGAGCATCTGGTGCGCGACATCAACGTCGAGAGCGCCCGGCTCGCCCGGCGGCTGGCGGACGAGTACGCCGCCAAGGACGGGCGCCCTCGGTTCGTGGCGGGCGCGATCGGGCCGACCAACAAGACGCTGTCGCTGTCGCCGGACGTCAACGATCCTGGGTATCGCGAGATCGACTTCGATTATCTGAAGGGCGTGTACCGCGAGCAGATCGACGCGCTGCTTGACGGCGGAGTCGACTTCATCTTGATCGAGACGGTGTTCGACACGCTGAACGCAAAGGCGGGCGTGATGGCGGCGATCGAGGCGGGCGACGCGCTGGGCCGCGACGTGCCGATCATGCTGTCGATGACACTGACCGATCTGTCGGGGCGCAACCTGTCCGGGCATACGGTGGAGGCGTTCTGGCATGCGGTGCGGCATGCCAAGCCGGTGACGATCGGGCTCAATTGCTCGTTCGGCGCGGAGCAGTTGCGGCCGCACGTGAAGGTGCTCTCGGAGATCTGCGACACGCTCATCATGGTGTACCCGAACGCCGGTCTGCCCAACGAACTCGGCGAATATGACGAGATGCCCGAGACGACGGCGGGGTTGGTCGGCGAATGGGCCGATGCGGGGCAGGTCAACGTGCTCGGCGGCTGCTGCGGGTCGACGCCCGCGCATATCGCGGCGATGGCGGAGCGGGTGAGGGGGGTGGCGCCGCGGGTCGTGCCCACACCGGCGGTGCGGACCAGGCTCGCGGGGCTGGAGCCGTTCACGATGGCGGCGTGATGCCTAAACCTCCCCGGAACGGGGAGGGGGACCGCCGCCGAAGGCGGTGGTGGAGGGGCAGCCACAAGCGGCTTCCCTCGTGACTGCCCCTCCACCAGCCTGCGGCTGGTCCCCCTCCCCGTTGCGGGGAGGTAGAGAAGAAAGTAGCATGACCAACTCCTCCACCAATTTCGTCAACATCGGCGAGCGCACCAACGTCACCGGCTCCGCCGCGTTCAAGAAGCTCGTGATGGCGGGCGACTACGCGCGCGCGGTCGAGGTCGCGCGGCAGCAGGTCGAGAACGGCGCGCAGGTCGTCGACGTCAACATGGACGAAGGGCTGCTCGACGGCGCGCTGGCGATGACGACGTTCCTGAAACTGATCGCCGCCGAACCCGACATCGCGCGCGTGCCGGTGATGATCGACAGCTCCAAATGGAGCGTGATCGAGGCGGGACTGAAATGCGTCAGCGGCAAGCCGATCGTCAACTCGATCAGCATGAAGGAGGGCGAAGACGCGTTCCTCGACAGCGCGCGCAAGTGCATGGCGTACGGTGCGGCGGTGGTCGTCATGGCGTTCGACGAAGTGGGTCAGGCAGACACCCAGGCGCGCAAGGTCGAGATCTGCGCGCGCGCGTACGACCTGCTGACCGGTATCGGCTTCCCGCCCGAGGACATCATCTTCGACCCCAACATCTTTGCAGTCGCCACCGGGATCGAGGAGCACAACAATTACGCGGTCGATTTCATCGAGGCGTGCAAGGCGATCAAGCAACGGTGTCCGCACGTCCATATCTCGGGCGGGCTATCGAACCTGAGCTTCAGCTTCCGCGGCAACGAGCCGGTGCGCCGGGCGATGCATTCCGTGTTCCTCTATCACGCCATCCCCGCGGGGCTCGACATGGCGATCGTCAACGCCGGGCAGCTCGACGTCTACGACCTGATCGACCCCGAGCTCAGGACCGCATGCGAGGACGTCGTCCTCAACCGCGACCCGGACGCGGGCGACCGCCTGGTCGCGCTGGCGGAGAAGTATCGCGGTACCGACGTGGTTGCGGAGAAGGCGGCGGCGGAGTGGCGCGGGCTGCCCGTCACCAAGCGGCTCGAATATGCGCTGGTCAAGGGCATCGACGCGCATGTCGTCGACGACACGGAGGAGTGCCGGCAAGCGTTCGCGCGCCCGATCGAGGTGATCGAGGGGCCGCTGATGGACGGGATGAACGTCGTCGGCGACCTGTTCGGATCGGGCAAGATGTTCCTACCGCAGGTGGTGAAATCGGCGCGCGTCATGAAGAAGGCGGTCGCGCACCTGCTGCCCTTCATCGAGGCGTCGAAGGAGCCGGGTGCCAAGGGCAAGGGCAAGATCGTCATGGCGACGGTCAAGGGCGACGTCCACGATATCGGCAAGAACATCGTCGGGGTGGTGCTTCAGTGTAACGGCTTCGACGTCGTCGACTTGGGCGTGATGGTGCCGTGGTCGAAGATCCTCGCCGCCGCCAACGAGAACGACGCCGACATGATCGGGCTGTCGGGGCTGATCACGCCTTCGCTCGACGAGATGGTGACGGTGGGCGAGGAGATGACGCGCGCAGGGATGACGATGCCGCTGCTGATCGGCGGCGCCACGACGTCCAAGGTCCACACCGCGCTCAGGATCGCCCCCGCCTACACCGGGCCGGTCGTCCACGTCCTCGATGCCAGCCGCGCGGTGGGGGTGGCGACGACGCTGGTCAGCGACACCGGGCGCGACGTCTATGTCGCGGGTGTTGCGGCGGACTACGAGGCGGTGCGGGTGGCGCGCGAGGGGCGGGGGCAGAACGACCTTTTGCCGCTCGGCGTTGCACGCGAGCGCGGGTTCAAGGCGGATATGGCGCTGAAAGCCGAGCCGGTCGCGAAGCCCGGTATTCACGTGTTCGACGATTGGGACCTGGCCGATCTGCGCCAGTATATCGACTGGACGCCGTTCTTTCGCGCGTGGGAACTTGCGGGCAATTACCCCGCGATCCTGACCGACGCGGTCGTGGGCGAAAGCGCCAGCGGGCTGTACGCCGATGCGCAGGCTATGCTCGACAGAATCGTACTCGAGAAGTGGCTCACCGCGCGGGGTGTCGCCGGGCTGTGGCCGTGCCACCGCCACGACGACGACATCTGGGTCCAGACGGCCCATGTCGAGCATCACCGCAGCCCCGATGGCGCGAGCATCCCCGAAGGCTTCCATATTCCCACCCTCGACCGCAGCGACGAGGCCAGCGTGCGGCTGCCGATGCTCCGGCAACAGATCGCCAAGCGGGAGGGGCGCGCGAACATGTGCCTCGCCGACTTCGTCGACCCTGCGGGCGACTGGATCGGCGGCTTCGCGGTCGGCATTCACGGCATCGACGCGCATATCGCACGGTTCAAGGCCGACCACGACGACTACAACGACATCCTGCTGAAGGCGCTGGCGGACCGGCTGGCGGAGGCGTTCGCCGAGGCGCTGCACCGCCACGTCCGCACCGATCTGTGGGGCTACGCGCCCGACGAGCAGCTGACCAACGAGGCGCTGGTCCGCGAGCAATATCGCGGCATCCGCCCCGCGCCGGGCTATCCGGCGTGCCCGGAGCATTCGCTCAAACGGACGCTGTTCGACCTGCTCGGGGCGGAAGAGAAAATCGGGCTGGAACTGACCGAGAGCTTCGCGATGCTGCCGACCGCGGCGGTGTCGGGCTTCTACTTCGGGCACGCACAGGCGGAGTATTTCGGGGTGGCGCGGATCGGCGCGGACCAGGTCGGGGACTATGCAGCCCGGCGCGGGGTCGAGTTGAAGCAGGCGGAACGGTGGCTGCGGCCGAATACGGATTGAGGCACTGCGCATTCGTCGTAGTTTCCGTCACCCCGGACTGGTTGCGGGGTCCAGCGTGCGGCAGGCGATGACGCTTGAGCCTCCATCCGTTCAGCTTGCGCAACCCTGGACCCCAGAACCAGTCCGGGGTGACGGACTTGGTGGTGGTACGGGTGGTGCCGGATTGAGACACTCGTTTGCCCCGCTAACCTGCCAACGGCCTACCGCCGGGCATTAACCGCGATTGCGCATTGCGTGACCGGCAACCTGAGCCGACGCGTCGGCGATGATCCGACTACTCCCCCTGCTTCTACTCACCGCCGCCGCCTCGCCCGCGCCGTTCACCGTCGGCGACCGCGGCTTCGCCACCCTGCAAGCCGCGGTCGACGCGATCGGCGGCGGCGCCGCCACGATTGTCGTCGCGCCCGGCGTATACCGCCAGTGCGCGGTGCAGACGCGCGGGCGGGTGACATACCGCGCCGCCCAGCTCGGCACCGCCATCTTCGAGCGCGAGGCGTGCGAGGACAAGGCGGCGCTGGTGCTGCGCGGGAGCGGTTCGACCGTCGACGGGCTCGTCTTCCGCGGCTACCGCGTCGCCGATGGCAACGGGGCGGGGATCCGCAGCGAGACCGGCGACCTCACCGTCGTCAACGCAACCTTCCTCGACAGTCAGCAGGGGATCGGCGGCGGCGAACCGGCGCGGCAGCAGATCGCGATCGACCATTCGACCTTTGCGGGCCTGGGGCAATGCGACGAAGCGCCCAATTGCAGCCATGCCATCTATCTCGGCAATCGCGGCAGCGTGACGATTACCCGGTCGCGGTTCGAGCGCGGGACGGGGGGGCATTACGTCAAGCTGCGCAGTCCCCAGGTGGCGATCACCGACAATTCGTTCGACGACACCGCTGGCGCCAAGACCAATTACATGATCGACCTGCCCGAAGGCGCGACCGGTCTGATCGCACGCAACGTCTTCGTCCAGGGCGCGCACAAGGAGAACGGCAGCGCCCTGATCGCGGTACGTGCGGAGTCGCACACCTATCCGTCGGCGGGGCTCAGGATCGAGGACAATCAGGCGACGCTCGGCGCGGGACAGAGGGGGCCGACGACGTTCGTCGCCGACTGGAGCCACGAACGGCTGGCGATCGGCGCAAACCGGCTGGGGGCGGGGGTGAAGGCGTTCGACTTGCGGTGATGCGGGCAGTCACCCTGGCGAACCGGCTGGCGGTCACCTCCCCCGTCACCACGGCCTTGAGACGGGATCCCGCTTCTTCTTCAGGGCAGTCGGTTCGAGAGGTCGCGGCCATGCGGATTCCACGTTGGATAAGGCGAGATCGTCCAATCGCAGCGCCAGCGCTCCAGCTGGAGAAGGAGAAGCGGGACCCCGGGTCAAGCCCGGGGTGACGAAAGGTTGGTTGCTCAGACACCGAGCAGTATCGGAATGACCACCTTTTACCACTAACGAGCCTACGGACACGTACTTCCCGGACCCGGATCGAGGTCCAGGCATCGCCCATCGACCCCCGGCGTCGCCACCCCGATCAAAGCCCCTAGCGTCGGTGCGATGTCGACCGTCTCCACCGACAGCGGCTGCTCGAACCCGGTCACGCCTCTCCGCCAGAACAGCAGCGGCACGCGGCGGTCGTAGTCCCAGGGGCTGCCGTGGGTCTCGACATAGCCGGGGCCAGGGGTCTCGATCGTCGTGACGCGCGGTTTCAGCAGGACGAGCAGGTCGCCCGAGCGGTCGGCGTCGAACGAGGCGCGGGCGCGTTCGGCCAGCGTCCACGTTTCGGGCGGGGGCGAGGTCGGGCTCGGGGGCATCGGCGTCGCGGCGATCTCGGCGCGGGTCAGCGCGGCGGCCACCTGGGGCGACGCCGCATAGCGGCGCCTGGCTTCCGCCAGCACCTTGGCGCGGGTTGCGGCGGGCAGGTTGCGGTCGACGTAAATGTCGCTCTCCGCGCCCAGCAGCACGGGACCCTTCACCCCGAGCGCCCGCTGAATCGCGGCGGCGACCGTCTTCGTCTGGAGGTCGGCGGAGACATGCGCCTCCATCGGCATCGCGCGCTCGCGCTGGCGCTCGGTCATGTCGTGCCCGCCGTGGTCGGCGGTGAGCATCACCTCGTAATCCAGCCCGTAGGAATCGAGCACGTCCATGAACGCCCCGAGCGACTGGTCGAGCTGCGCCATCTGGATGCACATCTCGGTCCCCTGCGTGCCCGTCGCGTGGCCGATATAGTCGGTGGCCGACAGTCCGATCGCGATCAGATCGGGCGCGGCGCGCTTGCCGAGGGCCATGTCCTGCACCAGCCCCGCCGCGATCGACAGCACCGCGGCGTCGGAGGCGGGAGAGGCGCGGAACGCCTTCAGGTTGCCCGCGTCGCGCTGGAAGCGGCCCTGACCCAGCGTCTGTTCCCCCGCCGCTATCGGGCGGTCGAGGCCCGCGCACCAGCCCGGCAGCGGCAACGCCGCCTGCGGGCGCGCGACCAGCGCCGCGACCGCCGCCTTGCCGCGGGTGACGACCGCGGGCTCGGCGCGGCCCGCGTAGGTGGCGAAGGTCTTGCCGTCCCACCACCAAAGCTCGTCGACCTTGTGCCCGCCCATCATCACCGCGGCGCGGTCCTTGCCCGCGATCGAGACGACGCGGCTCGCGGGATTTGCCGCCTTCATCCGCTCGCCCAGCGTTGGCACCTTCAGATGCTTGTCCGACACGGTGTAGCCGCCGTCGTGGAGCGATCCCGGCACGCTCTCGTCCTCGGCGCAATAGACCACCTTGTCGGCGCGTGGCGCACGCTGATCGATCCAATTGTTGGCGACGATGCCGGTGCGGGCGGGGCGATAGCCGGTCAGGATCGTCGAATGGCCCGGACACGTCTCGGTCGCGGCGTGGCTCTGGTAGGCGCTGGGAAACACCGCGCCGTTCATTAGCCGCGCGAAGCCGCCGGTGAAGCGGTTCCGGTATTGTGCGAACAGGTCGGCGGAGAATTGATCGACCGAGATCGCGACGATCAACTTGGGCGGCGTCTTCGGAGGCGGCGCAGTCTGGGCCGCAACGGGGGCAGCGAACAGGAGGGCGGCGGCGAAGACTCTCATCGGGTGTCCTTGGTGCAATGCTTTACCCAAGCTATGGGCCGCGATGATGACACCGACAAGAATGCTGCTCGCGCTCCTCGCGATGCTCTGGCTGACCCCGGCCGCGGCCGACGCGCTGCCCGCCGCGGGTGCGCCGCACCTGGCGATGCGGCTGGTCGCGGAAAGCGCCCGCCCGCGTGCCGGGGGCGTCGTGACGGTGGCGCTGGAGACGGTGCCCGAGGCGGGGTGGCACGGCTATTGGTCCAACCCCGGCGACGCTGGGTTTGCGGCCAAGTTCGACTGGACCTTGCCCAAGGGCGTCACCGTCGCTGCGCCGAAATGGCCGGTGCCGACGACGCTGGTCGTGGCGGGGCTGATGAACCATGTCTACGAGCGACCCTATGCGCTGCTGTTCGACGTCGCTCTGCCCGCCGGGCCGGCGGCCGGCGGTGCGGCGCCGCTCAAGCTGCACACCCAGTACCTTGTGTGCACCGACACGATCTGCGTGCCCGAGGAGCAGACGCTGGCACTCACGCTAACGCTCGGCGACGGCGCGGCGGACCCGGCGGTCGGGGCGACGTTCGCAGGCTGGCGGCGGGCGATACCGCAGGCGCTCGATGCGGCGGCGACGTGGGCAGTGGGCAAGGAAGATTTGCGGATCGCGATCCCCTATCCCGCCGCGGCGGCGCTGAGCGACGTGCATTTCTTTGCCGAGACGCAAGGCGCGCTCGATTATGCCGCGCCGCAGATGGTGGCGCGCGAAGGCGACCGGCTGGTGGTGACGACCAAGGGCAAGCCGAATGGCGCGTTCGCGGGGGTGCTGCGGATCGGCCCCGATCGTGGGCTGGCGGTGCGCGCGGTTCCCGGCGCGATCGGGGGTGCGCCGAGCGAAGCGTGGGTCTGGACCGCGCTGCTGGCGTTCGCGGGGGCGGTGCTCGGCGGGTTGATCCTCAACGTGATGCCGTGCGTGTTCCCGATCCTGAGTTTGAAGGCATTGAGCCTCGCCAAATCGGGGGCGGACTCCGGCGCGGCGCGACGCGAGGCGCTGGCGTATAGCGCGGGCGTCATCCTCGTGTGCGTCGCGCTCGGCGGCCTGCTGCTGGCGTTGCGCGCGGCGGGGTCGACGGTGGGCTGGGCGTTCCAGTTGCAGGACCCGCGGGTGATCGGGGTGCTGCTGCTGCTGGTCGTCGGCATCGCGCTGAACCTGGCCGGACTGTTCGAGCTGCCGACGCCCCAGTTCGCCGGGCGTGGCGGCGCGAGCGGAGCGTTCGCGACCGGCGCGCTGGCCGCCTTCGTAGCGACGCCGTGCACCGGTCCCTTCATGGGTGCGGCGCTGGGGGCGGCGCTGGTGCTGCCCGCGGCGGCGGCGCTGCTGGTGTTCGCCGGGCTGGGGCTCGGGATCGCCCTGCCGTTCCTCGCGATCGGCTTCGTGCCCGCGCTCCGGCGGCGGTTGCCGCGACCTGGCGCGTGGATGGAGCGGCTGCGACGTATCCTGTCGGTGCCGATGTTCCTGACCGCACTGGCGCTCGCCTGGGTGCTCGGGCGGCAGGCCGGGGTGAACGGCATGGGCGTTGGCCTCGCCGCCGCGATGCTGGCGGCGTTCGGGCTGTGGTGGACCGGGCGACGGCAGCTTGCCGGGTTGCGGCCGTGGCTTCCCGCCGGGGTGGCGCTGGCGGCGGCGTGCGCGCTGGTGCTGGTCGTACGACCGGCGCCCGCGGGGGCCACCGTGGCGTCGCAAGGCTCCGAGCCGTTCACCGAGACCCGGCTGGCGGCGCTGCGTGCGCAGGGCAAGCCGGTGTTCGCGTATTTCACCGCCGACTGGTGCCTGACCTGCAAGGTCAACGAACGCACCTCGATCGACACCGATGCGGTGCGCGCGTCGTTCGCGAAGAACGGTGTCGCGGTGCTGGTCGGCGACTGGACCGACGGCGACCCGGTGCTCGGGCGCTTCATCGAGGCGCACAACCGGGCGGGGGTGCCGCTATACCTCTATTACCCCGAAAGCGGCGGCGAACCGCGGGTGTTGCCGCAGGTGCTGACGCCGGGGATGCTGACGGCTCTGGGGGTATAGCGCATAGCCCCTTGTGCACCGCGGCAAAGCCGCGCAGCATGGAACCGCACGCAAGAGGGGCTGTTACCGTCACGATGGCGACACACGCGTTCGACGAGATCATGGGAATGACCGGCGCTACACCGCCGCGCCCCGAGATGAGCGCGCTGGGTCGCTGGATCGACACGATCCCCACCGACGAGTTGCGCCGTCGCCAGCAAGCCGCCGAGACGACCTTTCGCCAGCTCGGCATCACTTTTGCGGTCTACGGCGAGAACGAGGCGGCGGAGCGGATCATCCCGTTCGACATCGTACCGCGCGTGTTCCTGGCGAGCGAATGGGCGCGGCTGTCGGAGGGGCTGGTCCAGCGGGTCGAGGCGATCAACGCCTTTCTCGACGACATCTACGGCGAGCGGCGTATCCTGAGCGAAGGCGTGCTGCCCGCCGACCTGATCCTGGGCAATCCGCAGTTCCGCCCCGAGATCGCCGGGATGCGCCCGCCGCACGGCATCTGGGCGCACATCTGCGGCATTGATCTGGTGCGTACCGGCCCCGACGATTTCTTCGTGCTGGAGGACAATGCGCGGACGCCCTCGGGGGTCAGCTACATGCTGGAGAACCGCGAGGCGATGCTCAGACTGTGTCCCGAGCTGTTCCGCGAGTTCCGTGTGGCGGCGGTCGACAGCTATCCCGACCGGCTGCTCGAGACGATGCGCTCGGTCGCGCCGCGCGGCGTGGGAAGCGATCCGGTGTGCGTCGTGCTGACCCCCGGGCATTTCAATTCTGCCTATTACGAGCACAGCTTCCTGGCCGATTCGATGGGCGTCGAGCTGGTCGAGGCGGCTGATCTGATCGTGGATGACGACACCGTCTGGATGCGTACCATCGGTGGCCGCGTGAAGGTCGACGTGATCTATCGCCGGGTCGACGACGATTTCCTGGATCCGCTGGTGTTTCGCGCCGATTCGATGCTCGGGGTGCCCGGGCTGATCGCGGCCTATGCGGCGGGCAATGTCGCGATCATCAATGCGCCGGGCAACGGCATCGCCGACGACAAGGCGATCTACAGCTACATGCCCGAGATCGTCCGATTCTATTCGGGGGGCGAGGCCAAGCTGCCCAATGTCGAGACATGGCGGTGCCGCGAGCCGCAGGCGCTCAGCTACGTGCTCGACAATCTCGCCGAGGTGGTCGTCAAGTTGGTCGACGGATCGGGCGGGTATGGGATGCTGGTAGGCCCTACAGCCTCGAAGGCCGAGATCGAGCGATTCCGCGCCGCCCTGGTCGCCGAGCCGCACCGCTACATCGCGCAGCCGACGCTGGCGCTGTCGACCGTGCCGACGCTGGCCGACAGCGGGCTGGCACCGCGTCACGTCGATTTCCGGCCGTTCGTGCTGACGGGGTCGAAGGGCGTGCAGGTGGTCCCCGGCGGCCTCACCCGCGTGGCGTTGCGCGAAGGGTCCCTGGTCGTGAATTCGAGCCAGGGCGGGGGGACGAAGGATAGTTTCGTGCTGATCGACGACGGGCCGGTGCGGGGGCAGACGCAGACCCAGTTGCAATCGGCGGGCGGGATGACGCAGTCGCAGGGGAGGGGAGCGTGAAGGGCTGCTCATTCCTCCCCGGAACGGGGAGGGGGACCGTCGGCGCAGCCGATGGTGGAGGGGCAGCCCCACGCGAGATGGTCCTTGGGGCTGCCCCTCCACCATGCTTGGCATGGCCCCCATTGGCATTGTCCCCCTCCCCGTGCCGGGGAGGAATCTCGTGATGCTCTCCCGCACCGCATCGTCGCTCTATTGGCTCGGCCGCTATTTCGAGCGCGCCGACTTCATCGCGCGGCTGGTCGAGGCCACGGTGCGGCTCGACGCGCTGTCGTCGCGCCCTGCGGGTGAAGCCGCGTGGGCGTCGGCGCTGGCGGTGACCGACACCGAAGAGGCGTTCTCCGCCTACAAGGAGGAGCACACCCAGGAGGCGGTCGTCCGTTTCCTCACCCTCGACGCCGCGCACGGCGGATCGATCGTCCACTGCATCGACCGCGCGCGCAACAACGCCAAAGCGGTGCGCACCGCGCTGACTCGCGAGGCATGGACCGCGATCAACCGCGCGTGGCTGGCGTTCGAGGGATGCACCGACGTCCACGACACCGCCGCCGCGCTGGCGCTGGTCGACGCGGTCAAGAACGAGACGCGCGGGTTCGAAGGCGCGATTCACCGCATGCTGCGCAACCAGACGACGTGGTTCATCCGGCTCGGGCAAGCGGTCGAGCGCGCGGACAACACCGCCAGGCTGGTCGACGTCAAATACCATCTGCTGCTGCCGGAGGGCGAACAGGTCGGCGGCGTCGTCGACCGCGACCAGTGGACGACCATCCTGCAAACGGTGTCGGCGGTGACCGCCTACCGCTGGCTCTATAACGACGGCCTGCTGCCGGCGAACGTCATCGACCTGCTGATCGGGCGCGCCGAGCTGCCGCGCAGCCTGGCGGCATCGGCGGAGGAAGCGGTCGACATCCTCGGGCTGCTCGCCAAGCGCACCGGCCACCACGGCGAGGCCGACCGGATGGCGCGGATGCGCAGCAGCCGGGTCGGCCGCACCCGCTCGAGCGAGGTGATCGCATCGGGGCTGCACGAATATCTCCAAGCCTTCATCCGCGAGAACGACCTGCTCCACACCGCGATCGGGCGGCAGTTCAAGTTCGGGTAGGATGATCGCGCGCGTCCCCCACTCCGTTCGCCCTGAGCGAAGTCGAAGGGCACACCGCCCGAAGTGCTTCGAGTGCGCTCAGCACGAACGGGTAGGTGGCAGGCTTAAAGGACGCTGAAGCCATGCGGCTCTCGATCGATCATCTTACCAGCTACCGGTTCAGCGCTCCCCAGGCGCGGCTGGTGCAATTGTTGCGGCTGACCCCGCAGAACACCCACGATCAGACGGTCGCGCAATGGCGGATCGACGTCGATCGCGACGCGCGCCTGCGCCACGGCCGCGACGGCTTCGGCAATTGCATCACCATGTTGTACGTCGATGGGCCGCTCGACGGCATCGAGATCGCGGTGACCGGCGAGGTGCTGACCAGCCATTCCAGCGGCGTGCTCCACGGCGCGAGCGAGCCGCTGCCGCCCGCGGTGTTTCTCCGCACGACCGAGGCAACGCCCGCCGATCCCGAGATCGCTGCGTTCGCGCGCGATGCGGGCGGGGACGACCCGCTCGACCGGCTTCACCGGCTGAACACCGCGCTGCACGCGCGCTTTGCCTTCGATCGGGGGCGGCCGTTGCCCGGGTTGGATGCGGTGGCGGCGTTCGCGCGCCAATCGGCAACCGCGCGTGACATGGCGCAGATGTTTGCGGTGGCCGCCCGCTCGCTCGGCGTCCCCGCGCGCTACGTCTCGGGCTATTGCCGCGCGGTCGCGGACGGCGATCACCGCCCGACCCCGCACGGGTGGGTGGAGGCGCATGTCGATCGGATCGGCTGGATCGCGTTCGATCCATGCTTCGACCGCTGCCCCGAAGAGAATTACGTGCGGGTGGCGGTGGCGCTCGACGCCGCGGGCGCCGCGCCCGTTGCGGGGTCGCGGCTGGGAGAGGGCGTGGAGAAGCTGGACGTGGACGTCAGCGTGGTGGGGGAGGAATAGGGCTGCACCTTTGCAACCGCGCGACAACGCCTGCCCGAGGCGGGAAGGCGTGCGACTGCCGTCAAACCATGGAGCCCAACCGCCGCGACGGCGCGGCCGGTTCGGCGTCGTATCGGCTCCACCCCAAGGGCCCGAGCACCTCGACCGGGCGATAACGGGTCTTGTACGCCATGCGCGCCGAGCCCTTCACCCAATACCCCAGGTACACGTACGGCAGCCCAGCGTCGCGGGCGCGCAGGATGTGGTCCATGATGATGAAATTGCCCAGCGCCGGGCGGGTCTCGTCCGCGGCGTCGAAGAAGCTGTAGATCATCGACAGCCCGTCGGCCTGGCGGTCGGTGAGGCACGCGCCGACCAGTCGCCCGAGCCGGCCGTTCACCGTCGGCTCGCGGTATTCGACGACGAACGAATCGACCGGCGAATGTTCGACCATGTCGGCGTAATCGTCCTCGTCCATGCCCGCCATGCCGCCGCCGGGATGCCGCGCCGACAGGTAGCGGCGAAGCAGCTGGAACTGCTCGTCGGTCGCCCAGGCGCGGCAAGCGCTGACCTCCAGGTCGGCGTGGCGCTTGAGCAGCTTGCGCTGGGTCGCGTTGGCGACGAATTCGGGGGTGACGACGCGGACCGAAACGCAGGCGACGCAGCCGATGCAATTGGGGCGGTAGGCAACGCCCTGGCTGCGACGGAAACCGATCCGGCCGAGCGCGTCGTTCAGCTCGGCGGCATGCGCGCCGGTCAGCTCGGTGAAGACCTTGCGCTCCTGCTTGCCCGGCAAATAGGGGCAAGGCGAGGGACTCGTCACGAAGAAGCGCGGATAGCGGAAATGCGCGGTCACCGCCGATCAGGCCCTTTCGTGTGGCGCGTCGATCGGCGCCAGAGGTCTATATGAATCGCTTCGCGGTGCATGGAAAGGCGGTTTACCACGATTCGTTGGTCGGGCGCGTCCGGTTACGCGGATTCCACCTGCGTCGTCTCGTAACCGCCGTCGCGCAGTGCCGCGATCAGCCGGTCGAGATGCGCACGGTCGCGGGTCTCGCACTCGATATCCGTGACGAGTCCCTTGGCGGGCAGCGAGGTGAAGACCCGCTGGTGATAGATCTCGATGATGTTGACGCGCTCGGCATCGAAGATGCGCGCGACGTTGAACAGCGCGCCGGGCTGATCCTGCAACCGGATGCGCAGCCGTGCCAGCCGTCCCGAGCGCGCGAGATCGCGGAGCAGCACGTTGGCGAGCAGCCGCGTGTCGATATTGCCGCCGCACAGCACGACGCCGACGGTCTTGCCGCGAAACCGCTCGGGATAGGCGAGCAGCGCGGCGAGCCCCGCGGCGCCGGCGCCCTCGACCACGGTCTTCTCGATCTGGAGCAGCAGCGCGACCGCCTGCTCCAGGCTGCGTTCGCTGACCAGCACGATGTCGTCGACCAGATGCGCGACCATCCGCGCGGTGATTCCGCCGGGCTCCTTGACCGCGATGCCCTCGGCCAGCGTATCGCCCGCGCACGGCAGGTCGGTGCCGCGGATGCGGTTGTACATCGACGGATACAGTTCCGCCTCGACCCCTACGACCTTGATGCCGTGAGACTGTGCACGCGCGACCGTGGCCATGCCCGAGATCAACCCGCCGCCGCCGATCGGCACGATCAGCGTGTCGATGTCGGCGACGTCCTCGAACATCTCGATCGCGACGGTGCCTTGCCCCGCGATGACACGCGGATCGTCGAAGGGATGAACGAAGGTGTAGCCGCATTCCGCCTCCAGCACGCGGGCGTGGGCGTAGGCGGCGTCGAAGGTTTCGCCGTGCAGCACGACCTGCGCGTTGTGGCCCTCGGTCTGGACCACCTTCACCGTCGGCGTGGTGATCGGCATGACGATCGTCGCGGGCACGCCCAGGCGATCGGCGTGATAGGCGAGCCCTTGCGCGTGATTGCCCGCCGACGCCGCGATGACGCCCTTGGCGCGGGCTTCGGCGGAGAGCTGGAGCAGCGTGTTGAGCGCGCCGCGCTCCTTGTAGGCGGCGGTGAACTGGAGATTCTCGAACTTCAGCCAGACGGTGGCGCCGGTCATCTTGCTCAGCGTCTTGCTGACCAGAGTCGGCGTGCGCACGATCGCGTCGCGGATACGCGCATGCGCGGCGCGGACGTCGGCGAGGGTGACGGGAAGGTCGGGTTCGAAATGTGCTGCGGTCGCCATGATGCGGGGGGCGTAGCGGATCGGCGGCGACGGGGGAACCCGCGCGCGCTGGCAACGCTGCCGCGGACTGGCTAGAAGCAGGACATGGCAAGACTGGCATTCATCGGAACCGGCGTGATGGGCGCGCCGATGGCGGGGCATCTGGCGAAGGCCGGGCACGACGTCGTCGTCTTCAACCGGACTCGCGCAAAGGCCGAGGCAACCGGGCTTTCGGTGGCGGATACGCCCGCAGCGGCGGCGAAGGACGCCGATGCGGTGTTCGCGTGCGTCGGCAACGACGACGACCTGGCCGCGGTGACGCTGGGCCCCGACGGCTGCTTCGCCGCGATGCGCGAGGAGGCGGTGTTCGTCGATCACACCACCGTATCCGCCTCGATCGCTCGGCGGCTGGCAAAGGCGCGCGCGCGCGTCGTCGATGCGCCCGTGTCCGGCGGGCAGGCGGGTGCCGAGAAGGGCGCGCTGTCGATCATGTGCGGCGGCTCGGCGGAAGCGGTCGCCGCCGCCGAACCGTTCATGCAGGCCTACGCCGCGCGCATCGTCCACGTCGACGAGGCAGGCGCCGGGCAGCAGACCAAGATGTGCAACCAGATCGCGATCGCCGGCGTGCTCCAGGGCGTCGCCGAAGCGCTGCGGTTCGCGCAGAAGAGCGGGCTCGATACGGAGAAGGTTCTGGAGGCGATCTCGGGCGGCGCGGCGCAGAGCTGGCAGATGGTCAACCGCTGGCAATCGATGAGCGAGGACCGCTTCGACTTCGGCTTCGCGATCGACTGGATGAGGAAGGACCTCGGGCTCGCGCTCGACGAGGCGAAGCGGAACGGCGCGGTGCTGCCGGTGGCGGCGCTGGTCGACCAATTCTACGCCGAGGTGCAGGGGATGGGCGGCGCGCGCCAGGACACCAGTGCGCTGGTACGGAGATTGCCGAAGTGAAGCGTTTTCTGATCCTCGCGGCGCTGCTCCCCGCGCCCGCCTTTGCGGATGCGCTCATCGACAATGTGCAGGGCATGACCGTCGACGCCGATGGCAAGGTCACCCGCTTCACCGGCCTGACGATGACGCTCGACGGCAAGGTCACCAAGCTGCTGTCCGCCAAGGACAAGCGCCCCGAGCGCCTCGACTGGCGCGCCGACATGAAGGGGCGGGTGCTGATCCCGGGGTTCATCGACGCGCACGGGCACGTGATGGAATTGGGTTTCCGCGCGCTGGAACTCGATCTGTCGGGCACCCGATCGCTCGACGAGGCGAAGGCGCGCATCCGCGCCTATGCGGCGGCGAACCCCGACCGGAAATGGCTCCTCGGCGGCGGCTGGAACCAGGAGACTTGGGGGCTCGGGCGCTTCCCGACCGCCGCCGACCTCGACGATGTGGTGGGCGACCGGCCGGTGTTCCTGTCGCGGGTCGACGGTCACGCAAGCTGGGCCAACAGCGCCGCGATCAAGGCGGCAGGGGTGACCGCGGAAAGCGTGTCTCCACCGGGCGGCCGGATCGAGAAGGCTGGCGCGCAGCCCTCGGGCGTGTTCGTCGACGCCGCGCAGGACCTCGTCCGCAAGGTCGTGCCGCAGCCGGCGCCCAAGGATCGCGACGCGGCGTTCCTGAAGGCGCAAGGCATCCTGCTGGCGTTCGGCGTCACTGCGACCGCGGACATGGGCACGACGCTCGACGAATGGCTGAGCTATCGCCGGATGGGCGATCTCGGCGCAATTCGGGTTCGCGTCATCAGCTACGGCGCGGGGATCGACGACACCGTGCGGATCGGCGGCGGTGGCCCGACGCCTTGGCTCTATGCCGACAAGTTGCGATTGGTGGGGGTCAAGCTCTACGGCGACGGCGCGCTAGGATCGCGCGGTGCCTGGCTCAAGCAGCCTTACGCCGACGCACCCGGACAGTCGGGGCTCGGCTTCATGAGCGACGACGTGATCCGCAACCTGATGAGCCGCGCGGCGATGGACGGCTACCAGGTCGCGGTGCACGCGATCGGCGACAAGGCCAATGCGCAGGTCCTCGACGCGATCGACGAGCTCAGCGAGACCTACAAGGGCGACCGCCGCTGGCGTATCGAGCATGCGCAGATCGTCGATCCCGCCGACCTGCCGCACTTCGGCAAGCACGGCGTCATCGCCTCTATGCAGCCGACCCACGAGACGAGCGACCGGACGATGGCCGAAGCACGGCTCGGCCCCGCGCGGCTTGCCGGGGCCTATGCGTGGGCGTCGATGCTGAAGAACGGCAGCCGTCTTGCGTTCGGCTCGGACTATCCGGTCGAGAGCCCCGATCCGTTCGCGGGCTGGGCGGCGGCGTTCACGCGTCAGGGCGCGGACGGCCAGCCTTATGGCGGCTGGCGCCCCGAGGAGCGCGTGACGCGCGAGCAGGCCTGGTGGGCGTTCACCGGCGGCGCAGCATATGCGGGGTTCGCGGAGCGGCAGTTCGGCTCTCTCCAGCCGGGGCAACGCGCGGATTTCGTGATCGTCGACCGCGATCCGGTTGACGCGTCCCCCAGTGAACTGCGCGCGACCAAGGTCGAGGAGACGTGGGTCGGCGGGCAGAAGGTCTGGGAGCGGAAGTAGTCGCTCCCAGACCCTCGCGGCTTAATGTCCGGCGGTCTCGCCCTCCGCGCGCAGCGTCACGTACTTCAGCGTCGTTGCGGGAATGTTGTCGAGAACCCACGCAGCCATCCGCTGCTCTTCGCTCAGCGACTGTTGCAGTGCGGACTTGGCGGAGGCGAACGGGCCGGCATCGGCCAAGGTCAGTAGCGAGGTATAGGCCGCCGCTTCGAAATTCTCGAACGCGAAATTGGCGAAGCTGTTCTTGATCACCTCGTCCGGTGCGAAGACATGCGCGATTGCGGCCATGTTGCCCGAGATGGTCAGCGCGACGTCCTTCACCGCCGACGCGCTTTCACCGAAGCCGGAGAGGATCTCGTCGACACGCACGATCTGCTGCTCGGTCTCGGCGCGATGCTTGCGCAGCATGTCGCTGATCTCGGGATAGTTGGCGAGGTGGTCGATCTGCCGGTCCATCAGCGCCAGCGCCTGATGTTCGACGCCATGCGCGTTCTTGAGGCCGGTGACGAAGATCGACTGGAGGACATCTGCGTGGGTTGCTGCGGCCATGTGTTGCTCCTGCGAACGGGTTGGCGACACAACGGGCTAAAACATGGTGCGATCCTGATCTTGATTCAGGTCACAGCAAAAAGGCCGCGACACCCCCCACGTCGCGGCTCGACCTGCCGCCAAGAACAGAATTGATCAGGCGACCGCAACCACCGGCATCTCGTCCGGTTCGCGCAGCACATAGCCTCGGCCCCAGACCGTCTCGATATAATTCTCGCCCTCGCACGCCAGGCTCAATTTCTTGCGCAGCTTGCAGATGAAGACGTCGATGATCTTCAATTCGGGCTCGTCCATCCCGCCGTACAGGTGGTTGAGGAACATTTCCTTGGTCAGCGTCGTACCCTTGCGGAGCGACAGCAGCTCCAGCATCGCATATTCCTTGCCGGTCAGGTGCACCCGCGCACCATCGACTTCGACGGTCTTGGCATCGAGGTTGACCGAGAGCTTGCCGGTCTTGATCACCGACTGGCTGTGCCCCTTGGATCGGCGCACGACCGCGTGGATGCGCGCGACCAGTTCCTCGCGATGGAACGGCTTGGTGACGTAATCGTCGGCACCGAAGCCGAAGGAGCGCACCTTGGAGTCCATCTCGTTGATCCCCGACAGGATCAGCACCGGCGTCGCCACCCGCGCCACCCGCAGTTTCTTCAGCACGTCGTAGCCGTGCATGTCGGGCAAGTTGAGATCGAGCAGGATGATGTCGTAATCGTAGAGTTTCCCGAGATCGAGACCCTCTTCACCGAGATCGGTGGTGTAGATGTTGAAGCCCTCGGTCGTCAGCATGAGCTCGATCGCCTTGGCGGTCGTCGGCTCGTCCTCGATCAGCAAAACGCGCATCGGAAATCTTCCCCCGTTCGCGCCCAGCACCCCTGCTTAGGCGACCGGACCAGTGTCATTAACCAAAGCATGTCTGAACGCAAAAGGTTAATTCGCGGTTAATCGAGGTAATCCCGCGAGTCGCGGGGTGTCTCCGCGGGGCCGAGCAGGGTGCCATGCTCGGCACGCGGGATATCTTCGCCCAGCACCTCGCGCAGGTACAGGCTGCGCACGAGCGTGAAGATCACCACCAGCAACGCGGCCGAAAAGAACAGCCCGAACAGCCCGAACACCAGCCCGATCGCCAGGATCGCGAACAGCGTGATGGCGGGCGGGATCGAGACGACGCGGCTGGTGACATAGGGCGTGATGCCGTTGGTCTGCACCATCCGCACCACCGCATAGGTCACGAGCGTGCCGATCACCGCCCCGTTGCCGCTGGTCGCCGCCAGCCCGAGCGCCGGGAGCATCGCCGCGGTCGGGCCGACATAGGGGATGAACTCCGACAGCCCCGCCAGCAGGCCCAGCGCGGCGGCGGATGGCACGCCTGCGATCCACAATCCGATGCCGACGAGCACTCCCATGGTCGCCATCTGGATCAGCTGCGCGCGCAGCCAGAGCCTGAGCGTCGAGCCGACGTCGAACAGCGCATCCTCCACCGCGGCCCGCTTGGAGCGAGGCATAAGGAGCAGGAAGCCACGTTCGTACACCTTGGGGTCGGCAGCGAAAAACAGGCTGCCGACGAGCAGCAGCAGGCAGTTGAGGACGAGCTCGCCCGCGCCCTGCGCCAGGCCGCCGATATCGCGCGCGACCCGGCTCCCCGCGAATGCGGCCTGCACCGCATCGACGACCTTGGCGCCGACCGCCGATTGCGAGAGATAGGCGGCGAACTGGTCGAGCAGGCCGGGCAATTGCGTCACCAGCAAATTGAGCTGCGCACTGAACGCCACCCCGAACAGCCAGCCGAGAAAGCCGATGAGCCCGAATACGGTGGCGATCGCGAGTCCCAGCGCGAGCCGCTCGGCGACGTGGAGGCGTTCGCGATACGTCTCTGCGATGGCATGGATCGCGATCGCGCCCAGGATCGACCCGAACGCCAGGATCAGCAGATTGCCCGCACGATACAGCGCCGCAGCAACCGCGGCGATCAGGATGACCAGCACGACGCGGCGGATGAAGCGCGCGTCGGCCTCATCGGGCTTGAGCCGGTTCACGCGGCGCGCGCGGCGCACGGGTCGCGCAGGCGATCCGCGAGGAAGGCGATGAGCGCCTCGACGCGCGCGGGGCGGAGCGGGCTGGGCGGCGTCAGCAAATGGAGGCCCACCGGCGCCGGGGTCCAGTCGCGCAGGATCGCGGCGAGCGCACCGGATTCCAGATGCGCGCCGACGATGAACCCGGGCAACCGGGTGATGCCCAGCCCGGCGAGCAAAGCGGGGAGCATCGCGTCGCCGCTGTTGGCGGTAAGCGGCCCGGCGACCCGCACCGACACCTCGGTGCCGTCGGCGCCCTGGAAACGCCACGGTCCGGTGACGTTGGAGTAGCCCAGCAGCCGGTGCTCGCCGAGCTGGCCGGGATGGGTCGGCTCGCCGTGTTTTGCGAGATAGGCGGGTGTCGCGACGATGTGCCCCGCGATGCTGCACAGCCGGCGCGCGCGCAGCGAGCTGTCGGGCAAATCGGCGATGCGCAGCGCGATGTCGAATCCCTCCGCGACGATGTCGACGCGCGCGTCCGACAGGTGCAGATCGATCTCGATGCCGGGATGCGCCAGCAGAAAGTCGGCGACCAGCGGCGCGACGTTGGCGATGCCGAACGCCATTGGTGCGGCCAGCCGGATTCGGCCCGCGGGCGCGCTGGCGGCATCGCGCGCGGCTTCTTCGGCGGCGTGGGCTTCGGCGACGATCCGCGCGGCATGGTCGGCGAGTGGGCGCCCGGCCTCGGTCAGCGCCAGCCGCCGCGAGGTGCGGTGGAACAGCGATTGGCCCAAATGCGCCTCCAGCCGCCCGATCGCCTTGGACACGGTCGCCTTCGACAGCCCGATCGCCTCCGCCGCGCCGCTGAACGATCGATGCTCGACCACCGCAGCGAAGATCGCCCAGGCTTCGAGATCGGGCAGACGCATGCTTTCAATCCTCGGCAAGAACGCGTCACTTACTGCGCGAAACGATCGGTTTCCACCGTTTCCGTTTACGTGACCCTCGCGCACCCTATCTTGGGCACAACCAAGGAGGTTTCCTCATGACCACCGACACGATGACCCCCGACACAATGACCATCATCGACCGCCGCCCGTTTGCCACGCTCGGCCATGCCGACCACGGCTGGCTCGACGCGCGGCACCATTTCTCGTTTGCCGATTATTACGACCCCGCGCGGATGGGCTGGGGCGCAATCCGGGTGTGGAACGACGACGCCATCGCCGCCCGGTCCGGCTTCCCGCCGCATCCGCACCGCGACATGGAAATTATCACCTACGTCCGCTCCGGCGCGATCACCCACAAGGATTCGCTCGGCAACGAGGGCCGCACCGGCGCTGGCGACGTCCAGGTGATGAGTGCGGGCACCGGCGTGCGGCACGCCGAATACAATCTGGAGAGCGAGACGACGACGCTGTTCCAGATCTGGATCGAGCCCAGCCGCAAGGGCGGCAGCCCGAGCTGGGGCGCAAGACCCTTTCCCAAGGCCGAGCGCTCGGGCCGCTTCACCGTGCTGGCCAGCGGTTTCGCCGAGGATGCCGGCGCGCTGCCGATCCGCGCCGACGCGCGGGTGATGGGCGTGACGCTGGGTGCGGGCGAGACGGTGACGCATGCGGTCGGCGCGGGGCGCCATGCGTACCTGGTCCCCGCGACGGGCGCGCTGTTCATCGATGGCGAGCGGGTGGACGCCCGCGACGGCGCCGCGCTGATCGGCGGCCGGACCTACAGCATCACCGCTACGACCGCGGCGGAGATCGTCCTCGTCGACGCCGCCTGATCCCCGTTCCAAGGAGAAGTCCCATGACCAAGGTTCTCGTGCTCTATTACTCGTCCTACGGCCACATCGAGCAGATGGCGCAAGCCGTCGCCGAGGGCGCGCGCGAAGGCGGTGCGGAGGTCGACATCCGCCGCGTCGCCGAAACCGCACCCAAGAACATCGTCGAGGCCGCGCATTTCAAGACCGACAGCGCGCATCCCGTGATCGAGGGCCCCGACGCACTCGCGAACTACGACGCGATCGTCGTCGGCGCCCCCACCCGCTACGGCCGCATGCCGAGCCAGATGGCGGCGTTCCTCGACACCACCGGCGGCTTGTGGATGCGCGGCGCCTTGAACGGCAAGGTCGGCGGCGCCTTCACCTCGACCGCGTCGCAGCATGGCGGGCAGGAGACGACGCTGTTCTCGCTCATCACCAACCTGATGCACCTGGGGCTGACGATCGTCGGGCTGGATTACGGGTTTCAGGCGCAGATGGGGGTCGACGAGGTACGCGGCGGATCGCCCTACGGTGCGACAACGATCGCGGGTGGGGACGGCAGCCGCCAGCCGCACGAAGAGGAGCTTGCCGGCGCGCGCTACCAGGGCAAGCGGATCGCTCAGACCGCGGCGAAGCTGGCCGGGTAGAAGTAGAGCTTCGCCGCAATACCCCCTTCACCCCGGACTTGTTCCGGGGTCCAGGGCGCCGCGTGCACATCGCTCCGTTATTAGCGGTGTCGCTTGTCGCACGCTGGACCCCGGAACACGTCCGGGGTGACGATGAACCTCAACGCCGCCGCTTACCCTTCTTCGCAGGCGGCGGCGCAGCCGTGACCGGCACCGGCGGCTGGCTCTCGACCCGAACCACCAACGGATCCGCCACCGCAGGGTTCGCCGCAAACCGGCCCCGCGCCGCTGCGAACACGAAACGCGCCCGCGCCGCACCCGGTGCGCTCGGCGACGTGCCGACCCAGCGCCAGTGCCACGGCTCCCATTTCACCCCCTGCTTGTTTCCCGCCGGAAAAGACTGTTCGAACCCGAACCGCGCCGCATTGGCCACCAGCCAGCGCGCGGGCGCAGTCGCCGCCATGCACGCCTCGGCATCGGGGCAATTGGGCGAGGGCCGCACCGCGAAGTCGATCGCATAGCCGGTGGTGTGCTCACTATGCCCCGGCGGCGCGACCGAGATCGCGCGGTCGGCGGCATTGCCTTCGCCGCCGCGCGCGAAGACGCCGGTCTGGCGCGCGATGCTCCGGTGGCACGACAGGCCGCGCAAGCTGCCCCCGGTCGCCGGATCGGCGCGCGCGGCGTCGAGCAGCCGCGCCAGATCGGGCAACACCTCGCGCCGCACGCGGCACGGCTGGCCGATTGCGAAACCGTCGGGCGCCGCCGCCAGCTCCTCGGCCGGAATGTCGCCATAGCCGAAATGCCCGAGCACCCGGCCGTCGCCCGCGGGGGCTTGGGCGAACGCAGGCGCGCCCGCCAGCAGGGCGAGGAGGATGGGGACACGCGGCACCGCTCGCCTCTGGCATGCGCGCGCGACCGGTGGCAAGGCGTGGCGATGCACGGCGACCACGTACTCTTCCTCGACGGCGAGGCCCTGGTGATCGACAAGCCCGCAGGGCTCCCGGTCGATAAACCCCGCGACGGGTCGCTCAGTCTCGAGAACCACCTCGATTCGCTGCGCTTCGGTTTCCAGCGCTGGCCGCAGCCGGTCCACCGGCTCGACCGCGACACCAGCGGCTGCCTGCTGCTGTCGCGCAACCCGAAGGCGCACGCGCGGCTGCAACAGGCGTTCGAGCGCGGCGAGGTGAGCAAGCGCTACCTCGCGGTGCTCGACGGCGTGCCCACGGGCGAGCGCGGGACGATCGACCTGGCGCTGGCCAAGGTCAGCACCGCCGCGACCGGCTGGCGGATGGTCGGCGATCCCAAGGGCAAGGCATCGCGGACCGGCTGGGAACTGCTGGCGGTCAAGGACGGCCGCGCGCTGGTCGCGTTCGTGCCCGAGACCGGGCGCACCCACCAGATCCGCGTGCATGCCGCCAGCGGGCTCGGCGTCGCCGTCGTCGGCGATCCGGTCTACGGCCGCGCCGACCGGCTCGGCATGATGCTCCACGCCGCCAAGCTGGTCGTCACACGCGGCGCCAAGCCCGCGATCGAGGCCGAGGCGCCGACTCCCGAACGCTTCGCGGCGGCGGGTTTCGCGTGATCGACGTGCCCGAGTCGGCGCTGGAGGAACGCTTCCTCGCCGCGACCGGGCCGGGCGGGCAGAACGTCAACAAGGTCGCCACCGCCTGCCAGCTGCGCGTCGATGTCTTCGCGCTGGGGCTGCACCCCGAGACCTACCGGCGGCTGAAGCTCGCCGCGGGATCGCGGCTGACCGCCAGCGGCACCTTGGTACTGACCGCGCGGCGCTACCGCACGCAGGAGGCGAACCGCGCCGACGCCCGCGCGCGGCTGGCCGAGCTGCTGGACAAGGCCGAGGAGCGCGAGGCACGCCGGGTGAAGACCAAGCCCTCGCGCGCCGCACGCGCCCGGCGGGTGGATGCCAAGAAGGGCCGGGCTACGGTGAAAGCGGGGCGGGGGCGGGTTTCGATGGAATAGCCTGCAATAGCCCGGAACAAGTCCGGGGTGATGAAGGTATGATCGGAACATGTACCAGTTCGACATCGCCGCCACCGCCAAGCCCGATCTCTACCGCGACCTCCTGTCCGCGCTCGACGCACTGACCGCGGACGAGCCCGACGCGGTCGCCAACATGGCCAACGCCGCGGCGCTGCTGTGGGAATATCTGCCCGATCTGAACTGGGCCGGCTTCTACCGCGTCATCGGCAGTGAACTCGTGCTCGGTCCCTTCCAGGGCAAAGCCGCGTGCATCCGCATCGCGATCGGCAAGGGCGTGTGCGGCACCGCCGCGGCGACCGGCGATACGCAAGTCGTCGACGACGTCCACGCCTTTCCCGGCCACATCGCGTGCGACGCGGCGAGCCGGTCCGAGCTGGTCGTGCCCGTCGTCCGCGGCGGCGCGACGATCGCGGTGATCGACCTCGACAGCCCGTCGCCCGCGCGCTTCGATGGCGAGGACGCCGCCGGGGTCGAGGCGATCGCGCGGCTGCTGTCGGACCGCATCTGATCCGAATCGGGACGACGCCCGCGCTGGCGACTCCGCACCCGAATTGGTAAGCAACCCGTCAACGAATTGCGGCGTTCAGGGCGCCGGACAGGGAGACTGGCATGCGGACCTTTTTGATCGCGGGAACGGCGGCCTTCGCGCTGCTCGGTGCCACCGGTGCGTCGGCGGGGCAGCGGATGGTGCAGCCCGGACCTGGCGTCGCGCACGCCCCCATGCACGTCGCGCCGCGACCCGGAACGCCGTTCCGCCCGATGCCCGGACCCCGCGCGCCGCGCTGGGGCAGCAAGGTCGGCGGCCATTGGTGGGGCGGGGTCAACGCACCCGGCGGCTGGAACGCGTACCGGCGGCCCGTTCGCGGTTGGGCGGTGCCGGTCTATTGGAACACCCCGCGCTTCTACATCTCCGACTGGTCGGCCTACGGCCTGGCGCAGCCGCAATACGGCTATAATTGGGTGCGTTATTACGACGACGCGGTGCTGATCGATTCGCGCGGATCGGTGTACGACACCGCTGGCGACGTCGACTGGGATCGCTACGACCGCGACTCCGATGCGGGCGCCGGTCGCTATGCGGACGACGACCGGCGCGACGACCGCTATGACCGGCGGGACGACCGGCGCGGCAACGGGCTTGGCGGCGCCGCGATCGGTGCGGTTGCGGGCGGCGTCGCGGGCAACGTCATTGCGGGGCGCGGCAACCGCTTGGGCGGCACGCTGATCGGCGCCGGCGTCGGCGCCGCTGCCGGCTATGCGATCGACCGCAAGGAGGATCGCGAGCGCGACTATCGCGGCCCCGACGAGCGCGGCCCCGGCGCGCCACCACCGCCTCCTCCGCCACATCACGGCGGCTACGGTGCCGACTACCCGCAACCGGTCTACGGCCACGGCTACCCGCCGCCACCGTCGCCACGCCCCTATCCGCCCGTATCGATGGCGGGCGACGGACGCTGGATGTCGCCAGACGGCGGCACGACCGTGGTCACCTCGGGTGGCGGCTATGGCGGCAGCATCACCACCGTCACCGTCCAGAGCGCGCCGGTCATCACCACGACGACCACCGAGATTTACGAGGACCACGTCACTTGGTCGCGCCCGGTGGTTCGCCGCAAGGTCTGGAAACCGCGCCGGAAGCCGGTGTGCAGCTGCCGGTAGGAGTTACCGTACGCGGAGCGATGCCTTAAGATCACCCGTTCGCCCCGAGCGAAGTCGAAGGGCATGCCCGTTGGCAATGTGCTTCGACTTCGCTCGGCACGAACGGAGTAGGGAGCTTGCAGAGCGTTCCTACCGCCGCACTGCCGCCCGCCCGCCGAACGTCACCAAACTCTCGCTCCCATCCGCCGCCAGCGCGGAAACGCCGACGAAATGGTCGTCGACCGGCACCTGCGCCAGCGTTGTTGCGGTCCCGGTCACGTCGCGCGAACCGCTCCAGTTTTGCGCATCGTTGCGCCGCCAGCGCACGCGGTAACCGGCCGCTCCCGGTACGGCCGTCCAAGACACCTGGGTGTCGCGCGACAGGTCGCCGACCAGCGAAGCCTCCGCTGGCGCGGCTGGCGCGCTCGCCAGCCGGACGAGGGTCGCGACGTTGATCGCGGTCACCTTGGCTAGATAGGCGAAGTCCATCCGGTCGATCGTGTCGCCATAGACGACGCCCTTCTCGGTCCGCAGATCCTGGTGCTGCGCGTCCCAATTCTCGTTGGCGACCGAGAAGCGCACCGCCGGATAGCCGAGCTTCAGGAACGGCTCGTGATCGCCGCCGCGCCCGAAGCGGTCGGGACGCCGGTCGACGAACACGTCGAGCCCGCCGGAGATTGTCCCCGCGACCCCGTCGATCGCCTTGGCCAGCGCGCGGCTCGGCCCGTCGTCCTCGCCGCCGTCGCCGCGGCGCTTGAGCTGCGCAGGCCCATCCTCCGACGCGCGCAGCCCTTCCGAAAACACGCGAACCCAGCGCGCCTGGCGCTTGCCGCCCTGGCCGATCGTGTTGCCGACGATATCGTTGTTGAGCATCGCCGACACCGTCCACCCACGCGCCTTGGCGGTGTCGGCGAGCAGGGTCGCGCCCCACAGCCCCTGTTCCTCCGCCGAGAACACCGCATAGACGATCGTCGCGTCGAACTGCTGCTTGGACAGGATGCGCGCCGCCTCCAGCACCAGCGCCACGCCGGATGCATCGTCGTTGGCGCCGGGCGCATCCGACGTCGCGTTCATCACGTCGGTCACACGGCTGTCGATATGCCCGCCGACGATCACGACTCTCGTCGGATCGCGCCCCTTCTGGATGCCGAGCACGTCCTGGACGATCACCCCGGCGGGCGCGCGCGGCCCGTCGAAGCGGCGCTCGATCCGCTCCACCGCGATGCACCCGCCGCAATCGCGTCCGATCGCGGCGAACTGCGCCGCCGCCCAGTCGCGCGCCGCGCCGATGCCGCGCCTGGGATCGGTCGTGGTCGACAGCGTGTGGCGCGTCCCGAAGCCGACGAGCGCGCCGACCGAGGCCTTGAGCCGGGCAGGCGAGGGCGCCTCACGCGCCGCTGCCGGGGTGGCGAGGGTCGGCAGAAAAAGTAGGGGAAGGATCAGGGGAAGGATGCGCATGACGCCGGGATGCCGCGGATCGCCCCGGCCTGCAAGCGGCGTTGACTCCGGCCTGCGCCTGCGTAGATTTGCCGCCAAACAGAACAGAGTCGGTCGCGCCTTCGTCCACGTCAAAGGGGATTGCACCGTCATGATCCGTCTGCTGCCATTCTGCACCGCCGTCGTCCTTGCCGCCGCCGCACCTGCTGCCGCGCAAAGCCCGTTCGACGGCACCTGGAAGAGCGACCTGTCCGCCGCCTCGGTCACCGCCAGGCCCAACGAGTTCCAGATCAAGGACGGCACTTATAGCTGCGCCAGCTGCCTGCCCGCCGCCTATTCGGTCAAGGCCGACGGCGCGTTCCACGCGGTCAAGGATCGTCCCTATTGGGACGCGGTCTCGGTCAGCGTCGTCGACGACCACACGATCGCCTATCAGTTCCGCAAGGGCGGCAAGGTGATCGCGCGCAACACGCAGGCGGTATCGCCGGACGGCAATACTCTGTCGGTCAAGGGCGTCGCCACCGCCAACGGCGCGGGCACCCCGATCGAAACCGCAGCGGTGCTGACCCGCGCCGGTCCGGCGCCCGCCGGCGCGCATGCCGCATCGGGCCAGTGGAAAGCCGCACCAGCAGCTTCGGTGTCCGACGCCGCGTTGACCTTCACCCTCCGCATCGACGGCGACATGCTCCACCTGAAATCGCCCGGCATGGCCGAATCGCTCGACGCGAAGTTCGGCGGACCCTTCGTCGTCAACGCAGGGGATCCCGGCAAAACGATGACCAAGGCCGAACGGCTCTCCGCCACCGCGATCCGCCTGACCGACATGCAGCTCGGCAAGGTGACGCAGGTGTCGACCTACACCGTCGCCCCGGACGGTGCCTCGATCACCGGAGACTGGACCGACCCGCGCGACGGCGCCAAGGGCACCTTCGTCGCACGCAAGCAATAGGCTGGGGGGCCGGGCGCAGGGACCATGTGCTTCGACTGCGCTCAGCACGAACGGAGGAAGGATCGACTTCTCCCCTTCGGTTCGCCCTGAGCGAAGTCGAAGGGCTTTTTGCGGTACTTGCCGTCGACCGGCTGCGCGTCAGCTCAGCCGGTCGATCGCCTCCCGGTCCAGACTGCCGGGGACGATCATCACCGGCACCGGCAGCACGCCCGCGTCGGTGCCGGCAAAATGGCTGACCAGCGTGCCCGGCGCGCCGCTGGCTGCGGCGCCGAGCACCAGCGCGGCAATGTCGGGGTTCGCCGCGATCATCTCGCGAATCACCTTTGGGCCGTCGCCCTCGCGCACCGTGATCGAGGGGCGCAGCCCCGATTCGTCGAACAGCGTGCCCGCCGCGGCGGTGACCAGCCCCTCGGCATGCAGCCGCGCCTCCTCCTCGATCGTCGCCTGCACGCCGCCGAAGGCGATGAACTCCTGCGGCGGCAGCATCGTCAGGATTTCGACCCCGCCCCCGGTCTTCACTGCCCGCCTGGCAGCGAAGCGCAGCGCGATGCCCGATTCGGGCGTGTCGTCGATGACCACGAGGTAGATGCGCATGGCGCCAGCGTGACGGAGCGGCGCGCCCGGCGCAAGCCCGCGGCGACAGGCTTGACCCGGCGCGGTCCGGGGACGAGAGAAAGCGCGCCCGAGCGAATTCTGAGGTATTGCATGTCGATCGAGATCAAGATGCCCGCGCTGTCGCCGACGATGGAGGAGGGCACGCTGGCCAAGTGGCTGGTGAAGGAGGGCGACTCGGTCAAGTCCGGCGACATCATGGCCGAGATCGAGACCGACAAGGCGACCATGGA
>NZ_CAXVWL010000020.1:0-50858 GCF_964263785.1 Sphingomonas sp.
GGTGGCGGGCCAGCCCCAGGCGAACCGCCCGAGACTACCCCTCCACCACCTCCACGCGCGCCAATCGTTGCATCGGCTGCGCCACCAGACTCACCTCGACCAACCCCACCCGCGTCAGCTCCCGGTGCACCCCCTGCCGCACCGCCTCGGGCCGATACCCCACCGACAACCCGGTCAGCGCGCCCGACCGCACCAGCGCCGCGACCCCCGCGTCCGCGATCTCCCCCGAAACCCGAAGCCCCCGCGCATCCTCGGCGACCGAGATCGCCCCCACCGCCGCCCCCCGGTGCTGCACCAGCAACGGCACGTCCCCCACCCCCGCAAAGGCTCCGGCCCGGAACACGTCCCCCGCCCGGTCCACCGCCCCGAACACCGCCGCATAGCCGGCGAACCGCAGCGTCACCGCACCAGCTCCGCAAACCCCAGCTTCACCGCCAGCGCCGCCAGCACCGCCGCGGACACCCACCCGAACACCGCCTTCCACGCGCCCTTCCACACCTGGCTCTTGGCATCGCGCCACGCCGCCAGCAGGTCGCGCAGCTCGCGCATGTCGCTCCCGGCGCGCGCGTCGGTCAGCCCCAGCCGCTCGAGCGCGCGCGTCGCCCCCACCTCCCCCGCCTCCTCCACGATCGCGCGCAAGGTGACGAGCGAGGCGCCCTCCTCCACCCCGCGCGCGATCAGCTGCGCCAGCACCGCGCCGCTCACGATCCGATCCCAACCATCGCCCGCTTCTCCTCTGCCGAAAGAAAGTCCGCACCCGTCACCGAAGCCCACAGCAGCGCGCGATCCTCGGCCAGCGCGGTCACCTGGTTCAGGTCGACCGCCAGCGCCGCCCCCTCGAACCACCCGTTCAGCCCTTGCGCGATGCCGGTCAGGATCGTCGACGCCAGCGGCAGGATCGCGAGCCGCCACAGCGCCCGGTTCGCCTCCTTGTAATTGGCGTAGGTCGCGTCGCCGGGCATGCCGAGCAGCATCGGCGGCACTCCGAACGCCAGCGCGATCTCGCGCGCCGCCGCGCCCCGCGTGCCCGCAAAGTCCATGTCGGCCGGGCTCAGCCCCAGCGCCTGCCACTTCAGCCCACCCTCCAGCAGCATCGGCCGCCCCGCGTTCGCCGCCCCCGAAAAGCTCGCATCCATCTCCGCGCGCAACCGCCCGAACTGCTCCGGGCTCAGCGTCGACCCATCGCCGGCATCGTAGACCAGCGCCCCCGAAGGCCGCGCCGCATTGTCGAGCAGCGCCTTGTTCCATTCGCCCGACGCAGTGTGGATCGCCACCGCGCCGGCCGCCGCGGCGAGGCACCCCAGCCCATAATGGTCGTCGACCGGGTTGAAGGAGCGCAGGTGCACCACCTCGGGCCGTGCCGCATCGCCGGCGAGCCGCGTCACCCGCTCGCCCACCTTGTAGCGGTACGCCGCGGGCCACCCGCCCGCATCGAGCTCGACGCTCACCCGCTCGGGGCGCAGCGCATACAGCTCGGCCACACCGCCTTCTGCGTCGCGCAGCACCTGGACGTAGGCATTGCCGTGCAGCAGCAGCTGCGCCGCCGCCACCTCGATCAGCATCTGCCCGCCCGATCGCGCCGTCGCCAGCGCGATCAGCCGGGGATGCGACGCCACCAGCGGCGCGCTCCCCAGCCCCTCCACCACCAGCCGCACCGCGCGCTGCACCACCGGATTGCGGCAATAGCCCTCGCGCACCTGCGTCTCGTAGCTCGGCGGCCACACGCTCCCCGAGCCGTACGTCGCCACCCCACGCGACAAAGCCGGCCGCGATTCCTCGCGCCCGGATTTCCACCCGAACAATTTCATGACGATGTCTCCTGATCGGACGGGCTACACCGGCCGGCTCGTCTATTCGGCCGCACCCTCGTCGGCGTCCGGCCTGTCTCGCTCACCGGCGAACGCGTCGATCGCACGCCCGCTCACGAATATTCCCACGATCCCGATCAATGTGCCGATCGCAACCTTGCCCGCCATCTCGCTGTTACCGAGATACGCGAGATAGGCTGCAAACATCAGGATCAGCATCGCCAGCAGCAGTGCATAATGCTGCCCACGCGATTTCAGTTTGTACTCGCGGTCCAGAAACTCGTCGGGAAGCGTATGGCGGCGCTCTTGCTCACGCTCCGCCATGCGGACGATGCGTTCGGCAAAACTTGGATCGACCGCGTTATACGCCGCCAGATCGCTCGCCTGCGGCAACGGTCCATGATGCATCGTAACCTGACTGATCGTCTCGCCGACGATCAAGCCGACCTGCGACACGTCTTCGGCGCCACCAGCGGCGTCAACCGCTCCACGATATCCTTGGCCACGTCCGTAATCGTGTCGTCGACATGCTCGACGGGGCGGTCGGCACGAGACTGTGACGGATCAGCCGAAGGCGAGACCGCACCAGGGCTCCGCGAGCCGTCAGGCAGCTTCGAAATCCCCGCGCTCATGCCGAAGAGCGCAGCGCAGGTCATCGCCCACCGCCTTCCAGTCTCCGGCCAGCGCATCCGCGGTGGACACCGCCTTTGGACGGCCCATATGATGGTCGAACGTCATGCTTCCCGCACCCGCGATGATCAACGTGGCGGCGCTCCGGTTACGGCGGCGACTGGAAAGGGTCATGGCGATCCTGGTCCTCATCTCGCAACGATAAATCGCGCGTCGTGTCGTGAGTGTCAACTCTCGGCCCGCCCGTCCTATCCACTTCGTACGTAAACGAAGGCTGAACGCCCCCCTCAAACCTTGCGCACCGACGCCTCCCCCTTGCGCCCGAACACCAGCTCGCTCACCGCCCACACCAAGGCATCCGCCCGGTCGGGCGATCGCCCCGGCCCCTCGTAGCCGCCGCCCGAGATCAGCCCGCACAGCTCGTCCTCCAGCGCGGGAAAGCGCCCGAGGTGCCGCACCAGGCCGCGTGGATAGAGCGCCGCCACCGGCTCGGCGCGCGCGCTCTTGCCGCGGCTGGCATGGACCTTGGCGACCGGCAACCTCCGGTCGATCGCCCACAGCACGCTGCGCACCATGTCGCCGCCCTGGTTGCTCTCGGCCACCACCTTGTCCGCCCGGTGCCGGTCGGCGCACGCCGCCACCGCGCGCGCCCATTGCTCAGGCGACGCCGCGGCGACGCTCGCATCCTCCAGCACGTACACGATTCCGTCGCCGTCGATCGCCGCCGCGACGATCCCGCACGCGTCCCCGCCCGCACTTGCCGGCGGATCGACGCCGACCACCACGCGCACGGCGTCGCAAACCGTATCGGTTCGGCACGCCTCGATGCCGTCGCGCGTCCACATCGCGCCGGCGACATCGTCGATCATCTCGCCGTCGAGCTCCTGCCGCCCCAGCCGCGTGCCCCCGTACTGCGCGTCCATGTCCCGAACGAAGGTCTGCGGCAGGTACGGATTGTCGCGCGTCGATCCCCTCGACTCCTTCAGCCCTTCCATCTTCAACACCCGCTGCATCAGCGCATTGGGCCTGGGCGTCGTCGTCACCACCACCCGCGCGCAATCGCCCGCGCGCAGGCCCAGCATCAAATTGTCCCACGCCGCCGCTCCGCCTTTGGCGCCGCGCTTCCACTTGGCCAGCTCGTCGCACCACGCCGCATGATGCTCGGGGCCGCGCAAGCTCTCGGGCGCATTGGCCGAATAGACCTGCGCGGTCGTGCCGTTCGCCCAGCGCACCTCGCCGCGCACCCGCGACAATGTCACCTCCTCGCCGGTCCGCGCCACCGCGATCAATCCGCTCGCCCCCTCCACCATCACCTTGACGGCATCGGCCGCGGTGTCGCCGACCAGCGCGATCCGCGCCTCGGCGTGGTCGCGCGCAAATTGCCACACCCATTCCGCGCCTGCGCGCGTCTTGCCGAAACCGCGGCCGGCGCGGATCAGCCACACTCGCCAGTCGCCGCCGGGATCGTATTGTCCGTCATGCGCCCAGGGCGTCCAGCGCGCCTCGAACTCGCGCCGCTGTTCGATGGGCAGGCTGTTGATGACGACGTGCCGCTTGTCCTCGGGCAGCGCGAGCAGTCGCGCCATCAGCGCGACGTCCTCCTCCCGGTTCATGCGGGCGTCTCGCCGGACGGCGCGGGCAGCAGCGCGACGGCGGTTCCTTCCGCGATCGCCCCATCCTGCACCCGCCCATCGTCCTGCCCCCGCTCCTTTTCCCCGATCGTCTCGCCCGCACGCTCCGCCGCCCGGCGCATTCCCGCCTCGACCACGCGCAGCTTCTTGAGGATCGACGCGTTGGTTTCTTCGCGGGTGGCGACCAGCGGCTTGCGCCCGCTCTTGAACGGCTTGCCCAGCATCGCGTTGCGATGGGTGGTCAGCAGGGTCAGTGCCAGGTCGATGTCGATCCCGCCGGTCCGGCCCACGTCGCCATCCGTGATCGTTCGCCTGCCGCCGCCCGACAGCGCGTGGCCGACCACCTGCGTTTCCAGCATCTCGTAACCGAGCGCCAGCGCCTCGCTCCACGCCGAGGCGAAGCCCCGGTCGCGGCGTAGCAGCCCATAGACGGTCGTCAGCTCGACCCCGATCGCCTCCGCGGCGCGCGACACGTGGCAGGTCGCCGCCAGGCAATCGAGGAACGCGTCCTTCATTTTCCTGGTCCAGCGGATGCCCCGCCGCCGGCCGCTGCGCATGACGCCGGCCCCAGCCCCGGTTTCAGCTCCAGCTCCAGCCGCAGCTTGCCTGTCAGCCTCAGCCGCCGCACCGTTCTCCAATATGGCCATGCCGCTCCCCCGTCCCCCAAAAGCAAAAGGGCCGGAAAAGCGCCCCCGCGCCCCGGCCCCGACTCACACTTTCTCAACGTTCCTGTTATGTACTCAAACAGCGTCGCGCTGTCAAGCAAAAAGAACCGGAACGGTTCGCTCTGTTAATTATTGCTGGGGGCGGCGGGAGCAGTGGACGGGATCACGAACACGCGCGGCAACGCGACGCGGAACGGGCCGATCTCCTGCTAGGCGGCGTGATCGGTCGGCGACTCACCTATGAAACGGCTAATCGCGGGGCCTAAGCGCCATGCCAAAGAAGAAGCACACGGATACACAGGCAGAGCAGAGCGCGCGTTTTCGCGCCGGGATCGAGCGCATGATCAACGCTGGCGAACTAAGCCCCACCGAGGCCGATAAAGCATTTGATAACCTAACTAATCGTCTGCTCGGCAAGGCGAGTAGCAAGATGACGCATGAACGAGCGAACGCTATCGAAAATTGCGGTCGCGCGTTCCTGGTCGTAGTGATCCTTGCCATGCTGGGCATGGTTCCGCCAAGCATTCTTCAATACACGGAAATGGGTTGAGGCTTCGGCGTACCATTGTTCATCCGCAGCCCCATATTCAGCTTTGGTCCTACGCTTGATCGCAGCATCAATCTGATCAAGTTTGCCGTTCCAACTTCCTTTGATCACGTCAACTCCGACCGCCTGTTCAAGCACGTCAAGGCCGACTTCAAGTGCGCGCATCATGTGCATTACGCAAGCCGTCCAGCGGGCGACTGCACGGCACTTGCCCGCTTCTTCAATGTCATAGATTGCAGACGGGAACGCTGCCTCTACTTCTTCACCGAATAAGGAGATTTGTTGCTCGTAAAAAACCTGATCAGCGCGAGACAAAGAGAGTAAAAACTTACCTCGTAACTCTGATCCGACGCGGCTTCTTAGTTGAAGGGTCCAAGTTGCCAGCTTGGAGGTGTTTAGAGCAGACCACTCCTTTATGATCATCCCCTTAAACACTCGGCCGTTGTCTTGTACCTCATCACGTAAGATGCCGGCGATTATCTCGGCACATTCAAGAGACATAGTACAGTCAAGCGCCCTGAGTTCACGTCCTGCCGCCTCCGCGTGGCGCAGAAGCTCACGATGATTATCGGTAGGAACACCTAAGCAGTTACCCAATTTGGTTTGGTCGTCGCATGCCATTTCAAAAACGCTGAAAGCGCCCAACGCACGGAATAGCTCACTGGCGTTGAAATGGTGCATGAGGTCCCACAGGCTGAGGGTTCGCAGTTGAGCCAACATGATACTATCTCCCTTTTGGGTACGTCAAATATAATGACGTCCTTGCGGGGGAGGATCGCTACACTTGATCAAGACAGACACCAGCTTCGGACCGCCGACGTTTACCTGCCGTCGGCCAGGAAGACGAGGCCAGGCTCGTCCCTGCCACGTCCCGTCCCGTTGCTTTGGACGGCACCCCTATCGCGCTACATACGCGCGCCAGCCGCCCAGAGCCGTGATGTCCTCCGCCCCGGCCAGCGCACGGGGTTCGGCAACGAAGCCCTTGACTTGACTGCCGTCTGCCAAGGTCACGGTGCCGATGGCGAGCGGCGGCGGGACATCGGCCACGAAACTTCCGAACGCCGCCATATCGAGTTCGTAGATTTCCAGGGCGATGGCGGCACCGTCGGGGCTATGCACCAGTGCCGGTTTGGGCGGCACGCTATCCGCCATGGCGTAGAGGCGATAGGTCGGCGCCGTCGTCGTCGCGCCGACGAAGCGCGCATCGCGCGATGTCAGCTGCCAGTGCAGCGGCATGTCCTTCAGGTGCGCACCCACCACCGCCAGCTTCACGCTCTCCATCCGTCCCTCCAGGTCAAGCGGCGGCGGCAGCGCCGGCGCGGGAAACAATGCGGTCGCGGCATCGATCAGCGCGCGATCGGTGCCGGCCGGTCCCATCAGGGTGACACCGAAGCCGACCCCGCTCGCATAGATACCGGTCGGCACCGCGATCGCCGCCATGTCGAGAAGATTCACGAAATTGGTATAGGCACCCAGTGTCGCGTTGAGCGCGATCGGCGCGGCCAGCATCTCGCGCACGCGGTAGCTGGTCGGCGCCGTCGGCAGGACGATCAGATCGACGTCTGCCCACATCCGTTCTGCGGCGCGTGCGAGTTCGGCGAGGTGGTAATTGCCCCGGAACGCGTCGACCGCGGTATAGCAACGGCCCTGTTCGACGATCTCCCGGACGACGGGATGCACCGCATCGGCATCGCGTTCGAGCAACGGCTGTAGCGCGGCGGTCCGCTCGGCGATCCACGGCCCGTCGTAGAGAAGCCGTGCCGCCGCATTGAGCGGCGCCAGGTCGATTTCGACGAGCTCGGCGTCGATGCCGGCGAGAGCCTGCCGGTACAGGAATGCGGATTCGGTATCGCCGAACCAGCGGCATTGGTCGGCGGGGGGCACGCCGATCCTGCGCCGTCCGCGGGGCGCGTCGGCGAGCGCGCGTGACAGGGCGTCCTCCGAATCGAAACCGGCGGCGACGGCATCGACCAGCGCCGCCTCGTCCGCGGTGCTCGCGAACACGGTGATGCAGTCGAGCGTCCGGCAGGCGGGCACCAGGCCGCGGCTGCTCCAGCGGCCGCGCGTGGGCTTGAATCCGACAAGGTGGTTGAATGCGGCCGGCACGCGGCCCGATCCGGCGGTGTCGGTGCCGAGCGCGAAGGCGACCAGGCCGGCCGCCACCGCGATCGCCGATCCGGAGCTCGAACCACCGCTGATCCAGTCGCGATTATGGGCGTTGCGCGGGATGCCGTACGGGCTGCGCGTCCCGTTGAGGCCGGTCGCGAACTGGTCGAGGTTGGTCTTTCCGACCGGGATCGCGCCTGCGGCGACAAGCCGTTCGACAATTGTCGCCGACCGGTGCGGCCGATAGGCGAAGGCGGGGCAGCCTGCCGTGGTATCCAGCCCTGCGACGTCGATGTTGTCCTTCACCGCGAACGGCACGCCGGCAAGCGCCAGCGCCTCGCCTGCGGCGACTCGCGCGTCGACCTGCGCAGCGGCGGCGCGCAGCGCATCGGCATCGTGGCGTGATATCCATACCGCGGACTGCACCGGATCGTACGCCGCCAGCCGCTCGATCACGTCCGCGATCACCGCGGCGGCGGTGCGGCGTCCCGACCGGACGTCGCGCGCGATGCCGTCGATCGAGAGCCGGTCGAGCGCGATCATGCGGGCATCAGTGCCAGCACCGGTGCGCCCGGCGTGACGGTCTGCTGCTCGGCGACATACAGCGCCGCGACCGTGCCGGCGGCCGGGCTGAGCACCGGGAATTCCATCTTCATCGCTTCCAGCACCGCGATCGTCTCGCCGGCCTCGATCGGGTCGCCGACGCCCTTCAGCAATTTCCACACATTGCCGCCGAACGGTGCCTCGACCAGTTCCGCGCCGTCGGGAACCGTCACCGCGTCGCTCGACACGTCGCCATCGGCGCCCGCCAGGTCGGCCACACGGTCGAACTCTCCGCGCCGTTCCCACTCGGCGCGCTCGTCGGCGAAGGCGGCGTTGCGGCGCGCTTCGAAGGCGGCGATCGACGCCTCGTTCTCGGCGAGGAAGGCGCGATAATCGGCGAGCCGGAACTCCGCGTCCTCGATCCGGATATCGCGCCGCCCCAGCGGGAAGTCGCGGCGCCATTCGGTCAGCTCCTCATGGCTGACCGGGAAGAAGCGGATCTGGTCGAAGAAGCGCAGCAGCCACGGCTTGCCGTCCGCAAAGGCGCCGGTCTGGCGGTACGTGTTCCAGACCTGGATGGTGCGGCCGAACAATTGGTAACCGCCGGGCCCCTCCATGCCATAGATGCACATATAGGCGCCGCCGATGCCGACGACGTTGGGCGGCGTCCACGTCCGCGCCGGGTTGTACTTGGTCGTGACGAGGCGATGCCGCGGGTCGATCGGCGTCGCCACCGGCGCCCCGAGATAGACGTCGCCCAATCCGTAGACGAGGTAACTGGCATCGAAGACGATCCGGTGAACGTCGTCGGCGCTCTCGAGACCGTTGGCGCGGCGGATGAATTCGATATTGTCCGGGCACCACGGCGCATCGTCGCGCACGACGCGCATGTAGCGGTCGATCGTCTCGCGGATCGCCGGATCGTTCCAGCTCAGCGGCAGGTGGACGATGCGCGAGGGGATGACGAAATCGTTGAGGTCGCCGAGGGTCTCCTCGATCGCGCTCAGCCGCGCGATCAGCGCCGCCTCCTTCAGGCGCACGCCGTCGATATGCACCTGGAACGACCGGATGCCGGGAACGATGTCGAGGATGCCGGGCAGCGCCAGCGCCGCCAGCGCGGTGGTCGCGGCATGGACGCGCAGGCGCAGCTCGAGATCGAGCGTGATCGGCCCGTATTCGACCAGCAGGTTGCGGTCGCCTTGCCGCCGGAACAGCACGCGCGGGCGAAGCCCGTCGGCGGGCATGTCGGCGAGGATGGCGTCGTGCCCGCCCGACGCCGTGCCGACGGGTGCGGCGGGGCGATGCTCGATCCAGGCTTCCTCCGCCTGGCTCGCCGCATCCGCCTGGGCAAGGCCGACCTGTTCGAAGCGGACCCGGTCGCCCGGCGCCAGTTGCCCGACCTTCCACAGATCCGCCGCGATGACGACGAACGGGCAGACGAACCCGCCGAGCGACGGGCCGTCGGGGCCCAGGATGATCGGCATGTCGCCGGTGAAATCGAGCGCCCCGATCGCATAGGGATTGTCGTGGATGTTGGATGGGTGCAGCCCCGCCTCGCCGCCGTCCTTGCGTGCCCAGCGCGGCTTGGGACCGACGAGCCGCACGCCGGTGCGGTTGCTGTTATAATGGATGCGCCATTCCGCCGACAGGATCGCGTCGACGTCCTCGGGCGCAAAGAAGTCGGGTGCGCCGTGCGGGCCGTACAGCACGCGGATCGTCCAGTCGGGACCGAGTGGTGGCTGTTCGATCACGCGCGGGCCGGGGATCGCCGCGGGCGCGTGCGACGTCAGGTGCAGCGTGTCGCCGACCCGCAGGCGCCGCCCGCCATGGCCGCCGAACTCGCCGAGATCGAACGTGCTCGCGCTGCCCAGATAGGTCGGCACGTCCAGTCCGCCCGCGAACAGGATATACCCGCGCATGCCCCCGCCACCGACCCGGCCTAGCGCCAGCACCTGGCCCTCGGCGACCGCGACGGGCTTGTCGCGCGGCACCGGCTTGCCGTCGAGCGTTGCCGAGAAGTCGGCGCCGGTCAGGCACAGGCGGGCGGCTGCGTTGAACTGCAAGGTCGGGCCGGTCGCGGTCACCTCCAGCCCCGGCGCATCCGAATCGTTGCCGAGCAGCACGTTGCCCAGCCGGAACGCGCGCGCGTCCATCGGCCCCGACGGCGGCACGCCGATATCCCACAGGCCGACGCGACCGGGATAATCCTGCACCGTCGTCGCCGTGCCCGCCGCCCGGACGACGATGCTGCGCGGGCGATGGACCACCGTGTCGAGCGAGCGCGTCGAGACGTTGCCGCTGGTGAAGTCGTCGCTGCGCGTCACGTCGCGCAGCCAGCGCACGTTGGTTTCGATGCCCGCGAACCGCGTGCGGTCCAGCGCGGCCTGCATCGCCGCCACCGCCGCCGCGCGGTCCTCGGCATGGACGATCAGCTTGGCCAGCATCGGATCGTAGAAGGACGACACCGCCGATCCCGATTCCACCCAAGTCTCGACGCGGACGTCGTCGGGAAAGGCGACCTGGGTCAGCGTGCCCGCCGCCGGGCGGAAATCGACCGCCGGATCCTCGGCATACAGGCGTGCCTGGATCGACCAGCCGCGCGGCGCGGGGACGGGCCGGTCGAGGAAGGCGAAATCGCCGCCCGCGCCGCGCACCATCCATTCGACCAGATCGACGCCCGTCACCGCTTCGGTGACGCCATGCTCGACCTGCAACCGCGTGTTGACCTCGAGGAAGAACCAGTCCTGCCGCGCTGGATCGTACAGGAACTCGACCGTTCCCGCCGAGCGGTAGCGCGCCGCCTCGCCCAGCCGCACCGCAGCCGCGATCAGCGCCGCACGGATCGGTGCCGGCAGGTGCGGCGCGGGGGCCTCCTCGATCACCTTCTGGTTGCGCCGCTGGAGCGAGCAATCGCGTTCGCCGAGCGCGACGACGCGGCCCTGTCCATCGCCGAAGATCTGCACCTCGACATGGCGCGCGCGCGGCACGAAGCGTTCCAGGAACAGCCCGGCGTCGCCGAAATTGCCCGCGCCCAGCCGCGCGACCGCGGCATAGCCGTCGCGCACCGCCTGTTCGTCGGCGCAGACGCGCATGCCGATGCCGCCGCCGCCCGCGGTCGCCTTTAGCATCACCGGATAACCGATCCGCCCCGCCGCCTCGATCGCGGCGCCGACGTCGGCCAGCAACCCCGTGCCCGGCGCGAGCGGCACGTCCTGCGCCGCCGCCAGGGCGCGCGCGCTGTGCTTCAGGCCGAACGCGCGGATGCTGTCCGCGGTCGGCCCGATGAAGGCGACGCCCGCCGCCTCGCAGCGGTCCGCGAACCCCGCGTTTTCCGACAGGAAGCCATAGCCGGGATGGATGGCATCCGCGCCCGTCTCGCGCGCCGCCGCAAGGATGCGCGCGATGTCGAGATAGCTGTCCGCTGCCGGCCCGGCGCCGATCCGCACCGCCACGTCCGCCTCGGCGACGTGGCGCGACGCCTCGTCCGCGTCGGAAAAGACCGCGACCGAACGAACCCCCATCCGCCGCAGCGTCCGGATGATCCGGCAGGCGATCGCACCGCGATTGGCGATCAGGACGGTCTGTATGCTCACGCCGTCACGATCATGCGGACGGGCGTGGGGGTGAAGCCGTTGCAGGGATTGTTGATCTGCGGGCAGTTCGACACGACCACGGTCACGTCCATCTCGGCGCGGACGTCCACCGTCAATCCGGGTGCCGAGATGCCGTCGACGATCCCCAGGGCACCGTCCGGCTCGACCGGAACGTTCATGAAGAAATTGATGTTCGACACGATGTCGCGCTTGCCGCGCCCGTCGCTCAGATTGGCCTGGAGGAAATTGTCGACGCAGGCATGCTGCGCCTTGGTGTGCATGCCGTAACGCAGCGTATTGGATTCGCACGAACAGGCGCCGCCGATCGTGTCGTGATACTCGACCGAGGTCGCGACGATCGTCATCATCGCGCGCCCTTCGTTCGATCGCAGCACGCTGCCGGCGCGCAGGAAGATGTTCCGCTGCGCCGCGATCGTATCCTGCGCGCTGTAGCGTTCGGCATCGTCGTCCGTCGCATAGAGCAGGAAATCGACCGCCTGATTGCCTTCCAGATCGACGATCCGCAGCGTCTGTCCGGCCTTCAGCCGATGCAGCCACGGCGCGCGTGCGGGCACGATCGCATCGTGGACGACCGCTCCGTTCGGGTCCTGCATAGGGGACATGATCTCCATTTCAGCGGCGGTACAGATCGTCGGTGTTGAGGAAGGCGCGCTGGCGCTCGGGCGTCGCGTTGCGGATCGGATCGTCGGTTCGGGTGACCGGCCCACGCCACGCGGTCGCGCGCAGCGGCGTGACGCTCCACGGCCGCGGGTCCAGGACGTGCGGGCAGTTGGCGAGGACGACGATCGCATCCATCTCCGCGCGCAGCACCACCGCGCGCGCCGGCGCGAACGGGCCGATCTGCGCCGCGACGCCGCCGTCGGCACCGATCCGCACGCCCTTGAACAGGTTGATGCACGGATGGACGTCGCGCCGCCCCAGGCCATGTTTCGCGGCGCCGAGCAACAGCCGGTCGCGCGCGTTGGGGGAATCGCCCGCGTTGCCGCCATCGCCGTACCGCAGCGCATTCGACGCCGCGTTGGAGGCGCCGCAGAACGCGTCGTGCGTGCCCGCCTCGTCGGCCTCGATGCTCATCATCGCGCGGCCCATGTCGGACAGCAGCAGGCTGCCGACGCCCAAATAGGCGTTCCACTGCACCTTCACCGTGTCGGCGACGTTGAGACGCTCGGTCGGCATCGCCGCGTTGAACAGCAACAACGACGCGCAGGCATCGCCCTTCAGGTCGATCAACCGCAACCGCGCGCCGCGACGCAGGACGCGGGTCGCATAGCCGCCCGCGGCGATCGTCTCTTCCCACACCAGGTCGTCCGGCGCGATGCCGTCCGGCAGATCGTCGGCGCGCGGCGGCAGGATCGGCATGGCCTCGACGACGGTGCCGCCCATGGCGCGGGCATGCGCGCGCGCGGCGTCGGGATCTGCAAGCGTGCTCATGCCGCTTTCCCTGCGGTTTGCGGCCATGCCTCGTCCTGCTCGTGGAGCGGCGGAAGCAGTGCGGTGGTGGTGAACAGGCGCAGCTGCTGGACGCCGCGCACCTTGCGCAACGCGTCGCACAGGTCGCGCAGCCGCCGGGCCGGTCCCTGCACCAGCAGCACCTCCAGCGATTGGTCGTCCTCCAGGAACACGTGCTGCGAGGAAATGACTTCCTTCAGATACTCGCCCTGCGTCTGGGCAAGCTGGTGGCGCACACGGCCCAGCTCGGCGCGGTAGACCAGCGTGATCGTCCCGGCGAGCATGTCCTCGGGTCGCAATGCGGCGCCATGCTCCGCCAGTTCGTCGCGGATCAGTTCGGAAATCAGCTGCGAGCGGGAGGGCAGGCCGCGGTCGTCCACCATGGCATCGAGCTGGCGAAAGAGTTCGGCGGGCAGGCTCATGCTGAGCCGGGCGAGGCTAGAGGGAGCGGTTTCCTTCACGATGCAGCCCGTGTTCCAGTTATTACCGGTTTTGTCAAACGTAATACTTCTGGCGATGCCTCGCTGGCCACCGCGCGGGTTTTGCGGGTCAGGGGCAGGTCGTAGGTGGCGGTCGCGCCGAACCGGTGCGGTGCGTGCGGATCGACCCGGCGCTTGTCGAATGCCAGCACGCGGGTGCCCAGGCCAAAGGCCTCGCCGATGTCGTGCGTGACCATCAGGACGGTCAGCGCATGTTCGTCCCACAGGCGCAGGATCAGGCGGTGCATGTCCTGCCGGATGCCCGGATCGAGCGCGCCGAACGGCTCGTCGAGCAGCAGCACGCGCGGCCGCGCCATCAGCGCCTGCGCGATGGCCAGGCGTTGCTGCATGCCGCCCGACAATTGCGCGGGGTACAGGTCCAGCGCATCGCTCAGCCCGACCTCGCTCAGCATCGCGGCGGCGGCATCGGCGGCGTCGCGACGGGCACGGCCGAACAGGCGCGCGCTGAACGGTGCCTTTGCGCATTCCGCCCCGAACATCACGTTGCGCAGCGCGGTCAGGTGCGGGAACACCGAATAGCGCTGGAACACCACGCCCCGGTCGGGGCCGCATTCCGCAGGGAGCACCTTGCCGTCCAGCATGATGCGGCCGCGGGTCGGTGCCTCCTGGCCCAGGGCAAGGCGCAGGAAGCTGCTCTTGCCCGCGCCCGACGGGCCGACGATCGATACGAAGCTGCGCTCGGCGATGTCGATGTCGACGCGCTCCAGCACGATCTTGTCGCCATATTCGAGCCAGACGTTGCGAAAGGACAGGATGTCGCTCATCGGCCGGCCTGGTGCGCCCAGGCGAACGCGCGTCGGCTGAGCTGGGCCAGCGCGATGTCCGCCACGATCGCGAGGAAGGATATCCAGGCGACATAGGGGATGATGATGTCCATCGACAGGTAGCGGCGGACCAGGAATATCCGGTATCCCAGCCCGACGTCGGATGCGATCGCTTCTGCGGAGATCAGATAGACCCATGCCGGCCCCAGCGACAGCCGCAGCCCGGCAAGCAATCGGGGCAAGGCCTGGGGCAGTGCGACGCGCAGCGCGAGTTGCCAGCTGCTGGCGCCCAGCGTCTGCGCCTTGATCAGCTGTTCCTGCGGAATGGCGGCGACGTGATCGGCGAGATCGCGGATCAGGAAGGGGGCGACGCCGACGACGATCAGCGCGATCTTCGCGGTGTCGCCGAGCCCGAACACGATGAACAGCACCGGCAGCAGAGCGATCGGCGGGATCACCGCGATCGTCGTCACCAGCCCGCCGAAGGTCGCGCGTGCGGCGGGCAGCACGCCGAGCACCAGCCCGATCAGCAGCGCCGACAGCGCGCAGATGCCGAGCGCGATGCCGAGGCGCTGCAGGCTGGCGAGCGTGTCCGCCCAGAAGAGCAGGCGCCCGGTCAGCGGATCGGCCTCGGCGAGCAGACCATGCATCGCGGCGATCATCGCGCCGAAGGTCGGCAGCACCTTGTCCGACGGGTTGGCCGCATGATGCGCCGCCGACACCGACACGTACACCAGGAGCACCAGCCCCAGCGGCAGCGCGCCGAGCAGGAACGCGGTGCCCCGGCGCGGCCGGGCGTTTACCCAGCGCATGGCAGCCCCCTCAAAGCTTGCCTGCCGCGGCCAGCTCCATGAACGTCGGGTCGAAGCGCAGCTTGACGTTGTTGGTGTCGCCCAGCGTCTTGCCGGGCAAGCCGATGCCGATCGCGTCGGCCGACTTCGCACCCTGCCCGAACAGCCCCTTGGAGAAGCTGAAATCGCGGACCTTGGTCATCGTGCTGCCGAGCGCGGGGGACTTCATCGCGGCCACGGCATCCTGCGGCGTGCCGTAGAGGCGCGTGGTCGATAGCTGCGCGTCGAACGACCGGGGCGTGGAGCCCGCCATCTTCGCCATCGCCGCGCGTGCCGCCACGCCGCCGGCGTCCCGACGCTGCATCAGCGCGATCGTCTCGTACCAGATGCCCGCCAGCGCCTTGCCGAGGTTGGGGTTCGCCTTCAGCGTCGCGGTGTCGACCGCGAGAAGGTCGAGGATCTCCGCGGGGATCTGGCGCGAATCGAACGCCACCGTCGCGCCCGGCAGTTTTGCCACTTCGCCCAGCTGCGGGTTCCAGGTGACGACCGCGGTCGCGGCGGGGCTCGCAAAGGCGCCGACGATGTCCGCATCCGACGTGTTCACCGTCTTCACATCGGACAGTTTGAGCCCGACCGACGACAGCCCGCGCGCCAGCAGGTAGTGCGACACCGACAGCTCGACCAAATAGACGGTGCGGCCCTTGATGTCGGACAGGCTCTTGGCGTTCTTCAGGACGACGCCATCGTTGCCGTTCGAATAATCGCCCAGGATGATCGCGCTGGTGTCCTTGCCGCCGGCGGCTGGGATGGTGAGCGCGTCCATGTTGGTCAGGGTGACGCCGTCGAGCTTGCCGGCGTTGAACTGGTTGACCGATTCGACATAGTCGTTGACCTGCACGAGGTTGATCTTGACCCCGTATTTATCGGCCCACTTCTTCACGATGCCGGCCTGCTGCGCATAGGGCCACGGCATCCACCCGGCATAGATCGACCAGCCGATATTGAATTCGGTTCGCTTGGCCTGCCCGGCACCGCCGCCATCGCTGCACGAACTGGTCACCATCATCGCGACCGCCGCGATCGCCAGTCGCGTTTTCGACACCCAGCTCGCCATGTTCGACCCCCTGTTGCGCAGCGCGGAAAGCGCGAGTTCTATAGCCGCCGGACCTGCTTACGATATTACGTTTGCTCAATCCAGTAATACGACATATAAACTGAGGCCATGGCATCTGTCACCTCGCTTCATGATGCTGCAATGCGTCATTCGACCACTGTCGCGGGCCAATCGATGGTGTCTCGGCGCCGGTCTCGCGGGCCCCGTTCATGCGCGCGCCGCCGATCGCCGGGGCGCGAGCAACGATGACGCACGGGGCGGCGGACATCCTCGGGGCGATCTGCGCGGGACTGGCGCTGGTCGCCGCCTTCGCCTTCGCCCGACTGTTCCGCAACGCCCGCCACGCCCGCGATGACGCTCGTCGCCAGGCGGGCCGCCTGCAGCAGGAGATCGACGCCCATCGCCGCACCGAAGCCGAGCTCACCCGCGCAAAGGATGCAGCGGAGGCGGCCAATCTGGCCAAGACCCGCTACCTCGTCGCGGTGAGCCACGAGATCCGGTCCCCGCTCAATGCGATCTTCGGCTATGCGCAGTTGCTCGAGCGTGGCGACGCGATCCCGCCGGCCGAAGCGGGTGGCGTGATCCGGCGCTCGGCCGAACACCTCACCAACCTGGTCGAGGGATTGCTGGACATCTCGCGCGTCGAAAGCGGCGTGTTGCAGGTGCGGCAGGACATCGTTCGCCTGCCCGCGCTGTTCGATCATGTCGTCGCGATGTTCCGCATGCAGGCGGAAGCGAAAGGGCTGTCGCTCGACTATGTCGTCGAGGGGCGGCTTCCCGCCTTTGTCCGCACCGACGAGAAGCGGTTGCGCCAGATCCTGATCAACCTGCTGTCCAACGCGATCAAATACACGCACACCGGCGGTGCGACGCTGAGCGTCCGCTACCGCAGCCAGACCGCGACGGTCGAGGTGCGCGACACCGGCATCGGCATCGCGCGCGAAGACCTGGAGCGCATCTTCGAGCCGTTCGAGCGCGGCAGCGCGCCCGATGCGGCGATGCAGCCGGGGATCGGCCTGGGTCTCGCGATCACCCGCATGCTGACCCGCATCCTCGGCGGCGAGGTCACCGTCACCAGCGAGACGGGACAGGGCAGCCGCTTCGTGTTGCGCATGATGCTGCCCGAGCCGATCGCCGCGCCGGCCGGCGCGCCGACCGATGCGCGCGTCACCGGCTATCGCGGGTCGCGCAGGACCGTCCTGGTGATCGACGACGATCCGGCGCAGGTCACGATCGTGAACCACCTGCTCCGCCCGCTCGACTTCGCCATGTTCGAGGCCAGCGGCGGCCCGGAGGGGCTGGCGCTTGCCGAAGGTTGCGCGCCCGATCTCGTCCTGCTCGACATCCAGATGCCGGGCTGCAACGGCTGGGCGGTCGCGGCGCAGCTGCGCGAGCGGTTCGGCCGCGCCATCCGGATCGTCATGGTGTCCGCCGACGCGCATGAATTCCGCGCCGGACAGGACGGGCACAGCCTGCACGACGCGTTCCTGACCAAGCCCTTCGATCTCACCGCGCTGCTCGACGCGGTCGCCCGTCAGCTCGGCCTCGACTGGATCCTGGCCGAGGACACGCCGCGCGGGGCCCCCGCATCGCGGCCCGCGGTTTTGCCGGCCGCGGCGATGCCCTATGTCGACAACATCCGCCGATTCACCGAATTGGGCCATGTCCGTGCCATCGAATCCGTCTTGAGCGAACTGGAGGCCGACGTTCCCGACAGCGCCGCCCTGGTCGCCGCGCTGCGGCCGCTCCTCGACGCCTTCGATCTGCGCGCGTTGGCACGGACGCTCGACGATGCGGCCTAGCGGCGCCGGCGCCACGATCCTGGCGGTCGACGACACGCCCGAATCGCTGCGCTTCCTCACCGCGACCCTCGAACAGGCGGGAATAACCGTGCTCATCGCGGGCGACGGGCTCGCCGCGCTCGACCTGCTCGAACATGTCACGCCCGATCTCATCCTGATGGACGCGGTCATGCCCGGGCTCGACGGCTTCGCCACGACCCGGCGGATCAAGCAGGACGGCCGCTTCCGCCACGTCCCCGTCATCTTCATGACCGGGCTTACGGAGACCGAGCATGTCGTGCGCGGGCTGGAGGCCGGCGCGGTCGATTACGTGCACAAGCCGATCGTCGTCGACGAGCTGCTCGCCCGCGTCTCGGTCCACCTTGCCAACGCGCGCATCTCGCAAAGCAGCAAGCTGGCGCTCGACACCGCCGGCCGGCCGTCCTTCGCGGTTGACGATGCGGGCCGGACGAGCTGGCTGACGCCGCTGGCCGCCGTCACGATCGAGCGGCTGTTTCCCGGCTGGACCCCGCGCGATGTCGGCCTGCCCGATGAACTCGCCGCGACGATCCGCCGCTTGCAGGACCCGCACGTTCCCGCCGGCGCACTGGCCTCGCTCCAGATCGGCGACACCGTTGTCCAGTGCACGATGCTTCGCCAGACCAGCCCAAGCGAATGGCTCCTCCGCCTGACGGAGAAGCGCGAAGGCGACGCCGAACGCCTCCTCGCCGAACGCCATGGCCTCACCCCGCGCGAAGCGGAGGTGCTGGTGTGGATCAGCCGCGGCAAGCAGAATCGCGAGATCAGCGAAATTCTGCACATCAGCCCGCGCACCGTGAACAAGCATCTGGAGCAGGTTTTCCAGAAGATGGGTGTTGAAAATCGCGCCTCGGCAACCGCGATCGCGGTGGCGACGCTGGCGCAATGACGACGGACCGCCCCTCCGCCGCTGCGGCTGCACGCGCCGCCCTCGCGCGCGGCGATCTCGCCGGCGCGGCGCGGCTGGCGGCGATCCGCATGTCCGAACCCTCCGGCGCGGCCGAGGGGCGTTTCCTGCTCGGCATCGTCGAGGCGGAACACGGCCGCGTCCGGCCCGCGATTGAGCGGATCGAACAGGCGGTCGCCATCGCCCCCGTCGGCGAACATCGCGCACAGCTCGCCCGGCTCTACATGCTCGTCCGGCGAGAAGGCGATGCCGCCGCGATGCTGCACGCCGCCGAGGACGATCCGCCGCAGGACGCGCTGTCGCGCGATACGATGGGATGCGTCTACGCCCGGCTGGGCCATCACGATGCTGCGCTGCCGCATTTCGCCGTCGCGGTCGATCTCGCGCCCGGCAACGACCAGTTCCTCTACAACAAGGCAGCAACGCTCAGCTTCCTCGGCCGGGCCGACGATGCGGAGGCGGTGCTGGAGACGGTCATCGCGCGCGCCCCCGACGATGCCCGCGCGCATCATCTGCTTGCCGGGCTCCGCAAGCAGACCGCCACCCGCAACCACGTCGCTCGCCTGCAAGCCGCGCACGACCGTGCCGGCGCCGACGGTGACCGGCTGTTGACCGGCTATGCCCTCGCCAAGGAACTGGAGGACCTCGGGCGCGGTGAGGAGGCCCTCGCTCGCCTGACGATCGTCAACACCGCGCACCGCGACGTGCTGGAATACGATTTCGCCCGCGATGCGGCGATCTTTGCCGCCGTTCGGGAGGCTTGGCCGGCGATGGCGCAGGCGCCGATCGGCGATCGGTCGCCAGAGGCGCCGATCCTGGTCATCGGCATGCCGCGGACCGGCACCACGCTGGTCGATCGCATTCTCGCATCGCATCCGGACATCGAGAGCGTCGGAGAGCTTCAGGCGCTGCCGCTCGCGGTCAAGGCGGCGTCCGGCACCCGCAGCCGCAATGTGCTCGATCCGGAGACGATCCGCGCCGTCGCCGGTGCCGATTTCGCCGCGATCGGCCAGGACTATCTGTCCCGCGCCGGGCATTATCGGCGGATGCCGGACCGGCGCCTGGTCGAGAAATTTCCGGGCAACTTCCTTTACGCCGGCATCGCGGCGCGCGCGCTGCCGAATGCGGTGCTGGTCTGCCTGCGCCGCAACCCGATGGACACGGTGCTCGCCAATTTCCGCAACCTCTTCGCGATCGGCTCGCGCTATTACGACTATAGCTACGACCTGCTCGACATCGCAGCCTATTATGCCGAATTCGATCGGCTCATGGCGTTCTGGCATCGCGCGCTGCCCGGCCGCATCCTCGAAGTGCGCTACGAGGCGCTGGTGGCGGATCAGGCGGGGGAGACGCGGCGCTTGCTGGCGCATTGCGGCCTCGACTGGTACGACGGCTGCCTCGATTTCCACACCAACACCAACGCGGTGTCCACGCCGAGCGCCGCGCAGGTGCGTCGCCCGATCTATACCGATTCGGTGGCGCGCTGGCGGCAGCATGCGCCGGCGCTCGAACCCGTCGCCGCCTTCTTCGCCGAACGCGATATCACCATCGACTGACGCTCGGGTTACCCCGGAGCGGCTACGTCGAATGCCTCATGGTCCGCAATGTCGTTGCCCGTCATCCAGACTGGCATGATGGCATCCTTCACCCGGCTCGCACTCGTCGCCTGGCTCGCCGTTGGGGCGACCACCGCCTCGGCAAAACCGCTGGCCACCGCCCGGCTCGTATCGTGCGACGCGGGGGATTGCCTGCTGATCCGTGGCCACCGTGCCTCGCCAGCTTCGCGCATTCGGATCAACGACCGGACCGTCGCGACCTTCGGCGGTCGCGCCTGGTCGGTGCGCGTGCCGGTCTCGACGCTCCGCGGTTGGTCCGCCCCCTTCGCTCGCAGCATCGCTGTGGCCGTGGTCGGCGTGGCGGACAGGGTCGAGGACAGCGGAGCCGTCCGCCTGCCCGTCGGCCTGCTCGGCCACGACGTCGAACTGGCTTTGCTGGTAGTACGCGCGCGATGATCCGTAATAAAGTTCGTAGTTCAACCGGAGAAAAGACGATCTAAGTGAAGTAGAAACTCAAGCAGAGGATTCTGCTGCACCGCAAAAAGACTGCGCAGGATCTATGTCGCGTGCGGTTTTGCTGCTTGTTGCGGTCCGAGTGGTTGCGCGTCGACCATCCTGCGACTATATCACCGGAGCGCCGCACGAAGAGGCGGACCTTGGCTGCAGGAGAGTGTGATGAAGATGGTTTTTGCGGCGGTTGCCGCGCTTTCGCTTGGCTCCGCGGCGCTTGCCAATGACGGTGTCGGTTCGGCCGCCGTCGACAGCCCGTTCGGCAAGCCGTCGACCGCCCTGACGTTGCAGGGCGTCGATCTCGCCACCGCAGACGGGCAGCAGCGCCTTGCCATCCGCGTCGATCAGGCCGCCCGCACGGTTTGCGGCGACAACCTTGCCACGATCCACGCCGATCTGGAAAGCCGCGCCCGCGATTGTCGCGCGGACGTCGCCGAACAAGTCCGCACCCAGATCGAAACGCGGACCGCACAAACGAACGGACCGGTCCTGGTCGCTTCGCTCCGCTAGGGCGGAGCGACATTTAATACCTCCTCCCCTGAAGGAGGAGGAGGTATTTGCGGCTGATGCGCTGAATGTCGACTCAACCTAGACCAACCGCAAAGTCGCACCTCGGCCTCGTGGCGCTCGCCTCAGTCAAGCTGGGGTGTTGATGATTGTCCACGCGACCCGATCCGCCCCGAGCTTGTCTCGGGCAGGAAGGACCGCTCCGCGATCGCCGTGTGGTGGAGGGGACGCGCCCGCACTTCAGTCGCCTGGATCCGGCCCCTCCACCAGCTTCGCCGGTCCCCCTCCCCGAGCAAGCTCGGAGAGGTTAAGAGGGTAAGGATGACCCTTCCCCCCCTCGCCGACCGCCTCGCCCGCGCAATCACCATGGCCGGACCGATGCCTGTGTCGCAGTTCATGGCCGCCGCGAACGCGCACTATTACGCCACCCGCGACCCGCTGGGGACGGCAGGCGATTTCATCACGTCCCCCGAGATCAGCCAGATGTTCGGCGAGCTCATCGGCCTGTGGTGCGCCGACCTTTGGGACCGCGCAGGCCGTCCCGACACGGCCTGGGTCGAGCTAGGCCCCGGCCGTGGCACGCTCGCCGCCGACGCGCGCCGCGCGATGGCAAAGGCGGGGTTCACGCCCGCGGTCCATTTGGTCGAGACCAGTCCCATCCTGCGCCAGGCGCAAGGCGAGCGCGTGGCGGACGCGACCTGGCACGATTCGGTCCACACCCTCCCGCAAGACAGCGCATTGATCGTCGTCGCCAACGAATTCTTCGACGCGCTGCCAATCCGCCAGCTGGTCCGCGGCGCGCAATGGCGCGAGCGGCTGGTCGCTTGCCAGGACACCCTCTTCCTGCCGATCGCCGGCCCCCCGATCCCCGACGACGTGATCCCCACCCCGCTCCGCGACGCCCCGGCGGGCGCGGTGCTCGAAGTGTCGCCCGCCTCGGTCGCGGCGATGCGGACGCTCGCTGATCGCGTGGCGAAGCAAGGCGGTGCCTGCCTCGTCGTCGACTATGGCCACGAAGGCCCGCGCCTCGGCGAAACCCTGCAGGCGGTACGCGGCCACGCCTTTGCCAATCCGTTCGAGACGCCGGGCGAGGTCGACCTGTCCGCCCACGTCGACTTCACCACGCTCGCCGCCGCCGCCCAGGCCTCGGGCGCGGTCGCCTGGGGGCCGGTCGAGCAAGGCGCGCTGCTCACCGCGCTCGGCATCGACGCGCGCGTCGCCGCGCTGTTCAAGGCCGCACCCGAGCGCGGCGAGCAACTCGCGCAGGACCGCGAGCGGCTGGTCGCCGGCATGGGAACCCTCTTCAAGGCGCTGGCTGTCACCGCACCCGCCTGGCCGCACCCCGCGGGTTTTGCCTGAAAGCGGGCGGCGCTGACCCCCTTCTCGTCATCCCGGACTTGACCCGGGGTCCCGCTTCTTCTTCTGCCCCGGGGCAACACGCGGTACTTCGGTTCGAGGCCGGGCAACGAAAGAGGACGGCCAATTTGCAGAACCCGATCACCTACCGCGACGCCCGCCCCGCCGACGGCCCCCTCCTGGACGCCATGGCCCGCCGGATCTGGGTCGAGACCTTCCAGCACAGCTGCTCCGCCGGGGACATGGCGCTCTACCTCGACGGTGCCTACGGCTCTCGCGGAACGCTGCTGCGCGACCTGGCCGACCACGCGCACCGCTTTCACCTCGCGCTCGCAGGCGAGGCCATCGCCGCCTACGCCAAGCTCTCGCCGCTCTGGCTCGACGAAGCGATCGTCGGCGCGCACGCGGTCCAGCTGAGCCAACTCTACGTCGCCACCCCCTGGCACGGCGCGGGCATTGCGCAGGCGCTGATGGCCTGGGTGATCGACACCGCGCGTCGGGCGGACGCGGCCTCGCTCGTCCTGACCGTCTGGGAGGAGAACGCCCGCGCCAGGCGCTTTTACGAACGCTACGGCTTCGTCCAGGTCGGCGATTACGCATTCCAGACGGGCAGGCAGGTCGACCGCGACCTCATCATGCGTCTCGCCCTGTGAACGTGGCGACGATCCGCTCACCCGCGCTCGAAGGCGTGGCGCACGCCTTCCTCGGCCGCCGCGGCGGCGTGTCGACGGGCGCGATGGCGGGGCTCAACGTCGGCCTCGGGTCGGACGACGATCCCGCCGCCGTCGCGGAGAACCGCGCCCGTGCGCTTGCCGCGGTGCTGCCGGGCGGGTGCCTCGTCACCGGCTACCAGGTCCATTCGGCCGACGTCGTCACGATCGCGACCGCGCCCGACGCGCGCCCCCGTGGCGACGCGCTCGTCACCGCCCGCCCGGGGCTCGCGCTCGGCATCCTCACCGCCGATTGCGCGCCCGTCCTCTTCGCCGATCGCGCTGCGGGGGTAGTCGGCGCAGCCCACGCCGGTTGGAAGGGCGCACTGGCAGGGGTCACCGACGCGACCGTCGCCGCGATGGAGGCGCTCGGCGCGGATCGCACCCGCATCGTCGCCGCGATCGGCCCGTGCATCGCACGCGCCAGCTACGAGGTCGACGACGCCTTCCTGCGCCGCTTTGCGGACGCCGACCCGGAAAACGAGCGCTTTTTCGCCCCCGCTCGCGATGGCCATCACCGCTTCGACCTCGAAGCCTACGTCACGCAGCGCCTCGCCGCCGCAGGAGTCCGCCGCGTCGATGCGCTCGGACTCGACACCTATGCCGACGACACCCGCTTCTACAGCTATCGCCGCGCCACCCACCGCGGCGAGCCCCAGTACGGCCGCCAGATCGCGATCATCGGCCTTTGACGACGGGGCTGTCCTACACGCTCGGGTGAGCGTAGCTTTACGCTCGCATAGTGTGTGCCAACGCCTTCTCGCGTCGTCACGACCGTTGCCGAACGGTGTAATAAAGTTTCAGGTACGAGTAACGGAATTGCCGAACGGGCGTGCAATGTGTGAAGCGTCGCCGATTGGAGACTGACATGAACGACACCCCTGACCAGACCGAATCGGACTTGAGCGGCGGCGCGCCGCAGCCCCGGGCGACCACGCCCAAGACGATCGCCGGGCGCACGCTGAAACCCTCGACGATGATGATGGGCCACGGCTACGACCCGGCGCTGTCCGAGGGATCGCTGAAGCCACCCATCTTCCTGACCTCGACCTTCGTGTTTCCCAACGCCGCCGCGGGCAAGCGGCATTTCGAGGGCGTCACCGGCAAGCGCCCCGGCGGTTCGGAGGGCCTCGTCTATTCGCGCTTCAACGGACCGAACCAGGAAATCCTCGAGGACCGGCTCGGCGTCTGGGAAGGCGCTGAGGATGCGCTCGCTTTCTCCAGCGGCATGTCGGCGATCGCCACCCTGTTCCTGGCGATGGTCAAGCCCGGCGACACGATCGTCCATTCCGGCCCGCTCTACGCCGCGACCGAGACGCTGATCGCGCGCGTGCTCGGCAAGTTCGGGGTCAAGTGGCTCGACTTTCCGGCAGGCGCCACCCGCCAGGAGATCGACGCGGTGATGACCGAAGCGGCGACCGGCACCGTCGCGCTGATCTACCTCGAATCGCCCGCCAACCCGACCAACGCGCTGGTCGACGTAGAGGCCGTCGCCGCCAGCCGCGATGCGATCTTTACCGGTCAGAAGCCGCCGATCGCGATCGACAACACCTTCCTGGGGCCGATCTGGCACCGCCCGCTCGATCACGGCGCAGACATCGTGGTCTATTCGCTGACCAAATACGCGGGCGGCCATTCCGACCTCGTCGCGGGCGGCGTGCTCGGGTCGAAGGCGCACATCGACACCATCCGCTCGATGCGCAACACGATCGGCACGATCACCGATCCCAACACCGCGTGGATGCTGCTGCGGTCGCTGGAGACGCTGGAGCTTCGCATGAGCCGGGCGGGCGAGAACGCGGTCAAGGTGTGCGAGTATCTGCGCGATCATCCCAAGGTCGAGCGCGTCGGCTATCTCGGCTTCCTCGCCGACGAGCCCGGCATGGAGCGGCAGGCCGATATCTACCGCCGCCATTGCCTCGGCGCGGGATCGACCTTCTCGCTGTTCCTCAACGGAGGCGAGAAGGAGTCGTTCGCCTTTCTCGACGCGCTGGTCATCGCCAAGCTCGCGGTCAGCCTCGGCGGCACCGAGACGCTGGCGAGCCACCCGGCGTCGATGACGCACCTCTCGGTCGCCGACGCGCGCAAGCAGGCGCTCGGCATCACCGACAATCTGGTCCGAATTTCGATCGGGGTCGAGGACGCCGACGACCTGATCGCGGACTTCGAACAGGCGCTGGCGGCGATCTGATGCCGGTCTTCGCCATCGTCCCCCACGACGACTTCGTCGCCGACATCCGCACGCTGGCGGCGGCGCTTGCGAGCGACGGCGACTGGCAGCCGGCGTTCCTGATCGGCATCGGTCGCGGCGGGCTGGTGCCGGCGGTGTTCCTCAGCCACGCGACCGGCCTGCCGACGCTCAGCTGCGACTTGTCTGCACAGGTCAAGGACTTCGCCGACGACGTCCTCGTCCGGCTGGCGGCGCGGACGCAGGCGGGCGAGCGGCTGCTGTTCGTCGACGACATCAACGATTCGGGCCGGACAATCGGCATGCTCCGCGACACGCTGGCCGAAGCGGGCGCGGTCGATGGCGCGATCCGCTTCGCGACACTGATCGACAACGTCAGCTCGGCGCAGCGCGTCGATTACGCAGCGCGGGCGATCGACCGTCGCGAGACAAAGGACTGGTTCGTCTTCCCCTGGGAAGCGGTCGCCCCCGCCGACGCCATCGCCGAGGATGCCGCAGAGATGCCCGAACGGATCGCCTGAGCTACTTTTCGCCAGGCACCGCCGGTGTCGCCCCCGGAACCTCGGGCGGCACCGGCACCAGCTCGTACACGTCGAGCAGCGCGCCCTTGCCCGCCCGCGTCAGCACCAACCGCCAGCGAAAGGGCGATACCCGCTCAACGACCCCGGCGACATCCTGCGCGGCGTCGTCGCCATAAGCCGCTGCACCGCTCGCCCCGGCGGGCCGCAAGCTGCCGAGAAACACTTGCCGCGTCGCGGTATCGAGGTGGAGCCAGCCGCCGGGCAAGTTGCTGCCGGTCTGCTTGGTGAACGACACCCCCTTCTCGCCGCCGTCGACGTAGCAGAAGTCTGGGGCGAAGGTCGCGATGCCCGCCCGACCGCCGAAGCGCACCAGTCGGCAGCGATACGGGCCGGGCGGCGGCGCGGGCAGCTCCAGCGCGGCGGCGGGTTCGACCAGCTTCGTCTCGGCGCGCAGCTTCGCCTGCGCGCGGCGCGGAACCGCGGCGAGCGCGCGCGCCCAGGTTGCAGGCAAGGCGTCGATCTGCTGCTGGTCGCTCGCCGAGGCGATCGCGCGCCAGCCGGTCGGCTGCGCCACGGTTTCGACGGTGACAACCGGACGCGGCGTCCGCGCTGCGCAACCGGTGAGGGCGCAGGACGTCATGGCGAGCGCGAGCGCAGCGCGAAACATGGATTTCTCCCGAACCTGGATGGTCGCGTCAGGTCACCCCCGCCGCATTAACAATTCCTAAACGGAAAAGGTTAACGAACCGTAAACGTCACCCGTCGCTGACCCGCTCGATGTCCGCGCCGACCGCCGACAATTTCTCCTCGAGCCGCTCGTAGCCGCGATCGAGGTGATAGACGCGGGCGACGGAGGTCTCGCCTTCCGCCGCAAGCCCGGCGAGGATCAGGCTCATCGACGCGCGCAGGTCGGTGGCCATGACGGGCGCGCCGACGAGGGTGGAAACGCCCTTGACCACCGCGGTGCGCCCATGGACCTGGATGTCCGCCCCCATCCGCGCCAGCTCGGGAACGTGCATGTAGCGGTTCTCGAAGATCGTCTCGGTCAGCACGCTTGCACCCTCGGCCCTGCACAGCATCGCCATGAACTGCGCCTGCATATCGGTCGCGAAGCCCGGAAAGGGCGCGGTGGACAGCGTCAGCGGGCCGAGCGGTGCCGACGCCGCGACGCGGATACCGTCCTTGTGCGGGGTCACAGAAACGCCCGCATCGATCAGCGCGTCCAGCGTGGCGCGCATGTCGTCCTCTGCAACCCCGATCAGGTCCAGGTCGCCGCCGGTGATCGCCGCGGCACAGGCATAGCTGCCCGCCTCGATCCGGTCGGGCATCACCGCATAGGTCGCGCCGTGGAGCCGGTCGACGCCCTCGATCTCCAGCGTCTCGGTGCCGACGCCCTCGATCCGCGCGCCCATCGCGATCAGGCAGCGGCACAGGTCGACGATCTCGGGCTCGCGCGCGGCGTTCTCGATCACCGACGAGCCCTTGGCCGTTGCGGCCGCCATGACGACGTTCTCGGTCGCCCCCACCGACACCACCGGAAAGCGGTAGCGCCCGCCGCTCAATCGTCCTCCGGGTGCCGAAGCCTTCACATAACCCGCCGCCAGCTCGATCGTCGCGCCGATCGCCTCCAGCGCTTTCAAGTGCAGGTCGATCGGTCGGTTGCCGATCGCGCAACCGCCGGGCAGCCACACCCGCGCCTCCCCCGCCCGCGCCAGGATCGGCCCGAGCACCAGGATCGAGGCGCGCATCTTGCGGACGATGTCATAGGGCGCCTCGGTCGAGGTCAGCGCACCGGCGCGGATCGTCATCACCCGGCCGAAGTCCTCGGGCCGCGTACCCTGGATCGCGGTCGACGCGCCAAGCTGGTTGAGCAGATGCCCGAAGCCGTCGACATCGGCGAGCCGCGGCAGGTTGCGCAGCGTCACCGGCTCGTCGGTGAGCAGCGCGCACGGCATCAGGGTGAGCGCGGCGTTCTTCGCGCCCGAGATCGGTAGGCGGCCGGACAGGCGATTGCCGCCACGGATGAGGATACGGTCCATGACGCGCCGTCTACCGCGTGCGCCCGATCGACGCAAAGGTTAGGCTAAGGTGAGGCCAACGACACCTGTCCGCTGCGCGCGGTTCAGGGGATTTCAAAGACTTACGCCTTCTCCAACGTGCATTGCAGCGGATGCTGGTTGGCGCGCGCAAAGTCCATTACCTGGCCGACCTTGGTCTCGGCGACCTCGTAGCTGAACGTACCGCAGACGCCGACGCCCTTCTGGTGGACGTGGAGCATAACCCGCGTTGCCGCCTCCATATCCATCCGGAAGAAGCGCTGCAGGCAAAGGACGACGAACTCCATCGGCGTGTAATCGTCGTTGAGCATCAGCACGCGATACGGCGTCGGCTGCTTGGTCTTGGTACGCGTGCGGGTGGCGAGCCCGGTGCCGGTCCCCTCGTCCTCGCGGTCGTCGCTCCGGCCGCCGCCGCGGCGTTCGGCCATGCCGATCGGCCTCTCGGCAATATTCTGAGTTCGCAGATTCATGGTGGTCCGCAAAATAGGACATCGTGCGGGTGTAGGAAAGGGCTCGGGCGCACGCACATACGAAAAGAGCGGCCGCCCCGTCGGGCGACCGCTCCTTCCATTCGGACCGAAGCGTGGCTTACGCCGCGATCTTCATCGTGTCGGCGGCAACCGCGACGCGGTTCGAGATCGGCTGAACGACCTCACCCACGAGCTTCAACATCGTCTCGGTCGAGCGCGAGGTCTCCGCAACCATCGCGTCGAACGCCGAGCGCATGTAGTCGCCCTGGAGCTTCATGAACTCGGTCGGCGACTTGACGGTGGCGAGCGTCTTCATCGCGGCGGTCGCGTCCTCGATCGACTTGCGCGCGAATTCGGCGGCGTCCTGGCCGAGCGTCTCGATGCCCTTGGCGGCGATCTTCGACGATTCGACCAGCGCTTCGACGTTGCCCTTGCCGAACGCGTTCATGTCCTCGAACGCCTTTGCGCTCTTGGCCATCGCGCCCTTGGCGCGGTCATTGACGTCGGCGAACATCGCCTGCGCCTTGGCATTGGTGTCGGTCGTGACGTTCTCGATGGTCGTGGCCATGACGGTTTCCTTCTGGCTGTCCGCCGGAACCGCGGCGGGCGGCGCGGACGCTGGCGCGGCCGCGGGGATTGCTGGGGTAACTTCGGGGGTGATCTCGGGTTCGGGCACAGACGTCGCCGCGATGTCGGCCAGTGCCGTCTCGCTTGAGAGGGCCGCCTCGCTTGCGAGCGCTGCCTCGATCTCGGCTTCTGCCTCGATCAGCGTGGCGAGCGGCGATTCGGCGATGGGCGCGTCGGCCATCGGCTTCGCCTTGATGCGTGGCTTCTTGGCCGAGGGCGTCGCAGCGAGCATCGCCGGAATCGACTGACCGTCGTCCGCGCCCGCGCTGATGAATTCGTCGGCCATGATCCGCTCCTGCTTGCTGCACTGCAACATAATGGAGCTTACGCGAACGTCAAGGTGAATCTTGTGCAGCGCAGCATCTGACGGTCAGCGGGCGCGGACATAGTCTCCCGGTGCGTCGCCCAAGGTCGCGCGCCCATTGCTGCCCGGTATCCGCACCCCGGTTGCCGGAACCTTCGCGCCATCGATGCCCGCCAGCCACGCGATCCAGTCGGGCCACCAGCTGCCCTTGGTCTCGGTTGCCCCCGCGACGAACGACTCCAGCGATGTCACCTTCGTGTCGTTTGTCCAATATTGGTATTTGCCGGCCGCTGGCGGGTTGACGACGCCCGCGATGTGCCCCGATCCAGCCAGCACGAAGCGCACCGGGCCCGACAGCCGGTGGGTCAGGTGCCACACGCTCTCGGCAGGCGCGATATGGTCCTCACGGCCCGCCTGGACATAGGCGGGGGTCTCGACCTTCGACAGATCGAGCGGGGTGCCATCGACCGTCAACCGCCCGGGCTCGACCAGCAGATTGTCGCGGTACAGGTCGCGCAGATAGCTCCCATGCCATTTCGCGGGCAGGTTGGTCGTGTCGCCGTTCCAGTGAAGCAGATCGAACGGCTTGTAGTCCTGACCCAGCAGGTAGTTGTTGGTGACGTAGTTCCAGATCAGGTCGCGCCCGCGCAGCAGGTTGAAGGTGAGCGCCAGGTAGCGCCCATCGAGAAAGCCGTCGGGCGACAGCTTCTCGATCGCGGCGAGTTGATCGTCGTCGACGAAATGCGCCAGCTCGCCCGGCGCGGCGAAATCGACCTGCGCGGTGAAGAAGGTCGCGCTCGCCACCCGGTGCCCCTCCCCTCGTGCCGCCATCAGCGCGAGCGTCGCGGCGAGCGTGGTGCCCGCGACGCAATAACCGATGGTGTGGACCGCGGGCACGTCGAGCAGGTCGCGCACCGCGTCGATCGCGTCACGCTGCGCGGCGACGTAATCGTCCCAGATCACGTCCTTCATCGTCGCATCCGCGGATTTCCACGACACCATGAACACCGACAGCCCCTGCCCCACCGCCCAGCGGATGAAGCTCTTCTCGGGCGTCAGGTCGAGGATGTAGAAGCGGTTGATCCACGGCGGGAAGATGACGAGCGGCACCGCGCCGACCTGTTCTGTGGTCGGCGTGTAGTGGATCAGTTCGTAGAGCGGCGTGCGCTTCACCACCTTGCCCGGCGTCGTCGCCAGGTTGCGCCCGACCTCGAACGCGTCCGCGGCGGTGTGGGTCAGCTGGCCCTTTTCGATGTCCGCGAGCAGATGCTTCAAACCCGCCATCAGGCTCTCGCCCTTGGTCTCGACCGCGCGGGCCAGGACCTGCGGGTTGGTGAGCGGGAAGTTGGCCGGGCTCATCGCGTCGACGAACCTGCGCGCGGCAAAGCGCATCTGTTCCTTCTGCTTGTCGCCGACGCCTTCGACTGCGTCGACGCCGCGAAGCAGGTGATCGGACAGGGTCAGATAACTGCGGCGGACGAAATCGAACCACGGATTGTCGTGCCACTCGGGCGCCTTGAACCGCTTGTCCGTCGCCTGCGCCTCGGGCTCCTCGCCTTTGGGGCTGAGCATCTGCTGCCACAGATTGAGGCCGTCGAGCCAGAATTGGCCCGTGCGCTCGATGGTCGCGGGATCCACGAAGGTGGGCATCTGCGGCGCTGCATCGCTTTCGCGCTCGGACGAGTCGGACATCGGGCACCCTCTTCCTGTTGATTGCGCTGTAACGCTGTCGCAGCAGCGGCGGAAGCGAAGACGTTGCGGTTTGGGCGGAGCGATTCCGGTAAGCCCGCCACCCGGCCATCGAGCATACACGCAATTTCGTCACTCCGGACTTGTTCCGGGGTGACGCAGAGTCAGGTGGAGAGTTCGTAGCGAACCCACAATCGCTTTCGCCAGCGCGCCGCACCCGGTACAGCACCCCCCGAAAGGGCCGAACCATGTCCGACGACTTCTACCGCATCAAGCGCCTGCCACCGTACGTCATCGCCGAGGTCAACGGCATGCGGGCGGCGGCGCGGGCGAGCGGGGAGGACATCGTCGACCTGGGAATGGGCAACCCCGATCTGCCCCCCCCGCCCCACGTGATCGAGAAACTGGTCGAGGTGGTGCGCAAGCCCGACGCGCACGGGTATTCGCAGTCGAAGGGGATTCCTGGGCTGCGTCGCGCGCAGGCGAATTACTACGGGCGGCGCTTCGGTGTCGATCTCGATCCCGAGCGCGAGGTGGTGGTGACGATGGGATCGAAGGAAGGGCTGGCCAGCCTGGCCACCGCGATCACCGCGCCCGGCGACGTCGTGCTCGCGCCCAACCCGAGCTACCCGATCCATACCTTCGGCTTCATCATCGCGGGCGCGACGATCCGCGCGGTGCCGACGACCCCGGACGAGGCGTATTTCGCAAGCCTCGAGCGCGCGATGGCGTTCACCGTGCCACGGCCGTCGATCCTGGTCGTCAACTATCCGTCGAACCCCACCGCCGAAGCCGTCGACTTGGCCTTCTACGAGCGTCTGGTCGCGTGGGCGAAGGCCAACGAGGTCTGGGTCATCTCCGACCTCGCTTATTCGGAGCTCTATTACGACGGCAATCCGACCCCCTCGATCCTGCAGGTCGAGGGCGCCAAGGACGTCGCGGTCGAATTCACCTCGCTCAGCAAGACGTACAGCATGGCCGGGTGGCGGATCGGCTTTGCGGTCGGCAACCCGACGCTCATCGCGGCGATGACGCGGGTGAAGTCGTACCTCGATTACGGCGCGTTCACCCCGATCCAGGCGGCAGCCTGCGCGGCGCTCAACGGGCCGCAGGACATCGTCGAGACCAACCGCCAGCTCTACCACAAGCGCCGCGACGTGCTGGTCGAGAGCTTCGCGCGCGCCGGGTGGGACATCCCGTCCCCGCGCGCAAGCATGTTCGCCTGGGCGCCGCTACCGCCTGCGGTCGCGCATCTGGGCAGCCTGGAATTCTCCAAGCAGCTGCTCAGCCACGCCAAGGTCGCGGTGGCGCCGGGCGTCGGTTACGGCGAGAATGGCGAGGGGTACGTGCGCATCGCGCTGGTCGAGAACGAGCAGCGGCTGCGCCAGGCGGCCCGCAACGTGAAGCGCTACCTGCAATCGATGGGGGTCAACACCCCCGCACCGAATTTCATCGGGCAGGCCGCCGGATGATGCACGATCGCGGGCGCGGCTAAGCCATGTTCCTGTTCCGTGGGCTCGAGAGCCATCCGCGCAGCTTCGTGAAGGCGGTGTCGTGGCGCACCATCGGCAGCATCGACACCTTTATCCTGGGAATGATCTTCTCCGGCAGCGCCAAGACCGCGGGCGCGATCGCGGGGACCGAGGTGTTCACCAAGATCTTCCTGTTCTATTTCCACGAGCGCGGCTGGGCGCTGATCCGCTGGGGGCATCGGCCGGTGCCGGAGCAGCGCGCGGGCGAGGACGAGGTCGAGCGGACCTGAACCCTACGCCGCCGCAACCGCGTCCATATCCGCCGCCACATCGCCCGGCAGCGCCCAGATCAGGTCGTGCTTCCCCAGCACGCGGCCGTCGTGCGACAGCACCGAAACCTGCTGAATCGGCCGCCGGTCGCGGTCGTCGACCAGGATCGGGAAGGCGGGAACGCACGTCTCCCAGCGCTCGCCCCATTGCCGCATCGCGATCATCGTCGGGAGCAGCGCGAAACCCTTGTCGGTCAGCAGGTATTCGATCCTGCGCCGGTCGACCGCCATCGCCTCGCGCTTGAGGATGCCGTGTTCGACCAGCCGCGCGAGCCGGTTGGCCAGGATGTTGCGCGCAATGCCCAGCTCGGACAGGAACTCCTCGAAATGGTGCAGCCCGTTGAACGACGCGCGCAGGATCAGGAACGACCAGCGCTCGCCGACCGCCTCGAGCGCCGCGGGCAGGCTGCATTCCATCAACGGCTCGCGCAATTCGCGCATCGTTCGTCCTCTTGCCCGTTCAACGCGCCAGCCTAACCGAGTTTCGCGAAACCGACCCAGATAAATATACGTTTCCAGTTGCAACTAGCAACCTGTAAGGGTAAGTAGCGTTCAGCAACCTAATTTTAGGAAAAGGCCATGAACACCCGGACGCTCACCGCCGCCGTGCTCTCGTTCGCCGCCGCATTCGTCGCCACCGCTGCCGCGACCGCTGCCGCGACCACGGCCGCGCATGCGCAGGCCGCGGCCTATTACGTCGCCACCCCCGTCGCGGCGCCCGCGCAGACCGCGCTGGTCACGCGCAGCGCGGCGTGGCGCGTGCAGGGCGCGTCGTTCGTCGCGTCGCAAGCGCCCGAGCGGCCCGCGATCCTGTGCCGGTTGGTCGCCGATCGCGCCGGGCCGCTCGCCGGCTTCTCGGTCGCGGGCAAGCCGCTCGACGCCGACGCGCTTGCCAGGTGCAATGCCAAGGTTGCGAACCGGTCGGTTTCGGTCGCCGCGAAGTAAGCTCCAAGATTGTGTTGCAATGCCGCGGCGTCGCACCCCATTGAGGGTCCGTGCTGCGGCAATATGAACTCGTCGATCGAGTATTAGACTACGATCCGGACGCCGACGAGGCGCTACTCAACCGCGCCTACGTCTTCTCGGTCAACGCGCATGGCACCCAGAAGCGCGCGAGCGGCGACCCGTATTTCTCGCACCCGATCGAGGTCGCGGGCATCCTCACCGAGCTCCACCTCGACGACGAGACGATCGCCACCGCGATCCTGCACGACACGGTCGAGGATACCGTCGCGACGTCCGAGGAGATCGAGCGCATCTTCGGCGCGTCGGTCGCGCGCCTCGTCGACGGGGTGACCAAGCTCAGCCGGATCGAGGCGCAGACCGAGACCGCGCGCGCGGCGGAGAACCTGCGCAAGTTCCTGCTGGCGATGTCCGACGACATCCGCGTGCTGCTGGTCAAGCTTGCCGACCGGCTGCACAACATGCGCACGCTGCATCATATCGCCAAGCCCGAGAAGCGCCGCCGCATCGCGCGCGAGACGATGGACATCTACGCGCCGCTCGCCGAGCGGATCGGCATGTACGAATTCATGAAGGAGATGCAGACGCTCGCCTTTGCGCAGATCGAGCCCGACGCCTATGAATCGATCGCCCGCCGCCTGGCGCAGCTGAAGGAGGGCGGCGGCGACAAGATCGCGCGGATCGCGTCGGGGCTGACGCTGCTGCTGTCGCGCGGCGGCATCGCGGGCGCGGACGTCGAGGGGCGTGAGAAGCATCCCTATTCGATCTGGCGCAAGATGGCCGAACGCCACATCAGTTTCGAGCAGCTCTCCGACATCATGGCGTTTCGCGCGATCGTGCCCACGGTCGAGGATTGCTACCGCGCGATGGGGCTGATCCATCGGCGCTGGCCGATGGTGCCGGGGCGGTTCAAGGATTATATATCGACCCCCAAGCGCAACGGCTACCGCTCGCTGCATACCTCGGTGATCCATGCCGACAATGCGCGCATCGAAATCCAGATCCGTACCCCCGAGATGCATGCCGAGGCCGAGTTCGGGGTCGCCGCGCACTGGGCGTACAAGGACAAGGTCAAGGCGGGGAACCAGACCAGCTGGATCCGCGACCTGGTCGAGATCCTTGATACCGCCGCCAGCCCCGAAGAGCTGCTCGAACACACCCGCATGGCGATGTACCAGGATCGCATCTTCGCCTTCACCCCCAAGGGCGAGCTGATCCAGCTGCCCAAGGGCGCGACCCCGGTCGACTTCGCCTACGGCGTCCACACCGACCTGGGCGACCAGGCTGTCGGCGCCAAGATCAACGGCCGGGTGGTGCCGCTGAAGACGATCATCGAGAATGGCGACCAGGTCCAGATTCTGCGCTCCAAGGGACAGACGCCGCAGCCCAATTGGCTCAACTTCGCGATCACCGGCAAGGCGCTGGCCGCGATCCGCCGCCATCTGCGCCACACCGAGCGCGACGAGCAATTGAAGCTCGGGCGCAAGCTCTACGACGACATCGTCCACCGCCTGCCCGCGCAGATCGGCGCGGAGGCGCTCGACCATGCCTTGAAGCGCCTGAAACTGGCGGACGAGCCCGCGCTGCTGATCGCGATCGCGCGCAGGACGCTGTCGGACGCGCAGGTGATGGAGGCGCTGATGCCGGGCGCGGCGGGCGGCGATGCCGGCCACGCGCTGGCGCCGCAGAAGAGCGCGATCTCGATCCGCGGGCTGACCCCGGGGGTCGCCTACGACCTCGCGCAATGCTGCCACCCCGTGCCCGGCGACCGCATTGTTGGCCTCAGGCGCCCCGATGCGGGGATCGAGGTCCATGCGATCGCCTGCGCGGTGCTCACCGAGCTCGCCGACCGCGCCGACGGCGAGACCGACTGGGTCGACGTGTCCTGGGGCGAGACCGAGGGCGCGGTCGCGCGCATCTCGATCGAGGTCAGGAACGAACCCGGTGCGCTCGGCGTGATCGCGACGATCATCGGCGCGCACAAGGCCAACATCATCAACCTGCGCCTCGACAACCGCGACACCGGCTTCCACACCAACACCATCGACGTCGAGGTCCACGACCTGCACCAACTCATGCGACTGATGGCGGCCCTGCGCGCGGCCGATGCGGTCAATGCGGTGGAGCGGGTTTAGCGGGATCCGTCATCTCGATGCGGCCGCTATCCGGTCGAGGAGCCCGACGAACATCCCCGCGTCCTCGCGGTCTGCTACCGCGGCTTCCTAGGCTTCCCCGCCATCGACCGCATGGGTTACGGCGTGAACGACGACTGGCGCGCGGAACTGACGCCGCTCGGCATTATCGGCAAGCGTCTGACCTATCGACGGATTCGTGGTGTTGAAGCCTAAGCACCCACCACTGGACCGCAAACGCAAATTTCAAGGCGGCGCCTGTGACACCCGTTGGGCTAAGAAGCCAAGCGATCAATCACTGATCAGGCGCCCTGCTGGCGGGGTTCGCTTGACACTGGCGGCTTCTCGTGCGGCTTTAGCAAGGTGCTCAGCATTCTGCGGAGTACGTCGTCTTCAGGACTCCACATGGCTTACGCTTTCCCCGTGGTGGTTTTGCATCGTGCAAACCAGCGGCTCCATATGGCCTTAGCCGCCTATCACAATATGCTTCGACCATACGACTTCAACCAATTTAAGATGATTTGGTCGGATTTCATGTCAAACACAGGAGCCGTTATCCACGCGTTAGAAGCGGGATCAAAAGGCTCGCCGCAGCTCAGGCAATGGTATGGTAATTTAAAACGAGAGATGAGAAATGAGCCATTTTTAAAATACATGTATCAAGCGCGAAATGCCAATGCGCACAGCGCAAGTAGAATGCTTGGCGTCAGACTCGGTCAGAGGTCGTTGCCTGGTAGAGTTTTCGTTCTTGAAGAAACAATAAACGTTGACGCAAAGGGGCATACTCTTCCACCCAGCATACTCATGTCCGAAGAAGGAAATCAGGTCGATACTACAGGCGGCGTGGTAGTACTCTGGCGCGTTCTAGGCAAAAGGCATGGTGATATTTACGATGTTCCCATATGTTTTCGGGGAAAAGCGCTTGCTCCCGACAAGCCGCACGTGTTTGCAGCTCTGTATCAGAATTACTTGAGCGATCTCGTTAAAACCGCTGCTGCTCTCGAGCCAGCGCCCCGAAGATAGCTTCCGCTATCCGGGGGATCAACTCCTTAAAGCTAAAGGACTTGATACTAGCCACGCATGCAGCAATTCTCACCTCTGTAGTCTTGATTGTCGGCCTGTAGCCATACGGCGTAGACCGATCATGACGCTTTGTCAGGTACATGATCACCAGCACGCGTGGCGTAAAGCTCGCTTGTCGAGTGAAGCGTCCTTCGCACGCCGCCGAGCGGCTCGACGTGTTGCGACCGGGCGTCAACCGTTCGCGCTACCGATAAAGGCGATCTTCACCAGCCACTCGCAGGCGTTGGCGCGCCTCATCCCGCCAGCACCGACTCCGCATATCCGGCCAGCAACGCCGCCACATCGCGGTACACCGCCGTCGCCCCCGCTTCGCGCAGCACGCCTTCCGAAAACCCGCCCGACAGCACCGCCACCGTCCCCATCCCCGCGCCCGCCGCCGAGGCGACGTCGTACGGCGTGTCCCCCACCGCCACCGCCTGATCCGCGCTCACCCCCGCCTTCTTCAGCGCGGCGGCAAAGATGTCGGGGGCGGGCTTGGACGTCTCGACATCGTCGATGCTGGTCTTGGCCGCGACCAGATCCGCGATCCCGAGCAGGCCCAGATAATGGTCGAGCTCCTCCGCGCTCGCCGACGACGCCAGCACCACCTTGGCGCCGTCGCGGTGGACCCGCTCGACCAGCGCGGTGGCGTCGGGAAACGGCTTGGCGCGGGCGATATAGCGCGCCTTGAACACGCTGCCGTGCGCGTCCGACAGCGCCTTGGCCGCGTCCGTGTCGATCCCGGGCAGCAACGCGGGCACCAGATTGTCGCCGCCCTTGCCGATCTGCCCCGCGATGTCCTCGCGCGAGACCGTATGCCCGGCGTCGGCGAACACCTCCGCCCACGCGTCCACGTGCAGCGGGTTGCTGTCGATCAGCGTCCCGTCGATGTCGAACAATACCGCAGCAATCATCGCACCCGCTCCCATGCCGCGATCTCGTCCGGAAACCGCTCGGTCACGACCAACCCGCTCGCGCATCCCGTCGCCAGGTCGACCGCGACCGAACCGGCATATTCCCACGTCGCATTGCCGACGATCGTCACGCTCGCTTGCCTGCTCGCGGAGGCGCGCACCAGCCCGCCCTTGTTGAACACGACGGTCTCGACGTCCCAGGGCAGCCGCCCCGTCAGGCACGCCGCATAGACCGAAGCCCCCATCGCACTCCCGCAACTGTCGGTGAGCCCGACGCCGCGCTCATGCGTGCGCACGAACAGGTCCGCGCCGCGCACCTCGACGAAGCTGACGTTGGCGCGGTTGGGCAGCCAGTCGAGCGCCGCCTCGCAAACCTCTCCCACCCGCACCAGCTCCGCCTCGTCCACCGCATCGACGAACGCCACCAGATGCGGATTGGGCATCGCCACCGCGGTAAACGCTCGCGGCGATCCGAGCTCGGCGACCGGCGCCTCGATCACCCGCGCATGGCCGCGCATCGGCCACGCCGCCGCATCCAGCGACACCGGCCCCGCCGTCTCGCGCACCCCGTACACTCCCGGCGCCACATCGCCCGCGCGCGCCACCGCCGCCACGCTGGTCTTCAACCGGACCCGCGCGGCATCGACGCCCAACGCCGCAAACCCGGCGCGCGCCACGCACCGCAGCCCGTTCAGGCACGTCTCCGCTTCGCTGCCGTCGGCATTATACATCGCCATTGAAAACGCGGCATCGCCGTTCCCTTCGCGCAGCAGCAGCAACCCGTCGCCGCCGACCGGCCCGCCGCGATCCGCCAGCGCCCGCGCAACGATCGCCCAGTCCGTTGCGGACAGCTTGATCCCGCGCGCGTCGATCAGCGGGAAATCGTTCCCCGAGCCGTGGCAATGGACGAAGTCGAACCGCATCATCCGGCCGCCATCCCGTCTGTCCCGTTCCCCGCCGCGTTCCCCGTCAAGCCCCCCGCCGCGCTCATCGCCGCTATCATCCGCTGCTCGCTCGCGATCATCGGCGCGAACGACGGCCGCGCCAGGATGCCCGTCGCGTAGCCCGCCAGCCGCGGCCAATAGGCGGTGTCGTGCATCCAGCCGATATGATGCAGGTTCACGAACGGCGACGCCACCGCGATGTCCGCCAGCGTCAGCGCGTCGCCGACCAGGAAGCCCTCGTCGGGCACGACGCGCTCCAGGTAATCGAGCAACGGCCGCAGCTCCTCGGCTTCCGCCCTGGACGCTATGCCCAGATCGCCGGGACGCTTCAGGACCATCGGCGCGACGAAGCGATTGAAGAACATCTTGCCCCCCACCGCCGCCAGCATCGTGTCGGCGAACTCATCGAACCACACCACCCGTGCGCGGGCGACCGGCCCGGCCGGGATCAACGGGTGCTCGGGATATTTCGCCTCGATGTAATGGCAGATCGCGGTCGAATCGGAGATCACGAAGTCGCGCCCGCCGTCCGCACCGGGATCGCGCAGCGCGGGCATCTTGGCGAACGGCGACGCCTCGGCAAAGTCGGGCCCGCCCTGCCCCATCCCAGCCCGCACCACCTCGACCGCCACCCCCTTCTCGGCCGCAAACGCCAGCACCTTGCGCACGAACGGCGAAAGCGAGCTCCCATAGACGATCATCGGACGCTCTCCCTCTATGCGACGCGGCTATCCTAGAACCATCTCGCCGAATGCACCAATTCCGGTTCGCTGGATGTCGACCATTCCTCGCCGATTTAAGGAAGGGGACCGCGATGCGGCGGTGGGTAATCAAGAAGAGCAGCGGCAGCGGCTGTCCGCTATAGCGATCACTTCCCCCTACATCCGAATACGCCCCGAACCGGCTCCTCAAGTGCCGAAGCGCCGACTGATCAATTCCTCCTCACCAGAGGACGGGGACCATCGGCGAAGCCGACGGGGAGGGAGCGGCCCCAGGCGAACCGCTCGCCTGGTCGCACCTCACCGCAGCCCGTAATGCCCTGCCACCCGGTCCAAAGCCAGCGTCAGCACCACCCGGCCGGCGCGCGCCGGCCAGCCCAGCGCTTTCTCCGCCACCGGCAATCCCTCGCCTGCGCACACCACCCGCCACAGCACGTCGGCCAGCCCCGGCCCCGCCGCTGCCACCGCAGCATCGAAGCGCCGCTTGGCCGCAATCTGCACCGTGCCCGGATCTGCCCCGGCCCCACCCCCACCAACCCCGCCCCCGTCGACCCGCGGCGCCCAGCGCATCGTCACCCGGGGCCCAAGCATCGCGGTTTCGTAATCGCCGCGCAGCCGCTCACCCGCCTCGAACTGCCGCGCGTCGATCATCCCGCGCGCGCGCAACCATCCCAGCGGCGATTCGGCCACGTTCACGCTCACCCGGCGCCCGCCCGGCCGTGTTGCCGCCCCTGCCGCCGCTGCCGTCGTGCCCACCACACCCTGCGCGTCGATCGTCCGTTCCCTCAATTGCCGCATACGTCCCTCCTGCGACTCGGGTCTTGCCACGACCGCTGGGCTGTAGGACAGCGTTAAAAACCAGATAGGTTCGCCGGAGTGTGCCATGATCACCAACATCCGCGAAGTCCGCCGTGCCCGCGGCCTGACGCTCGAACAGGTCGCGCGCGCCTGCACGCCCCCCACCACCGCGCAGCAGATCGGGCGGCTGGAGGTGGGCACGCGCGCGGTGTCGGTCGCCTGGCTCAACCGCATCGCCGCCGCCTTGGGGGTCACCGCCGCGGACCTGGTCACCCTGCCCGACCGCGTCGACCTGCCCGTCGCCGCGGTCCTCGACGCCCGCGGCGCGCACGCGCCGACCCGCGCCGAGACGATCCTGCCGTTCAAGCCGGCGCCCGGCGCGGTCGCGGTCCGGGTGGCCGCCGGCATCGGCGATTACCGCGCGGGCGATATCCTGTGGTGCGAGGTGCTGGCGCCGGACGGATTTGCGCGCGCGATGAACCGCGACGTCCTCGTCCCCCGCCCGGCCGGCCGCTTCGCCTTCGCCCGCCTCCTCGACCGCGACGACGCCCGCCTCCACCTGCTGCCCCCCGCGCCGGGTGCGCGCCAGCAGATCGTCGCCAACCCCCCCTGGCTCGCCCGCGTGGTCCGCCTCGTCCGGGCCCTGTGAAGCGAGACGCTCTTTTGCCTCTGTCCTGCGGGGTGATCGAGTGCGGCGACGTGGCGTATCGCCAAGGCTCGTACCGCGATACGCTCGGCACGCGATGGCACGTGCTTCAATACGCCATCTCGCTAAGCCTGGGACGGCTGGGCGAGCCCGCCCTTAACGCTCGGTTGCAGCCACCCGAACGCGCTGCTCGGGACGAACGGACATGATCCATCCCACCTCGGCGCACACGCCTTACGGCCTGAAGAGCGCACGCCTCGAGCCCGAAAGGCGGGCGCGCATCTCGCGCCTTGAGAGGCGCACACACCTCGCGGCCCGGAGTGGTGGGCGCTGACGGGCTCGAACCGCCGACATCTTCCGTGTAAAGGAAGCGCTCTACCAACTGAGCTAAGCGCCCCTCGCAGGGTTTCTCACCATGCCAAACCGCCGGACGGAGCGCAAGCTACCCGCCGCCGATATCTCGACGTGCCGCCCATGCGCCGCAACGATCTTGAGACAGCTAGTTTATCCGCAATAGCCCACCCAGTATCGTAGGGTAGCATGCCGGAACATGTCCGTCAAGATGCATTGTACCTCTACCAGCGCATCTACCCGTCACACCAGCGTCAGCCCGGCCCGCCGCGCCGGCATAGGCGCGCATCGCCTCGCTCGCGGGCCGGCTCAGCACCAGGAACGCCCGCCGCCGGTCCTCCGCATCGGGCATACGCACGAACAGGCCCGCCGCGATCATGCGCGTGATCCAGCGCAGCCCGGTTGTCGGCGCCACCGCCGCCGCGATGCACAGGCTCGATACCGATACGTGCCCGCGCTCCAGTTCGGCAGCGAACAGGTCGAGCAGCATGTCCCAGCCGGGATCCTCGATCAGCCGTATGTCGAAAAACTGCGCGCGCAACCGCCGCGCGCGGATCGTCGCACGCACCTCGCCCGCGTCGATCGGCGCGGCTGGGGCGGCGCCGTAGCTGCGGCGTCGGTCCTCGACCGCGCTGCCTCCGTCATGATTCTCGACAAGTCCGGCCAGCATCGCCGCGATCCGCGCCACCTCGCCGTTCAGCCGCCACAGCCGCTCCGCCTCGCCCTCGCGAACCACCCCCGGCAGGTTTGCCGCCCCTCCCGCCACTGCCAACGCCGCAACCCGCTCGGCCAGCGTCGGCGCGCACAAGAGGACCGTGCGCGGGCCCAGCAATTCGGCCGCCACGCGGTCGATCTGCGCGGCCGCGATCGTCGCAACCACGGCCAGATCGCGCGCTTCGGCATACCCGGCAAGCCCTGGCAGGGTGTCCGCCAGCGTCGTGTCGTCGACGCCCTCCGCTTCGATCGCCAGCACAGCCACCGCGTTCACCGGCACTGCGCCCCAGGCGACCCGTTCGCCGATGCGCCCACCTGCCAGCGCCACCGCCCCGGCTATGTCCGCCTCTACGTCCCCGCCGACGCCCGCGCCGACGAGCGCAACGGCAAAGCCGCCCCCGCCGAAGTCCGCCACGCTCAGCCGAGCGCCTTGACGATATCTTCGACCATCTTCTTGGCGTCGGCGAGCAGCATCATCGTGTTGTCCATGTAGAAGACGTTGTTGTCGACCCCCGCATAGCCGACACCGCCCATCGACCGCTTGACGAACAGCACCGTCTTCGCCTTTTCGACGTCCAGGATCGGCATGCCGTAGATCGGCGAGGTCTCGTCGGTCTTGGCCGCCGGATTGGTCACGTCGTTGGCGCCGATCACGAACGCGACATCGGTCTGCGCGAACTCCGAATTGATGTCCTCCAGCTCGAACACCTCGTCGTACGGCACGTTGGCCTCGGCGAGCAGTACGTTCATATGCCCCGGCATGCGGCCCGCGACCGGGTGGATCGCGTATTTCACGCGCACGCCTTCGGCCTTCAGCTTGTCACCCATCTCGCGCAGCACATGCTGCGCCTGCGCCACCGCCATGCCGTAGCCGGGGACGATGACCACCTGCTCGGCCTGGCTCATCAGGAACGCCGCATCTTCCGCCGATCCGCGCTTCCACGGCCGGTCGGTCGCCGCCGCTGCGCCGCCGCCGCCGCTCTCCGCACCGAAGCCGCCCGCGATCACGCTGATGAAGCTGCGGTTCATCGCCCGGCACATGATGTAGCTCAGGATCGCGCCCGAGCTTCCCACCAAAGCGCCCGTGATGATCATCGCGGTGTTGTGCAGCGTGAACCCCATCGCCGCTGCTGCCCAGCCCGAATAGGAGTTGAGCATGCTGACCACGACCGGCATGTCCGCCCCGCCGATCGGTATGATGAGCAGGAAGCCGATCGCGAACGACAGCCCCAGGATCGTCCAGAAGACGAACGGGCTCTGGTCCTGCGTGAAATAGCCGACCAGCCCGACGATCGCGGCCAGCACGGCCAGATTGATGACGTGTCGCCCGGGCAGCATGATCGGCTTGCCGCCCATGTTGCCGTTGAGCTTCAGGAACGCGATGATGCTTCCCGAAAAGGTGATCGCGCCGATCGCGACGCCCAGTCCCAGTTCGATCCGGCTTACCGGCGCGATGATCGCCACCGGCTGGCCGATCATCGGCACCATCAGCATCGCGATCCCGAACGCCTCCGGGTTGAGGTACGCCGCGCACCCGACCAGCACTGCGGCCAGCCCGACCAGCGAATGGAACCCCGCCACCAGCTGCGGCATGTCGGTCATCGCGATGCGTTTGGCGATGAGGAAGCCCATACCCCCACCGATCGCGATCGCACCGACGATCTCGGGCAGGCTCGCGATCTCGTGGGTGATCAGCGTGGTGACGACCGCGACCGTCATGCCCGCCATGCCGAACCGGTTGCCCCGCTGGCTCGACACCGGGCTCGACAACCCGCGCAGCGCCAGGATGAAGCACACCCCCGCGACCAGATACGCCAGCGCTACCCAAGGGTTTACCGCCACATGGTCCATCGCCGTTCCCCCAAACGCCCGGTCACTTGGCAACCGGCCGCTCCTTCTTCTTGTACAACGCCAGCATCCGCGCGGTCACCGCGCAACCCCCGCAGATGTTGACGCTCGCCAGCACCACCGCCAGCAACCCCAGCCACTTGGCGATCGGAGACCCCGCCGCCGCGGACGCGATCAGCGCACCGACGATGATGACGCTGGAGATCGCATTGGTCACCGCCATCAACGGCGTGTGCAAAGCCGGCGTCACCGACCACACGACGAAATAGCCGACGAAACACGCCAGCACGAAGATCGACAGGATCGCGATAAAGTCCATGTCAGCCTCCAAAGGTCACTAACGTCGCGCATAGACGGATAGGATTGCACGCCAAGCCACCGCAGCGCGGGAACGCCCCGCGAGCGGAGCATGACAGCCTTCGAGCCTGTAGGACAGCGCTCACGCGCCGAGCAGCCTGGCGTTCACCACTTGCCCACTCGTGGTCAGCCGCACCGCATCGCCGATCTCCGCATCGAGCACCGGCCGCCCCGCCTCCTTGTCCCAGAAGGCGTTCAGGAAATTGTACAGGTTGCGGCTGAACAGCGCGCTGGCGTCGGCGGGCAAGCGTCCGGCGACGTTCCTGTGCCCCACGATCTTCACGCCGTGCCGCTCGACCACCTCGCCCGCGACCGCGCCCTCGACGTTGCCGCCGCTCTCCACCGCCAGGTCGACGATCACCGATCCGGCACGCATCGTCGCGACCTGCGCGTCGGAGATCAGCCGCGGCGCGGGCCGCCCCGGTATCAGCGCGGTGGTGATGACGATGTCCTGCTTGGCGAGGTGCCCCGACAACAACTCGGCCTGCGCCGCCTGATATTCGGGCGACATCTCGCCCGCATAGCCGCCCGATCCCTCGCCCTCGATGCCGGCGACATTCTCGACGAAGATCGGCTTGGCCCCCAGCGACATGATCTGCTCGCGCGTCGCGCTCCGCACGTCGGTCGCCGATACCTGTGCCCCCAGCCGCCTGGCGGTCGCGATCGCCTGCAGCCCCGCGACGCCCACGCCCATCACGAACGCCTTGGCCGCACTCACCGTCCCCGCCGCGGTCATCATCATCGGAAACGCGCGGCCGTACTCCGCCGCCGCATCGAGCACCGCTTTGTACCCCGCCAGGTTCGACTGCGAACTCAGGATGTCCATCGATTGCGCCCGCGTGATCCGCGGCATGAACTCCATCGCCAGCGCTTCCAAGCCAGCTGCCGCATAGGCATCCACGCGGGCGCGCTCACCAAAAGGATTCAGGCCCGCAACCACCCACGCTCCCGGTGCGACGCCGCTCAGCCCGGCGGGCTCCGCGCCCTGCACCCCCAGCACGATGTCCGCGCCTGCCAGCGTCTGCGCGCGATCGCCGACGCGCGCGCCCGCAGCGGCATAAGCCGCATCCGCGATCGCCGCACCCTCGCCCGCACCGGCCTCGACCGCGACGTCGGCGCCGAGCGCAATGAACTTCTTTACCGTTTCCGGAGTCGCGGACACCCGCGTCTCGCCGTCGGCCTGCTCCTTGGGTACGGCGATCTTCACGCCGTCAGTGCCGCGAGATCAGCCAGATGATCCCTGCGGCAATGACGAAACACGCCACTGCGCCCCACTTCAGCATTCCGATGACGCTGGAATAGGTCGCCACATGGCCCTTCATGTTGCCGCTGCTGGTCTCGTCGGCCATCGTCATCCACCTCGTCGCAGGATCGCGTAAGATGAACGCTTACCCGTGCGCCCCGCCCGCCTCAAGCCCCCGCCCGCTTAAGTCCGCCTTTACCGCCCTACGCTATTGACCGTCCCGAACGGGGACGGGACCACGACATGACGCGCAACGGCCAGCGCCTGCTTCTGCTGATCGACGACGAACCGGCGCAGCGCCGCCTGGTCGCCGCGCTCGCTGCGCGCGCGGGCTGGCGCGCGATCTTCGCCGTCGATGGCGAGATGGCGATCGCGACGCTCGGCACGCAGGACGGGATGCAGCTCGACGCGATCCTGCTCGATCACTGCGCGCCCGACGCGGATGCAACCGATCTCATCGCCGCACTTCGCGAACGCCGGCCCGCGCTTCCCATCCTGATGCTCACCGCCAACGGTTCGGTCGCCTATGCGGTCGCAGCAATGCGGGCGGGCGCGACCGATTTCCTTGTCAAGCCGCTCGCCCCCGAACGCCTGCTCGCCGCACTCGAGACCGCCGTCGGCGGCACGTCGTCTGGCGAGCTGCGCCCCCTGACCGAGAAGATTCCCGCACTTCTCGCCTTCGACGAGATCGTCGGCTCGGCGCCCGATTTCCGTTCCGCGCTCGCCATCGCCGCCAAGGCCGCGCGCGCGCGCATTCCCGTCCTGGTCGAAGGCGAAAGCGGCGTCGGCAAGGAGGTCGTTGCCGAAGCGATCCACGCCGCGTCGCCGCGCGCCAAGAAGCCGATGACCGCAGTCAATTGCGGCGCGCTCCCCCCCAACCTCATCGAAAGCGAGCTGTTCGGCCATGAACGCGGTGCCTTTACCGGCGCGTTCGAGCGCAAGGTCGGTCGCTTCGCCGAGGCGGACGGCGGTACGATTTTCCTGGACGAGGTCGGCGACATGCCGCTCGACGCGCAGGTCAAGCTGCTGCACGTCCTGCAAACGGGTGAGATCCAGCCGCTGGGCGCGCGCCACGCCCGCGAAGTCGACGTCCGCGTGATCGCCGCGACGAACCGCAAGCTGCTCGACGAGGTCGAGGCCGGGAACTTTCGCGAAGACCTCTATTACCGCCTCAACGCCGTTCAGGTGACCATTCCGCCCTTGCGCGAACGCGCCGGGGACATCCCCGCGCTCGCCCGTCACCTGCTCGCCCGCATCGCCACCCAGCCGGGCCTGCGCCCGCTCGGCATTACCGACGATGCGCTGCAGCTGCTCGGCGGCTACGACTGGCCGGGCAACGTCCGCCAGCTCCAGAACGCGCTCTTTCGCGCGGCGGTGCTATGCGAAGGCGCCGCGCTCACCCGCGCCGACTTTCCGCAGATCGCCAGCATGGGCGCCCGCCGCATCGCCCCGCACTCGTCGCCGACCGCGGGCGGAGTCACGCTGTTCAACCCCGACGGCAACATGCGCCAGCTCGAGGACATCGAAGCCGACGTCATCCGCCTTGCCATCGGCCACTACCGCGGCCGCATGACGGAGGTTGCGCGGCGACTGGGGATCGGCCGCTCGACGCTCTACCGCAAACTGGGGGAACTCGGCATCGACAACGCGGCCTGATCGCCCGCGATTCTGCCCGAACAATCGCGATTGTCAGGGGAAATGGTGCTGCCGGTGAGGATTGAACTCACGACCTCAGCCTTACCAAGTCCACGATAAGTGTTTGCTAGCGTTGCCTAATGTTGCCTGACGTGGGTTTCCCTGAGTGCCAGACCGATAGTATCCTAGCCTCGATTGCTCACTGTTGCCTCCCGTTTCCTTCGGGCTGAGTGCCGGATGAGTACCAATCGGAACAGGAGGACTGAGGTGGCAACGGCGAAGGTTTCCAAGAGGACGGTGGACGCGATGGAGGCGCCCGCCGAGGGCAAGCGGACTTGGCTCTGGGACGACCAGGTCAGGGGCTTCGGCGTCGTCATGTCCGCGTCGGGGCGTAAGGTCTACGTCGTCCAGTATCGCGTCGGCGGGAAATCGAACACGGCGAAGCGACTGACGATCGGGACGCACGGGTCGCCCTGGACCCCCGACGCCGCGCGCGAACGGGCGCTGGAAATGCTCAGGGTGGTCGAGACGGGCATCGACCCGGCGATGGCCGAACAACTCGCGGCCGAGACCGAGGAGGCGGCCGCGCGCGCTAGACGCGAGTTCGGGTTCGGCGCCTTCGCCGACCGCTTCATCGAGAAGCACGTCATCGCCGGTCAGCTGCGCAGCCGGAAGGACATCGAGGGCACCTTCGACCGCGACCTGCGGCCTTGGTTCGGCGAGCAGCTCGTGACCGAAATCGACAATAAGGACGTCAAGAAGATGCTGGCCCACGTCGGCGAACGGAGCCGTTCGGCGGGGAACAAAGCCTACAAGTGGCTCAGTCGCATGTACACGTGGGGCATCCAGCACGACCAGCTTGAGAGCCATCCGCTGGTCGGACTCAAGCGTCCGTTCCCGGAGCCGAAGCGGGAGCGCGTGCTCCAGAAGTTCGAGATCAAACTCGTCGTTGGCGTCGCATCGAAGATCACCTGGCAGTTCGGAGCCCTTGTCCTCCTGCTCCTTCTGACGGGACAGCGGCTGCGCGAGGTCGCTGGCATCCGGTGGGACGAGATCGATCTCGCCAAGAAGGAATGGATCATCCCAGGCACCCGCACGAAGAACAAGCGGGTCCACCTCGTGCCGCTGAGCCGACAGGTCATGGCTCTTCTCAAGCACCTGCGGAAGCTGACGTTGGGCGATGGCCTCATCCTGACCACCACGGGCAAGACCCCAATCTCAGGCTTCTCGAAGGCGAAACTCGCCATCGACGAACTTGTCGCTCGCGCGACCAACCGGATCGTTGCGGACTGGGTGATGCACGACCTGCGGCGCACAATGGCCACGGGATGCGCCGAACTTAAGGTTCCGCTCGAGCATTCTGAGGCGGTGCTTAATCACATCTCCGGCACGCAGGGCGGGATCGCCGGTACCTACCACCTATACCGCTATGCTAAGGAGAAGCGGGTAGCGTTGCAGCGTTGGGCGGACCGGGTCGAGGCGATATGCGGCGTCATTCCGCTCATTGGCCCACAAATGAGCGACCCGTGCGAATAATACCCGTCAAGGTCGGCCACAATGTATGGCCTGATGAGCGCGGTGCACGTGGGGCCCTGGCTGAGGCTAATGCCCACGCGCCGCGGCAAGTCGCGAAGCGAGGTTGCACGCACCGTGGCTGGTTGATTAACTTGCGCGGGAAAAATCGTGTCGTCCGGCTGCGCGCCAAGCGATTTCCCAAGACGAGGGGCGTCTAGCTGAAGTGAGCGGTAACCCGGGGACGGCTGCCGCGCGACGATCGTGCTGCTCGACGGGATCCGGACTCTCAGTTGATCGAGAGAAGTCGCGTCGACAGCCCTCGGTCGACTGCGCCCCCGTCAGCGAGCACGTCGACACCCGCTGGCCGAGGGGTGATCTATCTGAACTGCCGCTTCAAAAGCGTCACAAGATCCTCGACCATGCGGGTCCGATCGAACTCCAGCGCGGCACGCGGCCGGTCAGGCGGCTGAAAATGGATCGGCGGGCGCTCGCCCTGACTGAACGCGTTGGACATGGTCATTGAATTCGGGCTCGCCGCGTCCTCGCCACGCGTCCGCCAACCCATCACCCCGTTGCCGGCCAAGGATATCGCGACCACCAACCGCGAGAGGCGCTGTGCATCGTCGATACGGCCCAAGATATCGGCGGCACGGGCCAGACCACGGTCAAGGGCGTCGATGACGTTCTCCTCGATCAGGGCACCCATCATGCCGGTACCCCTTGCGACGGGGACGCTGAGCCGTATCGATCCGCGCTCGTCCAGCAGGATCTCGGCACCGGTGTCCTGGACCAGTCGCAGCATCCCCGCGGGAAGATCCTGCTTCGAGCCGTGTGCGGGATCGAAAACCGGATGCCCCCCATAGGTGGCCTCGCGCAGGAGCATGCGGGCGAGTTCCGGCTTCTCAATCTCTATCGGCCGCAGGATAGTCTGGGCCGGCCCGCCGACGACGGCGATGTGCAGCAACGGGCCGGTCATCCGCACGAAGCCCCGATCCTCGCGCGGAATCAGCGCCTGCGCCCGCGCCAGCATCTCGGTAGCGTCCACCGCGGCCGTGGCGCTCGATAGCTCCAGCCTGTGAATTGTGCGCGTCATCTGATCGCGCAGATCGTCCGCGTCACGGAACCCACCGCGAAACAACCCGCCGGTCCAATCCTGCACCTCCCGGACGAATTCGGCCTGCCGGGCGTCACGGTCGACGCCGTCTTGAACGAAGGCGATCACGGGCCGCCTGTCTTTCGCCTCGCGCCATTCCTCGTGCGTTGCGGAGAGATCGGAGTTGGGCTGCACCGCGCCGTAGGCGCTACCGAGCACCATCACCACGAGGTCCGAATCTCGCACACCTTTCAGACAGGCGATCCTAGGCGACGTCAGGCCGGGATCAAACGTCTCGGCCGTGACGGGCTGATGCCCAAGCGACCGGACGGCCGCGACGGCGGCGGCGCGCATGTCCTCGAAACCGGCGATAAGCGAACTGATGAAGATCTTCATTCGCTCAAGATGGCGATTAGTGTCGTTCCATCAAGCGGTTGCCGGTCTGGGCATCGACCTGTTCCCAAGACTGTCGTCAGGAATGCGCCCAATATCGGTCGTTCAACGAACAGCAGGCCGATCCCGAAAGCTGCCGTTCGCCGATTTAGAGATCGAACGTCCGCTATTGGGTGGGAAGCGGACATCAGTTGAGTTGTTTTAAGGCCGCTGCTGTTTCCTCCGGCGTAGGAGGGCGACTGTCATCGGCGACAAACGCGACGGCCTCAGCCACCGCCTCGTCAGCAAAGTCGAAGTCGTCACTCATCATCAGACCGTCCGCGACGTAATTCGCGGATAGGAACGG